>MDLC01000033.1 GCA_001723645.1 Candidatus Endobugula sertula | reverse complement strand
TTGTGAACATTAACTTTGGCAGCCCTCAGGGCTGCTAACAACCGTCAAGCCTCCCGCTTTGCGGGAGCGTTATGACTTTGTATTTAAGGTTTTTTGCTCTGATGCAAAGTGGTACATCAATTACTCCTTATCAATTCTATGGTGGAAAGAAAAAGCCACCTACAGAGACAGCACGAATATACGTAAAAAATATTACACATGGAAGTTTCAGTAAAAAACCAAATTTTTGGTACAATTATTAAAATATATGAAGACTTACACAATGCTGACGGTTCTAAAGTTAACGCTAGATACCCATATTTTAAAGAGCCCTCTGCTCAGGCAAAAATTATTGTATGCGTTACATACATGGGTAATAGAGAAAAAGATACAATAAAAGAGCGCTTCTTTTACTAGATATAACAAGGTAATCGTGTGGGCAAACCTACGCGTTGCTCCAGTTTCCCCACATTACGACGTTATGTGTCAAATAGTAGATAGGGATAGTAATGGATATTGTCAGAATGTTAGGGATGGGTTTATTGCTAGTTTGTTTAGTAATATCACCTAGTCTTTTAGTTTGGTCTGCTTCTGTCCGTTGGCTTCCAGTGTGGTATTCTTTACCGCCTGTACGAATGACAATGTTTTGTGTTGTCTTATCTGTGATTACGGCAGTGGTCTTAAATTTAGAGCTAGAGGCTGGGTTGTTATCTATAGGGCCTCAAATATTTATTTTGTGCTTGGGGTGGTCGCTAGTACTAATCCCAATAACCATTGTATTTAAATATTACCAATATGCTAAAGCCAAAAACACATAACAAGCACATTAAAAATCGCATTCCCTATCTGCAATATGGATAATTTCCGTATTACCCACATCAAGATCTTGAGACTCTTCTACCCCGGTTATCCATCGTAAGTTCTCTTTGTCTGATACATTGCTATTCCAGTGTCGGCGTTGCCGCTTTTCTTCATGACGGCCCTCATAACGTTGTTTTCGGTCAGTATGGGATTGATTGACAAGCCCCAACGGTATTCCCTTTGTTGATAACGCCAATGTATTATGTAACATCAGGCCTGTGGTGTTAGGTCGTGCCCTCTGACGGTGATACAGCAAGCCCATTGCATGTGATTTTTGAAAAAATCAATACATTCTTGTTTCAGAAGGGGGTTTTTCTTTATTACCGTCCTATTATCGCTATAATGCGGCCCTCTTTGCCAATGTTGTTTGGTATTGCTTTGTTTTTTATAAGCAAAATGAGAACGGGATAGTTCGGTACTATAATTTTATCCAATTTCAGTGGGGGGGGTGGTTGCTATGAAGGTTTTTTTAACGTCTCTGTTTCTTGCTTGCTTCTTGTTGATTATTGCTCCGCCTCTAATGGCGGTAGTAGATCTGTATGAGTTTGATACAGAGTCTCAACGCCAGCGATATCATGCCCTGATTGAGGTTTTGCGTTGTCCCAAATGCCAAAATCAGAATCTTGCAGGCTCTGATTCACCGGTTGCCGAGGATTTGCGTCGGGAACTCCATCAGATGTTATTGGAAGGAAAAACAGATAGGGAAATAAAAACATTTATGGTAGACCGCTATGGTGAGTTTGTTTTATATAAGCCCCGTTTTCAAAAATCAACGGTAGTACTATGGGGATTACCTTTAGTATTGCTGGTATTAGGACTGGGAATCGTTGCCTATATTGTGCGTGGTCGTCAATCAACCAATACCAGGAAAATGAGTCTGGATGAGCTTTCCAGTAGTGAGCAAGATCAACTGAAAAGCCTTTTAAAGACTTCATCAGAAGAGACGGAGACTCCCCCTTAGAGATCGTTATTATGACACTGTTTTATAGTGGTTCTGTATTGTTGATATTGTTAGCTGTTGTTTTTATTGGCTGGCCGTTCATTCGCCATCGTTTGGTTGACACTAGCAAAGAAGCGGATGCGGAAAAACGACAGTTGACCAATATTGCTCTATACCGCGATCATCTTTCTGATATTGAACAATCGCTGGTTACAGGTAGTATGACCAGGGAGCAACATAATGAGCTTAAGCTTGAGCTGGAGCGTAATTTGTTGGAGGATAGTCACTTATCATCGTCAGAAACTCAAACTGATGCTTTTTCCAGACGTTATTACCCTTGGGTGTTTGCTGGTATTACGTGCTGTTTAGTGTTGGTTGCGGCACTCATTTACCAACAACTGGGGGCTTATGAACTTTGGACAATCAAGTCCGTCATAGAACGACGAGGCCAGTTGGAAAGACACTATATTCATTCTGGTGATTCTTCCTTAAAAGATCAAATGGTGAGTATTAATCGCCAGTTGGTTACAAAGATAACGACGTATCTGGAGAATGAACCCAATGAGCTGCAAATGCGACTACTATTGGCGCGAACCTTGATGAGTTTGGGTAACTTCTCTCTGGCTATCGAGCAATTTGAGCTTATTTTAGAACAGCAACCGAATGTTGGCCAAATCATGGCAGAAATGGCCCAAGCGTTTTTTTTGCAGGCCAATAATCGTGTCGTGCCTATAGTGCAGTCTTTGGTTGATAGGACTTTACAGCTTGAACCTAATAATACGGTTGCATTGGGTTTGGCGGGGATAGCATCATTTCAATTCAATCAGTATCAGCAAGCGATTCATTTTTGGCAGAAAGCCATTAATTTACAGGGCATTAATACACCTAATTCCAAAGCCTTACAGAGTAGTCTTGCTGTTGCACGCCAACGATTGGCTGAAGCGGATGGGGATGGAGCCCCATCGTCAGCGTATACCACTGACGAATCCTCGAAGCAAGAAGTGTTAGATGGTGATGAGGCTAAGGTTGAATTACAGGTTTCGCTGGCTGAATCAGTGACTTCCTCTCCAGAGGATAGTGTATTCATCTATGCTCGTGCATGGCAGGGAGCTAGAGTACCGTTGGCCATTGTTCGGGTAAAAGCCAAGGATTTGCCTCTTGATTTAACGTTAACAGATGCAATGGCAATGGTTCCTGGAATGAATTTAAGCAGTGTGAAGCAGTTGGAGTTAGTTGCCCGGTTATCAAAATCGGGGGACTCTGCGCCAAAATCGGGAGATTGGCAAGCCACCTTAGGTCCTGTTAATCAAGGGGATGATGAGGGAGTGACTTATCAACTGGTCATTTCTGAACGAATCCCGTGAAAATCAATAAACCCCTCTAGGTTTTAAACTGTGACACAGATAAAAAATAAGCCGTGAAATTGGTGCAATTGGGGTGTAATAAGGGCATTATCGGTGTAAAATTACGCAACTTTAGTGTTATGTCCCCAGACTGTTTCGACAAAAAATGAACCGCTTAAAATAGATAAAAATTATATAAAACAATAGGTTATCAATGGTAATAAAAGCAACATGCGCTTAAAAAGTATCAAGCTTGCGGGTTTTAAGTCTTTCGTAGACCCGACGACGGTCTCTTTCCCGAGTAACTTGTGTGCCGTCGTTGGCCCTAATGGATGTGGTAAGTCCAATATCATTGATGCAGTAAGATGGGTGATGGGTGAGTCTTCCGCTAAAAATCTGCGTGGTGAGTCCATGGCTGATGTTATTTTTAATGGCTCAGGTGGGCGTAAGCCGGTTGGTCAAGCCTCGATCGAGCTTATATTTGATAATAGTGATGGTTCCTTGGTTGGCGAGTATGCAGAGTTTAATGAGATTGCAATTAAACGCAAGGTCACTCGTGACGGCCAAAATATTTACTACTTGAATGGCATTAAATGTCGGCGGAGAGATATTACGGATATTTTTCTGGGTACAGGTCTTGGGCCTCGTAGTTATGCCATTATTGAACAGGGTATGATTTCCGGCCTGATTGAAGCCAAGCCTGAAGAATTGCGTGTATATATTGAGGAAGCTGCAGGTATTTCAAAGTACAAGGAACGTCGACGCGATACGGAAAACCGTATGCGTCGTACTATGGAAAATCTGGAACGTTTAACCGATATTCGAGAAGAGCTGGAGCGGCAATTAGTGCGTCTACAAAGACAAGCCAAATCAGCTCAACAGTATGCAGAGTTTAAAAAAGAAGAGCGTGAACTCAGCGCTCAATTGTCAGCCCTACGCTATCGTTTGTTGGATGACAAATTAAGATTACAAAGAGAAGGCATTCGTAAATTCGAAGTTAAGATTGAAGCATGTGTTACTGAGCAGGTGGGTCATGATACGTCCATAGAGAAGCGACGTGCAGAATATGTTGAGCTGGGAGATAAGTTTAATGAAGTGCAGGGTCGTTTTTACGGCATAGGGACGGAGATTGCTCGATTGGAGCAAAGTATTCAACATATTCAAGAACGCAACCGACAGTTGCAAGAAGACCTGCAGCAAACCGAACAAGAGGTTCAGGAAACAACAGAACACTTGGTTGGTGATCAGCAAAAAGCCGCGTTATGGGGAGCTGAATTAGCCGAGATTGAACCCGAATTAGAAGTGCTACAGGCCAGTGAGGATGATTCAGGTGAAGCATTACTTGTTGCAGAAGAGGCAATGCAGTCTTGGCAGCTTGAATGGGACGAGTTTAACCAACGTGCTGCTGAACCACGCCAAAAAGCTGAGGTTGAGCAATCCAGAATCCAACATTTGGAACAGGTACAGACACGTTTGTTAGAGCGTATCCGGCGTTTGGAGGATGAGAATAACCGATTACCTGCTAATGACGACAATATTGCCCAGTTGACAGAGCAAGTTGCAGAAGCAGGGCAGGCAGTGGAGGAACAAGCATTACAGGCGGACAGTATCAGGCATCAGATTGATGAGGTTCGAGAGTCTATTCATGGCTATGAATTAACACTGGATCAATTGAGAAACCAATTGCAAACTGCTCGTGGACGTCATGCTTCTCTGGAAACGTTACAACAGGCCGCCAAGGGTGGGGATAACAAGCTTCTTCAGTGGATTGATGAACAATCTCTAGCGCAAAATCCTCGATTATTGGAAAAAATAACGGTGAACCCAAAGTGGCAAGGAGCGGTGGAAACCGTTTTGGGCGATGCAGTACAGGCAATTTGCGTCGATGGGATTGATTTCGTTACCAGTGTGTTGTCATCTCTGGAGCAAGGGAGTCTGGTTCTTTTGGACAGCCAGATTGTCGCTCATGGCAGTTGTTCGGATAAAGCTCCTTTACTGGTAGAACAGGTGGTGGGTGATATCAGTATTAAGGCTCTGCTGAATGGCGTTTATACAGCGGAAAAGTTATCTGATGCTTTGGCTTTGCGCTCACAGCTTAACGCGGGTGAGTCAGTGATTACCAGTGAAGGAATATGGTTAGGAGAGAACTGGCTACGTGTTAAGCGTGATACTGGTGCCCAGGCTGGTGTGTTAGCAAGACAGGAAGAACTGCAAGTGCTGTCCCTGAGTTTGGAACAGACAGAAGCTGAGGTAGAACAAGCCAGTGATCAGTTACGGCAACAACGTGAATTGCTTAAACGTTTAGAGCAACAACGAGAGCAGTACCGTCGAGGCAGTGATGACAGTAAGCAACAATTCAGTGAATTGCGATCAGCGCTAAGTGCGCAGGAAGTTCGTTTGGAGCAGAGTGAAATGCGACGTCAAAAATTGCTGTCGGATATTGATGAAGCTAAAGAGCAATTGTCATTGGAAGACGAAAACTTATCCCAAGCGAGAACGGTTTTGGAAGACGCTATTACTATTATGGAACAGGACTCTGAGCAGCGTGAGCAGTTGTTGGGCCGTCGTGATACCATTAGAGAGGTATTGGACCAGACACGACAACGTGCACGCCATGAT
This sequence comes from Candidatus Endobugula sertula, assembly GCA_001723645.1. Taxonomy (GTDB): domain Bacteria; phylum Pseudomonadota; class Gammaproteobacteria; order Pseudomonadales; family Cellvibrionaceae; genus Endobugula; species Endobugula sertula. The sequence continues at coordinate 30,068 of MDLC01000033.1, read as the reverse complement.
AAAGATAAGCTACATGCTATGGCGATGCAACACCAGTCAGTTAAAACTCAGTTAACCTCAATTAAAGATAGTATAAAGCGCCTTAACGAGCAGTTATTACGCTTGCAGGGTCGCAGTGATGAATTAAAACGAATGATTGGTACGTCAGAAGATCCAACTGAAGGTCTTCAGTTGGAGTTGGAAGCATTACTGGAAAGACGTATTACCATAGAGAGAGAGTTAGCTGAATCTCGTCGAACTGTTGAAAATGTGGAGCAACAATTACGTGATGTTGAGCAGTCTCGTTCCAAAGTCGATCGAGAATTACAGGCTTTGCGTACACAATTGACTGACAGTCGAGTTGCCGCGCAGACAGTACAGGTGCAATGTGAAACGATTGTTAAAACGTTGATGGATGATGGTAACGATATTGAGCAATTACTGGAAAGCTTGCCTGAAAATATCCAAGAGTGCTCGTTGGAAGAAAAACTGACGGCCATCAGTAATCGCATTACCCGTCTGGGACCCATTAATTTGGCTGCGATTGAGGAACACAAAAACGAGTCTGAGCGTAAACAATACCTGGATACACAGAACGACGATTTGAATGAAGCACTTGAAACACTGAAAAATGCGATTAAGAAAATTGATCGTGAAACGCGGACACGTTTTAAGGAAACTTTCGACTCCATTAACTCCGGTATACAGGAATTGTTTCCGAAGGTATTTGGTGGTGGACACGCCTACTTGGAGCTGACGGGTGATGATATGTTGGATACGGGCATTGCTATTATGGCCCGACCTCCTGGCAAGCGTAATAGTACTATTCACCTATTATCAGGTGGAGAAAAAGCGCTAACAGCCATTGCATTGGTATTTTCCATTTTCCGTCTGAATCCTGCACCTTTCTGTATGTTGGATGAGGTAGACGCTCCATTAGATGATGCTAACGTAGGACGTTATGCACGTCTGGTAGAAGAAATGTCTTCCCAGGTGCAATTTATTTATATTACGCATAATAAAATTGCGATGGAAATGGCCCATCAATTGATGGGGGTCACTATGCATGAAGCTGGTGTGTCACGTATGGTGACTGTCGATGTTAACGAAGCGGCTGAATTGGCAGCCGTATAGTACAAAGAGTATAGAGGCCCTATTGATGGATTTTTCAACTCAAACATGGCTTATAGTACTGGTATTCCTTTTGATTATTGGTATCTTTCTTGATGGCTTTCGACGTATGCGTAAGGCCCGATATGATTCTTTGCGTATGTCTTTAGATACAAAAAAGCAATTATTAGAACCTGTTGATGATAATCATTATGGTAGTGAGTTCCCTAATGGTGGAGCCCGTGCTAGTGATCGAAAAATAGATAAAGAGCGTATTGCTAAAATAAGAAGTCAGTACGACTTTGGTACAGATTTAACGGGTACTTCACAGAGTGACAAGACGACGGAAGCCGATGATGAAGACCCGTGGGTTGATAATGACGAAGGGGGTGAAGAGTACTATGGCAAAACCTGGGATGATGAATATGATTTCGATAGTGATGTTAAAGCAGATGCTTCTGATATTGATCATGATCACAACGAAGTACTTGAAAACCCTAATGAAGCTGAATTGGAAGCGGAAGTCACAAATCATGGTGGCAATGCCACAAAAACTGTAGAAGATGGTGACCTAGAAGCTGAACACAAAAATAGTACTGTGAATAACGAACCGGAGCAAGTGTCGTTGAATTTGGAAGAGGCAGTTCCGGTATTAATGGAAACTGCTGAAGCAGATGCGTTATCAAAAACAACGGGGCACACATCCAAGACGAAACGTAAAGTTCCAAGTGATAAAGGTCGGGATATTCTCTTAGAGAGTCATGCTTTGGATAGTGACTTAGAGATACGGCCTGTTGGTAAACGTATCAAACGAGCAATAGAACCAACGCTTGACGATAGTGGAGAGCTGGAGAGCCGTTCAGCAAATAAACCGCATTATCAATCTAAATACTTTTCTCGGGAATCTCAACATACAACAGATATTGATTCCTCATTACAGGAAGTACTGATACTTCATATTAAGGCTAGTGGTGATCAGCAATTTAGTGGTAGCGATATTTTACAGCAAGCCGTTGAAAATGGTTTGCGTTATGGTGCTATGGATATTTTTCACTATCATGCCGATGAAAATGGTGAGGGTCCGGCGTTATTTAGTATGGCGAATATGTTAATGCCGGGAGTTTTTGATTTAAAAACCATTGATCGTTTTAGCACGGTTGGAATTACTTTTTTTCTTGTTTTGCCCGTTGCTGGAAATGAAAATATGCTGGCTTTTGAAACTATGGTGGAAACAGCAAAAAATATTGCGGCAGGTTTGTCTGGAGAATTAAAAGATGAACAACGCAGTGTTATGACTGCGCAAACTATTGCGCATTACCGTGAACGCGTTCGTGATTTTGCCCGACGACAACAGTTAGAAAAAAGTAAGCCGTAGATGTTAATTTTTAAGGATTTCAATGCTTGATAGGTCTAAATTATTGCTAGTAGAGCAGCAGATACAAAAATTACGAGACGATATTCATCACCATAACTATCTGTATTATGCCCTTGATACCCCACAGATTCCTGATGTAGAGTACGACCGCCTACTGTGTGCTTTACAGACTCTTGAAAAAGAGCATCCGGAATTGGTCACGGCCGATTCGCCGACCCAACGAGTAGGAAGTCAACCGTTGGATGTTTTTTCTCAAGTCACGCATATTGTACCCATGTTGTCTTTAGATAATGCCTTCAACGACAATGAGCTTTATGAATTTAATCGCCGTATTATTGATCGTTTACATATCGAAGATCAACAAATTGAGTATGCCTGTGAACCCAAGTTAGATGGTATCGCCATTAGTTTGCTTTATCGGGGTGGCATATTGGTACAAGGAGCAACCCGAGGAGATGGCACAACAGGTGAAGATATTACGCAAAATGTTCGAACGATTCCCTCAGTTCCGCTGCGCTTGCAGGGGGATAGTTACCCACTGATACTGGAAGTGCGTGGTGAAATTTATATGCCAAAAGCAGGGTTTCAGCAACTCAACGAAACGGCTAGAAATAATAATGAAAAACTGTTTGTTAATCCAAGAAACGCTGCAGCCGGTAGTTTAAGACAGTTGGATTCACGTATTACTGCCCAACGTCCATTAGAGATGTGTGCGTATAGTGTCGGACAGGTAGAGGGGGGGGAACTACCTGACTCTCACATCGATATTTTATATGCTTTATCTGGTTGGGGGTTTCGCATTAATAAGGAAATAGCAAAAGTCATCGGTATTCATTCCTGTTGTGATTATTTTAAAAAATTATCAGAAAAGCGCGATGCCTTGGCTTATGATATCGACGGTATTGTCTTTAAAGTCAATAGTCTTCATTTGCAACAAACACTGGGGTTTATTTCCCGTGCACCGCGCTGGGCTATAGCGATGAAGTTTCCGGCCCAGGAGGAAATAACACAATTGCAGGATGTCGAGTTTCAGGTAGGGCGTACAGGAGTCATTACACCAGTAGCCCGTTTACAGCCGGTTTTTGTAGGTGGGGTCACGGTCTCTAATGCAACCTTGCATAATCGTGATGAAATTGAACGTTTAGGAGTTATGGTAGGCGATACAGTGATTATCCGTCGAGCAGGTGATGTCATTCCTCAAATTGTTTCTGTAGTAGAAGCAAAGCGTCCTGATAACGCTACTCCTATAGAGTTTCCACAACAATGTCCGGTTTGTGCTTCACCAGTAGTGCACATAGAAGGTGAAACGGCTATTCGTTGTTCAGGTGGTTTGGTTTGTGTTGCTCAAGTGAAAGAAGCGATCAAACATTATGTTTCCCGCAAGGCCATGGATGTGGATGGTTTGGGTGAAAAACTGGTTGAGCAGTTAGTTGATAGTGGTTGTATACAATCTGTTGCGGATTTATATGATCTTAAACAGGAGCAACTGATTGTCATGGAACGTATGGGCGAAAAGTCAGCTGCAAATTTATTGAGAGCTTTGGAGCGATCCAAAACAACCACATTAGCACGTTTTATTTATGCTTTAGGTATTCGTGAAGTTGGTGAAGCTACTGCACGTAGTTTAGTGCAGCATTTGGGTAATTTGGAAGCCTTAATGCAAGCGGATAATGAAACCTTGCAATCTATTAATGACGTGGGACCTGTTGTTACCAAATTCATCATTGAGTTTTTTTCTCAGGAAAGTAATCAAGGCATGATTCAACGTTTGCGCGATCAAGGTGTTAATTGGCCGGATGTTGAAGTTCAAAAAGCAGATCTACCATTGGCAGGTGTGAGTTATGTTTTGACCGGGAGTTTGGATGCTTTAAACCGAGATCAAGCCAAACAATATTTACAAGCACTGGGCGCAACGGTCACAGCCAGTGTTTCCAAAAAAACCAGTTGCCTTGTTGCTGGACCCAAAGCGGGTTCCAAGTTAGTCAAAGCGGAGCAATTGGGGATCGATATTATCAATGAAGAGCAGCTTGTCGAATTACTGGGTACACATGGGGTGAATATATGAAGCAGGTGTTTCGGTTACTGTTGTTAATCGGCTTGTTGGCCGCTTGTGCGACATCACCCCCTCGACAGGTGAATAATATCTGCCGAGTTTTCGATCAAAAACCATCCTGGTATAAAGCGGCTGCAAAATCAAAAAAACGATGGGAATCTTCAATACCATTAATGATGGCTTTTATGCATCAGGAGTCTCGGTTTGTTTCTTATGCCAAACCTCCACGGACAAAAATCCTGGGTTTTATTCCTGGGCCAAGAAAGAGTAGTGCTTATGGTTATTCACAAGCACAGGATTCCACGTGGAAATGGTATAAAAAAAGTACAGGCCATTGGGGAGCAGATAGGGATAATTTTCAAGATGCCATCGATTTCATTGGTTGGTATAACATGCAAACGAAAAAGAAAAATGGCGTTAGTTTGAATGATGCCTACTCTTTATACTTAGCTTATCATGAAGGACATGGTGGTTTTAAAAAGAAAAGTTATCATAAAAAACCTTGGTTAAAGAAAGTGGCAAAGAAGGTAGTCAGGCAGGCATCTACTTATTCTAAGCAACTAAAAACTTGTGAACAACGTTATATATCAGGCGGTTCAGGTTTTTCTCTTTGGCCGTTTTAGCGTAGTGTGTATTGCCCAATATCCACCATTAAGAGCCTAATAAACTATGAATCAAGAGTCAGTTGTATACGGCTATATTAAAAGCCCTAATTCGCTAATGAATAGTCAAACTATTAACTGTCATGCCATTAATCGTAAAGCACTCATTAGTTTGCCAACCTTGGATTCCAACGCCTTTCTATCCAGAGATATATTTTCTGTGCCCTCTTTAGTTTCCTACGATGATAGTTTGCCGTCCTCTATCATTCATTTTGGTAATACTTATAATGGTATAGAGTATGAGTGGGGGCATTGGGTTGAAAAGTTTGAAAGCCTGTTACAGCAAATGTACTGGGATTTTGTAGTGGTTCATTTGGAGACAGAGCTGTCAGGGGTTCATACCTTTACTTGGGATAGCGGTGCTGCAGATCATGTTCCTGGCAAAGCGCCTCTTAATATTCGCTGTGAGTGGCAGCATGAATTAAATATACAAAAGAGAAGAGCATAGCCTGCATTTTCATGTCTTGGTCAAACAATGACTTATGCTGAGTTAGATAAATTAAGTCATCAATTTGCTACCTATTTGCAGCACCACACCACATTAGCACCAGGTGATAGAATTGCCGTGCAGTTACCTAATATACTGTAATATCCCGTTGTTTTATTTGGTGCTATGCGTGTCGGTGTTGTATTGGTTAATACGAATCCCCTTTATACTGGAAAAGAGTTACAGCATCAGTTAAATGACTCTGGAGCGAAGGTCCTGGTGGTTCTCGCTAATGTTGCTAAAGCTGCTGAAAGTGTGATTGATGAAACAGATATTCAGCATGTGATTATTACAGAAGTGGGTGACTTGCATTGTTTCCCTAAACGTCAGTTGATTAATGGTGCCATTAAGTATATTAAAAAACAGGTCTTTACTTGCCACTTTCCTTCTGAAATAAAATTTCTTCAAGCCCTCAAATTAGGGGAACGGGATCATCTAGCGCCTGTTGAACAAAAATTATCTGATATTGCCTTTTTACAATATACGGGTGGTACCACAGGTATTGCTAAGGGAGCAATGCTGACCCATGGAAATTTATTGACCAATAAATCCCAGTTGTGCAACCATTGGACACATGTGCTTGAGCCAGCTAAAGAGGTCTTTCTTGCCCCTTTACCGCTTTACCATATCTATGGCTTTACTATGCATTGTATGGTGCTCATCGCCAATGGTGGTCATAGCGTACTGGTGCCAAACCCGAGAGATTTGAAGAGTTTGATTAAAACATTTAAATCCTACCCGTTGACAGGTATGGTGGGCTTGAATACGCTATTTGTGGCCTTGCTGAATAATCCTGACTTTCGACAATTGGATTTTTCTGGTTTCAAACTCACTATTTCAGGGGGTATGGCTTTAGTAAAAGATACCGCGAATCGCTGGCGTGAATTGACAGGTACTTTTCCTGTGGAGGGCTATGGATTGACAGAAACATCTCCTGTAGTAACGGTTAACCTGCCTGAGTCTTGTCAATTAGGGACTATTGGTCAACCGCTCCCAGAGACTGAGTGTAAAGTAGTTGATGCAGAAGGCCAAAATTTGGGTCGTGAAGAAGTGGGAGAACTGTGCATCCGTGGTCCCCAGGTGATGTTAGGGTATTGGAACCGTCCAGAAGACACGGCAGAGGTTTTGGATAGCGATGGATGGTTTCATAGTGGGGATATTGCTGTGATTCAAGATGATGGATATATACGTATTGTTGATCGCAAAAAAGATATGATTATTGTGTCGGGATTTAATGTTTATCCTAACGAAGTGGAAGACGTTTTAGTGGGACATCCGGACATTATAGAAGCAGCGGTTGTTGCTGTGCCTGATGATTGTAGTGGTGAAGCGGTTAAGGCATTTATTGTACTCACTGAGACGAGTGGACTTGATGACGAATCAATCAAGGCATTTTGTAAACAGTCTTTAGTGGCTTATAAAGTTCCACGTTTTTATGAATTCAGAGATGAATTACCTAAAACCAATGTGGGCAAAGTGTTACGTAGAGAATTAAGTGCACATCAACTGATATATGTATGCCATAAACAACAATACAGCATTGGTGCTTTCTGGAGGTGGTGCCCGAGCAGCTTACCAGGTCGGAGTATTATTGGCTCTGAAAGAGTTATTATCTCCTCAGAGTAATCCTTTTTCTATTATTTCAGGTACATCCGCAGGTGCGATTAATGCTGTTGCTTTGGCTTCTCATAGCGATGATTTTCAGGCGGGTGTTGGTGAGCTGGATGACCTTTGGCAGCAATTAACACTGGAACATGTATTTCGTACAGATTGGAGTGATTTACTGGCAGGTTTATACCGTTTTGGCCGTTCTTTTTTCCATGAAGGTGTTGATTTTCACCGACCCTTAAGTCTGTTGGATAATTCACCTCTGAACGCATTTTTAAAGTCCAATATCTGTTTTTCGGATATTCAAAAAAATATTGATCGGGGTGTATTGAAAGCCATATCGGTATCGGCATTAGGCTATTCGTCCAGTGATTCTGTTAGCTTTTTTCAGGGGAAAGAAGGGTTGAAGGAGTGGACTCGATTTCGCCGTGTAGGAAAAGCTGCGGTTTTAGGGATGGAACATCTACTGGCGTCTTCTGCGATTCCTTGGATATTTCCCACCGTAAGGATCGGTCGAGAGTATTTTGGCGATGGTGCCATGAGACAGTTGGCGCCCATTAGTCCAGCATTGCATTTGGGCGCTGATAAGGTGTTTATTATTGGGGTGAGTGGTAATAGGCAGGCTCTGGTGAAGCGTCACCAAATTCCCTCAAGACATCCCCCCTCTATGGCGCAGATGGCAGGCCATTTGTTAAATAGTGCTTTTATCGATAGTTTGGAGGCGGACATAGAACATCTTGAGCGTGTTAATTGTTTGATTCGTGCTGTTGAGTCTGGTAAAAGAAAAGGGTTAGAATTAAGACCTGTTAAAAGCCTCGTTATTTCACCGTCAAAAGCGATTGATAAAATTGCTGGGCGTAGTACGCGTTATCTTCCTAAAAGCTTACGCTTTTTTATACGTTCATCAGGTGCTACTGCGCATCGTGGAGGTTCTGCTTTATCGAGTTATTTACTGTTTGTAAAATCCTTTATTAAAGAGTTAATTGACTTGGGTTATCAGGATGCTATGTGGGAGAAAGACGCTATACAGCGCTTTTTTCTCGATAATGAATAAAGACTCGCGTGCTGAACAGCCAGCAATAATATAATAGGCGTAGAAATCATAGGTATACCAATGAATGTTTCAGAGACATTACTGGCGAGGAAATCTGTTAGAGCTTTTACTTCAGAAGCGGTGACAACAACGCAAATCCGACAAATACTCAATGTGTCTCGTTGTGCACCCTCTGGCTCGAATACTCAACCTTGGCAGGTTGCAGTATTGATGGATCAGGCAAAACAGAGGTTACAGCAGAAAATACTATCAGCCGCTCAAGCTGGAGAAAAGCCAGCCACAGAATACCGTTATTCTCCTGAAAAGTGGGAGGAACCTTATCATTCTCGGCGTAGAGCTTGTGGCTTGTTGCTGTATTCTACACTCAACATATCTCGTGAAGATAAACAACGTCAGCAAGAGCAGTGGCTTGCTAACTATCGAGCATTTGATGCTCCTGTGATGATGCTTTTTTTTATTGATAGGCAGTTGGCTGAGGGGTCTTATATGGATTATGGTATGTTTCTCCAGTCCATTATGCTGGCAGCACAGGATTGTGGTTTAGCCACTTGCCCACAGGCTTCATTAGCAGAGTACCCACACATTGTTCGTGAAGAATTGGGATATGATAATTCAACTATTTTGTTGTGTGGTATGGCTCTGGGCTATGAAGATAAAAGTGCACTGGTTAATAGTTACCGTACCGAGCGTGAGTCTCTTGAGACGTTTGTTCAATTTTTTGCAGAGTAGAACGAGAACATAACGTTATGGAGCCATAACCTGGATATTCATACCATTTGTTGGTTGGAAACGGTATTGAATGAACACAATAGTACCCATGTGTTCTACTTGTGTCATTGCCTTTACTGATAATGTGTAAAATAGATAAAAACGTCGATGTTAGATACTAAACCTTTATTACTTAAAACTGATTTTCCTCCTTTACGACGTGGTCGAATCCATACTTTGCAAGTGAACCTGGGCTATGTGTGCAATTTGAGTTGTACGCATTGCCATGTCAATGCCGGACCTAAACGAACAGAATTGATGTCTCGTGAAACGATGGATGAGGTTTTGGCTTATATCGATAATCAGGAAATTAACACATTGGATATCACCGGTGGGGCACCGGAAATGAACCCACATTTTCGTGACTTGATTAAATTGGTAAGAGCCAGAGATGTGTTGGTCACTGATCGCTGTAACCTGACTATTTTACAAGAGCCTGGTTATGAGGACCTGGCGCAATTTTTAGCTGAATATCAGGTTAATATTGTTGCCTCACTGCCGTGCTATTCAGAGCAGAATGTGAATGAGCAGCGTGGTAAAGGTGTTTATCAGAGCTCCATTGATGCACTGAAAACATTAAATGTATTAGGATATGGTAGTGATCCAAATCTTCAACTTGATTTGGTTTATAACCCTGCTGGCGCATTCTTACCTCCGAGCCAGCAATGCCTGGAAACGGACTATAAGAAAGCGCTTGCTAATGACCATAGCATTGTTTTTAATCATCTATTGACTATTACTAATATGCCTATCAGTCGTTTTGGGAGTATGTTGTTATCAAAGGGGTTATACAACGATTATATGCAGTTGCTAAAAGACAGTTTCTCATCAGAAAACCTACAGTCCGTGATGTGTCGGTCTCTGCTCAGCATTGATTGGGAAGGGTATGTTTATGACTGCGATTTTAATCAAATGCTCGCCATGCCAATGCAATACCAGACTAAGCATATCGCCTCTGATAAACCTCGGACTCACCTTCGGGAATTAATAAATACAGACTTACAGGGTATGCCTATTGTGATTGGTGATCACTGCTATGGCTGTACGGCAGGGCAGGGCAGTAGCTGCGGAGGTGCATTAGAGTGATCGATACACACTATTTTAGCTTGAAAGCATTTTTGTAAAAAATTCTCTTTCGTCCTATTTTTCATAGGCCAAGTATAGGGGTTGGGTATCAGGCCATGAAGATCAGTATTATTATTCCTGTGTTTAACGAAGCTAATACGATTCTCCCATTTTTAGAACTGCTGCACCAATCTATAGTGAATTATGCAACAGAAATTATTGTTGTTGATGGTGGTAGTTCTGATAATACTATTGAGTTAGCCGAGCCTTATGTTGATCGTGTTATTATTTCTGCGAAGGGGCGGGCGATACAAATGAACGCTGGAGCAAAGTGGGCTTGCGGTGATACATTATTATTTTTGCATAGCGATACTCAACTGTCTGTCCCTCCTTTCCCATTTATTCAACAGCAATTTCAATGGGGGTTTTACTGCGTTCGATTAAGTGGAACTCATATTCTATTTCGAGTGATTGAACGTATGATGGGGTGGCGGTCCCGAATAACTTCTGTAGCAACAGGAGACCAGTGTCTGTTTATTAAAAAGGATCTGTTTATTCATTTAAAGGGCTTTGCCGAAATTCCTTTAATGGAAGATGTTGAAATGTGTAAACGATTGCGAAAGATAAGTCAGCCTTTTGTTATTAAATCCCCTGTGACGACATCAAGTCGCCGCTGGGAAAAGAACGGGACTCTATATACCATAGCGATGATGTGGTACTTAAGAATGTTGTATTTTTGGGGTGTTTCTCCTCGGAAGCTGGCTAATAAATATTATCGACCACATGGTGAATAGTATTCCTTCCCTTCTGTTTAATCATTATCGTTTATTAGTGATGAGTAAGTCTCCCGAGCTGGGTAGAGTGAAAACGCGTATGCAGCCGTTTTTAACACAGGAGCAGTCAGTGCAATTGCATATTGCTCTGAGTCAGTACGTGTTATCTCAATGGCAGGAGGCAGCATTATGTCCGATTGAGATTTATGTGGACGGAAATATTGAGCGGTATCGAGAGTTATTGTTATTCGCGCGACGACTTAATGATTTGCCTTTATATCCTCAAGTTGAAGGCGACTTGGGGATAAAAATGTCTGCTGCTGTTAAAAGGACACTGCTTGGTGATACCGTTAAGGGTATAGTGCTTGTCGGAACAGACTGTCCTTTTATTGATAAGGTTTATCTTTTACAGGCTTTATCATCTCTGAATAATAATCATGATATTGTTATTGGCCCTGCTAACGATGGCGGTTATGTCTTACTTGGAATGAAGCAATATTACTCAGAATTATTTACTCACATTTCTTGGGGTGGAGAACAAGTGCTTGCCGAGACTTTAGAAAGGATAAAAGCTCTAAATGTAAAATACCATATATTAGAAAATTTGTCTGATATTGATACGATGACTGATCTGAAGTTATTAAATCAGAAGTATTTGCCAAAAAAATTACGTGGCTTTTCTTAAGGAATATTAAGGCTTTGCTTTGGATTAAAAAACTTAATGAGTAACTTGTATAGGTTGACGATAGGCTATACAATTTTTTTTGACAGGTGTAGCGGGGGGCTCACCAGCATTTTTTGCACCCAGCGATAGCGTTTTTGTTTGCGGGTGGTTACGCTGAAGGCAGCGGCTTGTGTGCTTTTGAGAAATTGGAAAATGGTTTCTAGGGTATTGAGTTGTTCACGCTTCATGATCGTTTTCATTCTGGGGTCATACGACATCGATGGGGATTTCAGGCTCATATTATGTTGGAAAAGACTCCCTCTTGCCAACGAATAAAGATTATTGATAAGATATCGGTGCATTTTTGGGGTATATAACATATAGTGTTAATTTGAATAATAATAAAGCCGCCTTTATTTTTCGCGGTTAATAATAATATTGTCAATGGATATTATGGGTATAATGGATATAGGTATGAAGCGTATCATTACGTTTCTGTGTTTGAGTTTTTTGATTCTTTCCGGTATTGCCTATGCGGTAATATCCTCAAGGGAGACATCAACCCCCACCTTTGTCACTTGGGAGAGTTTGGAACCCGACAAGTGGTCTTCTATTTGGCTCATTAAACATTATATTGATCCCCAGGCTGTGATCGAAGTATACCCGACGGGTGACCCTTTGGGTCAGGGGGTTATGTTTGGTGTTCCTCAGGCAGATTACAAGCGCTCTAATGGTCAATCGACGTTTGAAAGCTTGCTTGTTGGCTTTAACCAACAAGATCCTGTATTAAAAAAACTGGGTAGCATAATCACAACCATAGAAACCACTGCCTGGAATGTGGCAAATGATCCGTGGGTGCATACCGTTGAACAAAACTTCCGGCGCTTGCAGGATCGTTATAGTCGAATTTATGTGCCGGTGAGTTGTTACGGTCACTTTTTTGATGTGCTCTATCAAAACTTATCGGTTAGTGCTGACCCTAACGAATTAAATCAGTCTTTACGCTTGGCAGTAAATAATCAATCGTGTCAGGATGTACCTGCCATGGCAGAACGTCAGCAAGCGAACCGAGTGGTTGAGTTAACAATAGATCAACTGCTTGCTGAAATTGCGTTCAATAAACAGGTCGTCTTTGTGGATACCCGCGAGCCGGAAGAGTTTGCCAAATCGCATATTCCTGGTGCTGTTAATATACCCATGCGTGATCTTAACCAGTCGATTTACCATCGACTAAAGAAAGCGGATCGAGTCATCAGTTATTGTGTCAAAGACTTTCGCGGCTACGAAGTAGCCCGACAAATGCTGGATAACGGTGTTAACAACGTAGCGGTTATGAAGCCGCATGGTTTTTCTGGTTGGCAATCATCTGGTTTGCCCATTACCTCAGATACACTGCCTGATGATCAAGCCAAAGTATTATTAAATCAATGTGCTAGAGACCAACAATTATGCAAGACCTTATAACGCTTTCACATCTTCTATATGTTTTGGCGCGTTGAAATGGCGACAAAGATTTTTTGGTTGACTATTTTTATTGCTCCCCTGTATTTATGGCATATGACATCGGATATTTATCGTTACTTTCTTTATGGTGCCCCCGCTGGGCAAATTTGGTATGTATTGTCTAAACTACTCGATCTCTATGGTGCTTTGCTGTTGTGGTATCAGGTACTGTCTTCTCTTTTAAGAACCACTGTCTACGCAAATGCTTTGCCGCGATGGACTTGTTTGCATCATCGTATTTTAGGTAGCCTGATTTTACTCATCATAACGGGCCACATAACGTTTTTTGTCACGGACGTTTCTCTGCGTCGGGAATTGTTTGTCTGGCAACTATTGTTACCCGATGTTCGTGATTTTTATCATACGGCAATAACCGTGGGTTTATTCGGGTTTTTAATCGCTATCGTTGCGGTTATAGCTGCAGTATTACGCAAGTATTTGGCGGCTTGTTGGAAAACCATCCATCGCAGTATGTTAGTGGTTGTGGCTTTGGGCTTGGTACATGGTTTTCTGATTGGCACAGAAACACGTTACGGTTTTTACGAGATATTTTATTGTGCGTTAATGGTAAGTTTATTCATTGCATTGATATTACGCTGGCGTCAATCACAGGAGTGTGCTTAATGAAAATATTACTACCTTCGTCATGCCTATTGATCCTTTCTTTATGGGCTTTATCCTCCTTGGCTAATAATGCGGATTGTCGCCACTGGCCTAAAGGAATGGTCTTTGTGGGTTTAACGGATGAAGGTTGGAAAACGTATGCTGTTAGCAAGGCCGGATCGCCTCCCAAAAAAGTACCCTTGAATGCAGAAGCGAGAACACCCGTGATGTCATCGGACGGGCAATCGCTTTTTTATGTAAATGAGAGAGGACAAGTGAATGGCTTTTCCTTTACAGACCAACAAATCACCACATACCTATCACCTTCAAAAGAGGCTGGCTATGCCCACCCTGAAATAGATGAAAAAAACAATGACCTGTTTATTGTTCAGCTTAAACAAGGTAAAAGCGTTGACACCGATATTCTCTCTATAAATCTTGCTACGCAAACCACAAAGCCGATAATTATTCAACGTTCGGCTCAGTTTGAACCTCAATTACGTACCCCTTGGTTGTATTACAGTCACGTCCATTGTGTAGTGGGCTGTGGAAAAATCATTCAAGAAATCTGGCGTTACCATACAGTCAGTGGCATTGCTGAACAACTGACTTTATTGAATGCCATTAGTCGCCAACCCATGGTCGATGAACATAATCAATGGTTGTATTTTAGCAGCAATGCAGAAGGATACTACCATCTTTATCGGCAATCATTGGATACGAACACCGTGGGTAATAAAACTGCATTACTGGAAAAGTTAACGGATGGTAATGTAACCGATGGGTCACCAGCTTTAGATCAAGGCCGACTTTATTTTATTCGTCAGCAGATATCGGGCGTTAATATTATGTGCCGTAATGCAGAAGGACAGTTGAACGAGATGCTTATATCGGAAGGCATCCATGATATTCGGGATTTGGAGATTTAAGCATGACTTATCGCTTTTTAGTATTTTTATTGACTGCATTTATGACGGTGTTTTGTCTGGCATCGGTGGATATTGGTCCAGATATGAATTCGGAATTTAACCCTGCTTCTGGGCAAACCCTGAGTATCCCTGTCAAAATCAGTGAAGCTGGTAATATTGTGGTGATGCTTTACACGCCTGATGGAGATTTGATAAGAACTTTATCCGGTGGTAAAAAAGATAAAGCGGGGATTTACTATATTGTTTGGGATGGCAAGGACCAAAATAATACGGTTGTTCCCAATGAAGCCTACGTTCCGGTTGTTACCTTAACCACAGAAAACAATGCCTACGAATTTGATCCTCGAAAAACCAGCGGTGGTGAAGAATTTACAGCTAAAGCAAAAATAGACGCCCAGAATAATATTATTTTTTCTCTTGATAAACCTTCTCGTGTGCTTATTCGAACAGGCGTTAAATCTGGTCCGCTACTTAACACGGTATTGAATTGGCAGACCAGGGGTAAAGGAGTCAATAAAGTGTTATGGGATGGTTATGACAGAGATAATATTATTAATCTTGTCTCCAGTGGTAATTTAGCGTTATTAGTGACAGGTTTTGTATTGCCGGATCATTCAATAATTACTACCGGTAACACGACAAAAAACTATTTACAATGGAGGTCTCAAAATAACCTGCGTTCAACAATGCCTGACCTTAGCAAGGTGCTATTTGAGCGTAATCAGCAACGCCTTTCTCGTCATTATTACCTTCCACGCTCTGTTGATATTGAGCCGAGAATCACACTGTCTATCTCTGAACCGGTTGGAGAAAACTCACTGGGTATTCCAATAGTGAATGGTCCCGTTTTATTAAAAGTCGATATGAATAAAGAGGACCGATGGGCCATGCAGCAAAGCTTATATGAAGTCGCTTTTTTTCTTGATTATGTCTTTTTGTCAGAAGAGGAACAGGGCTATGTACCTTTAACATGGAGATGGAGTCCCGCAGGAGTTGAGCCGGGCATACATACACTAACAGTAAATATATCGGGTTTTGAAGGCCAAGTGGGTGTTCACAGTGTCCAGATTGAAGTCGTACCAAAAAATAAGTAGTTATTAAATACCAAGTTAAACATTTAATCATAAAGGTTGTGTCAATGAAAAAATGGATGGTCAATACATACATCGTGGTTACGCAGTTTCGCGCTAGCAAATATCCTAATAAGCCATTTTTATCGTTATTGTGTTTATCACTGTGTTTATATAGTTTTTCTGGTTTTTCCCATGCGGATAATGATGACGAGTGGGGTTTTTGTTCGGAAGAATTTAGAACATGCACACTTCCGGTACCCGGCTTGGTACGTTATGGAGAAAATGGAAAATATATTATTAAAAATGTTATAAAATCTATCGAATGTAGAAATCATGTTTTTGGTAATCCTATTAATGTGCGTAAACATTGTGATTATCAGCTTAGTACTATCGATGATTATGATGGAGATGGTATAGCGGATCGTTATGACTTGTACCCCAATGATCCACTTAATAATAAAGATACCGATGGGGATAATATCCCTGATAGTCAGGACCCTTTCCCGGAGGATCCTGATAATGCTAAAGAGGCCAACTGGATATTTTGCTCAGAAGAGTTTTTTGAATGTAAAGTCCCTGTACCTGCATTAATTCGTTACGGCATCGAAGGGCAATATTTCTTTAAGCGCGCAACCAATACGATTACCTGTAATAACAGTACCTTTGGTAATCCTGTCAATGTACGTAAACACTGTGATTATTTGTTGAGTGATACCGCTGATTTTGATAGTGATGGTGTTGTTGATAGTATCGATCTTTACCCTGCCAATATTGCGGAAAGTCAGGATACTGATGGTGATGGATTGGGTGATAATAGTGATCCATTTCCCGCCGACATTAACAATGGTCAGGATCGTGGCAGCCAGTGGGTCCATTGTGCTAATGAATGGTTTGAGTGCCAAATTTCGGATTATGTATTGGTTCGTTATGGAGTCGATGAGCAATATAACTACCGATGGATGAGCGAAAGTTTTACGTGTAATAATGCAACCTTTGGTAATCCTGCCAATGCCTATAAACGTTGTGATTACCTGATTAGCGAAAATGGTGACGATGATCGGGATAATGTCAGTGATCAACGAGATCCTTTACCATTCGATGCTAGCAATAATGCCGCTCACAATGATTGGACTCATTGTGCCCGAGAGTGGCGAACCTGCAAGCTTCCTGTGCCTGCCTTGGTACGTTTTGGTGTTGAGGGTGATTACGTTTATCGATGGGGTCGATGATACCTCTATTTATTGTAACAGCTTGGTTTTTGGCAATTTGGGTTATCAGACGCGACAATGTCATTACCTGTTAAGTCGACGCACCGATTTTGATGGTGATGGCGTTAAAGATAATATTGATGTTTTTCCCGCAGATAGTGCGGAAATTCAGGATAGAGATAAGGATGGTATCGGGGATAACAGTGATCCATTTCCCAGTGATCGAGACAATGCCAAAGATCAACAATGGGTAAGATGTGCCAATGAATGGCGTACTTGTCACATGCTAGTGCCCGCTTTAGTCAGGTATGGTGTCGAAGACGATTACGTTTACCAACTGGTTGACGATAACTCCATTAAATGTAACAGCACTGTTTTTGGCCATTCAGGATACCAGCTGCGTCACTGTGACTACCTACTCAGTGCATCGACAGACTTTGATAAAGATGGTGTGGTGGATAGTGTGGATGCATTTCCTGCCGATATATTGGAAAGTGCTGATACCGATAACGATGGCATTGGAGATAATACAGATCCTTTTCCCAATGATAGTGACAATGCTAATGATCAGAACTGGGTGAAATGCGCCAATGACTGGCGTACCTGTCATATGCCTGTTCCAGCACTGGTACGTTATGGTAGTGAAGGAGATTATGTGTACAAGCAGGTCTCCGACCTTAGTATAAAGTGCAATGATAAAGTATTTGATAAATTAGGATATGGCTTTCGTCATTGCGACTATTTGCTCAGCTCAATCACAGACTTTGATGGTGATGGTGTTGTGGATCGTATGGATGCATTTCCTGCAGATATATCAGAAAATATTGATACAGATGGTGATGGTATCGGTGATAACACAGACCCTTTTCCACAAGATGGTAACAATGCCAATGAGTTGGCCTGGGTGTATTGTGCTGATGAATGGAAAACCTGCAGCATTCCAGCAGCGGGGCTTATTCGTTTTGGTGTCGAAGGGCGATA
Source organism: Candidatus Endobugula sertula (assembly GCA_001723645.1). Lineage (GTDB taxonomy): Bacteria > Pseudomonadota > Gammaproteobacteria > Pseudomonadales > Cellvibrionaceae > Endobugula > Endobugula sertula. Next base: position 12,173 of record MDLC01000033.1, on the reverse strand, counting down.
TACCTACACGCCTGCCTCAGAGGCTACGCGTTGCGTCAGTACAGACCTGGGCGATCCTGCCCCCTATGTTAAAAAACACTGCAACTATTTAATTATTAACTTATCTGAGCGGTTATTAGCGCGGCCTTCTGCTAATGCCACGGTAGGAGTAACACCATTTAACGTTATCTTTACCCCTGAAGCGAATACAGCTAATGCCATTATTCGTTATGAATGGGACTTTGATGGTGATGGTCACTATGACCGCAGTGAGACCGTAGGCCGGGATCAATCGTTTACCTATACCACAGAAGGGATATATAGGGCCTCACTAAGAATTACTGACAACGTGGGTCAACAAGCCTCATCTATCGTGACAATTGTAGTGACTAACCAAACGCCCAATGTTGATGTCAGCCTATCGCCTTCTAATGGAGAGATACCTCTGAATGTAAGTTTTCATGCAGTCGCTGAGGATAGCGATGGTATAGCGACCTACGAATGGGATTTTGATGGTAATGGGACTTATGATAGAACCACCGCTGCTGGTAACACGCAATATGTTTACCACTCTGAAGGTGTTTACCAAGCTCGTATTCGGGTCACCGATCATAAAAATGGCGTTAGTATTTTATCGATCCCCACATTATCGATTCATGCTTTATCCAAAGGAAACCCGGTGGTTACACTCAACAGCTCACTCACAGAGAGCCCTGCACCACTAGCAACCACACTAACAGCGGTTGCGTCAGATCCAGATGGCGATAGCATTACCCAATATGAATGGGATATTGATGGTGATGGTACCTATGACCAAGTCACTAATACGCCTTCGCTGCATTACACTTACACCACCTTGGGAACCTTATACCCTCGTGTAAGAGTAACCAACTCATCGGGTCAGCAGACAGAAGATGTTGTTCAAATTACGGTGGAACCTGGCCTGACGCTTTCTCTATCCAGAGACACTATGGATGCTGCATTGGGAGATACGTTACAGATCAATACCACTCTGGGAGGTGATACTACCGTCAGCTTAGTGATAGAAGATAGAGGTGGTAAACGAGTTCGCACCTTATTCCCTTTCGAACATCGTCCTGCTGGCCATTACCAGGATCAATGGGATGGGCGTGATGATGCCGGAGTCATTGTTAGCGAGAGCGATTACAAAGCGGTATTACTGTATCAATATGAGGGTGAAAATCAGCGTTATGATTTAAGTTTAACGACAGGAGGGATTCAGACTAATCCGCCGCGAAGCCGTATTCCATATACATTTTCCCCCTTGGCAGGTGATCCTTTAGATATTACTTTTTCTTTGAATCGAGCATCAGAAGTCACCGCCTTTATGGGCTTATTCCATGTCAATACAAGACTAGTGACCTTCCTGCAACGACAACCACTGGGACGAGGCTCGCATCGTATTGTTTGGAATGGTGAAAATGAAGGCGGTCAGCTTATCTCTACGTCTCAACGATTCCTGTTTGGCATCTTTGCTTATACCCTGCCCGATAATGCAGTATTTGTTCGCAGTGGTGTACATGTGAGCAGAGTCAATGCCTTGCCTTATATTTATCGACCGACCGAACTGGATGAGCACGGTGGTTTTGCGATGAGCCAAATCCGCATTGATCTAAATCGCGCGGGTAAAGTAAAGCTAACGGTGAATGACGTGAACACAGGAGTCACTGTGTCTACTCGTACTTATGATAATTTAGCAGAGGGTATAAATACGATTATCTGGGATGGTAAAGATAATAAAGGAGAATACCTAGCGGCAGGTACTTACCGCATAGGTGTTGCTGGTGTTGATGAATCAGGGCATACCTCGTTAACAGTATATGCGCTACAGCGTATTTATCACTAGGAGAATAACAATATGTTAACTATAAACAATACACGTATAGCGTTACTCAGTCTTCTGATAACAAGTCTATTATCTGCTCTCGTTGCAGCCCAGGCGCTGACCATTGAGGAATATATTCGTATGGACATCGAAGTGCGTATCGCTACGGTGGATGGTATGAAAGATCGCTTGGCATTATTGGCGGCAAATGCATCACCAGATAAGCAATGGGCAGGTGATAGTGAAACCCAACAGATCATCGAAGACATTTATCGGCAAAGGGGAGTGAGCGCTGCTGAGGTACTGAACTGGGCTAATCAGCATGACAGTGATATTCAACAGTGGTTAAATGAGCACCCCGATGTGCAGGCGGAATATGACGATATCAATGCCGAATTTAATGCAACGTCACAACGTATTCAATCACACGTATTACCATAGCAGGGAGCCCAGAATGTTATCTATTCAACGAATCACTCAACCTAATGCACAGACTTCCCTAGCGTCTATACTATCAGGAGTCGTATTAACAGTATGTGCCGTTATTCCCGTTTCTGCTTATCATTACCCTTGGGATCAAGGCCATGATACGGCAACTACGAACCAGCCTAGTGCTAATGATACCTCTGGCAGTTGCGAGGGGGGGTGATTGCAAAAATGACCCCGAAAATGATTGCAGTACAGGTTCTCCAGTATACCTTGCTACTGGCAAATTCAACTGGAGCGAAACCGATATCGTCCTAAAAGGTCGTCCTCAATTAGCGGTTACCCGAACGTTTAACTCCCATGACCCAAGAATTGGTTTGTTAGGTAATGGTTGGACAACCAGTTGTGATCAAGGGTTAGTGTATACTGTGCGCTACGAGAATAACGCTGGTGTGATTACTGAAGTAGCAGAATATGTACGCAGATTAGCGAATGGCAAACGCTATATTTATCGTCAGCAGGCAGACGGTAGCTTTGTGGGTCCAGGCTTATTTGATGTGGTGACACGACAAGTGGATGGTATGGCTCGCCTACAAAAGCGTGATGGCAGCTATACCATTTACCGTGAATCCGGTCAGTTGCAAACCAAAGCAGATCGTCATGGCAATCTGATACATTACGATTATGGTCTGGATGATCGTCTTATTCGCCAAAAAGACACCCATGGTCGTATCATCAGCTACTACTATAACAGTAATGGTCTGGTCTCCAGAATTACGGATCATTCAGGGCGTGAGTGGACATATACCTATGATAGTCGTGCAAACCTGACAGGTGTCACGGACCCGCTGGGTAATACTCGACATTATGAGTACCAAACGTATCAACCCTCAGGTGATGGTAATGTGTATTCACAGCTGACTGGCATCACCGATGGTAGTGGTGTCGTGGAAATATCAGTCACTTATAACGGGTCTCGGGTTTCCAGTTATACGGACCTGGAAAACACTTACCATTACACATTTGATACTAACCGCCGTTTGGCAACGAAGGTTGATAGTCAAGGTTCGTCGTGGCGTTACCACTATAACGCGACCGGACAGCGTTCACGCACAGAGGCACCTGTTGGGCGCACCACGACTTATGGTCGAAATAGCCATAGTTTACTCACTCGTCTAACCGATCCTAGCGGTACAATATACGAATACACCTACGATCAATATAGCAACCGTCTCACCGCAAGCGATGCAAGGGGCAAGGTGACAACAATCTATGATGGTGCAAAACCATGGCCCTTAACCGTCACCTCCCGTAGTGGCCGAGTCACTACCATAACCTACGATAGCTACGGTAGACCACTCATCATCAAAGATCCGGAAAATAATAACCATCAACTGCAGTGGTCACCTCATGGTGATCTCCTTTCCGTAACCAATGCACTCGGGCATCAAACACGCATCAGTTATAACAACCAAGGCATGCCATTAACTGTGACCGATGCACTGGGCCGAACCACACAATACCAATACGACAAAGTCAATAATGTTATCCGGATAACCAACCCGGCAGGCGAAACCACCCATTATACCTATGATGCACAAGATCGTTTGATTGCTTATACCGATGGTAATGGTGATGTGACCAGCTATCAATACGACCAGGCACACCGGGTGACCGAAATAACCAACGCTAATCAACAACGAGTGCGGTATCAGTATGATAACTTTGGTCGTTTGCAGCAACGTAGATTTTACGATGATACAATCTTTAGCTACACCTATAGAAACGATAATCTGATCAACACCATGACACGTCCCGATGGTATTGTGACCACCTATAGTTATGATGCGGCCAAACGCCTCACGCAACGAAAAGTCGGTGATGAAGAAACCTACACTTATACCTATAATCTTCGAGATGAACTGACCAGTGTCACCAATAATACTGGCACGGTGGACGTGAGTTATGATGATTTTGGTCGCACATTGGCCATGACTGTCAATGGTCAACAGCACCAGTACCAATACAATACAGAAAACGAGCCCACGCAACTCAATAGTTTAGGTGTACTACAAACCCAACAATACAACCAACGTGGTTTACTGACACAAATGGCGGCGAACAGTAATACTTACCAATATACCTATGATAGTATCAACCGCTTAACAGCGTTAACTCGCAGTGATATTACCCCTAGTACATATACTTACGATAGTGCGAATCAACTAACAGATATTCATCATGGTCTTGGTCAACGTAGTCACCGTTATCAATACGATTTAGCTAGCCGATTGAGTCAATGGCAAGGTGTATCGGATGAAACTCGTGACTACACCTACGACCGAACAGGTCGTTTAACACAAACACAATCAAGTAATACCAGTGCCGATGAAAATTATACCTATGATGCTCTGGGTAACCGACAACAGCACAACGCACAGCTTGATGTGGCAAATCGATTAATTGAAAACGACTACCATCAGTATACCTACGATATCAATGGTAACCGTACCACAGTCACTAACAAACTCACTGGTGCAATCGAGCGTTATCAGTACAACAGCCTTGATCAGATGATAGGTTATCAACGCTATACGGATATCCAACCTGACACAGTTGCCTCGGTTGACTATAGCTATACCTACGGACCTTTAGGGCGGCGCTGGAGTAAAACCAATAATATAACAAATAGTATCACCACATTTCATTGGTCAGGCTCGGCACTGATTGGTGAAGTGACGAATGGCACTACTCGACGCTATCTTATCGAGGGCAGCACCCCGGTAGGATTTATCGAAAACGGTAACATCTACCACTACCTCAAAGATCATCTAGGTACAGCACACCAGATTATTGACAGTAGTGGTGTGGTAGTATGGGAGGGAAATTATGATAGTTTTGGTAATGCGACCGAAACAGTGGCGTTAATAGAAAACAATTTGCGTTTTGCGGGCCAGTATTTTGACCAAGAATCAGGGCTGCATTACAACTACTTCCGGTATTACGATCCCAAAACAGGAAGGTATACACAATCTGATCCGATTGGATTGGATGATGGGCCGAATAGCTATAGTTATGTGTATAACAATCCACTAGTTTATTTTGATCCTGATGGTCGGTCTGCAGTAGGTGTCGTTGGTGGTTGGATTGGCACTGATGTGGCGGTTCCAGATCCAAGCGATGCTGCTTGGCCTAAATGGGCAGGTTATGGTATTGCATTGGGTGTTGGTGTAGGTAGCTTATTAGCTTCATTGTGTGAAAATGACGATTGTGAAAAGAAACAGTAAAGAGTATTGAATGCATGAATAAAAAAATTTTAGCGTGCTATGGTGAGTTGTGCTTAAAAGCTCTTTTAGTTACTGTATTTTCGTTATCAATTATTTTTGGTATTGAGTATTTAATTGTAAACCAACAGTATCATATTCCTAGTTATTTCAAAGTTATTCTTGGAATTATACTTCTGTCAATTGTTCTGTATGTTTTAATTCCAAGCATTAAAAAGTTAGAAAAATATGTTGTGTTGTCACGGCAAAATAAATAAATCAGAGGGTCATCAAATTAAACCGTCAAACAAAAGGTTCGTGCTTGAATCAGTTGTAGTAGTTTGAGTAAAGGGGACTGATCTATTTTATGTAGGTCTAACCCTTGTTAATGGTTGGGCTTTGCGGCGAATGAGCCTAGGGTTTATCAGGGGTGTAGCGGTTGTTGTATTTATGATGCGTCGGTTAAATTGTTTCCGGGCAACTACTATGATGCTGAAAGTGGTTTAGACTGGAATTGGCATCGTTATCGAGATGCTAAGAGAGGGTGTTACATTACCGCTGATCCAATTGGTCTAAAAGGTGGGCTTAACACCTATGCTTATGTTGAATCTAATCCATTGACATATTCTGATCCGTGGGGATTAGAAATTGTTGGCTCATGGGGGATACCTCCTCAGGTTCAAAATTTTAATGTTAATATTAGCCCTCATGGATTTAATACCGACGGTGGTCAAGTTAATTTAAATGTTACTGCTGCTGGAAGCGCACAGTTCACCTTTTCAGCTAATTGCAAAGATACTTGTACAGATGAAGAATGGGCTGAAAATTTAATGGCTGATATCAGTATTAGTTATACGGGAAATATACCTATTCCTGGGATGTGCGGTGCAATAGCTTTAGGGGCACAATAAATATAGGTAGAAATGGAGGCTCAGAAGGGTGCACTAGAATGGGAAAGCGTTTAACGGCAATTTGTTTGGGCATATTTGCAATAAAGGCTAAGCAAGCAAAAGACTCAGTTACGCAAGCAGTTAATGATGATATTAATGAAAGAACAGCAGCAATGATTGATCATTTCTCAAAATTAGGTGCTGATGTATTATGTAGCTAATAAAAAATTCAGTATATGCCTATGTTGTAAAAATAATCGTGAATATACCGTTGCACTTGCGAGTTGCATTCTCGGGTTAATAAAAAATATCAAATTAAACTAAATATCAGTGATGATTGATAGTCAGGGTGATCGTAATGGGAATAATAAAAAAGAGTAAAGACCACATAGTTTATTTTCTAGGCTTATGTAGTGTGATGTTGGGGTCGCACTCGGCATTTGCGATGGATGTTGATGAACATTGTACGGTGAATATTATGAACCGTACGGTACAAGTACAGTCGGACGGTTCCTGGCGTATGGATAATGTGCCCTCATTTATGGGGCGTGTGCGTGCCCGTGCGACTTGTGTCAATGATGGTGTGACCACATCAGGCCAAAGTGAATTTTTTACTCTAAACAATAATAACCTGAGTGTGGTTGAAGGTATTTTCTTTGATGACCCTGCTGCGATTCCTGTTTCCCTCAATTTTGATAATGAGGATAATCTTTCCCTTTCATCCGATCAATTAACCACGCAACTATCGGTACGTGCAGCGTTTAGTGATGGTTCGTTTTCCCCTGAATTAAACGCCTCCAATGGTATTAACTTTACTTCATCTAACCCAGCAATTATTTCTGTTGATGAAAATGGCGGTTTGCAAGCCAATAGCAGTGATCGTGTATTAATTACCGCACGTCTTGAGGGAGCAGTTGCTTCAATTTTGGTAACCGCAGCATTAAGTGGTGATATGGATGGTGATGGCTTGCCCGATAGTTATGAAGTGGCAAACGGCCTTGATCCCAACGACCCTGTCGATGCATTTGAAGACCGTGATGGTGATGGTATCACAGATAATGAAGAACTCGTTGCTGGTGTGGATGGGTTTATTACCAATCCATTGTTAGCCGATACAGATGGCGATGGTTTTTTTGATGGCTTAGAGATTGACTTGGCTACAGACCCCACTGATAACTTGAGTTTTGATTTGCCCAATGCCTTAGAGTCTATTACCGTTTCGCCGGAAACGCTAAAATTAGTCTTCAATGGTGTGGATACCGAAGTCAGTGACTCTATTTCTGTAACAGGCCATTTAATTGATGGTGGAACGATAGATATTACCTCTTCTTCTTTGGGCACCACCTATAACTCTGCAGATTTAAGTATTGCTAGCTTTGGTACTACTGACGGCGAAATTTTTGGCGGCACGGGTGGTACGACAACTATCACGGCAAGCAATAATGGCTATAGCGATACGATTACGGTTGAGGTAGAACGTTTTAATCCTGTTGCACTTTCGGCCATTGATATTCCTGGTTATGCCAATAATGTGGATGTTCAAGGCAATTATGCTTATGTTGCGGCAGGTAGTGCAGGGCTGGTTATTATTGATGTGACTGATCGTAGCGCCCCATTGATTATTGGTCAGCTAGATACTGATGGTACAGCGATTGATGTAAAAGTTTCGGGTAATTTAGTGTACCTCGCAGATGGCGAAGCGGGCATCAAAATTATTGATGCCTCAGATCCTTCATCTCCTGTATTAAGAAGTTCATTGGATACTCGCGGTTTTGCACGCGATATCGATTTTAACTTCCAACACCTCTATGTTGCAGATGATGAAGGTGGTTTATTTATCATCAATATTGTTGATCCTGACAACCCTTTCTTGGTGACTATGGTTTCAGATTTAGGGAAATTAAAAGGCGTTTCCGTCGAAGGGTCACGCTTGGCAATGATTGCGACATCCGAGCTTTTATTAATGGATGTCAGTGATGTAAGAAGTTTAAATATTCTTTCGAGAACACCGCTCAGCCAGCCAAAAGATGTGTTGGTGCAAAACAGCTATGCCTATATCCCAATGGCTGGTTCTGGGTATAGGGTATTTAATATTATAGATCTATCAGCTCCCGTTGAATCTGCAGTTGATGGTAATATTAACCCCCGTGATGTAGTGATTCGTGATGGCTTGGTGCTGTTTACAGATCAAAGTTTCTCTAATGCTGTTGCTTATATGAATGGCGCTGACCCTAACAATATTGTTTTCCAAGGAATTATAGATTTTACACCTCTTAATACTGGTTTTGGTGGAACGGGTATCGCTGCAGATAACCAATATGTTTATACCACTAAACAAATGTCAGGCCCTACCAATGATTACAGTTTAGAGGGAATAACAAAATTATTTATTGGCCAGTATAGGAGAGTGACAGATGAGCGAGGCCAAGCACCTTCGGTCAATATTGTTCAACCGACGGCTTACAGACTCTATTGCACAAGGCTCTACGATTGCTGTGCTAATCGATGCCCAAGATGACCTTGCTGTGCAGCGTGTCGAGTTTACTGTCAATGGACAGCTTGCATTTATTGATAACCAGTCACCTTATGTGATGCAACTGTCAATTGATGCTGATGCAAGCGATTTATCACTCTCTGCTCGGGCAATTGATTGGGCAGGTAATGCTTCCGTCACAGAAAAAGTCTTCACTGTGCAACCTGATAGTGATCAAGATGGTTTGAGCGATGATCAAGAAACGAATATTTACTTTAGTAATATTGATAGTACAGATTCTGATGGCGATGGCTTAGATGATTTTCGCGAATCATTACTTGGAACAGACTTAAATAATACTGATTCTGATAATGATGGCGTTGACGATAAAACGGAGTTTGTTCAGGGTACTGATCCGCTTTATTTTGATTCCGACTTTGATGGCTTATCCGATTTGGAAGAATCTAATCTAGGGAGTAATCCGCTTAAATTAGATACTGATGATGATGGTTTACGTGATGATGAAGAAGTGACGAGGGGAACAAATATCCTTATTGCGGATACGGACGCAGACGGCCTGCTTGATGGTAAAGAAGTGGTCTTGTATTTTACTGATCCACTTAACTCCGATACAGATGGTGATGGTTCCAATGATGGAGGTGAGGTGCTCATTGGCTCGGATCCAAGAGTCGTTGAAGATGATAGTGACAATGATTTAATTCCCAACGATAAAGAGTTAGAGAGAGGTACTGATCCTACCAAGTATGATACTGACGGTGATACTCTCGGTGATGGTGAAGAGAGTTAATACGTCGCCTTGATCCATTACGTACAGATACCGACAGTGATGGTTTGCGCGATGATATTGCTGTGGGTGCCTACCTGGATGATAACAATGGTTTTGCGTCCGTTAGTGTGCGAGTGTTTTCAGGAAGGTTCGGAAATGTCCTCTACACCATTAATGGTGGCGCAGGCGATGGCTTTGGTGCTTCTGTAAGTGGTATCGGTGATATTAATAACGACGGCTATGACGATATGGTCATTGGTGCCATCTATGCTGATCCTAATGGTTCAAACTCCGGTAGTGCGCACGTTGTTGTTGGTAACACCGGAGCAATGCTGTATACCCTTAATGGTAATGCAGCTGGAGATAGATTTGGTACCTCGGTCAGTGGTGCTGGTGATACTAATGGTGACGGTGTACCAGATATCATTGTGGGGGCAGACGCAACAGACCCTAATGCATCGGGGAGTGCAAGTTTATTCTCGGGTACCAATGGATCACTGCTATTCACCTTCCGGGATGGTAGAGCAGAAGACAAGTTTGGTCATTCTGTCAGTGGTGGTGGCGACATTAATGGTGATGGCTTAGGCGATGTGATTATTGGTGTTCCCAGAGATGATATCATGGCCAACAATGGTGGTAGTGTCAGAATTATCTCTCTCGGCACTGACTGGGATAACGACGGCGTTAACACCTTAGACGACGCCGAGCCCCTTAACCCCGCTGTTCAATAACGGGGTTATTCTTTAAACCTGTTTAGTGTTTATAGCAGCGTGTTGAACCTACACAGGCCAATCAATGAGTGATTATGTTATTGAAGATGGGCGTTTTCAGATGGCTTTATTTCTCAAGATTTACCCTATATGGTAAATCACCCTAAATATAATCAAAAGCAACTTATATTTATTGGACGTCCAACTAACTCTTCAAAACAAGATAAATCCCTAAATGTCTGATTTAATTAAAAATAAACTCTTTTGCTTACAACAAAACTATCTAACTTTCAACGGTTAGCGCTCTTTTTAAAGAGCAACATATCCTTCCAATTAACTCTTAGAAATAGGCGTCCACTCATAATCCTATCAAATATTTATTGATCAGTCTGAAATCATTAAATATACTGTATAAAAAAACAGTATTATTTGTGGTAATAGTGGTTCAGAGAGTGAAAAATCGTTAATTGAAAGAGCTACAATCATATAACATCGAGGCGACGTATATGTTCCCAAAAACTATTTTGCAACGTTTTTGTACATTGTCTATCCGTAATAAGATCACTATAACAGGTATATGCATTGCAGTAATCGGTGGCTTAGACACTTTTTTCGTCGATGATTCAGACACAGATTTTGTTAATAGTGTTACGGATAGTACGATTAATAATCAGAATATAATTAACAATAGCACCATTATTTTTCCCGTTACAGAGAATAGTACTGAAGTTAAAAAAGAAACCTATTCGGTAGAGGACGTAATTAGTTCGGTATATCTAGATTCTGTAGATCATCACTTATCTTCCAGTTACAGGGTTATGGCTAGAAGTATGGGCGGGTTTGATTTTCGTGACAATGGTGAAAATCATATCTTTTTTTCGGGTATTACACCTTTCAAACTTCAAAAAGTAGATGCTATATTTGGTCCAGATTATAGATTATATGGTAAGGCATACAACTTAAATGAAAGAAATAAAACGGTAGATGTTGATATATATTTTATCTCGATGGTTGATAACTATGGCAATGCTTTCGAGGTACGATCTAAAACTAATCAACCCATTGGATATGCAGAATCATTGAATAAAATTACTCAAAAGGTAGTAAGCATAGAAAAGTCAGATCGAGGCTATTATTTTTCAAGTGGTAACGACGTTCAAATTTTTTTGGAATATACAAAAGATGATATTGAACTTGTAGGAAAAACACGCTAAAAATTCATTAATAGAATATTTACCGAGGACAGAATGTATATTAAATGTGAAGCTGAAAATTTGAGAGGTTGTTTCCCATGCTTTTACGAGTATCAAACAGGAAAATGTGGTGAATATCACTGGGTATTAGTAAGACAACCCGTTATCGAAGGGGAGCATGAATATATTGGCATGAGAACAGAGCAAATTGCAACGGAGATATATTTTAAAGAACTTTCTCATGTAGATCCAATAAATGTTAGATTTATAGAATATTATCCTCCAGAAGATTTTTCAGGCAATGTGTACCCTGAAGGGTATGCTGAAATGTTAATTCCTATGTCTTTTTCTAAGCCATTTCTATTAAAGTGGATTCCTAAGTGGAAAGGTAATTTTATCGGATATAGTGATACTCCGCGTGCACACAAACCTCCTTTTGATGATGCTAAAAGCTTTTTTTCTGAGCGCGGGATATTTATATAATTTTATAAAAATAGCCCGATTTTCTTCACATAAGCCAAATAATAGGGTAAGCGATGAACGAACCACCACCTAGCGCAAGTATGGGTATCCAAGTCATGTTAGTTTTTCACTAATTTTTACTGG
>MDLC01000032.1 GCA_001723645.1 Candidatus Endobugula sertula | reverse complement strand
GAGACTGATCACGTTTAATCGCAGGGGGTGATCATTTTCAATTGGAGAAGGTGTTCATCTTGGAGTGGAATATGCAACATGTCCGCCAAGAGTGGGGTCTGATTGAATAATTTTGGCTAATTGCTGTATATCGGATTCATCATTTTGCGTGAGTAGGAGAACCTGATGGGCAACATCAGGCAAGACTGGGACCTCAATGTTTCCTGATGCAACCGCTATATTAAGCTGATCCGCGATAGATTGTGCGTAGCATGAATTGTAGCTCATAAATAACCTTGGTCTGAATAAACGCGAGTACTGATTTTAAGTGTAGTTCAAAAATATTCTGCTGTGAGAGGGGAGGGGGGGAAATTGTATGATTTTTTATGGGTTGGTTTAACTGGAGCAACTCACTGGTAAGTGCTTATTGGTGACAGAAGGTAAGACGGCATAGTGTTCATATTCTGGATGCTCTTCAAACGGTGCTTGAACCAGAGTCATGAGTCGATCTATCTCGGAAAAGTCTTTATCTTGTTGTGCTTGTTCAATCGCTCGTTGCACCAAATAGTTACGTAGAATATATTTCGGATTGGTTTGCTTCATAAGTTGCTGACGTTGTTTATCTGTTTGTGTTTCCAAAGCAAGCCGTTGAGTATATTGGGATTGCCACTGACGCCATGATTTCTGTTGGGAAAATAACGCTGCCAATGGGGTATTGATCTTATTGACCTGGAAGTCGCAGAGTCGTCGAAAAAATATGGTGTAATCGACTTTATCTTTAGCCATGAGTTGTAACAGATTGGCACAAATGGACTGATCATCATCATGCTCTCGATATAAGCCCAGTTTTTTTCGCATTAATTCGGCGTAATGTTTCACTAATAGGGGCTCGTATTCCGCCAAAGCGGTTTTGAGTTCTTCTGTAGTGATGAGTGATGATAAAGACTCTGCCAGAGCCTGAAGATTCCATAAACCCATGCTGGGTTGTTGGTCAAAGGCGTATCGTCCATAGTGATCTGAATGATTACTAATAAATCCAGGTTCATAATCGTCTAGAAAACCATAGGGGCCGTAATCGATAGTTTCACCGATAATGGACATATTATCGGTATTCATAACACCATGGGTAAAACCAACGCTTTGCCATTTCGCGATCATCATCGCTGTTTGAGCTACGGCATAATTAAATAGCGCTAAATAAGGATTAGAATGGGCGCGTTGTTCAGGCAGGAATTGTTGAATCACATGGTCAGCCAGTTGTTTGACTTGCTTAAACTGTTGCTTGTAATGGAAATATTCAAAATGTCCAAAGCGAATGTGGGTATTTGCTATTCGTGCTACTATTGCTGCTGTCTCGATCGTTTCACGGATAACAGAATCATCACTACCTATTATGCAAAGCGCTCGTGCAGTGGGAATATGCAGTGCATGCATCGCTTCACCGACTAAATATTCTCGTATGCTGGAGCGCAATACTGCGCGACCATCACCAAATCGAGAATAAGGCGTTTTTCCAGTTCCCTTTAAGTAGAGGTCCAGAATGCTATCGTTTATCAATAACTGGCCTATGAGTAAACCGCGACCATCCCCTAGTCGTGGTGAATAGCCACCAAATTGATGGCCAGCATAGACCATCGCAATATTCCCATAGGGCGTCAGTTTTTCTTTGCCACTAAAGATATTTAAGTTGGATGTATTATTGATTGCCCGAGCAGATGTCCCCAATAGATTGGCAACCTGTTCATTAATGTGAACCCAATAGGGGGCACTCAGTGGAGAGGCTTCTACTGGACTAAAGAAATCATTACCTAAGGTCCGAAAATGTTGAATCCAGGGTAGTGATGAGAAATGCATAAGGGCAGTATCATTGGTTCGTGGGATTTAGCTCTATCGCATAGTGACTTGGCTCTGTGTATGATAACATTTAAAATAGGTGCTGAAGACCTTTACATCAAAAAACGAGTTTCATTAGAATTTTCTGCAAAAATAACCGTTTTTATCATGACAACCTATGATGTTCCCACGCTATAGGTTTCATCAAATTTTCTAACGGTACAATGGTCTTCTGTTGCTAAAAACGATGCGGCCTTGCCATAGCTAACTATTATGGTTCTTAGTGTAATAAGGTATTCTTCTTCGTCTGTTTCTGGCGTATATAAAATTTACATTCTACACTTGGTATAATAACCGTTATTATATTGTAAGATTATGAACAGAGTGCATCGACATGCCTTTGTGTTGTATTTTTCTTTAGGCCCCATCGTGTTTTCCAACGTTAGTGCCAGTCCGCTGTCAAAGGTTGATTTATGGCTTCCTGTGTCTTATCAACACCACTATAATCAGTTATTAAAAGCCGCGAAAATGGTGCAGAGTAACCCCGACTGTTATGAATTGTTTAAGGGCACTCTATCTGAACATCGTTCGTCCTTGGAGCATCCTATATTTATCTTTCGTTGTCGTACAGAACGGCGAGAGATAATATCCGTTCTTGTTGATGGTAATACATTTCAAGTCACTAATCTGCTGGAAAAAATGCATAGGAAGAAAGAAAAGCAGAAACAACAGGCTAGGGAAGATGATATACGTAAAAAACAACAAGAGCAGAAGAAATACTGGAAAATCTGTTATCAGCAATTTAAGAAAAAAACTCGCTTATTTGGTGGTTTGAAAGTGCTTACCGACTTGCCTCCCGTCCCTAATATCTCTAACACTGGTATGGTTCGATACCGCATTAATTTTGAAGCTAAAAGCTTGCAAAAGAAAACTATACGCTATAAGGCGATGGCTAAGGCGAATGCTTTGGATAAATGCGAAATTAAGATAAAACCTCTGTAGAGAAAAGACAGTCATAAAAAATTGGCTGGTTTTACCAGCCAATATAGGGGTAACAGAACGAATAATGATGACTATTGCTTTTTCTTAGCCATTTTCTTCTGGGCTGACTTTGCTTTGGCTTTGGCGGCCGCTTTTCTGGCAGCGGCTTTCTCTTTAGCGGCCGCTTTTCTGGCAGCGGCTTTCTCTTTAGCGGCTTTGGCTTTAGCAGCAGCCTTGGTTTTGGCAGCAGCTTTCCTGGCAGCAGCTTTTTCTTTAGCGACGTTGGCCTTAGCGGCAGCCTTGGCTTTAGCGGCAGCTTTCCTGGCAGCTACTTTTTCTTTAGCGGCTTTGGCTTTAGCGGCAGCCTTGGCTTTGGCTGCTGCTTTTTTAGCCGCAACCTTTTCTTTAGTGGCAGCTTTCTTAGCTACTATAGTCTGTTTCTTTGTTAGAGAGGCTTCGGCGCGAGCCACAGCCTGAGCGATTGCTGCTGAATTTTTTACGGATGTTACCAACGCTTTTAATGCGGCCTTATTTTCATCAAGGGCCTTTTTAGCGACGGCGACATTTGTTTTCGCAGCAGCAGCCGCTTTTTTAGCCGCTACCAATTGCTTAGCCGCCGCTGCTGTCTTTTTCTTTTTAGCAATAGCGGTTACCTTGGCACTAGCAGATTTTGCTTTTTTAGCCGCATCGGCAACAGCTTTAGTGCCTTTTACAACGTCTTTTCTAAGGGAGGCGAGTTGCTTATTTTGAGCGGAGGCGAGTTGCTTGTTGAGTTTTTCTATTTCAGCTTCAATAGCTTTTACGGGATTAGCGGATTTTGATACGGGCATGGAGTGATTCCTTAAGGTTAAGTAAGAAAATTAAGTTTTTATTAAACAAGGGGAATTATACAATTAATAATAGCAGAATAAAAATTTTGCAATAAAAAAATGTAAATTTTTAATAAAAAAACTGTTTTTTTTTGGCTTTTGGGTCAAAAAATTGTGTTTTGAGGATAAAAAAACCAGTGTTAACTTTGTTTTTTATCTCTATAAGCCCACCTTTTATAAAGCACCATAGGGTAAAAATTTATTACTGCTGTTTTCTTTTATCCATAACAGCAGTTCTTTTTCCAGTATTTTACCTTTTTGGCGCAATATTTTTGTTAGCCAGATAACTGGGGATTTTTCTTTACCAGTCCAATCGCTGAATTGCATTTCAGCGAGAGTAAAAAATTTAATAAGCAAATGTATATCATCGACAGATAGGCTATCTTTGATAGCAAACCATTGTTCTTTTGGTAATTGCATTATAAATCGATGCTTTTGTTGTTCCTCATGAGTTAGTAATGATTCTACAGATAACGAGTCGTTGTCTTCCATCAATTGAATAATACTCTGTAAAAATGTCATGTTAATAACATAAGATGATTGAATGGACTTTTGTGTAGGATTCCAGATATCTGTTGTCATCAATAACTCCCCGCTAGAAATTTTCTCCTATTATATCTAATTAGGATTGCTTTATTTACATTTTATAGGTGTGAACTGTTTTTATATACAGTATGGGTGCGCTGGTTGTTTTTGCACGGTGTGCCAGAATTGACTGATCAGGTATTCCGATTTGGCTTGAACACCAAAACGGTTATTTTGCTCACTCAATATACAACGGCATACCTGAGCACTTTTATAAACAGACGTACTTTTGCGAGTGAAATCAAAACTAAGAGGGGTTAGCGGCTTTGCAAAGAGAAAAGCGCGCCACTCGACGCTACTTTGACAAACCTATCTAGAATGCAACTATCCAGGTTTAACAACTGAACCTAGAGAAAAAGTCATGGCACGATATAAAGTGAATAATGCTTATCTATCTGAAGAGGAATACAGTAGGCATTTAGCAGATAACTGGCTCGCAATGATACTCTGTGGAGGGGTATTTTTGGGTGGAGTTGGAGCTTATGACTTATGCCCAACTGACTGGCGAAAGTAGCTGCGTTTTGGGTTAATTCTTATGATGGCTTTCAAATATATTGAGGTATGGGGCTATATCGCATGCTAAAGCCAACCATAAATGGGCAACCTCTGGCACAACACAAAAACCTAACAATAGTCGGTATCGGCTTTTGGTGATTTGCATTCGGCTCAGCAGTATAAATACTATACGCAAATGAGTCTCAGTCAGGTTATTAAATGAGTAAAAGGATAATTAAGAAGTATCTTGAATGATACGAATAGCTTTACAGCGATCTTGTTCAAGAGCTTTACAATATTAAACCAGCTCGTAGTACCGAATCATCGCTGGATCGTCATTTTCATCACTGCGATCGCGCTTTAATATTCGCTAGGTTAGTGTGCTCAACTTATTTGGCGCAGTTTTCACTGGAGAAAGACAAAGTATCTTTGTTTCAGCAGAACCGTCAGTGAATCTGGATACAAATGATGGTATGTTTCGAACCTCTGGTTTAAGCCGAGGTTCTGTGAAGCTAAACTCAACCTGTAGCTCTGCACGAAGCGCAGTATGTTCAAACTGCTTCTCTTCATAGGATACAGGAAACTTTATGTCATTACTTGCTTTGGCAACATCTGATTCATCAAGCGAAACAAAGTCACAGGCATTTATCTTTTCGATGAGCTGGGCTCGCTATTCGGATCTCATTTTTCGAAGCTGATTACCCGAAGCTTCAATGTCATATCGACAACGAAAATCTAGATCTTCTGAAGACCTTTGAAGCACATAAAACCCTTTAGGTAGGCTAATATCATCAAACGCTGATATGTTTTCTTACCAGGTGCCGACTTTGCTAATGTAATAAAGTCGGCAGCCTTCAGGTGATGCGTATTTTTTATAGTCACTTAATCAATTTCATAAGATAAATTATGTGACTATAATACACGATTAAAATTTTCTAGGATTTAGTCTTAGACAGTGTTTGTCAGGTTGCATTCAGTTAGCAAGTGTTTCTATCCAGATTCTTCTGCCTTCATTTTGTTGAGAATACCCCGATGATAATCGCCCAGTGCCCGATGAAAATCTTCCAGACCCCCATTATTTTTAATCACATCATCGGCTCGTTGATTACGTTCCTGACGAGATAACTGTGAAGCCATCATTTTTTCAATCTGTTCTTTGCTTACACCATCCCGTTGCTGTGCTCGCTGTTGTTGCAGTTTTTCACTGCTGTCAATCACCAACGTACGGTCTACCAATTGATCCTGTTGAGTTTCAAATAATAATGGAGATACTAAAATGCCATAGGGTGATCGAATGTTTTTTGAACGCTGAATAATGATTTCTCGAATTAACGGATGTAATAAATTTTCCAACCATTGCTTGGCTTCCACGTTAGCAAAAATATGTTCTCGTAACAAAGCGCGGTTCAGGGTATTGTCTTCGGTCAGCATCTGCTGGCCAAAATGTTGGCCAATTTTTTGTAACGTAGGCGAGCCTTGAGCAACGACCTCACGAGAGATTTTATCGGCATCAACAATCTCAATACCTAAACTTGCAAAATAATCTGTAGCCGCAGATTTGCCGCTACCAATACCTCCCGTTAAACCCAGAATATAGGTCATGCCAAAAACCGTAAATACGCTTGCGTAATGTGATCGCCCCACAAAAAAGCAATCCAACCAGCGATCGCCAGATAGGGTCCAAAGGGGATGGGAACATTTTTATCGCGACCTAACATCATAATGCCAGCTATACCAATACAGGCTCCCACAAAAGAAGATAGCAAAATAATGAGTGGCAGCGCCTGCCAGCCCATCCAGGCCCCCAGTGCGGCCAACAATTTAAAATCACCATAACCCATACCTTCCTTGCCAGTCAGTATTTTAAATAACCAAAACACCGACCACAGGGATAAATATCCACACACTACACCCCATACTGCTTCCGCTAACTCAACGTACAAACCAAAACTGTTTGCTATTAACCCCGACCATAATAGGGGCAGCGTAATACTGTCAGGCAATAATTGGGTATCAATGTCAATCATTGCTAATGCGATCAACGACCAAAGTAACAATAGAGCGACTAGTGACTCCATAGAGAGACCCAATACGGCGATGGTCAGAACGGTTAGCAACCCCGTAGCCAGTTCAACCAAAGGATAGCGAATACTGATAGGGCAAGCACAATGGGCACATTTCCCTTTGAGTAACAGATAACTGATGATGGGAATATTATGCCAGGGTTTAATGAGGTTTTTACAGCGAGGGCAGGTAGAACTTGGTTTCGACAGGGAAAGGGTTTCTACTTTGGTTTGATGATTCTTAATGTCTAAAAATTCGCAGCAACCCTGACGGAATTCCTGCTCCATGATCTTGGGCGTGCGGAAAATAACAACGTTTAAAAAACTGCCGATGAGCAGACCAATGAGTAAAACAAAAGGGTAATAAAACCAAGGGATAGCTGCAATCGTTGCCAGTAAAGTGCTAGCATCAGTCATCATATGGATTCCTAATCGATAAGAGGGTTGTTTTACACAACCTGCCCAATTTGGAAAATAGGTAGGTACATGGCAATGAGTAAACCGCCGACTAACACACCTAAGACTGACATAATCAGAGGCTCTAATAAGGAGGTTAAATTATCCACCATACTATCGACGATATCTTCATGGTAAGTCGCTGATTTATCCAACATATCGTCAAGTGCGCCTGATTCTTCCCCAATGGCTACCATTTGTAACATCATTCCAGGAAATAAACGGGATGTGCGCATAGACGTGTTTAATTGGATACCGGTTGATACGTCATCCCGAATATTTAATACCGCTTCTTCATAAACCCTATTGCCAGTAGCACCTGATACAGATTGCAAGGCATCAATTAAAGGAACACCAGCGGCAAACGTGGTTGAGAGTGTTCGAGCATAACGGGCTAAAATAGAATTGTAAACAATCTGACCTACCACCGGTATTTTGAGCATCAATTTGTCAACAAAAAGCCGAACGTTAGGTGAGTGCTGATGTAAGGCTTTGAGAGCAAAGACTCCACCAACAGTAGCTAGCAAAATAATATACCACCACTGTTGAGCGGATTCGGACAAGCGAAGTACAACTAAAGTAAATGCGGGTAAGTCAGCGCCGAAGCTACTAAATGTTTCAGCGAACTGGGGCACGACCTTAACCAGTAAGATACCTGTGACAATAAAGGCGACAATAACGACAGTAATAGGATAGGTGAGTGCTTTCTTGATTTTTGCTTTTAATGCTTCGGTTTTTTCTTTATAGGTGGCAATACGATCAAGCAATGCTTCCAAAGCACCCGATTGTTCCCCAGACTCGACTAAATTACAAAAAAGATAGTCAAAATATTTGGGGTGCTTGCGTAAAGCGACGGCAAAACCAGTGCCCGCTGCGACATCAGTACGGATATGGGTAATCAAGGTTTTCATGGTGGGGTTGTCAACCCCATCAGCCACAATATCAAAGCTTTGTACCAAGGGGACACCGGCTTTCATCATGGTTGCCATTTGCCGGGTAAAAACCGCAATATCCATAGGCTTGATTTTTTTGTCGCGACTAAATAACGGCTTAGGTTTTTTGCGAACGATGTGAGTGCGTACTCCCTGCTTAAGCAATTGAGCTTTAATCAGGGTTTGTGAGCCACCGGATATTTCTCCTTCAACTTTTTTACCTTTTCGATCAACACCCTTATAAATAAACACTGTGGATTCTGGAGTTGCCATAAACAAACCTTGTTAGTGATATATACGTCTTAAAATGAGAATAGTTAAATAGTCAGGCAAAGCGTCTTAATCTTTAGTCACTCGATTCGCCTCTTTTAAACCCACCAAACCCATGGTGACTTTACGTAAAGCGGATACCCGCAAATTATTAAACCCTTCTTTTTTGGCTTGGTTGGCGATATCAATCGAGTTACCTCCTTCCATAATCAGGCTGGAAATCTGCGGGGTAATTCTCATCACTTCATAAATCCCGACACGCCCTTTATAACCCCGATTACACTTGGAACAACCTTTGGCTTCGTACAGTTGCCACTCCTGACGAGGAAGACCTATATTTTCCTCATACAGCCCTTCTTGCTTCATCACCTCCTCCGGTAATTCTTTCATCGGGTGACGACAGTGCACACATAAACGCCTAGCCAATCGTTGTGCAATGATCAAACTGACTGTAGTAGCCACATTAAAGGTAGGGACCCCCATATTCAGCAGACGGGTCAGGGTTTCTGCGGCACTATTGGTATGCAGTGTGGATAATACCAAGTGGCCCGTTTGCGCTGCTTTAATACCAATTTCAGCAGTTTCCAAGTCCCGAATTTCTCCTACCATGACCACATCCGGGTCCTGACGCAGGAAGGAACGTAGCGCTTCCGCAAAGGTTAAGCCTACACGACTATTTACCTGAACCTGGTTAATCCCTTCCAGATTAATTTCTACCGGATCTTCGGCAGTGGAAATATTGCGTTCACTGGTATTTAAAATATTTAGGCCAGTATACAGCGACACAGTTTTACCACTACCCGTAGGCCCTGTGACTAAAATCATGCCTTGGGGTTGTTCCAGGGTTTTCATATACAGCTCTTTCTGATCATCCTCGTACCCCGGAGCATCAATGCCCATTTTGGCTGAATTGGCATCCAGAATACGCAGCACAATTTTTTCACCAAACAGGGTGGGTAAGGTGTTTACCCGGAAATCAATGGATTTAGTGCGAGAAATTTTTAACTTAATGCGCCCATCCTGAGGTACTCGTCGCTCGGAAATATCCATTTGTGACATCACTTTTAAACGAGCGGCTAAACGAGTGGCCAGATTAGAAGGCGGTTTTTGAATTTCGGATAACACCCCATCGGTGCGAAAGCGGATACGGTAACTTTTCTCATAGGGCTCAAAATGAATGTCCGAAGCTCCCTGGCGTATGGCTTCCAGCAGGATTTTATTAATAAACTTAACAATTGGGGCTTCATCAATTTCCAGGGCATCATCGCCTTCACCATCATCTTCCATGGTCGTATCAATATCGATATCAGCCAAACCCTCTTCATCAAGGCCACCTAACGTTTCGCCCAGGGTTTCTTCTTGTTCCGATAAAAATGTTTCAATCGCCATTTCCAACTTATCGGCTTCCACTAAAATGGCATCTGTACTTAGGCCCGTATTAAATTTGATATCATCTAGGGCTTGCAGGTTGGTTGGGTCGGTTACGGCTAAAAATAAGCGGTGGCCGCGTTTAAAAAGAGGGAGTATCTGGTGTTTAGCGATTAAACGGTCGTCCACTAAGTCAGTCGGCAAATGACTAACATTATGGGCATCTAAATTATAAACTGGGGTACCAAACTCTTCAGCGGCAATACTGGCGAGAGTGACGGCATCCATTACCGACGCTTTCACCAAATAACTGACAAAGCTAACACCACTGCGTTTGCTGGTGGTTAAATAGTTTTGGGCTTCTTCTGCGTTGAGTAATTTATCTTGTACCAAGCGTTTTGCAAGACCACTGAGAGCTGGCGCATTCATAGGGAGGTATTGTATTTCTCTGACTTTATTATTCTAAGAAGAATAAGCCTATCATACTTTAACGGAAAAAATAATTTCTTGTTATAAAGAGAAAACAGACACTTGATGACGGGTTGGTGCTGTATGGACAGTAGCGGGCTCCTCATCGTAAGGGGAAGTAGGTATGATAAGAGGAATGCTCAACTAAGGATTAACGAAACCTCCACTGGACGCTATAGGCAATACACTGTATTTAGAAGGGGAGAAAGTGACTCATTTTGTCAGAATCAACAGGGCGGTTTAGTGGTTATGACTTTCTAAGTATATGATTTTACAATAATTTTAGAGATTGGTATGTAATATGTATAGTTTAAGGGGCATAATAAAATAAATAATTTTTGATAATTAACATGAGGGTAAACAAAATGAAAGTAAATCAACAAGGTTTTACACTAATTGAATTAATGATTGTGGTAGCGATTATTGGGATTTTGGCATCGGTGGCATTGCCATCGTATCAGAACTATACGAATAAAGCTGAGTTTTCGGGCGCTAAGCAGCAAGCATCAGCTATTAAAGCGGCCGTCATTGAATGCGTTCAAGCTTTAGGTCCGGCAGCGGCAAATGGTTGTACACAAGGTACTAATGGTATTCCAGCGGATGTTGCTGCTGCTGCTAATGTTTATGGCATTACACTTACTGATAATATTGCTACCACCCCTGCGGATGGTCAGGGTTTTGGTATTGTAGTTCAAGTCCCATCTAATTCTCCTCGCCTTGCTGCAGCATCGGTAGCATCGGGTACTCAGACTTTAGGGAGTGTAGGTGCAATAGCCGTAGGCGGTGGGGCTCGTTATATTTTGCAAGGTGCTCTGACGGTAGCTACTGGAAATATAGTGTGGACTGATACTTGTAATCCAACGACTCTTTGTTAACGGCTTAGTAAGGAAGTAGCTGGTATTACTTAGGCCAGAGTCATAAAAGTTCCATAAGGACATGCTCTCCAAGTAAAGGCGCAAATTTATATATGGGTTTGCGCCTTAATATAGCCAAAAGGACAAAAAGTACTACATTGCTCAAATACAATACCAGTGCCTTTAAATCCTGAGTCTATTGACCAAAAAGCCAATTCGTTGTTGTAGTTAAACTGTTATATTAAGTTCAAATAGTGAGTGCTCTTCGACGGTTAACGGGAATATCCGTTTGAAGCTGGCTTAAGCGTATGCGAAATTGAGCGATAGACAATTAGTCAAAGAGCAATATTTTTCGAATAAAATTAACCCCATAACGAAACAAATTCTTTGCTAAACGACTATGCTTTTTTATCTTACTCGGTTCTTTTGCGTGATGCGTTTGTAGATTATCCAATATCAAACAGACTTTTCTTTTTGCATCCGCTATGAGACGCCTTTTAAATTTCTGTCCCGGTCTCATTGGCTCAGCCGCCAGGGCAAGTCAATCAACAAAACTCATTACATAATGAATGACTTTTTTATGGGAGAAACCAATGAGTTTTACCAATAGGTTTTTGGATGTTGGAATGGCATTGATTGCAGATTGATATTTTTGCTTAACATAATTTTTTTCTACTTTTAGCTTCGCACAAATAGCCGCTGCAAGAACCACATAGTGCATTAACTCCTTGGCATGAATATCTTGTAAAACTTTCGATCTCTGGTGATGGTTTTTTACGCTTAAAGTCTTCTTCAATATACCAGCGTTTATTGTATAAGCTACCCAATTCATCGTGCTTAAAGCGCTTTTGGTCAGTTAAGCTGGGAAGATCAGAGTACAAAACGAATGATGTCAGCGCCGTTCCTGGTCGTTTTCAACGTCTCATTTTGGGAGTATCTTCATACAAATTCATATTTAGGTTGGCTTATGAGTGTGGTAGGGTATATTGATCACTTTACATGGGTATAGGTCAGCAATATCTTGCTGGCTTATACCAATTGTTGCTGAGTAAATACCAGCGCTTATAACTTGCACGCTTATCCGTAAGGCAACACTTATGAACCATGTTCAACACTGGGGAGAGCAGGCGCAAAAGGCAGTAGCCGCTATCTTGGATGCTCACCAGAAAACACCAAGTTCACTATTACCTATCTTGCATGATATTCAGGATCAACTCGGTTATGTGCCTGCAGAAGCGGTAGAAGAGATTGCCGCAGGGTTGAACCTGTCTCGGGCGGAGGTGCATGGTGTTGTCAGCTTCTATCGTCATTTTAGTACCAAACCACGAGGGAGACATATTGTTGAAGTCTGTTGTGCGGAGTCTTGTCAGGCGGTTGGTGGTCGCATAGTCGAGGCTCATGCCAAAGCAACATTAGGGGTTGACTGGTATCAAACGACTCGCGATGGTGAAATTACCCTGGAGCCTGTGTACTGCTTGGGTAACTGTGCCTGTTCGCCCTCAGTACGCGTAGGTAAGCAAGTGCTGGGACGTATGACGACTGAGCGGTTTGATCGTTTGGTTGAAAACTTGGGTACTGTCGCTGTGGAGGTACAATAATGACGATACGTGTTTATATTCCTCGTGACTCTTCTGCTTTGTCGATGGGCGCTGAAGACGTGGCTATTGCTATGAGGCGAGCCGTGAGTGACCAGGATGTAGACATTGTACGTAATGGTTCTCGCGGGCTGTATTGGCTGGAGCCCATGGTGGAGGTAGAAACGCCTGCTGGTCGGGTGGCTTACGGCCCTGTACAGGCTAAAGATGTGATTGGTTTGATCGCACAGGGCTTATTACAAGGCAAGCAAAATCATCGGTTAAGCCTGGGGCTAACGGAAGACATCCCCTATTTAAAAAGACAACAACGTCTTACGTTTGCTCGCGCAGGCATCATTGATCCTGTTAGCCTGGAAGCATATAAGGCAATGGATGGTTACCAAGGCTTGGAGCGGGCATTGCAGATGGGCGATCAAGCCATTGTGGATGAAGTGAAAGCATCCGGTCTTCGTGGTCGTGGTGGTGCTGCTTTCCCTACGGGTATTAAATGGCAGACTGTATTAGACGCAGAAGCCAAACAAAAATATATCGTGTGTAATGCGGATGAAGGTGATTCTGGCACCTTTGCTGATCGGTTGCAAATGGAAGCAGACCCCTTTGGCTTGATTGAGGGGATGACCATTGCCGGATTGGCTGTGGGTGCCACTCAGGGCTATATTTATTTACGGGAAGAATACCCTCATGCCCATGACATTTTGAATGAGGCTATTGCACGAGCAACCGCTCAAGGGTATCTAGGCGATAATATTTTGCAGTCCGGCAATGGCTTTCATTTGGACGTTCGCTTGGGTGCTAAAGCGTATATTTGTGGTGAAGAAACCGCCTTATTGGAAAGCCTGGAAGGTAAACGTGGTATGGTGCGTCCAAAGCCACCGATCCCAGCGTTAGAAGGCTTGTTTGGTCAGCCTACGGTTGTGAATAATGTGCTGTCGCTCTCAACGGTCGCTATTATTCTGGCAAAAGGTGCTGGTTTTTATAAAGGGTTTGGTATGGGGCGTTCGCTCGGTACCATGCCATTCCAGCTAGCGGGTAATATTAAGTATGCCGGACTGGTCGAGGTCGCATTGGGTGTCACGCTAAAAGAATTATTATTTGATTTTGGAGGGGGTAGCTTAACCGGTCGACCGCTACGAGCGGTTCAGGTGGGTGGGCCTTTAGGGACTTATTTGCCAGAGTCTCAATGGGAAGTCGCGATGGACTATGAAGCGATGACGACTTTGGGGGCTGTGCTCGGTCACGGTGGTATCGTGGCGTTTGATGATAGCGTAGATATGGCTGAGCAAGCCCGTTTTTCCATGGCGTTTTGTGTTGAAGAATCTTGCGGTAAATGTACGCCTTGTCGTATCGGCTCTACTCGCGGCGTTGAAGTGATTGATCGCATTAGAGCTAATCAGGATCGTGAAAATAATCTCCAATTGTTGGAAGAACTTTGCGAAACCATGGTGGATAGTTCTCTCTGTGCCATGGGGGGCATGACGCCGTTTCCGGTACAAAGTGCCCTGAAGCACTTCGCCGAAGACTTTGCTAAAGACCCGGTTAAAGACTATGCCAACTAAAAGAGGCATTGCCCATGTTAGAATATTTTGACCCCAGAAAGGATAGCCACCCTGCAATAGATTATGGCACACCTCCATCGAGTCGTGATCTTGTGCCTATTTCTGAACTGATCACTCTATCGATTGATGGTCACGACGTTCAAGTGCCTGAAGGTACTTCAGTGATGCGTGCTGCTGTTATGGCAGGTATTCACATTCCTAAACTTTGCTCAACCGATAGTTTGGAAGCCTTTGGTTCCTGCCGTATGTGTCTGGTACACATTGAAGGTCGACGAGGCTATCCAGCGTCCTGTACGACGCCAGCGGAAGAGGGCATGCAAGTCCGAACACACAATGACAGCCTAGCCAAACTGCGTCGTAATGTCATGGAAATGTATATTTCTGACCATCCATTAGATTGTTTGACCTGCGCGGCTAATGGTGATTGTGAACTGCAAGATATGGCGGGTGTTGTAGGCTTGCGTCATGTCCGTTATGGTTATGAGGGTAACCATCATTTGGGGATTGAGAAAGATACTTCAAACCCTTATTTCACCTTTGATTCCAGTAAATGTATTGTGTGTTCTCGCTGTGTTCGTGCTTGTGAAGAAACTCAGGGAACCTTTGCGTTAACTATTTTTGGTCGTGGTTTTGAATCTCGGGTTTCTCCAGGACAAAATCAAGACTTTGTGGATTCAGAATGTGTTTCCTGTGGTGCTTGTGTTCAAGCCTGCCCAACGGCAACTCTTACCGAGACGTCGATTATTGACAAAGGGCAGCCGGATCACTCTGTGATAACCACCTGTGCTTATTGTGGTGTCGGTTGTGCTTTTAAAGCGGATATGCAAGGCGACCAAGTGGTGCGTATGACACCATGGAAACAGGGTAAAGCGAATCGTGGGCACTCTTGTGTGAAAGGTCGTTTTGCTTTTGGTTATGTGACTCATAGTGATCGTATTACGACACCTATGCTGCGTGAGTCTATTGATCAACCTTGGAGAAAAGTGTCTTTTGAAGAAGCGTTTGAGTTTGCTGCTAAACGCATTCGCGGTATTCAAAAACAATATGGTCGTACCGCTGTGGGTGGTATTACTTCCTCTCGTTGTACTAATGAAGAAACCTATCTGGTACAAAAAATGGTGCGTGCTGCCTTTGGTAACAATAATGTTGATACCTGTGCTCGTGTGTGTCATTCCCCTACCGGCTTTGGTTTAAAAACGACCTTTGGTGAATCAGCGGGCACTCAGACGTTTGATTCTGTTGAGAAAACGGACGTGATGATGGTGATTGGGGCTAACCCAACGGATGCTCATCCAGTTTTTGCTTCACGGTTGAAAAAACGTTTGCGTGAAGGGGCAAAGCTGATTGTTGTCGACCCGCGTACCATTGATTTAGTCAGAAGCCCTCATATTAAAGCGGATTACCACTTAACATTGCGTCCCGGTACCAACGTGGCTTTTATTAATGCGATGGCGCATGTGATTGTGACCGAAGGTTTGCAAGCGGATCAATTTATTGCCGAGCGTTGTGACGTTGAAGCTTTTGAACAATGGAAAACGTTTATCTCTGATGTGCGTCACTCTCCTGAGTCGACAGAACAATACACGGGTATTTCAGCAGCGCAGATGCGTGGTGCCGCTCGCTTATTTGCTCAAGAGGGTAACGGTGCGATTTATTACGGATTGGGTGTTACCGAACACAGCCAGGGCTCATCCATGGTCATGGGTATTGCTAACCTGGCTATGCTGACGGGTAACATCGGTCGTGAAGGGGTAGGGGTTAACCCATTGCGTGGACAAAACAACGTACAGGGCTCTTGTGATATGGGTTCATTTCCTCATGAACTTCCAGGTTATCGCCACATCTCAAGTGAAGCTGTCCGTCGTGTGTTTGAAAAGGCATGGCACGTGACACTTGATCCTGAACCGGGTTACCGCATTACCAATATGCTAGATGCAGCAGTTGAAGGTACCTATAAAGGTCTTTATGTGCAGGGTGAGGATATTGCTCAGTCCGATCCTAATACCCGACACGTGGAAGAAGCGCTACGTAATATAGAATGTTTGATTGTTCAGGATATTTTTCTGAACGAAACCGCAAAATTTGCTCACGTATTTTTGCCAGGCAGCAGTTTCTTGGAGAAAAATGGCACCTTTACCAATGCCGAGCGACGTATTTCACCGGTACGTCAAGTCATGGCTCCACTCTGTGGTCTTGTCGATTGGCAAGTGACTCTTGGTCTATCTAAAGCGCTGGGCTATGAAATGGCTTATAACCATCCGTCAGACATTATGGATGAAATTGCTTCTCTTACGCCAACGTTTGCCAACGTCAGTTATGAGCGCTTGGAAGAGGAAGGCTCATTGCAATGGCCGTGTAATGATGACCACCCAGACGGCACACCCATTATGCATGTCGAGCAATTTACGCGTGGTAAAGGCTACTTTGCATTAACAGAATATGTTCCAACGGAAGAGAAAGTCACCCGACGTTTCCCATTATTGCTAACCACCGGGCGAATTCTTTCTCAATACAACGTGGGTGCACAGACACGCCGTACTGAAAACTCATCCTGGCATGCAGAGGATGTCCTGGAGATTCATCCACATGATGCTGAAGACCGTGGCATTAATGACGGCGATATCGTCGCTATGGTTAGTCGTGCTGGTGATACCCAATTGCGGGCGAAAGTGTCTTCAAAGATGCAGCCTGGTGTTGTCTATACCACGTTCCACCATCCAGAATCTGGTGCAAACGTGATTACAACCGATAACTCTGACTGGGCGACCAATTGTCCAGAATATAAAGTAACTGCGGTTCAAGTGACGAAAGTAACAGGTACAGAAAGAGTATCTCAGTGGCAAACGCAATTTGCAGAATTTACTAAAAAGCAGATTGCGCTTTTGAATGGGTCAGAGGGTGATGAACAGTAAGCTCGTTGATCTCCCTGCCGTGGTAACAAACACCTCTGACCAGGGAGCCTCTGTCGGTATAATGTCTGACAAAGGCGCTAAAAGACATACTGTCTATGTACGTGACCCAACGGGTGAACAGCAAAAAGAAGATCAGGTGGCTGAAGAGAAAGCCATTGCTATGGTCTATAACGGTATTAGCCATGCCGTCATGATGGCAACTCCGTTAGACCTCAGTGATTTTGCCTTAGGGTTTAGTTTAACTGAGAAGATTATTGCTACGCCCCAACAGCTAAAAAATATTGAAATTATTCGATCGGATCTTGGCTATGAAATACAAATGGATATTATCGGTTCCGCATGGATGCAATTAAAACAGCGACGACGACAGTTGAATGGTCGTACTGGTTGTGGCATTTGTGGTTTAGAGTCATTGGAAGCCGTTCAACCTGTGGTGCAAATAGTCAGAGCTGCTGTTTTGCCAACCTATGCAGTAGTTGATGAGGCAATGCAGGAAATGCAGGCACAACAAACGTTGCATGAGCAGTGTGGTGCTGTTCATGCTGCTGCATTTGTGGATGCATCGGGGCATGTGGTTGCGTTACGTGAAGATATTGGTAGGCATAATGCGTTGGATAAATTGTTAGGTGCTATTGCTCGTAGGAATACCAACGAGGGATTTATCACGGTTTCCAGCCGTGCGAGCTATGAGATGATTTATAAAACAGCAACACAAGGGATTAGCACCTTAATTGCGGCATCGGCTCCTACGATGATGGCCATAGAACTCGCGCACCAAGCACAGATGAACTTAATCGGTTTTGTTAAGCCAGGACGACAATCTATCTATTGTCAGTCTGCTGCTTTCATAGAAAATAATGAGGACAAAGTGTGAGTGATCATGAATTAAACCACTTAGTCAAAATGGCCAATCAAATGGCATTTAATATTGGTACCGGTGCTGCCGACGAAGTGGCCATTGCGAAGGTGGCCACCCATATTAACATGTTTTGGGCGCGTCCCATGCGTGAAAAAATATGCGCGAATATGGATGAATGCACGGAAAAATTACATCCTATTGCGGCGCAAGCATTGATGCAGGTTAAAGCGAAGCTTTAATTAACGTTGCATTTAGCCAAAATGCGGTTCCAGCACGCTAGTGAACCATTACCTTTCAATCACAAAAAAAATGGATTGGTTGCCTGTTTACCCCAAAATGTAATCGGTATCGGTGGCCAATAAAAAGTATTGCTATAATGGTTGCTGATTTATAATGTTTTTTCATTAATAGTATTGCGGAGGGTGTTTTAATGGCGGATTTCAAGATAGCAATTGAGGCCACTTTGAAAGCAGAAGGTGGTTATGTGAACGACCTAGATGACCCCGGTGGTGAGACCTATAAAGGGATTGCCCGGAACCGAAATGCCAAATGGCCTGGCTGGGTTAATATTGACCTATTAAAAAATAAAAGGCAATTTCCGAAAAATCTGGAAGACGATGTAGACCTTCAGTCTAAAGTGCTTGCTCTTTATGAAGCTAATTATTGGGATAAGATTAAAGGTGATGACATTACAGATCAGGATGTTGCGGAGTCGATATTTGATTTTGCGGTTAACGCAGGCCCCAGAACGAGTTCAAAACTTGCCCAGATAGCGGTGAGTGCCAAGGCTGATGGTGTGATTGGCCCCAATACATTGGAAAAGATTAATACAGATAATAAACGAGCTTTTTTAGCGACGTTTGCACTTGCTAAGATTGGTCGTTACGTGAACATCTGTGAAAATAGAAAGGAGAGCCGAAAATATTTTTTCGGATGGGTTAGACGAACTCTGGAGGGCATGTAATTATGGCCAATTTCTTAGCGAACTTGTTTAGTGCTGGTGCCAGTAGTTTGGTTGAAGCAGTGGGTAATGCGATTGATAAAAACTTCACTAGTGATGAAGAGCGTAAGGAGCTTGAAGCCGAGGTCGCTAAAGCCTCGATGCAGTATGAAGTGGAGATGGCTACTTTGGGGTTAGAGGAGAGCAAAGCCTATTTTGCTGATTCAGATAGTGCTCGCGAACACCAAAGTCGCGTACAGGAAAGCGAATATGCGAGTTGGTTGTCGAAGAATGTTCACTCCTTTTGGCTATGGGGATTATAAGTCTTACCTTTATTATGTATTTTTGGATTCTTAACGGCGATATGAAGAAAATTGCTGAAAACGGAGTGAAAGATATTGTCATCTATATTTTGGGATCATTGACGACCATTTCAACTCAGGTTGCTGCGTTTTATTTTGGATCAAGCCAGGGTAGCAAAGATAAACAAAAATCAATCGAGAGTATTGCGAGTAAACACTAAAACATAAGATAGCCACATGATCAGTGTTCTCCAGCCTTAATTATGGAACTGGCTTGTAGCAGGATCAAGTGAAGAATCAATACGATTGGGTAGGTATTTGTTTGTCACTTACCTAGAGTAAAGGTTATTGCTTTTCTACTTGACTTGGTATTAACTAGTAAGAACGGAGTCACTTTATTAAAAAAAACTTACCATATTTGCTAATGAGTCAGCAGAGCTGGGGTAATGTATTTATTATCTACTAAGGTCGAAAAGCGAGGAAAATCGATGCCTTTACAACTTCAAGAATCAGCATTATTAAAAAAACAGATTTATATTAACGGTCAATGGGTCAATGCAAAAGGTAACGAAACATTGGATGTGACTAACCCGGCGACTGGTGAGTTGGTGGCTAAAGTGGCAAAAGGAGGACGTACCGAGACCATTAAAGCCATTGAGAGTGCCGAGAAAGCCATGGTAACCTGGTCTGCCAAACCCGCTAAAGAACGCTCAATCATATTGCGTGAGTGGTTCAACTTAATTATGGCACATCAGGAAGATTTGGCACAGATTTTAACCGCAGAGCAGGGAAAGCCTTTAGCGGAAGCTCGTGTTGAAATTGCTTATGGCGCCAATTATATTGAGTGGTTCGCCGAGGAAGCGAAGCGTGTTTATGGTGATACCATCCCAGCTCCCAGTAGTGATAGGCGCATCGTTTGTATTAAAGGGCCTGTTGGCGTTGTCGCTTGTGTGACACCCTGGAATTTCCCTAGTGCGATGTTGACGCGTAAAATTGCTCCGGCCCTGGCTGCTGGTTGTACCGTCGTGTGTAAGCCAGCTAACGCAACACCGTTATCGGCATTGGCTTTAGGTGAACTCGCTCATCGTGCGGGTATTCCTAATGGTGTGATTAATATTGTTTGTGGTAGTACTAAAGAAATTGGTCATGAGCTCACCCATAGTCCTATTGTTCGTAAACTGACGTTTACTGGTTCTACGGAAGTAGGCAAAACATTAATAAGAGAATGTGCCAGTACCGTAAAGAAAACCTCTATGGAGCTGGGTGGTAATGCGCCTTTTATTGTGTTTGACGATGCGGATATAGACGCGGCAGTACAGGGTGCTCTGATTTCCAAATATCGTAATGCGGGTCAAACCTGTGTTTGTTCTAATCGTATTTTGGTACAAGACACGGTTTATCAGCAATTCGTTGATGCATTAACGGAAGCGGTGTCTACGTTTTCTGTTGGTGATGGAACACAAGAGGGTGTGAATATGGGGCCTTTAATTAACGAAGGTGCTGTTAATAACGTGCAAAACTTAGTACAGGATGCGGTAGATAAAGGCGCAAATGCAGTGACAGGTGGTAAGGTTTCTGAATTGGGCGATGCTTTTTATGAACCTACTATCTTAACGAATGTTTCAAAGGATATGCGCGTCTTTAACGAGGAAATATTTGGCCCTGTTGCGCCTATCTTTCGTTTTTCTACGGAAGAAGAAGCGATTGCCATGGCTAATGATACGGAATTTGGTCTGGCGTGTTATTTTTATACCCGTGATATTGGTCGTGTTTGGCGAGTCTCTGAGGGTTTGGAGTATGGCATTGTGGGTATTAACGAAGGTATTATTTCTAATGAAGCAGCTCCCTTTGGTGGTGTTAAGGAGTCAGGTAGTGGCCGCGAAGGTTCCAAGTATGGTTTAGAGGATTATTTGGAAATCAAATACCTGTGTATAGGCGGATTGGATAAATAACACGGATTGATTAACCACCGGTAAATGACTAGTACACCTTTTATTGACAAGAGTCTGTTACTAAAAGGTGTCGCTATCAATATCAGACAATCAGTCACAATCTACTGATGAGTCATTCTGTTTGGTGATTTTATCGCAGATATAGTTCCCAATAGGAATAGCGGAGGTTGCTGCTGGAGAAGGCGCATTGCAGACATGGAGGCTACGTTGGCTTTCCGCAAACAGGAAATCGTGCGCGAGTGTGCCATCTTTTAATACCGCTTGAGCACGAATACCTGCAGGATAAGGTTGCAAGTCTTGCAATGTCAGTTGAGGGCAGTATTTTTTAACCAGCTTTAAATAACCGGGTTTCCACCAAGAGTTTTTCGTTTCTATTAATCCTGTTTTGAAATGGGTGCTTAGCACTTTCCAAAATCCGGCAAAAGTGATCATTTGCCAAATGTCTTTTATGCTGATATTAATTTTACCGTAACCTTCACGTTTCCAACCTTGTACGGCATTCGGCCCGACAGTGACTGAACCATCAATCATCCTGGTCAGATGTACCCCTAAAAATGGCAGTTCTGGATCAGGAATGGGATAAATTAAATGATTAACAATATGATTGTGCTTTTGTGGTAATTGAAAGTATTCGCCACGAAAGGGAATAATCTGAAAATCAGTTTCTATCCCTAGCATACGTGTTGTGCGATCAGCCATTAAGCCTGAACATGTAATTAAAAACCTAGTGCAAATAGTGTCAGTATTATTAGCTGTTTTGACTTGAATGGTAATCTTGTCACTGGTCTCGTTTAGGCCATAGGCTTCTGTACTGAGACGAGTTTCCCCTCCTGCTTCGCGGAAACGACGTGCCATTGCAATACAGACTTGTTGATAGTCAACAATGCCGGTGTCTTTGACATAAATAGCGCCGAGACCAACAATATTGGGTTCACGCTCACTTAACTTAGCCTGACTGAGCAACTCAACATCTACGGCATTGTCCAAACATCGTTGGTGCAATATGTGCATGCGCTCAACTTCGAGTGCATTAGTGGCAACCAGTAATTTCCCACATTGATCGAAGGCAATGTTATTGTCTTTACAAAAATTGATGGTTGCTTCAACCCCAGCTTTACAAAACTGCGCTTTTAGGCTGCCAGGGGTATAGTATACACCAGAGTGAATAACGCCACTATTGTGCCCTGTTTGGTGTTTGGCAAATTCATTTTCTTTCTCTATGAGCAGAATTTTCTTTTCTGGTAAGCGTTGTTGCAATTGCCAGGCGGTAGACAGGCCAACAATACCACCACCAATAATGACATAATCGTACATGGTAAACTCCAATGAATCGTAAAAATGCCCAGGCTCGAAAGTAGGGCAGTTATTTATCAGTAAAAGGGGGCATAGACTCCATGTACACTGCGGTTTTATTACCAAGTGGTATCAAGGTTGGTGCGATGCTTCCTTGCTCTCGCCAAAAACTCTCATTGTTGCCACTGCCCTTATAGGAATTACTTGGTAAAATGTCCACGCTGACGTAACAGTTCGCGACGTAAGCCTTCATGAGCAACAAATTTGTCACGTCCGTGCATCCATACGTGATTCTGAACTACAAGCATCGATCCTACGGGGAGGCTGACATTAAAGCAGTTGTTTTCGCTTTCCAGAGATTCACTCATTGCATAGAGGTAAAGGCCCTCGGCACGGTTTTGCGGTTCGGCAAACTGGTCAATGAAAAGCATATGAGGTTTGCCATTGCTATCTTCTTCAAAAAATACTGGGTGATGCATTTTGTAATCAATATTCTTGCTAGGCGGAGCTCCCCACTGAATATTTTGTTTGGCCATAGGATGATGATAAAACTTATCCAGGTCTTGCCAGTCATCCATATGCAGTAGTAGAGAATCTCCACCTTCCATATTTTCTTCGGCCATTTTCATCATCAATACAAAGTCGGTATGTTCATTCACATAGGTTCCATCATTATGCAATTCCATACGTCGATGGGCCTGACGTAGGTAGCTGTCGCTGTTATCGACATTGCGTACCGTGAATCGAGCATAATACTTACCATACATGGAATCAAAGTTGGGTATTCCAATAAGATGGGAAATAGCGGTAGAGAGTAGAACGTGTAAGTTACCCAATGCTTCTTCAGTTTCGGTATTCACCAAGCTGTTTTGTTCGTATTGCAGTAAAAAAGCGCTGGTATTGCGGTTATTTAAAGTGGCAGATAAAACCTTGCCTAATGTGTAGTGACAAATTTTATCGAGTGCTTCGGCAATAGCAAAGCGTAAAAAAGGCTTGTATTCCACTGACTGAAGCGGGAAATGAATACTCGTTTGCTCAAAAGCGGCCATTGTTTCACTGCTTAAAGTGACAACTTGCAAACGTTGGTTGGATGGGAAAGTGCTTACGGTAAACCCTATGGGTTCTATATCATTCTCTTGTTTGAAGGTTGAAAGCGTCATGGTTGTCACCTCTGAATCATGGGATGGTATCTTTTAACGTCAATAATGTCGACATTTTTAACAAATGTCAATATTTTTTGTTATTGGCGTTATTTTTTTGGTTGTTATATTTTATATTCTACGGTTTTCACATAGAATAGACAGTCAGAAGACCCTCTAACTCAGTAAATACCAATAATGAATTCAGACCAGGCTACGGCGTTAAAAAACGACTCTACCAATTTTGCTTCTCGTGTGCTTACCCAGTTGAAGCAGGATATCTTAGTGGGATTTTTTAGTCCTGGTGAGAAGTTAAAAATGACGCGTTTAAAGGAACGTTATCAAGTTGGTGTTAGCCCGTTGCGTGAGGCGTTATCGCAATTACTAGCAGAGCAGCTGGTCGTTGTGGAAAACCAGCGTGGTTTTTGTGTTTATCCTATTTCTCTTTCCGAGATGTTGGATATTTATGAAACTCGTGCACATATTGAGGCTTTGGCGGTAAGGCAAGCGATTGAAAAGGGGGGAGACGATTGGGAAGCTGGTATTGTTGCTACTGCTCACCAGTTGAAAAAAGCGGGTGATTTATTAGATAAAGATGAAACAGGTATTCAAAAGTGGGAAGTTCGTCACCAAGCTTTTCATACGGCAGTTGCTAGTGGTTGTCAGTCTTTAACGCTATTGCAAGTACGTCGCTCTCTTTATGAAAAAGCCTCTCGTTACCGCAATTTATGGTTAAAGCAAACGATGGTTGACCCTGATATTTACCATACTAATAGTCAGGAGCATGATCAGTTAGTCAAGGCATTATTAGAACGTGATCCACAAACTGCAACGACGCTGATACAACAACACTTACAGAGCCCTAGTGAGTCGCTACAAAAAGCTAAGCCATCCATTTTTGGTTAAAGAGTGATTCTACGTGTCGTTATAGATGAGTTTTAATCACTTATCACACGAATATTTATCATTTGTGGGCAATGAGAAATATCGGTATCTTTCCCCCTGTACCAATAGCTAAACCCAATCTTGATACCAAGCAACATATAGAGGAGCACACTGTGAAAACTATCATTGCATTCATTAAATCAGTATTAAATCGTGCCTCAAAAAAACGTGTAGCAAAAAAATTGTTGCATCTAAGCGATAGGCAATTAGATGATATCGGTATTTCACGTACGGAACTTAGAAAAGGGGTATCGGCTTATCCCTGGCGCGTTAGCTCTCACTTGACGGTAGTGAGTAGTGCTAGGCGAGTGACTTCTAGAATCAATAACGATTTTGATCAGAGAGACCTTGTTGCCTAGGTCAATAAAAGAGTGGCACTAGGCATTGTCAGATGAGCCAATGTCTTTTGCCATGGCCTCCATTAACCAGTCCTGAAACGTTTTCATTGCGTAGGTCATGACGCGGTTTTTTTGATAAACCAGATAAAAGGCTTTATTGGTTTCTAAACATATCTCTATCGGAACGATCAACTGCCCTGCGATCATTTCCTCACTGATAAAACCAATATCTGCTAGGGCAATACCCAAGCCACTAATTGCTGCTGAAGTGGTGAGTGCGCCGCTGGAAAAATAAACGCCCTGTTTGGTTTCTTTAAAAGGGGTATCCACCTGTTGAAACCATTTGGTCCATTCATCCCGACGCTTACTGACATACAGTAAGGTGTGTTTCAATAGGTCTTCTGGTTGATGAATGGAACCCGATTTTAATAAATTTGGACTGCAAACCGGTACTTGACGATAATTGCGAAGAAAATGTATTTCAATACCTGGCCAGTTACCATCACCAAAGTAAACCGCCATATCCGTATTAGCGGTTTTAAAGTCAATCAGACCAGTGGTGGATGAAATTTCCAGTGTGATATCGGGATTTGCTTCGTGGAAGCTGTTCATTCTTGGTAACAACCAACGTGTTAGGAAGGCAGGTGTTACGCTTAAGTGTAATTCCCCGGATTGGTGTTTGGATACCAGCTTTTGGGTGGCGCGATCAATCTCAAGCAAGGCTCTCTGAACAGATTGATAATACTCCTTTCCAGCATGAGTCAGGACAATGCGTCGTGTCTGACGTATAAATAGCTCCAGGCCCAAAAAAGCTTCTAATGACTTCAGTTGGTGGCTAATGGCTGAAGGGGTAACAAATAGTTCTTCAGCGGCGGCCAAGAAGCTTCCCTGACGGGCAGCGGCCTCAAAACTTTTTAGAGAATTTAATGGGGGGAGACGATTGATAGTCTTCTCCTGTAGGTGAATTTATTTCAACTATAGCATGAAATATGACAGCTTTCCCGATGTGTTACAGAATCTTGTGTTGATTTTTCTCTCACCTTAGAATCTTATCATAAACTCATTCGCAAACTATACAGAGTCACTTTTTCATCGAAAACCTCAAATCAATCGCTATGTATAGCTGGGCAGTTAAATATTGTCATAATGGCTAAACAGCTCATCGACAGAACACTGAGTGTTTCTTCGGTGAGCTTTAGTGAGCAATCCATGTTCTATGGGTATCCGTAATTTACCTCGCGAAAGCGGAGAAGAACCATCGAACACCTGATTTATCCTTATCATTTAAGGTGTTCGATGGTTTTTTAATGTTAAAAAAGCAATGGGTGGTGGGGCGCGGCGCGGGTGCAGTTTCTTTAATCTCAAGTGATCGGTACTATCAACAAATCATGACCATTACGTTTTAAAAATACTATTTTTTAATGGGAAGTTTGCTGGGCATTCAGATATTACCGTTCAGAGCTACGTCTATGTTGTATAGTCTGCGTTAATTCTGATATAGCCCTCTGATAGATCACAACCAAACGCAGTAAATTGGCCCGCTGCTATTGAAAGGTCAATATTGATAGTCACTTCATCTTGTTGCAGATATCTTGTTAACTGCTTTCGCATATCTTGATGAGAATTTTCTACTGAAGGTGGGTACACTGATAGCTCACCAAAATTGATTGTAACCTTATCGGGCAATATATCTATTTCTTGCTCTAACTTGCCAATCGCCATTACGATACGCCCCCAGTTTGGATCTGAGCCATGAACGGCAGTTTTGACTAAAGGAGAATTAACGACGGATTTAGCAACTCTTTTAGCTTGTTTATCATCTCTAGCCCCAGAGACATTCACAATAATTGATTTTGTTGCACCTTCCCCATCTAGTGTTATCATTTTTGTGAGTTCAAGAGAACATGTATATAAAGCCTCTTCGAAATCAGAAAGAGACACCGATCCGGCAAGACCATTTGATATAATGGCTGCAGTATCACTGGTTGATGTATCAGTATCAATGCTAGTTGCGTCGAACGTTTTAGCGACAACATTCTTAAAGGTTTTTTCTAATGTTGCTTTGTCTAAGTTTGCATCGGTAAAGAAAAAAGACAACATTGTTGCCATGTTAGGCTCTATCATGCCAACGCCTTTGGCAATGCCAACAATACGTGCGGAGCCACAGTTTGTCTTATAGTATTTAGGTTGTGTATCAGTTGTCATAATGGCAGATGCAGCATCATAGGCATTGAGATGTTGCAAAGGTTGATCAGGAAGAGATGCTAAGTTTTCTTTTATTGCCGCCATAGGGTATTGCTGACCAATAATGCCGGTAGATGCAATCAAAACTTTATTCTCCGGAACCTTCATAATATTGGCCGCTAGGCGCCGAACATGTAACGCGTGTTGAGTACCTGCCTCTCCTGTTGCTACGTTCGCATTTTTAGATAACACAACAATGGCTTGAAACTCACTTTGATTTTCTGCTTTACTGATATTCACACTAGGCCCTGCAAATAAGGACTGTGTATACATTGCCATAGAGATTGATGGTGTGTTGGATTTCACCATCAAGCAATCATCACTATCGGATTTTAAACCCACATTGCAGCAAATACCTTCAAATCCTTGGGGCAGTGGTATGAACTTCTGTTGCATATGAACTCTCTATTGATGTTGTAGCCGTCCACGTTAATAAAGAGTGACGGTCTGTATTCAAAGGGGTTATCTTCATATTGGCATATGACAATAGTGCCTGTCGTTGTTATCGGTTCTAATAAGCCTTGCTAATATTTGATTTTCTGAACTAAGTCACCGTATGTATAAACAAAATCCTGATATTTGATGGCAACATGCGTTTGAGTGTGACGCTCGATGATAGTGAGAAAACTGATGCTATTTCTCATCAATCTGCCCTCTACATAAAGCCCTCGTTCCTTATGTAAAGGTAATAGTGAGCTTCCAGTTACTAGCCAGTCCCCAAAATATGCTTTAGATGTATTGCCAGCATTTTAGATCGCTATACCACTAGGATGATACTTGCATATGTTTTTTCAGGAAAATGCCCGTATGTGACTCTGCTTTTTTCATAATATCTTCAGGTGTGCCTTCCGCAATAATCTGTCCTCCACCGCTACCGCCTTCTGGACCTAGATCAATAATCCAGTCGGCTGTTTTGATAACGTCTAAATTGTGCTCAATTACCACAATAGTATTCCCGTGGTCACGCAATCGATGTAAGACATTGAGCAGTTGTTGGATATCGTAAAAATGCAGACCCGTGGTTGGTTCATCGAGAATATATAATGTTTGTCCAGTATCGCGCTTGGACAGTTCTTTGGCTAATTTAACCCGTTGTGCTTCACCACCTGATAGTGTTGTCGCTGCCTGGCCTAAGCGAATATAGGATAAGCCTACGTCCATCAAGGTTTGCAATTTACGGGCAATGCTGGGAATGGTGTCAAAAAACTCTCGGGCATCTTCAACCGTTTGATTCAGTACTTGGTGAATATTTTTGTCTTTGTATTTTATTTCCAAGGTTTCTCGGTTATAACGTTTTCCGTGGCAGATATCACAAGGGACATAGATATCTGGCAAGAAATGCATTTCCACCTTAACAACACCATCGCCCTGACAGGCCTCACAACGCCCCCCTTTTACATTAAAGCTAAAACGCCCAGGTTTATAGCCTCTGGATCGAGCTTCCTGAGTTCCCGCAAATAATTCACGAATAGGCGTAAAAATACCCGTATAGGTGGCTGGGTTAGAACGTGGTGTGCGACCAATAGGGCTTTGATCGATATCAACACATTTATCTAATTGTTCTAAGCCATGAATCGATTGATATGTAGCAGGCTTTAATGTTGTTGCACCGTTAAGTTCCGTGGCAACAATGGGGTAGAGAGTACTGTTAATCAATGTCGATTTGCCAGAACCAGAGACACCGGTAATACAGGTGAATAAACCCAAAGGAATAGAAAGGTTGACATTTTGCAGATTATTGCCTGTTGCACCACGGAGTTGCAGCTGTTTGTTGGGAGTTGCTGCCGTTCTTTTTTTCGGATATTCAATTTTTCGCTTACCCGATAAATATTGTCCTGTTAGTGACTCCTTGCTTTTTTTGATATCTTTTAACTGTCCTTGAGCAGTGATCTGACCACCATGAATGCCAGCACCAGGGCCAATGTCAATCACATAGTCCGCTAAGCGTATGGCATCTTCATCGTGTTCTACCACAATGACTGTGTTACCGAGGTCTCGCAGGTTAATCAGAGTTTTCAATAGACGGTCATTGTCGCGTTGGTGCAATCCGATAGACGGTTCATCCAGAATATACATGACGCCGACCAAGCCTGCGCCAATCTGGCTGGCAAGCCGAATACGTTGTGCTTCCCCACCAGAAAGAGTGTCTGCACTACGGTCAAGAGACAAATAG
This sequence comes from Candidatus Endobugula sertula, assembly GCA_001723645.1. Taxonomy (GTDB): domain Bacteria; phylum Pseudomonadota; class Gammaproteobacteria; order Pseudomonadales; family Cellvibrionaceae; genus Endobugula; species Endobugula sertula. Next base: position 8,337 of record MDLC01000032.1, on the reverse strand, counting down.
TTGAGACCCACGTCAACTAAAAAGCCGAGGCGGTCGCGAAGTTCTTTAATAATTTTTTCGCCAATTTGCCCTCGGGAGCCACTAAAATGTAATTGCTCGAAATAATGAAAGGCATCACTTACAGGAAGGCGGGTAATATCTGGCAGTGTTTTTTGATCGACAAAGACATGTTGTGCCTCGGTACGTAAACGGGCGCCACCACACTCTGGGCAATGTTGAGTCGAAAGCAGTTTTGAGAGTTCTTCTCTGACCATCTGAGAATCTGTATCACGGTAGCGGCGTTCAAGATTATTCATAACACCTTCGAAACGGTGTTTACGCTTAATCACATCACCGCGATCATTCACATAATTGAAGTTAATTTCGGTAGATCCTGAACCAAATAAAATGGCTTTTTGATGTGCTTTTTTTAGTTTTATCCAAGGTTTGTCTACATCAAATTGGTAGTGCTTTGCCAGTGATTTCAACATATGAAAGTAGTAAATATTACGTCGATCCCAACCACGAATGGCACCTTCACTGAGTGATGATTCAGGGAAATGGACGACTTTTTCCTGATCAAAATATTGTTTAACTCCCAGGCCATCACAGCTGGGACAGGCCCCTGCGGGGTTATTAAAAGAAAATAAACGAGGTTCTAATTCACTGAGTGAATAGTCACATACTGGGCAAGCGTGTTTAGATGAGAATAATTGGTCATCGCGTTCCCCATCCATAAAGTTCAGCATAAGCAGGCCAGAAGATAATGTTAGCGCTGTTTCGATGGATTCTGACAAGCGCAGTTGTATATCATCGCGAACCTTAAAGCGATCAACGACAACCTCAATACTATGTTTTTTCTTTTTATCCAATGTCGGCACATCGTCTAGGTTTACCACGACACCATTTACCCGGACACGAATAAAGCCATCCCGACGTAGTTGTTCAAATACATGGAGATGTTCTCCTTTTCTATCTCGCACAATGGGTGCTAGTAGCATGAGCTTCGTTTCTCGTGGTAGCTCTAAAATAGTGTCGACCATCTCGCTGATGGTTTGTGCCGTGAGGGGAATATGATGTTCTGGGCAACGGGCTTCACCAATGCGCGCAAATAACAAACGTAAGTAGTCGTATATTTCAGTAATCGTACCTACGGTAGAACGAGGGTTATGAGAGGTGGATTTTTGTTCGATGGAAATAGCCGGACTGAGTCCCTCAATATGATCGACATCGGGCTTTTCCATCATGGATAAAAACTGTCGAGCATAGGTAGAGAGTGACTCGACATAACGTCGTTGACCTTCTGCATACAGTGTGTCAAAGGCCAGTGACGATTTGCCTGAACCTGACAAGCCAGTAATGACAATAAACTTATCACGGGGAATATCAAGGTCTATATTTTTAAGGTTATGCGTGCGTGCGCCGCGTACGGTAATGGTATCCACAGTCATTCTCGGCTCGTGTAGGTAATCGATCATTATAAGCGACAATTCCCGAGCTTTGCACGAGTAGATACGATAAATAAAGCGTATCATGGTTGAGGTAAACTTTGGTAGCAGGGTAGCAATGCTCTTGATAGAATATTAAGTTACCTATTTTTGCAATGACTTATTATATTTATGTCCCACAATCAAACTGTTTGTCAGGTAAGGGCGGTAGCCTCTCTTGCTACTCTTTACATTTTCCGTATGCTGGGTTTGTTTATGGTGTTGCCCGTATTGACCTTGTCTGAGAAAGAGTATTCTGGAAGCACGGTATTGTTGTTAGGAATGGCTTTAGGGGTTTATGGTCTGACTCAGGCTTTATTGCAAATTCCTTTTGGAGTGCTGTCAGACCGCTTTGGCCGTAAGCCCCTAATCTTTATCGGCTTGTTGCTATTTGTGGCTGGTTCTTTAGTAGCAGCTTGTGCAGATTCTGTATCGGGCCTGATTATTGGTCGTGCCTTACAGGGGGGCGGTGCCATTGCTGGCGTTATTATGGCGATGGTTGGAGATGTAACAACCGTAGAGAATCGAAGTAAAGCGATGGCTGCGATAGGTGCATCGATTGGACTGGCTTTTGCTCTCTCACTGATATTAGGTCCCTTTATCTCCAGTATCAGTCTGTTCAATATTACAGGTATCCGAATGATTTTTTGGGTGGCGGTTGTTTTATCTTTATTCAGTGTGGTGATTCTTTTTTGGGCGGTGCCTAATCCGATGGCAGTTGATCAGGCTTCTTCCGCATTATCTATGGACCATTTATCAAAGGTTCTGAAAAATCAGCAGTGTTTTTTGCTGTATTTTAGTGTTTTTGTTCTGCATTACACCTTGATGGCTCTATTTGTAGTCGTACCTTTGTTATTGAAACAGGTTGATATTGACCGTGCAAACCATTCATGGGTTTATCTGGGAGTCATGCTGGTTTCATTTATTGTCATCATTCCATTGATGATCATTGGAGAAAAAAAGCAGCGGGTAAAACATTTGTTACAGTTGGCTATTGGGATGTTGGTGATATCGTTGCTACTATTGGTGGTGGTACCGCATACTCTGGTGGGAGTGGTTATCCTGTTGGGTGTTTTTTTTATAGGATTTAATTATCTGGAAGCCAATTTGCCCTCTTTGTTAACCCGAATACTGGAGCAGCAGAGTCGGGGGGCGGGTTCTGGTGTCTTTGCGACCAGTCAGTTTTTGGGGGCCGCATGTGGTGCTATGGTCAGTGGCTGGTTATATGCTTGGTCAGGAGTGACTGCAACACTGGCGTCGGTAAGCCTATTTTTGCTGGTATGGCTGGTATTAACGAATAAAATGATTATTCCCCAGCAGCGCCAGGCAGCAGTTGCAGAGACAGTGAATTAACATTCACCCGGTGGGTTAAGAGTAAGATAAAGCAAGGTTTGGCAATCCTTTAAACCAGGATCAAGAAATGATCAAAGTGTTGTGTTAGGATAGCTAACAATTCGATTAATACAGCAAGACTATCAATAAGAGTGGGAGAAAAATAATGGCTCGCGGAGTGAATAAAGTGACCATCGTGGGTAACCTGGGACAGGACCCTGATGTAAAATATATGCCTTCAGGTGGTGCAGTAACCAATATTAGTGTCGCAACCTCTGAGTCCTGGAAAGACAAACAGACAGGCCAGCCACAAGAGCGCACAGAATGGCATCGTATTGTGTTCTTTAACCGTTTGGCAGAAATCGCAGGTGAATACTTGAAAAAGGGTTCTCAAGTGTATATTGAGGGGTCTTTGAGAACCCGCAAATGGCAAGATCAAAGTGGCCAGGATCGTTACACTACGGAAATTGTGGCGAATGAAATGCAAATGTTAGGTAGCCGCCAAGGTGGTGGTATGGGCGGTGATCCAGGCTATGATCAGTCTTATGGTGGTGGTATGGCGGTTCCACAAGCCGCAACACCTCAAGCTCCCCCTCAACGGGCAGCCGTCCCAACACCTCCTCCAGCGCCAGCTGCAGGGATGGATAGCTTTGATGATGATATTCCGTTTTGATCGATACCTTATGTTAGAGTGTAAAATCTTTGCCTGAAAGCCCCTGTAATAGGGGCTTTTCTGTTTTTACAACTGTATATTTCTGGTTGATACTTTTTCATATATCGATTACCTTCGAAAAAGTGTAAAGATTGGAGGGGGTGTGGGCTATTTATCTATTAAACATATTATTAGTTCGTCTGGGGAGAGGCTTAAAGTTCTAGTCGATAGCTATTCTGGAACTCCTCTTTACTACCCCAATTTATATATAACTTCTCAGATTCGCGGCAGTTCTACATCTGTCGCGTCAATCCTTAGTTTTATCTCTGCGATGAAGGTTTTGTTTTCTTGGTGTTCGGAATATTCGATTGATATTGAAGAAAGGTGGACGCGCGGCAAATGGTTAACGCTTTGGGAAATCGACTCTCTAAGAGACTACTGTTCCCTAGATCAACGGGAGATTGAGAATAAGTCGTCAAAACTCAAGGCCGTAAAAAGAGATGGACAGGCTGTAGTAGCAGACCCTACGAAGTACGTTCGGATGCCCTTTATTGCGGAATACTTGAAGTGGTTGGCTAGTGTAATGGGAGCTGATAGAAGTTGTAAAACCAGTATGTCTGAAGTGGCTACAATGTATTGGAGGATTAGATCTAATAGGCCTAAAACAAAATCTAGGTTGGATACTCTTAGAGATGACAAAGGATCAAATTTTCGGATGGGTTGTTGTGTTTAAGAAGGGACGAGTTACATGGAAATCGGGGTGTTTCTCCAGTTTTTCTTTGGACTCCTGATAATGCTCAATTTACTTATGATTTGGGACCAAGAAATACGAAGCATCACAAAAGCATTTGGCAGCGATATGGGTATAAAAACCCTGATCAATCTGAAATCAAAGTTACATCGCATCAGTTAAGGCATCTACTGAATACCGTTGCTCAGCGGGGGGATCTTGGTCAGTGAGATATAGCGATGTAGTCTGGAAGAACAAGTATTCAGCAGAGCCGGACTTATAACCATGTTTCAGAGTACGAAATTCTAGATAAGGTCAAATCACTCCCAAAATTGGCAACTAGGATGAGTCCGCTTGAAAAAGTGAAAAACCACACTCCAGTAACCCTAGAAGATCTTAATGCTATTGGTGAGGGGATTGCTCACGTAACAGAGTATGGTTTTTGTGTTCATGATTTTTCTATGCTGCCCTGCCAAAAACATCGCGATTGTATTAACTGTACTGAGCAGGTATGCATAAAGAGAGACCAAGAAAAATTAGGCCGTTTGCGATTGCAGTTAGAGCGCACTCAGGATCAGCTAAAACGCGCTGAACAAGGTGTAGATAGAGAATTTTATGGTGCTGGTCGTTGGGTGGAGCATCAACATAAAACTGTTGAGAGAATCAAAGAGTTAATCGGGTTGCTGGAGTCAACAGAAGTTGAAGATGGAGCAGTCATTCGGTTGAGGAATAATCAAGAGTATAGTGCGTTGAAGCGTGAAGCATCCGCCCTCACTTCGAACCGTAAAGCCTTGAATCAAGGTCCAGATAAGAGCGAAATGAGAGCTCTTTTAGGAGTGGGCATTGGCTAAGCATTTATCTGGTGAAGATATTGAGAATATTCTTGGGCTAATTGATGGTTGGGATGGTAAGTTAACTTGGGATGCGTTATGTGACGCTTCCATGAAGCTTGTAGGTAAACGGCCAACTAGGCAATCATTAAATGCAAACCTGAGGATTAAGCAGGCATTCGTTGAAAAAAAATCTCGGTTGAAAGATCAACCGTTAACAGAGAGAAAGCCTAATTTGCTCTTAGCAGCAGCCCAACGAATTAGAAGGCTAGAAGAAGAAAATGCAAGGCTGAATAATGAGAATAGTAATCTATTAGAAAAATTTGTGGTTTGGCAATACAACGCTTATCGACATGGGTTAACTGAGGAAAAACTCTCTTGCCCTTTGCCAGTTATTGACCGAACAAAGTAGAAATTTATGTGTGGTAGCTTGAAGTAAATTAATTATAACTAAATTTATAGAGGCGAAAGGCTAAATGGCATTTAAAAAGAGAGGAAGTAAACAAACAGCGTCTACGAGCCCTGATCAATTATTTAGAGAATTACCTAGACGTCAATTTCCGGATGTGTTACCTCATCAGCAATCTATGATGCAGCGATATGCCGATGAAGCAATTGATCGTCCTGATGTGGCTCTGCAATTACCAACAGGAAGTGGAAAAACGTTAGTTGGTTTACTGATAGCCGAATGGAGGCGTCGAAAGTTTAACGAAAAGGTTGTTTATCTTTGTCCAACTCGACAACTTGTAAATCAGGCAGCCGAGCAATCAGAAAAGAAATATGGATTATCGGTCACAGGTTTTACCGGAAGCAACAAAAACTATGACCCCAGTGATGTAGCAAAATATAATCAAGGGATGTCTGTTGCAGTAACAACATATAGCAGTGTGTTCAACACTAATCCATTTTTTGATTCACCTGATGTCATCATCGTGGATGATGCCCACGCCGCTGAAAATTACGTGTCTACCCTTTGGTCTCTAGAAATTGAGCGCTTTAATGATAGTCATAAAACTATTCATGAAGCATTGTGTTCTTTGTTAAGGCCATATTTGGATGCATCTTCATTCTCCAGATTGACTGGTAAATGGGATAGCCCAACCGATAAAGGGTGGGTAGATAAATTACCTACGCCAATATTACACCAAATTCAAGAAGAGCTCATGGAGGTACTTGATGAATATATTGGTAATAGCGATCTGAAGTTCCCTTGGTCGATGATTCGTTCTCATTTCCATGCTTGTCACCTATATTTGTCTTCTAAAAGTTTGCTAATTAGACCTTTGTTGCCGCCAACTTGGGCGCATGATGCTTTTTCTGGTGCGAAGCAAAGAATATATATGTCTGCGACCTTGGGGAATGGTGGGGACCTAGAGAGATTGACCGGCAGAAAAAATATTTATCGATTAGCTACTCCCGAGGGTTGGGATACTCAGGGCGTTGGACGCCGGTTTTTTATATTTCCGTCGTTTTCACTTAAAGAATCTGAGGGCGAAGAATTTAACCTGGAACTATTTAAGCTTTCTGATAGGAGCTTGGTTTTGGTTCCAAGTGACATTCACTGTGCTTCAATCATTGAAAAAATTGAAGAGAAAACTGAACTTTCGGTTTTTATTTCCGATGATATTGAAGAGTCGAAAGAGGAGTTTGTAGGGGCAAAGGGTGCAGTCGCGGTTGTTGCAAATAGGTATGACGGGATTGATTTTCCTAAAGATGAATGTCGGTTATTGGTAATCGAAGGGCTTCCAAAATCAGTTAATAATCAAGAGCAGTTCTTGATGTCAAGAATCGGGGCAAATGTTTTGTTTAATGAACGTATACAGACGCGCGTTATTCAGGCGATTGGGCGGTGTACTCGCTCTTTGGAGGACTATTCTACTGTCGTTGTAAATGGAAATGAGCTTGCAGAATTTTTGGCAAACAAAGACCGGCGAAACTACTTCCATCCCGAGCTTCAGGCTGAGCTGGAGTTTGGTGTAGAACAGTCTATTGATAGTACTTATAAAGACTTAATTGAAAATTACGAAATATTTATTGAAAACGGAGAAGGTTGGGAAGATATAAATAGTAAAATTGTTGATATTCGGGGAGAAAAGACACAGGTTGAGTTTCCTGGTATTGATGATTTAAGTGTGAGTGTTTCTCACGAGATTGACTATGTTAAATCCCTATGGGGTGGGGACTTTGAACAAGCTCTTCAGCATGCAGAAGCTGCTCTTGGGGCTTTGACTCACCGTGAACTTAAAGGCTACAGGGCGTGGTGGGAGTATTTGGCTGGATCAGCGGCCTACGTTGCGGATAAAGAAGGTATTGTTAATCTTGGCCAAAAAGCCCTAGAGCATTTTGTTCGAGCAAAAAGAGCGGCTAAGAATATCCCTTGGCTTGCGAGCCTTTCAAATTATGTTTCTGGCTCTGAAACTGATCCCAGTGAAGAAATAAATGCTTTAATAATGAAGCAAGTAGAAGGGGTAGAGGCATTCCTCGCTTCCGTAGGCAGTATGCATGAAAGAAAGTACTCTCAAAAAGAGAAGAAAGTTCGAGAAGGTTTAAATTCGGAAGAAGGGTTTGAAGAAGCGCATAGGCTGCTAGGAGAGCTCTTAGGGTTTGAGTCGCGTAAAGTAGAGGACGATGCCTCGCCCGACCCGTGGTGGCAGATCGGGGACCTGTGTTTTGTTTTCGAGGATCATGCCAATGCCGAAAATGATACTCTCAGCCCGACAAAAGCCCGCCAAGTATCGTCCCATCCCAATTGGATGCGTGTAAACGTTGACTCCTGTAAAGAGCCGAATGTTGAGATAATACCTGTATTAGTGTCACCAGTAACAAAAATGACGAAGGGAGCAGCCCCTCAACTAAATAATGTAAAACTGTGGAGGCTAGAAGAATTTAAAGAATGGGCTAAAGTGGCGTTAGAAATTATCAGAGAGCTGCGTTCGACCTTTCAACAGTCTGGAGACTTAGTTTGGAGGGCTGAAGCAGCAGCTAGATTAGTGGCTTCCAAAGTGGACGTTGATTCACTAAAAGCTGCGCTAGAGAGCCAGCCTTGTCGAGACTTCTTGGAGGTCAAATGAGTCTCGCGAAGACGGGGCTTGCTGCTCTCAAGTGTGAGATTCACAGACATCGCTTCAATTCTTGATTGTTGAATTTTGTGACATATTGCTATTGTTTTGCTGTGGGTATGTGGGTAAATGTTGTTTATTTATCCACATATCCATAGCCATTACGCTCTTCAAATAATCGTTTTAGTATCAAATCCTTTTGGTAGTTTGCCTCCTGAATTCTTTCCCTTTTAGGGTCGTAATCTTGTAAAGCTTCTTCTGCCAGAGG
>MDLC01000031.1 GCA_001723645.1 Candidatus Endobugula sertula | reverse complement strand
GGGGGCTTTAGCACTCAAACGGATCACATGCCCGAAGCCCATCAGCATCATCAAACCTGGACACCTCAGCGATTGATAACGGGGACGTATACCCGTGAAACGATGGCGAAAATACCGCTGACAATGGGGACAATAATATTTAGGTGCCCGCAGGTTCAGCGTCATGACTTGATTGCCTTGGCGAGTATGTTTGATGGTTCCTTTATAGGTCGCCTTGATGATGATTTTATCAGTTTTCCCTGAACTCAGCTTATCGGAAGCGAGAATCAAACATGCAGAAGCGCGTAATCTCCTAGACGAAGATACCGACCCAGCCGATGTAAAACGCGCAAGAAAAATTGCTCGCAATCTTTCCACAGTAGACACCTTCAAAGCCCTAGCTATCGAGTGGTACGAGAAAGAGAAAAAACATTGGTCTACTACTCACAGTGATAGGGTGAATCGCTTACTCAATAAAGATCTATTTTGTCTGATTGGTGAACTACCTGTTGTTGATATTCGATCACCAGAAGTGCTGGCCTACTTACGGCGTATTGAAAAGCGCGGAGCTATCGAAACGGCTCATCGTGCCAAGCAAGTAGCCGGACAGGTATTTCGCTATGCGATTGCCACAGGCAAAGCCGAAAACGATCCCACCATTGCGCTCAAAGACGCGCTGATGACTCCCAAGAAAAGCCATTTCGCGGCGATAACCGACCCAAAGGAAGTCGGGTCACCCTAGATGAATACGAAGGCACTCCCGAAGTGCGCCCTCAAACTCGTCCCTCTATTCTTCTGTCGTCCCAATGAGCTGAGGCGTATGGAATGGGCAGAAATTAACTGGGAAAAACAGGAGTGGCATATTCCTAAAGAAAAAATGAAAACCAAAGCGCCCCATATCGTGCCCCTGAGCCAACAAACGATAGAAATTCTAGAAGGCATCAAACCTCTCACTGGATATAGACAATATGTTTTTACCAGCCCTCGAAGTCCTAAGCGCCCGATGAGTGATAACGGGGTATTATCGGCTCTAAGACGCTTGGGCATTCCCAAAGAACAAATGACCGGACACGGCTTCCGCGCTATGGCGCGAACTCTGCTAGACGAAGAACTGGACTATAAAATTGAATGGATCGAATGCCAGCTCGCCCATGCTGTTAAAGATGCTAATGGTCGGGCTTATAATCGTACTACTTACTTGAAACAGCGTAAGGAAATGATGCAGAGCTGGGCGGATTATTTGGATAAACTAAACGCGGAAGCATTAAAACCTAAAGTACTAAGTGGAAATTTTGGAAATTAGTTGGCAAATACTCAATGGGTCGTAATATATACGACCCATGCACCAAATCCCTCTTGATTTCAGAGAAGATGAACGCTTTGATCGTTTTTCCCATCTTGCCCCTCAATCAGTAGCCGAACACGAAAGGCCAACGATTATTAGTCTTGCCCTAGAGCTGGTTAAACGGGATATTGCGCAATATTCCGCTTTCACCAGCCCCGCCATTGTTAGAGACTTTTTAAGGCTCAACATGGCGGACTACAAACGCGAAGTATTCGGGGTACTGTTTTTAAATCATCAACATGAGTTACTTGCTTATGAAGAGTTGTTTCAAGGAACAATTGGGAGCTGTTCGGTATATCCTCGTGAGGTGGTTCGCCGATCATTGGAATCATCAAGCGACTTACCAAAATCCAAAAGGGGCTATTGTTGAGATTGATATTCGTCAGTACTTCAACACAATACCACACACGGTATTAATAGAATTACTACGCAATAAAATCTCGGATAGGCGATTTCTGAGACTCATAGAAGTCTTGATCACCGCTCCAATACGGCAAGGTAAAGAAGATACTACAAACACTTGCGGATGCCCACAAGGGTCCATTGTGTCACCCATACTGGCTAATATTTACCTTCATCATGTGATTGACGAATGGTTTGAAACTATCAAACATTCCCATATTCGTGGTAAGGCAACTCTAGTGAGATTTGCGGATGATATGGTGTTTGTGTTCGAGCGAGAGTACGAAGCGAGACGCTTCTATAATGTTTTACCCAAGCGACTTGCAAAAGCAGGTCTTGAGATGCATACCGAAAAGTCGCAGGTAATACCAGCAGGTAGAATTGCTGCACTGAAGGCGTACCAGCGAAATGAACGATTACCGACCTTTAACTTCTTAGGCTTCACCTGTTATTGGGGACGTGCAACAAAGGGTTTCTGGCGGTTGAAACTGACTAGCCGAAAAGACCGCTTTGCTGCAAAACTCAAAGGTATGAGGCAGTTTCTAAGAAAACACCTGAATACGCGAAACACAGTAGGTGTCATTAAAACTGTTATTCGTGTAATCAGAGGTTGGGTTAATTATCACGGAGTATCTGACAATAAAAGACGAGTGGATCAATTCCTAGAGAGATCAAAACGGATCATTCTACAGTGGCTCAATCGTCGAGGTGGTAAACATCGGGTTACATGGAAACGACTACTTCGGGCATTGACAGCGCTTGGTTTTCCAAAACAATGGAAAACTGTATCGATGTTCTAGCACACTGAATATGTATGGGGATACTGATCTATCGGGAGCCGGATGCGGTAGTTCCGCACGTCCGGTTCTGCGGAGGGTTCGGCTGGAGTGATCCAGTCGTTCTACTCACCCTGGACCCCTAATAAAATAAGACTACTTTAATTTTTTAGTGAATTTGTAACCACTAACTATCTAGGTTTAGACTCTTTATTAATGCAGGTCAAATAAGATGCTCGTAATCAAAGCGATTTATAGGCAGCCAAGGCTCGCTCACGGGAGGTTTTTAAATCTATAATCGGACGCGGATAGGTGATCCCTAGTTTGATACCCGCTGCTTTGAGTACCTCGCTCGGAGCTTCCCAGGGTTTGTAGAGAAATTTATCCGGTAGACCTGCAAGTTCAGGCACGAAACGTCGGGTGTATATCCCCTTTAGGTCAAACTTTTCGCCCTGGGTAATGGGGTTAAAGATACGAAAATACGGGGCTGCATCGGCCCCGCAACCTGCCACCCATTGCCAGCTGGCACTATTGCTGGCCAGATCAGCGTCCACAAGACAATCCCAAAACCAGGCTTCGCCGTGGTGCCAATGCAACAATAAATTTTTTACTAAGAAGGAGCCGACGATCATCCGCACCCGATTATGCATTGTGCCTGTTTGCCAGAGCTCGCGCATGCCGGCATCGACAATGGGATAGCCCGTCATGCCGCGTTGCCATTTTTGCAGCGCTTTTTTCGCCCGTGACCAAGGAAAGCGATCAAATTTATCTTGCCAGTTTTTGTGCGGCAACGCTGGAAAGTGGTATAACAGAGAATAAGAAAACTCCCGCCAGCCCAATTCACTCAGCAGACAATCTTCGTTGTCGCCGTCACCACTGCGTTTGACGACGTGCCACACCTGATTGGGAGATATCTCTCCAAAGTGAAGGTGGGGCGACAGCCGAGAGGTATTTCCTTTGGCAGGGAAGTTACGCCCTTCCTTGTAGTCATTGAGACCTTCATGGATAAAATCCCGTAAGCGCGCCTGTGCACCGGCTTCGCCAATTGTCCAGTGGGCTTCGAGTTGCTGGTGCCAGGGAATGCGCGGTAAAAGCGATAAGTCTTCCAATGACACACCACCAAAATCTCCGGTGCTAATACGTAGTTTGGATTCTGGTAATGGCTCTCGTGGTGGGCTAGAGCCGAGGCAACCCCTGCGGTAGAAGGGCGTGAATACCCGATACGGCGTTCGATCTTTTTTGAGTACTTGCCAGGGCTCCCAAAGTAAGCTGCCGTTGAAACTCTTTACCGAAACGCCCAGTGCTTCGAGTCGCCCTTTGATTGACTTGTCGCGTACGATGCGCCAGGGTTCATAACAGCGGTTCCAGTACACTGCTTGAATCGGGTGCTCTTGCACCAATCTCTTCAAGATGCTTTGCGCCTCGCCACGGTAGAGTCGCAAGCGACCTTTGAGTCTTTTGTTTAGAGATTGCAATGAATGATGTAACCACCAACGGTTGGCGCCACCCATGGCAAATTCACCGGCATTGTCATCGTCGAGAATATAAATTGGCAACACATGCCCCGAAGCACACGCTGCAGTGAGGGCGGGATTATCGTAAAGGCGCAAATCCTGACGAAACCAGTGTATGTTGATGGGTTTTGGCATAATTTTTATAGTTTATTAAGTGTAATAGACTCACCTAAAACGATCGATAAATGGGCTGCTGCTTCATCAACAGTCAACCATTCTCGCAACTTAAGTAATTTACTCAAAACTTATGCACCGTAATATTAAGTCAGTTTTTGCAGGAATTATCTTTTTGAATAGTAACAGTGGTAAAACGCTGTTGAATGGCCTCAATAAATCCTTGAATATTATTCGCTCCCCAGTTACGGGCTATATAATATCCTTGATTGCCATAATGATTCTCGACGTATTGACTCACGATCTGCCAAAAAGGTTATATTTTGCGCCAATCAACAGATTTTGAACGCGATTGTACGTATTAGAACATGGATTACTCATAAATTTGAAAAATACCATACCTATCGCATTGCTACAGGCCGAGGCAAAAAATGGGGTAGTTACCGTTGATGTACTTAAGCCTTATTTACTGCATGAATTAAAAATAGAGCCTGAAAAAATTGCCGTGGTCACAGGTAACCAACGGGAGTTGGACGATATAGACCTGTTCGTTCAAAGCTGCCCCATTGAATATATCATCACTATTGAAGCGCTGAAAGAAGGCTGGGATTGCCCCTTTGCGTATGTCTTTTGCTCAGTAAAGCAAGTCAGTTCTAGCACGGCTGCGGAACAACTATTGGGGCGCGTGTTGCGTATGCCTTATGCTCGAAGATTTGTTATTGAAGACCTGAACCGTGCTTATGCACATCTCGCAACCACCAGTTTTGCCAAGGCAGCAACAGAATTAAAAGATAAACTTATTGCGATGGGTTTTGAAGAACTGGATATTGCAGAATATGTACGCCAGTACGAACCTGACGACAATCAAAATGACTTCTTTGATGGTGGTGGCAATGCTCAACCTGTACGCTCTAAGGAATTGGAGGTTGTGCTTGAAGTCGCCACTATGCCAGACTTTAATAAACTCGATAAGAGCGAACGCTCGCAATTAACAGCAACAACGACCGATAACGATACTGTAATTGTGAAAGTGCGTGGCGAAGTGTCTGATAACCTAAAAAAAGTGATCATTAAAAGTGCGGGAAAACCTGCAAAGAAAAAATCTATTCAACAAGATTTACGCATTCATAATGCACGTATTGAGATATTGCGATCACCTGCGGAACGCGGTGAAATATTTGGATCACTACCGCAACTATGCGCTCTAGTTCAAGGTGAACTAGAATTAATAGAACCCGAAATATTATTAGACGTTAATGAGTGGGATCTTCTTGATCATCTCGCCAAACTCCCTAAATTTACTGTGCGCGAAAGTAGCAGTCTTTGGGATATCCGACTGTTGCGGGGTATCCGGCTGTGAACTACTTAGGTGGTAATCTTGTAAAAAGGTGATCACCTGCTCAATATTAGTTAAGGTATCGGCATGGTTAGCTTGTATTAAGGGGTTACGGTAGGTATTCATGGTGTTCCTCGTGGCTATGAGGGGGTAATGATGGTGGGAATACCCCTTTTGATTTTGAGCTGAGTGAATTTTATTAATATTCTTACCTATTGAATTGAGCTGCTATCCATGATTGAGAAACCTCATAAGGTTTTTCATTACTTTTGATCCATTCTATTTTGTTACGCAGTAATGCTTCTATAGTATCTGCTACATTTGGGTTTTCTCTTTGAGGTAATCCTGAATTTATAATACGATAAAATTTATGGTGCTCCTGACCAAATATATCTTGGTACTTCAACTCTAATAGATGTACATAACTTGCAGCCCCAGAAATTCCTAGATCTGTTATTTTATGAGCAAAATCTAGTGATTCTTTTTTTTGATACTCGATACTTTTATCATGGGATGACCTTAAAATTATATTATCTTTTTCGCCTTCATATTTCTCCATACGGGTAAACCATTTCTCCTCCATGATTAACAATTTCTATGTAATCTCCTGAAGAATCACTTCTTCTGATGACTTCATATGCGGCATTGTTTTTAGTGTTTCATAATCTATTGGATACTATTCTGAGTACAAAAGGTTGAAATTATACGGCATTGCCGTATAACTTGTCTTATGCATACCATCATAGAAACTCCAGAGTTTATCCGTTGTGCCAAGGCATTAAAGATGTCTGATGAAGAACGGCGGGAATTAATAGACTATCTTTCTAAACACCCTATGTCGGGTGATGAAATAACGGGAACAGGGGGAGCTAGAAAGGTGCGATTTGCGCGTTCTGGCACGGGTGAAAGTGGTGGTTATAGGGTTATTACGTTTTAGTCTGGCGAATTCATACCTACATTTATATTGTCTGTCTTTGCCAAAAACCAAAAGATCAACCTAACCCAAAGTGAAAAAAACACGCTTAAGAAAGTGTTGAAATTGATCGTTGGTCACTATGAAAATGTAGAGGTATTACAATGAGTACAGTAGGTGAAAGCATTTTAACAGGTGCATTAGAAGCACTTGAATTTACACAAGGGCAAGACAATGGCTGTTAGGCGCATATTCCTGACGATATTGACGTGTCTGCTATTCGCTCTCGCATGAAAATGACGCAGCAACAGTTTTCGTCACAGTTCGGTTTAAGCAAAAGAACCCTGCAAGATTGGGAACAAGGCAGACGACATCCTACAGGCGTTTCAAGAGTGTTATTACAGGTATTAGCAAAAGAACCAGAGGCTGTGATCAGAGCTTTACAGCCTTGATAGCAAGTCTTTGGCAAAGTGCCCACATTGTGTCCATTTCATAGTGGTTTACTGTGCTTCAATGTGACGGTTAATTTTCCTAACTGTCTGATTTACAAAAGATAGTGTTTTACTGTGTCTTAATGTGGATTATGGAAGCGGGTTCAAATCCCTCCGCCACATGAAAAATAGAGAAGTTAATTATAAAAAGAGCCTCATGAACATTTCAGCTCATTAAATATATCATTTTATATGAGTTAAGCTGCATGCTTAGTCATCCTTGTTTAAATGATGAGTTTAGAGTGAGGCCACGCACTCTGTTGAAGTACCAATGCTCTATTTTAGCTATGGATTTATCAAAGAGTAAAACTTCACCAACTCTACCCCAGGCTTTTCCTGTTTTTGTGTCGCCGTAGATATGACCACTACACTACTTACATTAGACCACTACAGTTTCACAAGGCTTTGCCTATGGACGATTTGCAACACAAACCGGAGTGAAACGGTTTTTAGATGCTCATGCAGCATTCCCGAAAGAAGAAAATGGCGACGTTCACCCCCAAAAGGTGAATGATATACTCACTCGTGTGTTTTCCGTTCGACGCATTAATCTACCCGATTGGGATATTCATATGCGTATAATCCAACGTTAGAAAAAATGGCTTGATAAGATTGCTGGTGATGTCGGGGGATGAAAATGTATTGCCATAACATAAAAAAAGCTATATACATCACCTTTAAATAGTTTCAGAGAGTAAATCAGAATATGTCTTTAATCCGCTTTCAAGATGTTTTACGTGATGCCATACAATCCTTATTGGGCACAAACCCTTCTACACAAGAAATCATTGACGCCTATCCGACAGCACATTTAACAGGAACCACCTCCATACAAACAGGTGGTGGTACGTTTTTTGATTTATTTGCGAAAAAAGGACGAGATGCATGGGACGAAGCTGAAAAACTATTTTCACATTTCAAAAAACTGGGTGTAAAGCAATCCGTTCTTATTCGGGGTGATTTTCTTTTCGCATACGAGCCACAGTCTTATAGCGTTGTTCGGGCTATGATTTTTGAATATGCAAAAATGGGAGTAAATGTTCTACAAAATTTCCATGGAATGATTCTCGCGCTCTTGTCGGTGTTGTAAAGGCAGTAAAAGAAGCACAAGAAGAAGGCTATGACATTATCGCACAAGGGGGAATATGTATTGAAGATAACCCTAATATTACAATTGAAGGATGCTTAGAACTTGCACAAGAACTGATTGATATGGGACATCAGGGGTTTTACCTAAAATCAGCCAGTGGGCGTTTAGAACCTGATTTTGTTTATCAACTAACAACGGCGCTTTACAAAAATTTTCCCGACCAAGATATCACCATTCATGCTCATTCCACTTACGGAGAAGCCCCGGCATGCTACATGGCGGCAGTAAAAGCCGCTACAGAACAAGATAAAACAATTACAATAGATGTCCAACATCAGGCTTTATCCGGCTCAACAGCCCAACCTAGCATGAGTAAAATGGTAGGGTTAATACGTAACCATTCTGATGAAAAAATAAGAGCAAACACACCAAAGCTAAGCATCAAAGCTATCAAAGAAAGTATGAAAAGCTTATTTGGCTTACGCTTTCAGTATCGTGAATATGAATCCTCCTACAATCTTGAGTTAATTCAGGCAATGTATAATGCACGCACTCCGGGAGGGGCATCAGCGACTCTTAAATCCATTCCGGGATTGGTAGAAAATTTAGGACGTTTACTCGGTAAAAATGGTCAGCCCGCTGACTGGGATACTATCCAAATCGAGATATACAAAATGCAAGCTCAGATATTAGATGATTTAGGGCAACCCACACAGGTGACCCCCTATGCTGCAAACACAACGGGACAGGCTGCTATATCTTTATGGCATGAGCTAGAAGGAAGAGATCGCTACCACACACTTTATCCCGGCATTGTAAATTACCTCTCCGGACGGCATGGAAAAGTGTCCGATAGCGTAAATCCAGAGTTAGTCCAAAAAGCATTATCAATAAACGGTTTGAAACATCCCGAAGAGTACATTATGTCTACGGAGCGCCCCGATGCTTTGCCAGTAATCAAAGAAAAACTGATAGAAGCGGGCATTCAACAACCAACAATGCGCCAAATGTTATCCGCAACATTGCTGGAGAAAGGTGTTGATTATGTTGTTTCTTGTGAAAATGGCACAAACACACCACAACAACCACCTGCATTACCATTTTATGCTCAAGAACCCGCTCCTTTAAATCAAAGACATCTTGCAAAAGATGGCAAAACACCTATTCGAGATATCAGAGATGCAATTAGTGCTATTGGAGGTGCTTCTGTATTACAGGAAGTGGCTGAACGGGCTTTGCATATAAAACAAATAGCCGATGATCTGTATATTTTTCCTTCTGGTACATCTAACTTAAAAGAAAAATGGTATACAGAAAACGTCAGTCGTCTTGCTCAATTACTAGACAGCATCCCAAAGATTTTAAAGGATGCAGGGTTTTCTTATAGCCAACGATCAGTGATAACCGGAGTGTGGGGAGACCTCAATGTTGACGCTTGCATGAAAGATGCCGTCGACCAAAAAGGGAAAGGGTTGTATGAGTTCATGACCCAAGCCATTAAAGAACACAATATGGCTAAAACGGCAGAACCGACCCAATCCCCAACTCCACTAAAGTCCGCAGCGGATATTCATTCACATCCCGAGTAACATGTAGTAGTGTGATTACCAAGGGAGGCTGACGGGTATAATTACCAAGCGACTTTGTCGCAGCCAGTCTATCAGCCCCTCCGAGAAAGAGGCAACTGATTTTTAGTTAATAGTCTCTCGATATGGCACAGAATACTGCTTATTGGGCTGTACTTTCTTTGTTTTGATTAAGAATTGCTAACCCTTTTAATAGGTTAATTGCTTCAAACAGTTGGTTATCTTCGGTATGGTGGTTGATAGCTTTTTCTTTATCAGGCATTTTTGCCTGTTTTTTTCTATCGTCGGTATTTTTCAGATGTTTATTGAGATCGGTTTCTCTAATGCGCTCTTGGGCTTTAATTTCGGTAATAGTAGCGGGTTTAACGATAATGTCTGGTTCGATACCCTGAGCTTGGATAGAACGGCCATTAGGAGTAAAGTAACGGGCGGTAGTCAATTTAATGCCTTTATCTCCGTCTATAGGCAGTATGGTTTGGACCGAACCTTTACCAAAGGTACGGGTCCCCATAATAAGGGCCCGCTTTTGGTCTTGTAAGGCACCAGCCACAATTTCTGATGCGGAAGCTGACCCCCCGTTGATCAAGACTACTATAGGAAGACCTTCACTATCATCACCCTCAGTGGCTTTAAAATGGGTGTTGCTGGTGTCCAGACGTCCTTCCGTATAAACAATAGTCCCCTTATTAATTAAACTATCCACTACCTGTACTGATGCTTGAAGCAGTCCTCCAGGGTTATTGCGTAAATCAATAATGAGGCCGTTAAGTGTGGGGTGGCTTGTGCGTAACTGTTGAATAGCAGCAACAAAATCCTTGCCGGTGGTTACCTGAAATTGTGAAATGCGAATATAGCCAATGGTATCATCGATAACTTTTTGACGTACACTTAATGAATGTATAGTGTCTCTAATAACAGTAATATCAAAAGGTTTATCGACACCCTTACGCATAATAGTAAAAACGATGCTGGAACCAATAGGCCCACGAATCAGTTTTGAGGCTTCATCGAGAGACTTTCCTTGCGTGGATTTCTGGTTAAGTTTGATAATAAGATCGCCTGCCTGTAAACCGGCTTTTTGTGCTGGTGTGCCGTCGATAGGGGCGATGATTTTGATAAACTCACCCTCTTTACCGATTTCAATGCCCACTCCGCTGAAATTACCATGGGTGTTGCTTTGCAGTTGTTGAAATGAATCGGCATTCAGATAGGCTGAATGGGGGTCTATTTCTTGTAGCATACCTTTAATGGCATTCTCCAGTAATTGTTGATCACTAATTGGGTCGACATAGGCGCGTCGAATATGGTCAAAGACCGAGGTGAAAAGTCGTAGTTCTTTTAGAGGTAGTCCTTCCTTAGTAGTATTGTTTTGTTGAGTATCGGTAGAGGATTTGGGAGAAGTTTGAGCAATGGCGACGGTTATATGGAGTAGTGTGGCGATCACGAATAGTAAGATTAAGTGAAGGTGATTTTGCATGCCTGCCTCTTTTTATCGTCATTTTTTGTTTATAGCTATATTATCTGTGCGTTAACCATATGCGTGGGTTTTGGGGCTTACCTTTATAACGGAGCTCAAAATACAGTGCCGTTTGTGATTGACCTCCACTGTTACCAACTGTTGCAATGACTTCTCCTTGGTTCGCCCAATCGTTCGTTTCCTTCAGAAGTGTCTGGTTGTGGCCGTAAAGGGTCATATAATGATCACCGTGATCTATGATTAACAATAGTCCATAACCGCGAAGATAATCAGAGAATATCACACGACCGTGATGGACTGATACCACATTAGCATTGGCATGGTTACTAATTACAATACCATTGCGCTTTAGTTTGCCGCCAAATTGACTGCTACCATAGTGGTGAACAATCCTACCCTGAGTTGGTATGGGTAATTTGCCACGAACGCTGGCAAACGAGGTGGCACCGCTGGGTAATTGGAGGTTGGCAAGTGCACGGCTCATTTCGTTTAGTAGATCCTGAAGGCGCTGTCGGTCTGCGATAAAATTCGATAATTGCTGTCCTTTGTGTTTTAGAGAGTGATCCAGTTCCTTAATGGTACTCAGGCGCTGTTTTTGAGCACTTTTGAGCTGTTGCTGTTGCTGTATCACGCTTTGTTGGCTTTTTTTAAGTTGTCGAGTTGTTGCAATAATCTTGGATTCAAGACCATTGAGTGTCTTAATTGTGTTGAGGTAGCGTTTAAGTTGCTGCTGTTGGGCCCTGATAATATAATCGTGATAGCGCATCAGACGGCCGACTTGTTCGGGGCTTTCCTGATTTAGCAGGAGCTTAATCTGGCTCTGTTGGCCTAGTTGATAGCTTTGTCTAAGCATTTGTTGAATATAGTGTTGTTGTTGCTGCTGTTGCTGCTCCAGTTCAGACCTATTGGTCTGAAGCTGGACTAGCCGCTTTTTTTCGCGGTCTAGTGCCTCCTTGGTAGATTGGACTTTCTTTGATAACCGACTAATTTTCTCTTCAGAGGATTGTAGTGATTTTTGGAGTTTGTCTTTAGCGTTCTTGGCGGTATTGAGCTCTTCTTTTAACTTCTTAATAGATGCTGTTAACTCTTTAACCCGTTGTTGGTTTTCTTCTTCCGTGTTGGCTAGTGCGGTACCGCTGAGTGCCAAAAGGCTGGCGAGCAGCAGTAAGGGGGGAAGCTTTTGAAGGTTCTGAATGAATGATAGTTGCACCGAATCTGTTCCAATTGAGTAGTTAGTGATATTGTGGAATTAAGAGCTGAGTCTACCGTTTTGCATTTATTAAGGCTATCTTCATTGAGAGAATAACGCATTTTGCCCTCAAAATTGTGCTAGCTCGTGTATAATTGCCCACCATTTTGATCCTGGCGGACTGCTGGAAGGGCAGAAGGTGGGGAAACTGATTGTTACTCTCTAGGGGAATTTTGTGGAAAATTTATTGGTTTTTGTGCAACAACACGTTTTATTGGTTATTGTACTGGTAGCGTTTGTTTTCTTGTTGTTTCGTCATGAGTCTAAAAGCAGTGGCCAGAAACTCTCCTGTCAGCAAGTGGTTCGGGCTATTAATGCTGGTCAAGCGGTTCTACTCGATGTCCGTGATGCCAAAGAATTTTATACAGGACACCTTGTTGATGCTATTAATATCCCGCACAGTAAAGTGGCAAATAGCTTGAAAGTGTTGGACAAGCACCGTCAGAAGCAAATCATCGTTATTGATAAAATGGGGCAACATGCTGGAGCTGTAGTAAAGACTCTGACCGCTAATGATTTTGATGCAGTACGTTTGGGTGGTGGTGTATCAGAATGGCAGCAGGATAATTTACCACTCGTGAAGTAAGAATTATGTGTAATGCTAAGGTTACTATTTATACAACGCGTTTTTGTCCTTTTTGTATCCGTGCTAAAAGTATGTTAGACAATAAGTCAGTTGATTATCAGGAGATTCCGATTGATAACCAGCCTGCAGTTCGCCGGGAAATGATAAAGAAAAGTGGACGTCGCACTGTGCCACAGATTTGGATTAATGACTACCATGTGGGAGGGTGTGATGAGTTGTTTTCTCTGGAGCGAATGGGGCAATTAGATAATTTATTAGTGAATGAATAAACAGGTAACTATTATGAGTGAAGAAAACCAAGCAGCAGAACATTCCGGGCAGGAGTTTGCAGTTCAGCGTACCTACTTGAAAGACCTGTCATTGGAAGCGCCAATGGGTACAGAGGCTTTTCTCCTGAAAGATCAACCACAAATCAATCAGGACTTGAGCACGGAAATTAATAAGATTAGAGATGACTTTTATGAGACTATCCTAAAGCTGACGGTAACCGCTAAAGTTGGAGATGAAAAAACCGTGTTTTTAGTAGAGGCTCATCAAGCGGGCTTGTTTATGATTAAAGGACTTGAAGGGGAGCATCTGACGGCTGTACTAAATACTGTTTGTCCACAAATGTTGTTTCCTTATGCTTGTGAAGCGATTGATAGTGTCTTAGTAAAAGCCACTTTCCCTCCATTAATGATGCCGCCTATTAATTTTAATGCGGTCTATGCCCAGGCGTTGGCAGAGCAAAAAGCACAACAAAAACCAGCACACTAAAGCCGCGTATAAACAAACCTGAGGAGAGGTTTTTTTATGCCTGGTATTCGGAAATTATGGTGAGGAGTGTTAGACATTCCCTGTCATTCGATTTCCCCTTACCCTAAAGATAATCAGGGGAATGATAATGACAAAAGCAAAAGATTTTCTAACTTTTAATGTGCTATGTGGCCGCCGACTATGTTCTTGTAAACCATCAATACCGAGCTGCTGATAACGCTTATATATTTGCAGAGTGTCGGTTCGGTCTGGAAATACCACAATGCCGACAAACGAGGTCGGCACTGTTGGTTTCTTGGTAGAGTGCAACTCATTGCAGTTGTTGTTTGATTTGTTTATTCATAGACGTATTATATTGAAACCATGTCTGTGAATCCCACAAGCTATTAGCTATTGCACGTTGGGCAATGAAGCCTCCTGATGTTAAGTGCTTACCCAGTTGCCTTTTCTTGCTCTCCCGTTCGGTGCTTCACATTGTTAACTACCCTAGGATCATTGGTTGGTCTGGGTAATTGACGAGGAGCATGGGGGATGTTAGCAGGTAAAGCTGTGTTGAGTGGTTTGCCTGTAAAAGTATCAAGAGAAGAACTTTTTATGGTTAGATCTTCAATGGGTTTTGCTTGAGACCTTGGATCATTTTGAGCGCGTTTGTAAACCAAGGGTTCTTTTATAGCATTTTTCTGTTTTTCCCCAGAGCTTTCTTGAAATGACTCCTTGCACGTAAGTGAAGCCTGCTCTTTCTCTTTGTTTTCAGTTGCTGAGGTTACAGGAGGTTTTCCAGAAACTGTGGACATAGGTTGTTGGGTTGCTTTAGGAGTGGAGGATTCTACCATAGTGGCTTTGTGCTTGATCTCGGTAGTATTCCCTTGTTCGTTCATGGCGGTGTTAACTTGTTTATTTGTGTCTTTCTGCTCATTGTTCTCTCTGCGGCGGCCACGTTGGTGCTGGCGATTGTTTGGACGGCGGTTAGCGGGGCGTTTTTCCGGACGAGATGGGCTTTTATCATTAAATTCTGGAGACTGGTTTTCGTTAGTGTGTTGCTCGTTATTTACTGCATTATAATTCTTAGGTTTACGATTGTTGCGGCGTCGATTGTTACGTGAGTTCTCATCGGTATTATTGTTGGCTTCAGACGTAGTGCTATTAACCTCGGCATTGCGACCATTATTTTTCGTTTGACCTCGACGGTTGTTTCTATTACGTCGATTTTGGTTATTATTACGCTTGTTGTGATTTTTTTGGTTGTTTTTCTTATCTTCTTCTTTAGGTGTTGATTCAAATAAGTCCATAAAGACTTTTAAAAAACATGATAGTAGACTTGGCTTTTTAAGCTCTCTTGTAACAGGTGCTGGTTGAGCGGGTGTTAGTTGTTGTACAGCAGGCTTCGGTAATGGAACGGTTGGCTGATGGTTTTCCAGTGAAGTATCTTCCTGTGAACCAGTAATTTTGTAGCTCGTTTCAAAGCCATCGCTAGCGTCGTCACGTAGGCGTTGTACTTCATAGTGTGGCGTGACCATATCTGCGTTGGGTACGACCACAATACGCGTTTTATTACTGGCTTCAATTGCGGCAATGGCTTTACGCTTTTCGTTGAGCAGATAGGTTGCTACTTTGATAGGGGTAATAGCGCGAATCTCTGAACTTCGATCTTTTTGTGCCTGTTCTTCCACTAAACGTAGAATGGATAGAGCAAGGGATTTAGTCGAGCGAATGCTACCTTGGCCGCTACAGCGGGGGCAGACTTTTGATGTGGTTTCGCCTAATGATGGGCGCAAACGCTGACGAGACATTTCTAGTAGGCCCAAGTTTGATATACGACTTACTTGTATTCGAGCTCGATCCATATCCAGAGCTTTTTGCATACGTTCCTCAACTGCGCGTTGGTTACGTACAGGCTGCATGTCGATAAAGTCGATAACAACAATGCCACCAATATCCCGTAAACGGAATTGGCGAGCGATTTCATCAGCAGCTTCCAGATTGGTTTGTAAGGCAGTTTCTTCGATATCTCCGCCTTTGGTTGCGCGAGCAGAGTTGATATCGATGGCAACCAGGGCTTCAGTTACATCGATAACAATAGAGCCACCTGAAGGTAGCTTTACTTCACGTTCAAAGGCAGTTTCTATCTGGCCTTCGATTTGATAACGGTTAAATAATGGGGTCTCATCATTATAAAACTTGATCTTGCTATGGTAATTCGGCATCACCTGCTGGACAAATGCTGTAGCTAGGTTAAATGTGTCCTGATTATCAACGATGACTTCACCGATGTCGGGGCGTAAGTAGTCACGGATAGCGCGGATAATGACATTGCTTTCCTGAAACAGAAAGTGGGGTGATTTTGCTTTGTCAGACTCTTCTTTAATAGAAGCCCAAAGTTGTAGTAAATAGTTCATATCCCATTGCAGTTCTTCTGCGTTGCGACCTATACCTGCGGTTCGAACAATGACGCTCATACCTTTAGGGACGTTAATCTGGGATAATGTTTGTCGTAATTCGTTGCGTTCATCACCTTCGATACGGCGAGAAATACCACCACCACGAGGGTTGTTTGGCATTAGAACCATATAACGTCCGGCAAGGCTGATAAATGTTGTGAGAGCAGCGCCTTTATTTCCTCTTTCTTCTTTATCCACTTGGACAATAATTTCGGTTCCTTCTTTGATCACATCCTTGATTTTAATTCTGCCTTCAATATCCTTTGGCTGTTTAGTGAAGTATTCTCGGGAAATCTCTTTTAGTGGTAGGAAGCCATGGCGTTCTGCACCATAGTCAACAAATGCAGCCTCAAGGCTGGGTTCGATGCGGGTGATTTTACCCTTGTAAATATTGGCTTTTTTCTGTTTGCGACTCCAGTTCTCAATGTCAAGGTCATAGAGCCATTGACCATCAACCAAGGCAACGCGAAGCTCTTCTGGTTGGGTGGCATTAATCAGCATTCTTTTCATAATATTATCCTAGTAGTAAAACTAGAGACTATTAAAGTAAAGGGAAAATTAACAGGGAGGGTAGAACTGCGACAGATAGATAAAATGACACATTTTATTTGATTTCAGGAAATTCAGCAGAAGTCATAGGCCAATAATAGAATTAATATGGCTTTTAGTTTTGTAAAAGCTCGGTATTACTGAGCTTTCGCTAACTTCCTACGATTTTCTTCATTTCCGGATCACAGCAGGCTTTCACCATGGTGACCAATAACATAACGATAGGGATTATGTTTAATCAGTGTATTTTACTTTTCGGGTGCTGCAAGACTTAAGTACTTTGTTTTAGACTAATCAATACTAAATGGTGCAGTACATTTCAAACCAAATCTGTGTTTTTTAGTTCATACTCAGGGTTTAAACGGTTGTTAAATCTGTTAATTATATTTCTTTACTTGCCGTTACTTTGAGTCATCTTCAAAAGTCGACAATTAGTCGCTAGTGTGCAGTCTGCACGTTATATTCGCATTAAAGTAAACGTATGTGAGACCTTACGGCCCCCCAATTTGTTAAATTCTGTACTTACCGTAAAATCTTTTACTTAAACGGACATCAACTTCTCGCCTGATGCGGTAAGTGGTGTAGCCATATAGTATTTCCTTGAAATAACACCTAGTGCATTAAAATATAGTATCAAGCTATGTTATCTGGAAGCCATACAACAACTACGCTAGCAAGTCTAGCAGTAAATAGTAATAATCTCAATTTTATTTACTGTAATGGCAAGTATGCTGAGTGATGAGTTGGGGTTCATGCTAGCGCATTCTGGATAACAAACTGGTATCATGCGGTTTATGAATTCCAGTTGTTCTCCAATATCTGTTCAATTTGTTGAGGTTGATGACGCAAATGTTGGTCAGCGTATAGACAATTTTCTTGTGTCTTACCTAAAAGGTGTGCCGAAATCACGTATTTATCGAATATTGCGTAAAGGTGAGGTAAGGGTTAATAAAGGACGTGTTAAACCAGAATACAAACTATGTGATGGTGATACTGTGCGTATTCCTCCTATTCGTGTGAGTGAAAGGACTCCAGCACTTCAGCCCAATGCCAATTTGTCTCAGTTATTGGAGACCTCAGTTCTTTTTGAAAATGATGAGTTGCTAGTGGTAAATAAGCCTTCTGGTCTGGCGGTACATGGTGGTAGTGGTATTAGTTTAGGTTTGATTGAGAGCTTTCGTCAGATTCGTCCGGATAGTCGATTTTTGGAATTAGCGCATCGTCTGGATAGAGACACTTCTGGGTGCATCATGATTGCTAAGAAACGAAGTAGCTTGCGTCATATCCATCAACAGCTAAGAGGAGGTCATATACAGAAAGTTTATCAGGCATTAGTTGCAGGGCGTTGGCCGAATCGTCGTAAAATCGTTAATGCATCACTGGTAAAAAATCAGTTGGCCAGTGGTGAGCGTATAGTGCGTGTGGCAGGCGTGGACACGAAAGGTGCGAAGTGCTCTCTGACAGAGTACCGCATTATTCAGCGCTATCAAGGTTGTACGTTAGTAGAGGCCAAGCCTATCACTGGGAGGACTCACCAGATACGTGTGCATTGCCAGTCAGTGGGCTGTTCCGTCATTGGGGATGATAAATATTGCGATACGGATATTAATAAGCATTACCGTCAGCTAGGTCTTAAACGTTTGTTTCTACATGCTTACCGGTTAGAGTTTACCTTGTCAGATGGTCAGCCTCTAGTGGTTACAGCTCCATTGAGTGGTGAGTTGGCTCTAGTGCTTGATCGTTTGCTTGTAGAGCCTGGGGTGTAAGTATTTGATTATTTTCGATTGGGGTGGAAACTTGAGTGATCCGATGGATAAAAATGGTTCAATCTGTGTAGTAGGCATCAATAAATGCTGGCTTTTGAAACGATAGTCAAAGAGAATGGGTGTTTCATGGGTATGTTAACACCTCCTGAGTGTCAGCACATCCACGTAATAGATACACTTTAATATAGAAGTAGGAGTTATACATGGGTTTATTTAAACGGGATGGAGTTGATCCCAGTAGTGAACACCGAGATTGGCAACTGGTCTCAATGATTGCTCAGGAATCGCTTAAAGAGCAAAGACGATCTCGCCGCTGGGGGATTTTTTTTAAGTCTTTGACTTTTCTTTATATGTCTGCCCTTTTTGTTGCTATTTTTCAGCAAAGCACAGCCCATAGTACTCAAGGGATCACAAAAGATCATACGGGCATTGTGTATCTGAATGGTCAAATATCGACCAATCAGCCTGCCAATGCTGATAATATTGTTCATGGTTTGCGAAAAGCGTTTGCTAATCAGTTTTCGAAGGCGGTGATTCTGGCTATTAATAGTCCTGGTGGTAGCCCGGTTCAATCGGGCTATGTTTACGATGAGATCAAACGTTTGCGGAGTGAGTATCCGGATAAAAAGCTGTATGCAGTGATCGGTGATATTGGAGCATCAGGTGGATATTATATAGCGGCGGCGGCGGATGAGATTTATGCGGATAAATCGAGTTTGGTAGGCTCTATAGGTGTTATCTCAGCGAACTTCGGTTTTGTTGATTTAATAGAAAAACTGGGTGTTGAGCGCCGCAATTATGCGGCAGGTAAACATAAAAATTTCCTTGATCCTTTTTCCCCGCAAAGAGAAGATGAAACTGTGTTTTGGGAGAGTGTATTAAATTCAACCCATCAACAGTTTATTCGTGCCGTTAAAGAAGGACGAGGTAATCGTCTCATTGAAGATGAAAAACTTTTTTCTGGCTTGGTCTGGAATGGTGAACAAGCGCTGGATATTGGTTTAATTGATGGATTGGGAAGTGCGGGTTTTGTCGCGCGCGAGATTATTCAGCTTGAAGATACTTACGACTATACTTATAAGCCTACGCCTTTTGAAACATTGGTTGAACGTTTTGCGGTTTCTATAGGTAAGGGGCTAGGTTATGCAGTGAATGCAACCTTGAATAGTCCAATGCAGTTTCGTTAGTGCTCAATAAAGTAGAAGTACTGTGATAAGAGCAGTACTTCCTAAGGTTTGTTGACATGTCGTTTTTCCCTTCTTTCATATAATAACTTCGTTCCTTTTGATGCTAAAATCCTATGTTAGAGTGGGAATAGAGCGGAATTTTGTTAAAATTCGCGCCTGATATTCTTTAGGATCGATTTTATGACAGCAGACCAATCTGTTTTATCTCCTGAGTCGCAACAGGCATTGGCCTCCATTCGCATCGTTTTAGTAGAAACAACACACCCAGGTAATATTGGTGGGGTAGCGAGGGCAATGAAAAATATGGGGTTATCCCAGCTATACTTGGTTTCCCCCAAGGATTATCCTGCACAGCGTGCTGAATGGCGGGCGTCTAATGCACAGGATGTTTTGCGGTCAGCTAGTGTTGTTGATAGCTTGGATGATGCAATTGCGGATTGTGGTTTGGTTATTGGTACTAGTGCTCGGGAGAGGCGAATTCCCTGGCCTTTAGTCACCCCTCGCGAATGTGCTGATTACAGTTGTCATGAAGCGTCTACACATCCTGTAGCTATTATTTTTGGGCGTGAAGATAGAGGATTGACCAATGAAGAACTGCATAAGTGTCATTATCATCTACATATTCCTGCTAACCCAGAGTACAGCTCGTTAAATCTGGCGGCTGCAGTTCAAGTGATCGCCTACGAACTACGTATGACATGCCTTAATAATCAACGGGGAAAGTCTATTCATTTTGATGATTGGGATATGCCTCCAGCAAAGTCTGAGGCACTAGAGCACTACTATGAGCATTTACAGGAAACTTTAGAGAAAATAGGCTTTTTGGAACCTGACAACCCCCGCCAGACCATGACGCGTCTGCGTAGACTGTATCACCGTGTGCGTCTTGATGAAATGGAGCTAAATATATTGAGAGGGGTGCTTACTGCCATGCAAAATTATGTTTATTTTACGGATAAGAAGCTTGCAAAGCTGGAAGAAAAAAACTAAAAGACAGTAGCTGATTCATTTTTCACTATATCTGATTAAAATACTCTGTTATATAGTTGACTAAATTACTTGGTTATTGGATAATTAGTGTATTTTAATAGGTTAGGAAAGGTACTGGTTATGCGTTTAACCACTAAAGGGCGCTATGCGGTTACTGCTATGTTGGATTTAGCCATACATAGTCATTGTGACCCTATCAGTTTGGCTGAAATCTCTAAGAGGCAAGAAATTTCTCTATCTTATTTGGAACAACTCTTTTCAAAGTTACGTCAGGCTGAATTGGTTGTTAGTGTTCGTGGACCTGGTGGTGGTTATAAGCTGAGTCGATCTTTGGACGATATTTTTGTTGCTCAGATTGTTGATGCTGTTAATGAATCAATTGATGCGACTAGTTGCCAGGGGAAGGGTAATTGCCAGCATGGAGAAGTCTGTTTAACCCATCATTTATGGTCAGATTTAAGCGACCAGATACACCATTTTTTAAGCGGTATTAGCTTGGAAAAGCTGGTAGATCGAGGAGATGTTAAGTCTATTTCGCAACGCCAGAATAATGTGGCTCTAGAAGATGTAGACCATGAAGATTTAAACCAAAGTGATTTACGTGTTATTCAAACATCACACACTGCTTGATTGAGATATTACGCTTTAACTTATTTTGAGAACATTATGAAATTACCGATTTACTTTGATTACTCAGCGACTACCCCAGTTGATCCTCGCGTGGCAAAGGTAATGGCTGAATGCCTGACAATGAGCGGCAATTTTGGTAACCCAGCCTCCCGTTCACATTTTTTTGGTTGGAAAGCTGAAGAAGCTGTAGAAACTGCCAGACAACATGTTGCTGATCTCGTTAATGCAGATCCCCGTGAAATTATTTGGACGAGTGGTGCCACAGAATCCAATAACTTGGCTATTAAAGGCATCACGCATTTTAATCATAAGCATGGCAAACATATTGTTACTTCTAAAATAGAACATAAAGCGGTTCTGGATACCTGTCGTCAATTGGAGCGTGAGGGTTATGAAGTCACTTATCTTGACCCTGATTCGGAAGGGCTGATTAGCGCTGAACAAGTTGCTGGCGCTATTCGTGAAGATACTACGCTGGTTTCTCTAATGCATGTCAATAACGAGATTGGTGTGGTGAATGATATTGCAGCTATTGGTGAAGTGTGTCGTGAGCGCAAAGTTTATTTTCATGTGGATTCTGCACAAAGTGCTAATAAATTACCGATTGACCTTGGAGCCCTGAAAGTAGATCTGATGTCGTTTTCTGCCCATAAGGCCTATGGGCCTAAAGGGATTGGTGCGTTATATGTTCGACGTAAACCGCGCGTAAGAATTGAAGCACAAATTCATGGTGGTGGCCATGAACGAGGTATGCGCTCGGGCACTTTGCCTACTCATCAGATTGTTGGTATGGGGGAAGCATTTCGTTTAGCGAAGTTGGAATTACAAAAAGACGCAGATCATGCACTAGCCATGCGCAATCGTTTTCTAGAAGGTGTTAAGGATATGGAAGAAGTTCATGTGAATGGTTCTTTAGAACAGCGTGTACCTCATAGTATTAACATGAGTTTTGCTTTTGTTGAAGGTGAATCCTTAATTATGTCGTTAAAGGATTTGGCTGTGTCTTCAGGTTCTGCCTGCACATCTGCCAGCCTTGAGCCTTCTTACGTATTGCGTGCTATAGGTTTAAGCGATGAGTTGGCTCATAGTTCATTACGCTTTAGTTTCGGTCGTTTTACGACAGAAGAGGAAGTCGATTATGCTGTGAAAAAAATACATGAAGCGGTTGATAAATTACGTGAATTATCACCACTTTGGGACATGTATAAAGATGGTATTGATCTAAACACTATCGAATGGGCTGCACATTAATTAACAAAATAATCGTTTAATAAATGGTAAAGAAACTAATTGGTACAATAGCTTACGAGGCAAAAAATTATGGCATACAGTGATAAAGTGATTGACCATTATGAAAATCCACGCAACGTTGGAAAGATGGATGATAAAGCTGGGAATGTAGGCACTGGTATGGTAGGAGCACCTGCTTGTGGTGATGTTATGCGGTTACAAATACAGGTTGATGATAATGATATTATTGAGGATGCAAAGTTTAAAACCTACGGTTGTGGTTCAGCTATAGCATCGAGTTCTTTGTTGACTGAATGGGTGAAAGGTAAAAGTCTTGAAGAGGCCAGTCAGATTAAGAATGCGGAAATTGCAGAAGAATTAGCGTTGCCCCCTGTTAAAATTCACTGCTCAGTCTTGGCTGAAGACGCGATTAAGGCAGCGGTTGATAATCTTCGGGAGAAACGTAAGTCTTAATTTACGATTCATAAAATAGGATATTAAATTAAAGTAGCATTATGGCAATATCAATGACTCGGGTGGCTAAAGACCACATTATAAAGCAAATTCAAAGCAGAGGTAGTGCAGTGGGTATTCGCATCGGTGTTAAAACTGCGGGTTGCTCTGGATTATCTTATATTTTGGAGTTCGTTGATCAACCAGATGATACTGATGAGTTGTTTGATCAGGGTGATTTTGGTTTGTATGTTGACCCTAAAAGTTTAGTATACCTTGATGGAACAGAGCTAGACTTTGTTAAAGAAGGTCTTAATGAGGGTTTTGAGTTTAAAAATCCTAATGTTAAAAATGAATGTGGTTGCGGAGAGAGCTTCCACGTTTAATGTGTAGTCTTGAGCGTAGACGAATTAATGAATTTGACGCAAAATTATTTTGAGCTATTGGGTGTGCCACAACAGTATCATGTAGACAAGGCTATTGTGGTTGAACACTATCATAAACTACAAAAAGAATTTCATCCGGATAAGTTTGCTGCTCAATCAGAGAATGAACAAAGGTATGCTGTTCAATTTGCCGCTTACCTTAATACTGCATTTCAGACCTTAACGTCACCGGTTTTATGTGCGGAATATTTACTGGAGTTGGTGGGAGAAGAGACTAACCAACAATCTACAACGATTCACGATAGTCAGTTTTTGAGATTGCAAATGGAGTGGCGTGAAACCCTATCAGAAATTGCTGTTGATACAGATATAAATCGTGCGGAAGAACGGCTAGATGAATTGCGAGATATTGTGTCTAGAGAAA
Organism: Candidatus Endobugula sertula; assembly: GCA_001723645.1. Lineage (GTDB taxonomy): Bacteria > Pseudomonadota > Gammaproteobacteria > Pseudomonadales > Cellvibrionaceae > Endobugula > Endobugula sertula. The sequence goes on along the minus strand of MDLC01000031.1, from coordinate 16,610 downwards.
AAAAAACGTTGCAAGTGCAATTTGAACAGCAATATCAAAATGAAGTATACCCAGAAGCTAAGCAGATCGTCGCTAAATTGCATTTTGTTGATAAGATGCTTCAAGAAATTGAAGTGTTAGAATCGTCACTTTTTGACTAGAGAGTTAACCGTTAAATGGCACTACTACAAATTGCAGAACCAGATCAGTCGTCTGAGCCTCATGCTCAGGATAAAAAGCGTGCGTTCGGTATTGATTTAGGTACTACCCACTCTCTTATTGCCACCATGCGTGGTAGTGTGCCAGAGACATTGTCGGATGTTCATGGCGAAGTTCTGTTGCCATCGGTGGTGCACTACAGCCAGGATAAGGTCATTGTTGGTCAATTGGCAAAAGAAGCGGCGGTCAAAGATCCTCTAAATACCATGATATCGGTTAAGCGTTTTATGGGGCGTAATGTAGGCGATATTGTTCACGATGCGACCAATAACAGTGAATCCAATGTGGAATTTCCCTATGAATTTTATGCTCGCGAAGATGGTCTTGTCTCTATGAATACGGCCGCGGGGCCTAAAACAGCGATTGAAGTGTCTGCGGATATTTTGTCTGCATTGGCAGAAAGGGGATGCCATGCTTTAGGTGGGGAGCCCGAAGGTGTGGTGATTACTGTTCCTGCTTATTTTGATGATGCGCAACGACAGGCAACGAAAGATGCTGCACGTATAGCGGGTCTGAAAGTGTTAAGGCTATTGAATGAACCTACGGCAGCGGCTGTTGCCTATGGTTTGGATCAGCATGAAGATGGTGTCATTGCTATTTATGATCTTGGTGGTGGAACCTTTGATGTCTCTCTATTACGTTTATCGAAAGGCGTTTTTGAGGTGCTGGCAACAGGTGGTGACTCTGCATTGGGGGGTGACGATTTTGATTACGTTATCATGCAGTGGTTATGTGGCCAACTTGCAATTTCAGAACAACTGAGTCCATCAGAAGAACGACAATTATTAAACTTATCGTGTGAACTTAAAGAGGCACTTAGCGTTAATGAAACGTATAGCGTTGAATATCAGCAACAAAGGATTAGTTTATCTCGCGCGCAGTTGAACGAATTAATAGCTCCGTTAATTAAAGTCACTATTCGAGCATGCAAGCGCGTGTTGCGTGATGCTGGTGTTGATAGAACGGATGTTGACCATTTGGTCATGGTGGGAGGCTCAACACGTAGTCTGTATGTACGCGAAAAGATTGCTGAATTTTTTGGTCAGGAGCCGCTGGTTAATATTGACCCTGATAAAGTGGTTGCTATTGGTGCAGCAGTACAGGCGGATGTGTTAGTGGGAAATAAACCTGATAGTGATATGTTGCTATTGGATGTTTTGCCACTATCTCTGGGTTTAGAAACGGTAGGGGGATTGGTTGAAAAAGTTATTCATCGTAATACAACGATTCCTATTGTTAAGGCTCAGGAATTTACTACCTTTAAAGATGGCCAGACAGCAATGTCCATCCATGTGTTGCAGGGGGAACGTGAGATGGTCGCTGATTGCCGTTCATTGGCGCGTTTCGAGTTGCGAGGTATTCCTTCAATGGTGGCGGGTGCTGCCCATATTCGAGTGACTTTTCAGGTAGATGCTGATGGTTTATTGAGTGTCTTTGCAAAAGAGAAATCAACAGGGGTGGAGGCTTCCATTGTTGTTAAGCCCTCTTATGGTTTGGACGATAAAAGTATTACTGAAATGATCACTGCTTCTTTTGAAAATGCTCAGAGTGATGTTGCCCTGCGTGCCCTACGTGAACAACAGGTTGAAGCTGAGCGGGTGATTGAGTCCTTGGAGTCTGCTTTATTAGATAACGGTAAAGCCTTGCTAAATAATGAAGAGTACCAAGGGTTGGTTGATGCTATCGATCAATTGAAGGTAGTGAGTCGACAAGAAAGTACAGATGCAATACGCCAACAAATAGCAAGTATTTCTGTTCTTTCTGAAGCTTTTGCGGAGCGCCGTATGGATGCTAGTATCCATACGGCGTTGGCGGGGTACTCATTAAATGAACTGGATCAGTTAGTTTAGTTAACCATTGAGTATGCACTATGACTAGAATTGTGTTTTTACCCCATGAAGAAATCTGTCCGGAAGGTGCGATAATCGAAGCGGAACAGGGTGAAAGTATTTGTCGCGCGGCATTGCGTAACGGTATTGATATTGAGCATGCTTGTGAAATGAGTTGTGCGTGTACGACTTGTCATGTCATCATTCGGGAAGGGTATGATTCTCTTGAGGAACCTGATGAACTGGAAGATGATTATTTGGATAAGGCGTGGGGTCTGGAAGCGGATTCACGATTGAGTTGTCAGGCTTTGGTTAAGGGTCAGGATCTTGTTGTTGAAATACCAAAATATACGATTAATATGGTTTCTGAAAACCACTAGAGTTGTTGTTTTACAATAAAGGTTTCCAATGCTATAGGTGAGGTGTTTATGTCATTACATTGGACTGATGTTTTGGATATTGCGATTGAGTTGGTTGAGACTAAACCAGAGATTGATCCTCGTTATATTAATTTTGTTGATTTACGTAGTTGGGTCATTGCTTTACCAGATTTTGATGACGATCCGCAACGGTGTGGAGAAAAAATACTTGAAGCGATTCAGGCTGCTTGGATAGAAGAGGCGGCTTTGTAATTATTTACCCCGAAAAATAGTTTGTTTTGAGTCCGGTTACACCAGGTTTAATGCTTAAAATACATCCCGACATATTGGTCTTTCTTGATGGCTTTTGATCATAGCCTAGGCCATTGGTAGAAATAAAGAGGGTATCAAGTTTTTTTCCTCCAAATGTGCAGTGCATAACATTGGCTGCGTTAATGTCTATTTTTTCAATACGTTGTCCTGTTTTATCGTAGCAGCTAATACAGCCGCCTCCTAAATGGCAAGCCCACACGTTATCTTCACTATCAACGCAGAGTCCATGGGGTTGACCTTCTGATTTAAGTACTCGACAAAAGACTTCCGTGTGTACGGGTTTCTGATGCTCATCCAGTTTAGTAGCGTAGATATAACGGCCAGTTTTAGTGCTTTGATATAAGGTCTTCCCATCTTTTGAAAATGCGGGTTCAGCAGCATAATCTATTCCGTCCTGGCTGAAACGGTCAATACTTAGATTAGGTGATAGTTGGTAAATATGGCTTTGTTGGTTAATATCTTGAGGGTTATTTGAGGTTGCCCAGTAATTTCCTTCTCGGTCAGCGGTGCCTCCTGTGGACTCATAATCGCTAAAAAAGGGTTCGGGCTTGGAGATATAAGTAGTGAGTTTACGGTTTTCCATATCAAAAAAGCCTATTCCATCTTTTAGTGTTGCAATAAACCCATTGTTAAGGCTAGGGGAGAGGCTGAGTATTGGTGCGTTAAGTGCGTAATGGGTGACTTCTTTTGAATGTTCATGGTACTGATAAAGTTTTTGCTGGCTGTGCTCAACCCAAAATAAAGAGTCCAGATTGTCCACCCATACGGCTTGCCCATTGTTACTGTTTTCTATATAAACAACGGTTTCAATGGTGTTCATAAAAGGCTCTTGTGTTCCTAGTCCACGTTTTTGTTATTTTATGTGTCGGTTATTATATTGGAAACGTTTACACTTGGTCAAATAAGTCTTTGTGTTTAAATAGGTGGCGAGCGGTTAATGAACGAATAACTAGGTAACGCTCAAAGTGAGCGTTTTTTGTGTTTTTATTTCACTGTCTTCAATGTTTGAGCGTAATAGTTTGATAGGATATTTTACAGTATCAATATAGCCTATTATCATTTGGTGACGAATGAGTAAGCATTATCTTTTTTTAGTATTTATGTGAAGTATATTTAAAGATTGGCGCAATATCTATCTTTTTGGTTTCTAGTCGTATTTATTATTTTCTCTAATAAGCTATTTATGTGGGTGGATAATAACGAGTATGTAAGTAACGAACGGTTGATTGGCACATGGCAAATGACAACAGTGGACACTCAATATGTGTGGCAGGTTCTAGCAGATTGTTGATTTTCTCCCTGCTTCGTATGCACTCATTATTTGACGCTGGAATTTTCGGCCTACATCGGTAGTTTAAGGCCATTTTTCTCTCTGATGAACCCTTGGGGGTAGCGCTTCTCCATCTTCAAGGCAGACTTACCTTGTAATGCCCCTATCTCTGTCAAGTTCCAGCGAATCATCGTCAGTATAAATACACTATTAAACCACGACCTTTTATTTGCCGGATCAGAGCAAGCGACTTGCCCCAACCAAACGGTTCTTCAATCCTCTGCCTATGCTGCTGACTGATCTGATAACCAACGTGTCGGCTGGTGCAACCATCGATGGCATAGCCCCTCGTGCGATTTTCGTTCTGGGCGACAAAATCAACAGCCTGCTAGGTAAGAGATCCAATGACATTATTCTGCCGTTTCACTAGACAAAATCGCTCCCTAATCTCTTATTTATCAAAAATCTAGCGTTTTAGTACATAAAGTCTAAGCTTATAGTAGATATATAACATTTTAGACAGCTTATGCTTGGATTATTTGGTAAACACAAACAAGCCGTTACTGTTGGTATGCAGATAGCTTCTGGGGGCTTGTCTTTTCTCGTATTGGATGTGAAAAGTCGTGTTCAGCCTAAAATTAAAGACTATGTTAGTTATACTATTGCTAACGGAGAGCCTCTGGATCAATTGGCAATTAATATTAAACAATATGTCGAAGAAAACCGTATTTTAAAAGCGAAAAGTTGTTTTGTGTTAGATGATGAAGACTATCAACTACTCACTGTGGAATCACCCAAAGTACCCGATGATGAATTGAGAGAAGCAGTTACATGGAAAATAAAGGATTTGATAACATTCCCGATTGATGATGTTTTGATTGATGTTTTCCTATTTCCTGAAAACAATAGATCAACAAAGAAAATAGCTAATGTTGTTGTTCATCGTGATGTTATTCAAAATATTTCATCATTTGTAGAAAGTGTCGGATTAAATTTGCTGGCTATTGATGTTCCTGAGATGTCTTACCGTAATTATATTGAAACGACAGAATATCATGAAAAAAGCATTGCGGTAGTTTTGATAAAAGAAAACTATGGGAAACTTATCGTTGTACAGAATAGTCATGTATTGTTTTCTAGAAGTTTTTCTATACCTTACAATGGTGGTTTGTTCGATAATCTTCCGGAGTCGGAAATTGCTTTAGAACTACAGCGTTCGTTAGATTACTATGAAAGACAATTAAAGCAAATAGTGCCAAGTAGGGTGATCTTTGTAGGGGAGAATATTACGGATGATAAAGTCACAGCAGTTATTAGAGAAAGCTTAAATCAAGAAGTCATTATCGGTAAAGTAGAAAATTTAGCAGATTCTGAAAACCAACATTTGTATAGTGGAAGGCTAGTGGCTGCGTATGGTGGTGCTTTACGCAAGGAGTTGTATTTGTGAATATTGTTGCAAGACAAGAGGTCAATCTTTTACAAAATATTGAAAAAATTCCTGTTCCAATCATATCCTTCTCTATCCTATTGTTAGCTTCATTTTTGTTATCGACAATATTGGCAGGCATCTTATGGTTTGATACTCATAAGCTGGCCGAGATTAATAAAGACATTGCTGCCATAGAAAAAAATAATATGTTTCAAAAATCCAATATTGTTAATACTAATGATATCAGTAAATATCAAAAGCAACTCAAAGCATTAGAAAAACAGTTGTTAAGGCGATATCAATTGTGGGCGGATTACCAAAAAATAACCGCCTCAGGGAAGGAAGGTTTTTCTACACATTTTTATCATATTGCTAATCTAGTTAGTCAGAATTTGTCACTGTACGAAATTGATATTTACAATAAAGGAAAAAATTTATCCCTAAGCGGTTATGCAAAAAAAGCAGAGGATATTCCTATTTATATTAACGATCTTAAAAAACAAAAAGAATTTTCTGATGTTATTTTTGGTCATTTATTGATAGAAAATTTAGTATCTCATAACGCGATGAAATTTTCATTAGAAAAGTTGGAAGAAGATGGCGCAAAGTTTGAAATAGAGGGAGGTATTGATGCAGATGATTTGATAAATATGCCTTTGGCTAATCAGTTGGACCTTTCTGAAATGTTAAAAAAAATAATAACAAATAAGGAATAAAAAAATAATGTTGATAATGAAATTTTACAATATATCGACTAAGTATAATAAGCTTGTTTTGCGAGAAAGAAGTATTTTTTTATGTTAGTCTTAGTTTGTATTTATTTTTTTTGGTATGTATTTTGGGGGTTTAATGTTGACAGAGAACTATCCATTGCGAGTAAAAAAAGAGAGGACTTATTGTCTCTATCTGAAACTATTATGTCGCAATATAAGAATATAGAAGAACAAAAATCTATTGATAAAAATATTGCAATTATCGATAAGCGTATTGCAGCAATGAGATCAAAAATGGTTGTTATTGATAGTGACATAAAACGTTTTAACCAAGAAACAATAGCCGTTGATGAAATCGTGTTGTTGCTAAGGGATTTATTATCTGCAAATAATCGTTTAACTCTGGAATCCTTAAGAGTTCACCCATCTGAAATAGTGAAAAGGGAAGGTGTCAATGAATATAATGCAGGAGGTGCATTTGAAAAAAATACAATTTCTCTAAAATTAAAGGGAGATTATGTCAATGTTTTTGATTATCTAAAAAAAATTGAGTCATTAGAGTGGAGTGTTTTTTGGGAGGATATTAATTATATTGTTGAGTCTTATCCACAGGCCATGGTTGACATAAAACTCTATACATTATCTATTATTGAGGGTGAGTATTGATGTTATTTAATCATGAAAATATTGGTGTTTTTTTATTAACGTTCCTGTTTTTAGTTTTAACAAGCCCTTTTTCATATTCTCTTAATGATCCTACTAAGCCTATATATAGTGTTGCAACTACATATGATAAAACCTCTCAGAAAATAGTTCACTCAAGTAAAGAATTACTGCTGCAGTCTATTTTTCTTTCTAAGGAAAAAAAGATAGTAGTTGTTAATGGTGATATCCTTCGAGAAGGGTCATTTGTCGATGGGGTGATGGTAGACGGTATACATGAAAGCTATGTTACGATGAAGTATAAAGGCAATACAGTAAAACTGATGTTGTCTAAAAAAATATATTTAGATGAGGTGACAGGTGAAGTTATTCATTAAATTTTATTTTTTACTTTGTTTTTGTTTGATTGTATCTATTTCTGGATGTGGCAGTAAGAGGGTTAAGCCCATCGTTAGTCATGAGATGAAAAAAATACAGCAAGAAATCGATGAATATAAAAAATCTGAAAAAATAAAACAGGAGGCTAATAAAAAAGCTAGTGCTATTAGAAAAAACTATTTAAAAAAAGAAGAAATTGAAGATGAATATCGTTTTACGATTAAAACAGACCGCCTTCCAGCAGACATTTTTTTTGTCAACTTGATGACGGGAGCTGGCAATAATATTGTTGTTCATCCTGATGTTACGGGTGAGATAACGCTTAATCTTAAAAGTGTAACGGTTAAAGAAGTATTGAATGTAATGAGGGAAGTCTATGGCTTTGATTATAAGTATAATAATGCTATTTACACTATCTTTCCCAAAAAGTTAAGAACAGAAATTTTCCCTATAAATTATATTGATGTCCAGCGTGTGGGTGTTTCAGATACTAGTGTATTAACTGGAAATGTTGAATCATCTTCTCAATCAGGTGAACAGTCATCTAATCAATCTGCCAGTCTGGTTGAAGGTGGTGGTGTTATAAACTCTGGTTCTCGTATACAAACTCGTAGTGAAACAAATTTTTGGGCTTCTTTAAATAGTGCCTTATCGCAACTGATTGGTGTGAATAAAAAAAAATAATGATAAACGAAAAGTTATTACTAACCCTCAGACGGGGGTTGCGATAGTGACAGCCATGCCAAATGAATTAGAAGCAGTGAGAGAATTTTTGAATAAAGCGAGGTTGAGTGTTAAACGCCAAGTTATTATTGAGGCTAAAATACTAGAAGTTCAATTAAACGAAAACTATCAGACGGGTATTAATTGGAATCAAATTAGTGGTCAGCTATTGTTGGGGCGTAATGCCAGTACTTTTGATTCAGGTGTTGGGATTAATGAAATATCTGAGGGAGTCGGTGAAATTTTCTCTTCTCTGGTTAGGATTTCTGATGTCAGCTTATTATTGTCTTTGTTGGAAACACAGGGAGAGCTTCAGGTACTATCCAGTCCAAGGGTTTCAACCGTAAATAATCAAAAAGCAGTTATTCGTGTTGGCTCTGATCGTTTTTTTGTGACGGGAATTTCTAACTCAACCATATCGAATGCGTCTTCAACAACCAATTCCCCTGGTATAGAACTTTCTTCTTTTTTTAGTGGTATTTCTTTAGATGTAACGCCTCAAATTTCAGATGAAGAGGGGGTGATTTTACATATACATCCAGTCGTTAGTACAGTCACTGAAGAACAGAAAAATATTGTGGTCGGTAATGAAACATTTAGTTTGCCACTAGCATTGAGAGATATCAGAGAGTCTGACAGTATTGTTAAAGCAGAAAGTGGCCAGGTTATTGTCTTAGGTGGTTTGATGCAGGAAAGAATTTCTAATACTAAAGGCAGGCGGCCAGGTTTAGCTGATACTCCAGTGATTAGTGGCTCGTTTAAGACAGAGAGCGATATCCGATTAAAATCGGAGTTGGTTATTTTGTTAAAACCGATTGTTATAGAGCAAGATTCATGGATTGATGATGTGAAGAGAAGTCAAAATAGAGTTCATCATCTTGGTCATCATTCCGTATCGGCAGGGGCAATAACCGAGTAATTATGTTAACCAAAAATATGACTGGAAAAATACGTGTCGGTGATCTCTTGGTCGAAGAGGGAGTGATCTCTAATGAACAATTGGAGTATGCTTTAAAAAAGCAAACAATATCAGGTGGTAAATTAGGTAAAACGCTGATTACTTTAGGTTTCGTTGATGAATCTATATTGCTGAACATTTTATCCAAGCAATTGGATATCCCTTTTGTTGATATTAAAACATTTAGCTATAGTAGAGATGACGTTCGTTCTTTAAAAGAAACTATTGCTAGGCGGTTTCGAGTTTCTGTTCTTAAAAAAACAGCTGACAAAGTGATCTTGGGTATGTCTGACCCAAGTGATATCTTTTGCCTTGATGAAGTTGAAAAATTTTTTGGTCTCCCTGTAGAACCTGTTATTGTCAGAGAATCCGAATTATTGGAAGTGTTAGATACATCCTATGGTGAATCTGAGAAAATTGCGTCCCTAGTTAAGGAAATTAATGAGGGTCTAACAGAAGAATCTTTAGATATTGACGATATTGTACAGGATTCAAGTACTGATGAAGCTCCAGTTGCCAAGTTGTTATTAAAAATATTTGAAGAGGCTATTAAGTATAAAGCATCAGATATTCACATTGAACCTGATGAAAAAGTGCTCAGAATTCGACAGCGTATTGATGGTGTATTGTCTGAACAAGTGTTAAATGAAAAACGTGTTGCATCTGCACTTGTGGTGAAATTGAAATTAATGTCTAGTCTGGATATTTCTGAAAAACGTATTCCCCAGGATGGTCGATTTAATCTTAAAATTAAGACAAAGAATATTGATGTGCGTATTTCTACTATGCCAATTCAATATGGAGAATCTGTAGTCATGCGTTTGTTGGCTATGGATGAGGGTGTTAAAAGTTTGGAAGAGGTTGGCATGGATCAAAAAATGATGCTGACGTTTCGCAAGGCTATAGCAAGACCTTATGGCTTGATATTAGTGACAGGACCAACGGGAAGTGGTAAAACAACCTCTTTATATGCGGCGTTATCCGAGCTTAACTGCCCCGATAAAAAAATTATTACCGTTGAAGACCCTGTTGAATATCGTTTGCCGAGATTAAGTCAGGTACAGATTAATGAAAAGATTGGCTTGAGCTTTTCTAAAGTACTGCGATCTACTTTGCGTCAGGATCCGGATATTTTACTGGTGGGGGAAATACGTGATGGAGAATCGGCAGAAATTGCACTGCGTGCAGCAATGACGGGTCATCTGGTTTTATCTACCTTGCATACCAATGATGCAATTAGTTCAGCTTTACGACTGATTGACATGGGGGTTGACCCATTTTTGGTGGCCTCATCCTTAAAGACAATTGTCGCACAGCGTCTAGTTAGAAAATTATGCCCGTCTTGTAAAAGGAAGGTGGTAGTTGATAAAAAATATCATTATATGTTGTCTGAAAAACAGCAAAACATAGATGTATATCAAGCTAATGGCTGTGTTCATTGCTTGAATACAGGTTATCGTGGCCGTGTGGGAGTATTTGAGTATTTAACAATTACTGATGAATTAGCGAGTACCTTGAGAGAGGGAGATATACAAGCATTTACTGAGCTAGCATTGGCATCGGAAGCTTATTCAACCTTGAGTGACAGTGTATTTTCTTTAGTGGAAGCAGGGCATACCTCTCTTGATGAAATGCAACGAATTTTTGTATAGGTTCGATGACGATGGCTAACTTTGCTTATTATGGTCGCAATGAAAAAGGAATGGCAATTCGTGGGTGTATCGAGCGGGCTACTGAAAATGATGTGTTGCATTACCTTTCGGAAAAAAGAATTACACCAATAAACATTGAAGAACAAGAGTTACAAAAAAAATTTGGTGATATTCTAAGTCAATACTTAATAGTAAAAAAAGGTATTGATAATGATCAATTAATTATGTTTTGTCGGCAAATGCGAACGATCAATAAAGCAGGTTTGCCACTGATTCAGGGTTTAGAAGCCTTGTCGTCTAGTATTCCTCCTGGTGTTTTGCAAGGTGCACTGCAAGATATTATTCATAGGTTGGAATCAGGTCTAAGCCTTTCTCAATCTATGAAGTATCATCGCAATATTTTTAACAATCTTTTTATTGGGATGGTGAAAATAGGTGAGAGTACTGGCAGGTTGGATGAAATTTTTTGGCAAATGAGTATTTATATTGGACGGGATATGGAAACCAAAAAAGCCATGAAAGCTGCCTTGCGTTATCCCTCTTTTGTACTGTCAGCAATGGTTATTGCCCTGTTTGTTGTAAACCTTATGGTAATACCCGCATTTGCTAATATGTTTGGCCGTTTTGGTGCAGAATTGCCAATAGCGACTAAAGTTTTATTAGCGACGTCTCAGTTTTTTATTCAATTTTGGTGGCTGGTCATTGTTGCGATGTTATCCGCTATTACAGGATTGATATTCTGGGTTAAAACTCCAGAGGGAAAATTGGTATGGCACAGGATAAAATTGTTTATCCCTATTATTGGTCCTTTAATTAATAAAGCGGCTATATCCCGTTATGTTCGGTCCTTTTCTTTAATGGTGAGTGAGGGATTACCCTTAAATACAGCGATCGAACTATGTGCTGAGATTATCGATAATGTTTATTTGTCGTTAAAAATTCGTAAGATAAAATCAGGTATAGAACGTGGCGATAGTATTTATCGAACGCATTATCGAAGCAACATGTTTTCACCGTTAATATTGCAAATGATTAATATTGGTGAAAATAGTGGTCAAATAGATAATTTGTTAATAGAGGTGGCTGAGTCTTATGAGCGTGAAGTAGATTACGATCTTAAAAGTCTCAGTTCAAAGATTGAGCCGATATTAATTCTTGTCATGGCGGGATTTATAGTGGTATTGGCTTTAGGTATATTTCTACCCATGTGGGAGATGTTTAATATTCAGCGGTAAGGTTATTGAGTGTGAGTTGTTATTATTTCTATCTTGCTTTTCTTTATGTATTGACTACTTTGATGTGCTTTTTACAGTCGTTTACATAAAGATTTACCGCTATATTATTTTCTAAATTTATTACTTTCTATTCCATATCTATCTAGTTTTAAGGTGGCACTATTGTGCCCCAGCGCTATAGTTAATATAGAGGTATCCTTTTCAAGTACCGCATTAGTCATGTTTTAATTGGGTGAATACTGGAGTATTACATGAAGAGAAAAGCCACGGGTTTTACCTTAATTGAACTGATGGCCGTGATTGTTATTTTAGGCGTGTTGGCCGCTACGGCTGTTCCCCGTTTTGTCGATTTGTCTGGTTCGGCAAAAAACGCTGCCGTTGAAGGTATAGCGGGTTCGTTAGCCAGTGCTGCCAGCTTGAATCATGTGCAGAATATTGCGAATGATGCGGGTTTAACAGCTACCGTTCCCACTACAGTTGATACTTGTGATGATGTGGGTGGTTTACTCGAAGGAGGTTTGGATTCTGATTACTATATTGAAACCACGACAGGGACTGATATTGCCGGTAGTAATGTGGCCACAGAAGGTTCTGCATCTTTGTGTACTGTCAGTTACGATTCAAATGGAAATAATGCTTATGATGTTGCAGATGTTCCTGATGCGACTTTTACTGCCTATGGTGTTCAATAATTCTTTTTAAAGTTTTAATCGTTACAGCTATCTTTAGCGTAGTACTGGTGGTTGTGGCGATTATTCAGTTTGTTGATGATGCCTTTTCCGGGGCGCACATTCATAATATTCACTCATGTTTTGCGCTAATTTAAAGAGTGCATTACCTAGTACTTATCATGCTATTCGCCCTGAATATGCACAATATTATTTGTCTGAGTTTAAATGCTAATGAGGAAGTATTATAACGTCACCATAAGGGGGTGGAGGTGTACCCGGTAGTGGTGACATGCGGCCCTCCTCCATATTGGGTAGGGCCCCCCTTGGTGGCAAGCTGTGTTGCAATGGACCAGGATCCAATTTGGGAGATAACTCCATAGTGACATTCCCAAACTCATGTGTGGCAGAGTCAATGTTCATACCAAACTCATTGGCAATACGCCAGGAGGAACGACCATTATCGGTATTACGCAAAAATGCCTGCAAAAATTCTTCACTACCGCTTTCGTAGCTCTGTATAACACTTATAACGCCTTCATTAAGGACGTTGCTGCGTACAAACTGTCTGGGCATCATTCCATAGTGTCCAAGTTCCTGTGCAGCCTGCAAAAATTGCACTCTTGTGGCATCCGTTGCATGTATGGTCACCCTAGGGTGTCTCCTATTGCTGATAAAAGTGATTCTGTCTCGGCTATACGTGTTTGAAAAATCGTAATCGTTTTGTGCGCTATGGGTTGTGTAATCATAGCTGTTGGGGTTGGGATATCTTAGGGTTGTCCTCCTTGCCTCTGAAGTCTGTCTGGGTCTTAATTCATTAATACTCTCTAAACGCTGATATAAATCGGGGCGATAATAGGGGTCGACTCCATTCGTCGCTGCTGTCCCCCTGGCTGCTTGACTTGTGGCTTCTGCGGCCCCGCCTCCGACAAGCTCCGTAGAGGCAGCATTTTCACCCGCCGCCCCTGCTCCAAGAGCCATATCCGCTAATTCTTCACCCACCGCAGCGACTACATCCATCAAGGTAAGTAGCAGCGCGACGACAAAGTGGCCACTGGGGTCAGTCGTGTTAATTGGGTTGTTTAGGCCATAGGTGTAACCATTGAATCCCCCTTTGCCAAAGGGAGAGAGACTGTCCATGGTTGTAAATCGTCGTAACTCTGGAGAATACCCCCGAGTCCCTCGACCAAACCATACATCCCCTGTGACATCATCATGCGGATTGCCCTGGAAACCCAGACGCCCTGGCTGTCCCAGTTCCACATGTTGCTGTCCAAAGGGTCTGTAGCTATACGCCGCCCATTCCGTGTTGCACTTCTCTGCGCTGATGTTATTGACTGGCGAATACAGACGGTAGGTTATACATCCTGAAGGACTGATCACCACTTGTTGACGTTTATCTACCGAAAAGCGAGACTGTTCTCCCTGACGCTGGTAAATGAGAGCATTTCCATGATAGTAGTTGACTTCCGGAGCATTCTTTCCAACCTGCTGGCTGATGATATGACCCGCACTATTGTAGTGATAGTTAACCGTCTTATTCGTCCGACGGTTATAGGTGTTGGCCAGTTTGCCTCTTGCGTTGTACTGGTAAGTATAGTCACCATACTGAGTCAATTGGCCATTCGCGTTGTATACGAGTGCTTTCCAACCTTCCGTATGGTGGTTGACTTGCGTCAGCTTAACCGGGTTGCGGTTGTCATAGTGATAGCTATCCACTCTTTCAGTGCCATCAGCCTCTCTTATACGAGCCCGTATCATATTGTTATTGAGGTCATAAGCATAATGGGCACTGATCAGTGAACAGGGTCCACTACAGTCATAGCTGATCAATCTGTTAGCTTTATCATAGTCATATTTCTCAATGAGCTGATGAGAGTAGTGTGCCTTACGGGTGGTGATCTGGATAATTTGATGGTCCGTATTGTAGTCAATCTCATAGGATTCTTGCTCGATATCGCCATCACTATGACGCACCTTAACCTTGCGCGAAAACTCATCATACTCATATTCAGTTTTGACGGAACCCCGAGTATAGGCAGAGAGGCGGCCAAACGTATCATAATCAAAGTGATAAAGTGGTTGACCATTGTACTGGATTGCTACTCGCTGACCGTGGGTATTTCTTACCGATCTGAGCTGATTACCCTGATTGTCACTGACTTGTACCGGTTGTCGCAAACGGTCATAGACATGCGATAACGTATAATCTGGCAAGTGCTGATTCAGTGTGTAGCGATCACGTTTCTCCTTTAACTTGCCGTCGGGTGTGTAGTGGTAAAATGTCGTTTGGTTGGGAGTGTTGACTTGGCTAAGGCGGTTATATTCATTGTAGAGATAGCTATGCTGACGAAAATCCTCTTGACCATTGTAGTGTTTTTCGGTCAATAACAGGTTGTTGTAGTGGTAAACGACACGGTTATCAATAGCATCAGACTGTTCCTGTATCTGGGCACCGTTGTGTTTTGCTGTTTTCTGATACCCTTCCGGGTTGGTATAAGCAATGACATTTCCCAGCGTATCGTATTCCAGTGTGCCCAAGTTTTGTCCATTGAGCCATATTTTGACCGGTTTTTTCTTCAAAATCGGGTGCCATTGCACGGTTGTCTGAGTCCCTACCGGGCTGATGGTTGTTTGTTGATGTTGGTTCACTTGATAGGTCATGTGCGAGGTCTTGCCATTGACGGTTTTGCTCGATACGCGATCCAGTCCATCATACTGAAAATGTTGTTGGTGGTAGACTTGATGATGTTTGTCGTACTGAAGCACTGATACGGTTTTGTTTTGGTTGTTTTTGGTGGTGGTTTTTCTCGCCAGAAACTGGCCATCTGTGGACTGGTGGGTATGACTAACTTGATTCAGCACATCATCATAATGAATAATGTGTTGTACACCCAGTGGGTTGGTGATGCGTGTTTTTCGACCGAATATATCGTATTCGTAGTGCGTTGTTAATGGGTAAGCCTCCCCATTTTCAGTATTGTATAAGGTTTTGCTCTGCAGATGACCGGCGATGTTATAATGGTACTGGCCGGTTTGCACATAGCGGTTATTCTGCCAAGCATAATCGGCAATTTTACGATGTAATCCATCGTACTCCACTTTTTCCCTGTAGCCATTGGAGTGGACTATTTCACGATAGTGCCCACTCATGTTATTCACATACTGTGTCACCTTATGAGTCGAGTGGTCGCCCAGTTCGAGCGTTTTGTTGATAGAGCGACCAAAGGTATCATACTGATGACTCGTTTTGCCTCCCTGACTGCGGACGAGTGACAGGAGTTGCTGATGCCGATAGTAGCGACTTAACGTCCGCGTTATCGAGCTACCATCTTGTTCGGTTTCTTGTATGGTATATGCACCGTCACCCTGTTGAGCATACGTCCAATCACTGGACATCTGCTGCTTGTCTGCACTGATCTTTTCACGTTTCAGATAGCCAAACCCAAATTGCTGTGGGTCCTGATGGTAGGTGTATTGGTGATGTTTCAAGAGGGATTGTCCGTAGCTGTCGGACTCTTGCTGTTTGACAATCAGTTTTCCTGAACCCAGTGGCGATGATAGTGCATGATACGTGTAGTCTTTAGTGAAGGATTCACTGCCATCACGACTATAATGTACCTTTTTCAGAGGATATTTGATGAACGGAACCTTAGGGTCCCATTGGCAATGGTCAGTATTGGACAAAGGGCAGTAAGTCATGGTGGTGCGTCTGCCCATTTGGTAGTATTACCATAATCATCGTATGTTCTTTGTGTCGAGACACGCCTGCTTTTCGATGAACCCAGCGTGTAATACTGCGTTATTTTTTGGATTGGCAGGGAGTAACTGGCTGGCAATCGTTTATAGATACTCTCACCAGATGCCGCATATTCGAATCTATGTTCACGCAGACGATTACCATTGAGATCGAGAGTTTCTTCTCGCGTCAACAGATGAAATTTATTATAGCTTCTGCGTGTATATTTATTAGCGTGTTTTACCATTGTTTGGTATTGATAGGACAAGGCACGATTAAAGAGATTGTCCTCATTGGCAATGTAACTCACCCCTGATTGATAACCCAAATAATTCTTGTCGTCCGATCCCGGACAGTTCTCCTGACTTGCCCCCAGGCTGCCATAATGTAAATAAGTGTTAGAAATGTACAGTTTAATAAATTTGGGTTTTTAGCTCTAGGCCAGTAATTGCAAGGGTTTGAG
>MDLC01000030.1 GCA_001723645.1 Candidatus Endobugula sertula | reverse complement strand
AGAGACTGATCACGTTTAATCGCAGGGGGTGATCATTTTCAATTGGAGAAGGTGTTCATCTTGGAGTGGAATATGCAGTAATGGTGGCACTTGGCCATGTTGACAAAAATGACTGGGAAGAAACGCCTTTTTTTGTTAGTCTGGTGCCCTCCATCAATAATAAAACCACCGTAAAGCAAAGTATAAATTCCAATACCCGAGGCTCCCCCCCGTCCGCTTAAATGGGTTAATTTATCATTATCATATCCAAGTTGATGTATTTCATTGAGGAGTTTTAGAATAGCTAGCTTCCACTGTGTCCCGGAACCTAATCCAATATGAGCAGGAATGGTTGAAACAATTTCCAATGCTATATTTGGAGTGACTCTGAGACGATCTGCACATATTTTTATTTCTTTTGACAAGAACTGATATAGCTGTACATCCTCAGTGTACAGCTTTAGTTTCTCACTCCTTTGAAAACGTATTTCCAGAGAAGGTTCTTGTAAAGCAATACCCATACTTCCATACATGCGATCTGAAGAACCATTCATATCTATCAACGTCATATGAAGCCTCGATGATGCACGGAAGCGGTAAATTGGGTATTTACAATCCAGCATGGTTAGCATATCCCTGTAAATCCAAATATCCATGACCTGAAAGACAAAAAACGATTTTCTTTGCTTGGTTTTTGCTTTTTGCTGCTAATGCTTCCTGGATGGTAGCCAGTATAGCATGGCCACTTTCTGGAGCAGGAAGAACATGTTCTGTTTGAAAGAATAAACGGCAAGCCTCAAGAACATCTTTTTCCACAAACGCTCTGGGTTCTACCAAATCATGGTGGACCAAAGCAGAGAGTACGGGTGTTTTTCCATGATATCTTAAACCTCCAGAATGAATGGCTGGAGGAATAAAATCATGCCCCAGAGTATACATTTTTATCTTAGGTGTTAACTTATTGTAGTCCGCCCAGTCATACGCATATTTGCCTTTGGTCATGCAAGGCACATTTTTTGATTCAGCAGCAATTAAATCAATGGGTTGACCGTCAAGTTTGTCTTTAACAAATGGTGCAGTAAATCCCATAAAATTGCTTCCTCCACCTATACATCCGATCAAACTGTCTGGTACAACATCCCACATTTCTAACTGGCGCTTTAACTCAAGTCCAATGACTGTTTGATGCAACACGGCAAAGTAAGACATACATCCCAGTGCTAATTTATAGGTATTATTATTCCTTACCAGCTCAATTGCTTCGCTCATACCAATACCCAGACTTCCTGTATTATCGGGATTCGTCTTTAACACTTCTTGACCAACGGTTGTCTTGGTACTGGGAGATGAAATCACTTCAGCGTCTAGCAGCTTCATTAAATATCTTCTATAAGGTTTCTCATCAAAGCTCTTTTTGATCATGAAAACAATGGTTTTCATATCAAAATGTTTCCCAGCAAGTGATAGTGCAGCCCCCCATTGCCCGGCACCTGTATCTGTAACCAATGTATCGGTACCTTCAATATGGCCGTAGTAAGCCTGTGCTAGGGCGGTATTATATTTATGACTGCCTCCAGGATTAAGGTCCTCTCGTTTATAATAGATCTCTCCAGAAAAGTCCAAATGACGTTCCAATCCATGCGCCCTAACTAATGGCGTTGATCTATACTTTACATGCTCCTTATAAATGGGTTGAGGTATTTCAATACGAGAATCCGTTCCGTACCTACCTTCCTGTAATTCAATTTTTAGGCATTCAGCGGCATACATCCAATCAAAATCAGATGATTTCACTTCAAGTTCAGTTTGGTTGTGGATTGGCTTTGGTATTTCAAAAGGCAGTTCAGGAATAAGATTAAACCAATGGGTTGGAACGTCTTTTTCAGATAAATACAACGTATTAGAAGGTAATTCTTTTTCTATATTGTTTATAAATACTTTCTCCATAGTTAACTAGATTTAAAATCAATATTTAATTTTCTAAATATTTCAAGATTAAAATTTTCATTATCAATATATTTTTTCTCCAACCATATTTCAGAAACGGTCTGGTATATATGCTCTATTTGATCAGTTAATTCTATTGGTAATGGATTCGGTTTTTTCCAATTCTCTCTTGGTAAACTGCACGCAGCCCAGTTTTGAATTTTATTTTGTAATCTTTATCTATCGTAGTAGTTTCTCAAAAGTTGTTTGCTTAATTGAACCCCATGATAAAGAATTCTATTATCATCCAAGGTTCCTACAACATCTACTAACACCAATTCTCTGGACGAAGATAGTGCAAATTCAATTTTTCCATCTGCTATCTCCAACCCTACGGAAATCGCTTTATCGGAAATAATTTTATTGATTTTAAGCGTTGTATTTTTTAATAATTTCATTTCATCATCTGTTAATGATGAAATGTTTTGTGCTTCTTCATCACTTATATAGCGATCAATTTCCTCCAATTTGGTTGTGAACTCAATAATTGGTTTATTTAAAACTTGTCCATACACTGGAATTTCATTCAGGTTAAATTGTTCAAGGGTAATTGTCCCTTCTTTCAATCTTCTAAATATAGATGACCCTTTAGGAAGGGAATTACGGAATATGACCTGTAGAGGAATAAAATAATTGTTTTGATTGTGTGCTATTTTTTTAATATGAGGGTTTATAATACGAAATAAGTCAAATTCTATCTTGTTAGGTGGTATAAACTGGCGGAAGTGGGTTTTAATGCCTTCTTTTTCAAGGATTTTAAAATTTTCAGCAGCCATTCGACAAATCGATTCGCCTTTCCCTGTAATTTTATCAGGCATTTTCCCATAGTGGTAAACAGAATAATCATCTTCAAAATTGAATACACCAACGCCTGTAGAGTGTTCACTGCTTGGTTGGATAATGGTTAATTTTCTGGTGGAATAGCTTTTCGGCATTTTAATTGTCGTTTAAAGTATAATTTGTTAATAGGAATTATAAAATAAAAAATTGAGAGAAATATTTTATTATGATTTATTTATGAGGATTATCACATAATAATTTGACACTTCCATTATCAAAAATCATGAATTTAATTTTTAAATGAAATCCTTGAAATGTTGGCAGTTATAGAAAAAGGAAAATCATGATATACACGAAGATTACCCAGAAGAAAAATTATCAGCGTAATATAATCTTTCAGGATTATTGCCAAAGTTAAATCTACGAATAAAATTTTTTAAGACGGTAGTATTATATTTATATACGCTCAGTTAGCACTCTTCGCATACCTGTGAAGCTATTAAGGTGACATGTTTGTATTTTGGGTCAACAATGGAAGTTTTTTTGATACTCTGGAATGCAATTATCAAATTCAATAGCCATGTCAATCATTCATCCACGACATTTAATATGCCGTGGCCTATTATATAAGGTATTCGTCATTAACAGACTATTTTTTCGTACTATAGGTATAGTCTTGCATAAGAGTGTTAAAAGCATTAATGATTTGTTGTCTCTCACAGGTATTAATACGGCCATCATTAACAGCCGTTTCTACTTTGTTTTTGAAGTCCTTCTGCATCTGTTGTGGTTGAAAGTTAACATAACTCAATACATCAGCATTCTTATGACCATGAACTTCTTCTATGATCTCAAAGCCGGAATCTTTATTAAGGCGTATATTAATAATATGAGTACGGCCAAATAAATTATGTAAGTTACCAAGTGTTTCTTGATACGCACCTAAAAGGAAAACACCTAGATAGTAATCTTCTCCAATTTTTAGTGGATGTAGAGGCAAAGAATGGCCATTGATAAAATGATCGATTTTTCCATCACAATCACAGGTAATGTCCGATAACATGGCTTGTTTACTTAGTTTTTCGTCCAAGCGATGAATAGGCATAATAGGAAATTTTTGGTCAATTGCCCAAATATCAGGTAAAGATTGAAACAAGTTAAAATTTCCATAATAGATGTCAACTAAATATTTTTTTAGGTTTTCTAATTCAGAAGGGGCAGGTTCTATTGTTATCATTATATTATATATTTTATATAAAATACCTAAAAATAATGTTTCAGAAATAGAATACGTACGCAAATCAATTTTTCCAAGTTTAAATAATTCACTAATTTTTTTTCTATAAAAATAAACATCATGATAATTTTCTTGAATTTCCTGAGGTTTTATATGACTAATAATATTGCGCATTTTTTGTATTAGATCATGCTCCCCTTCTTGAACTTCTGGTAGTATTGGAGATTTAAATTGAGTGACATCAAAAATATTAAGTAAAAATATTGAGTTATAAAAAACAGTCGCGCGACCAGACTCCGTTATAATCACCGGATGCTTAATGTTTTCTTTTGAACAGCTTGCTTTTAGGGTGTCAACAATAGTTTCACAATATTCTTTTAATGAGTAATTACGACTCTGATTATTATTGGAATGATCACCGATATAATCAACGGCTAAACCTCCACCAAAGTCTATATAACCCATCGCAGCACCTTCTTTGCACAAGTCAGTGTAATAACGCTGTATTTCAATAACACCATTGCGAATATCAGAAATATCATAAATTTGAGAAGCTAAGTGGCAATGTAACAACTGTAAACGGTCCAACATATTGTGTGCTTTTAGCTGATCCACTATATAAATTAGTTGGCTGGCTGAGAGGCCAAAAACACTATGATCACCACTAGTTGAGGACCAATGACTCTTGATTTTTGATTTAGCTTTTACGCGTACACCGATATAGGGCTTAATGCCTAAGCTCTTACTTCTTTCAATCAGTATAGGTAATTCAGTTAAACTTTCTATCACAAAAAAGCATTGGCAGCCTAACTTGACTGCATGTAACCCAAGATCAATAAATCCCTTGCTTTATAGCCGTTACAGACGATTAAACTATTAGATAGTTTTAAAGTTGCTAAAGCGGCTAGCATTTCTGCCTTACTACCTACTTCAAGTCCATATTTATAGCGATCACCAAAATGAACGACATCTTTAACAATTTTTTCTTGTGGATTCACTTTAAGAGGATATACACCTCGAAAATAATTTTGATATTTTGCTTTCTTAATGGCGTCATGAAAGGCTTTATTCATATTATGAATATTTTGTTCAAGGATATGTTCAATTCGTAATAATAGTGGCGTTTTTAATCCACGTTTTTGTATCTCTTGAATAATGTCAAAAAATGAAACAGGGGCAAAGCCTTTATCTTCTGGATTTTTAACAACGGCATGGCCATTATTATTAATGTCAAAGTAGTGATTTCCCCAGCGCTGGATACCAAATGTTTTCTTCGCTGTCTCGATATTAAATAATTTATCTTCTTTACTATTCATAAAACTCTATACTGTTAAAAATAATCATCTTTACTTATAAGGTAAATAAATGTTTATGCTGTGAATAATGATTAATATTTTCATATTCAGGAATATGGAAATATTATAATGCTTTAATAAAATATTGTATTTTTAATGTATAAATTAAGACACATATCAATAAAATTTAATGATGATAATGACTTTTTTAAAAAATAATTATTTTATTGACAAAAATATTTTCTATTGTAATTAAATATAATTTTTAAAATAATATTTTCTTTGTGATTTATATAACTGAAATTTTTACTGTAGAAAATAATGTTGATATCAACAATGTTTATTTTGTTGAATATAGTGATATAACAAATCCAATGATTAGCTGTAGATTTTAATTTACCGTGAAGAAACTTGTTTATTGAATTGTTGAATCAGTTCATCCCATTTCGTTTTTTGATCGGAAATATCATTCCAAAATTCTTGATGCTTTCTACGATTAAAGTCGTCAATAGCAATGCCACGTTGTTCAACCCACGTGTAATAACCCAGATTGAAAATTCTTTCACGTTCTGGGTATGAAAGCTCCATAACGTGAGCTGGTTCGCAACCAGAAAGTGTGCGTCCAAAAATTTCTGCTACTTCAGCACTGCCCAGCTTATAGTTAAAGAAGCGTGATTTGCTGTGTTCTACTTCACTAGCATACATTTGCGCACTATCTGTAGCTACACATAGAATTACATCGTTTTCATCCATTTTGGCGTACTTTGCCAGTTTAATAGCGGATTGGATATTGGCAAGGCCGGAAATGCCCACATGTTTGAATGATTTTAACAACTCGCTAGAAGCTCCAGTACGATCAATAAGGTATTGGTGGCCTTCTTCCGTGTTAAATAGAATATTCATTAGCTCTGGACCAGAGTCTGAAATACCTATCACGTAATCCATATTCATTACGTTATGAATCAGAGGAATATGCTTGTCACCAATTCCTTGAATATTGTGTTCACCATAACCATTGTTTAGCATAGTAGGGCATTCAAAAGGTTCAGTAGCGACAATTTTGGTACCGAAAGTGTTTTTTAAATGATCACCAGCAGCAATGGTTCCAGAGGATCCTGTTCCAGTGATAAATGCCCGTAAACGCTGATTTTTACCTGCGATATTAGTAAATAATTGCTCAAGAGAAGGCCCGGTGATATTACGATGGCACAGGTAATTGGAAAATTCGTTAAACTGGTTAAGGATGATATTGGTTTTTTCTTTTTCAAGTTCATCACAGACATCATAGATTTCTTTCACATTACTTTCTGAACCCGTGGTACGGACAATGTTTTGTTCAGGTTCCAGTGTCCATTGTTCAAGCCAGTTAAAACGCTCTTGACTCATTTGTTCGGGTAATACAGCAACACCCCGACAGCCCAGAATGCGAGAAATTGCTACACCACCACGACAATAGTTACCGGTGGATGGCCAAATAGCTTTATTATTACGAGGATCAAATTGACCCGTCACCAAGCGAGTCACCAAGCAGCCGTAGGCCGCTAGTACTTTATGCGCTGCGATCATAGGAAAAGCATCACCAAGCGCAACAATAATACGTGTTTTAACACCACTAATACTACTGGGCACTTCTAGATGGAGAGGGTGATCTAATGAACCATTATGTTCGTGTGAATTATACCAATGGATGCGAAACAGATTAAGAGGGTGAGGCTCATTGGGTGAAATGCCTCTTAGTTGATCTTGAATCTCTATTGATATCCTCTGTGGAAAAGCCAGCTCGGTAAAAGTAGGGAGTACAATATTTTGTTGACGAGAGTGCTCTAATGCACGATTAAGAATATTCTGGTTGTGTATTTTGGGTGCCATTAACATGTCAGACATAGTAGGACCTCTCTCTAAATGGTTAATACTTCAAATCTTAGAGCAACTTCCTGTTCGTTTAGAATCAAAGTTAGTGTGCAAAATGCACAAATTATGCATATATTTTAGTAGCAGCGTTAGGTATTAAGCTTTTACGCAAATGGCATTGTAAATCTCCCGTTTTTAGTGGCAACCCAAATTAGCATGTTACTATATGGGCTTAATCATTATTAGCATGTTACTATATGGGCTTAATCATTATTAGCATGTTACTATATGGGCTTAATCATTCAGAGAATAAGTCGCTTTCAATGCCAAATACCTATCGTCATACAATAAGTACCTAACCACACTTTAACCAATATTACTTGGAGTACTTCATGAAATCGGTCGTCAGTAAACAACTCAACATGCTTTCTATTTTGTGACAAAAAAAGCGATAAATTGAAAATATTCAATTAAAAATTTATTAAATTTCTGAACTTTATTAGATTATTAGTATGAATAATTTATTATAATTATCTTTGGGAATAAGGGTAAACCAAATGAGAAAGGATAAAATATGTTAAAGAAACATTTAAGTGTATTTGATGGGTACATTTTATATACGACTTCAGTGATAGGGCTTGGGCTTATTGTACTACCATCTATTGCAGCCAGATTATCAGGTACTTACTCTATATTCATTTGGATATTTCTATCGACAGTTTCATATTCAATGGGAAGAGTAATGAGCTATCTTTCATCAGAATATCCAAGTTCTGGTGGTGTCACAAGCTTCATAGCTCAGGGCTTGGGTAAAACAGCGGGCCATCTAACTTCAATACTTTACTTGTCGGCTATTTTTTTTGGAGTTCCCGCTACTGCACTATTTTTTAGTGAGTATCTATCAAGATCTATCGGTTCCATAGATTTTAACTTTGTCTTTTTCGCTTTTTTATTTTTACTATTTATCGTTATTATCAATATGTTTGAAGCTAAACTTATCATGAAGTTTCAAAAAATAGTATTTTTTATATTTTTATTTATTATTATTGTTGGAGTTATTCCATCATTTTTTAAAATTTCAATAGATAATTTTACTTTTGACCTGCATTATAGTCTGCCTGAAGTCATGACAGTTCCTCTCATATGTTTTTTTGCTTTTGTTGGATGGGAAAATGCTATTTTTTCTAGTGAAGAATTCAAAGATCCACGAACGTTAAATAAATCACTTTTATCATCTGCATTAACAGTTGGGCTACTTTTTACTCTCGTATCTATTGTTACTGTGGGAACTTTAGGAAGAGAAACACTAGAAAAATCTAATACATCTTTATCCGATATATTTTTTATCTCTTTTGGAAGAAATGCAGAACAGGTGACTTCTTTTTTAGCTGTCATCATTATATTTGTAATGACGATTTCATGGGTAAGGGGGTCTTCTAGATTAGTATACTTCCTCGCTAAAGAAAAATTACTTCCAAAAAGCTTTTCTGTGATTAATCAGAGAACGTCATCACCAAATTTAGCACTCTGTGCATTAATGATTTTCTGGAGTATAAGCTTATTTATATATTGGATGCTTGACCTTCGCGTTGAAAATTATTTGCGCATGGCAAGCATAAACTTTTTAGTAACTTATATCTTTATATTTACATCAGCTTTTATACTTATGAACAATAAAAGAAAAGTATATTCATTTCACCTTTATATATCAATTTTCTCTATTAGTGTGATTTTTATATCAAGTTATGCAGATTATTGGTATCCAATGTTAATTATAGTAGCATTCTTTCTTTTTAAGAAATCCCGGGCGACACTATCAAGTTAATTCTTCTTCTCTCGATTCGGCAACTTGAATATTTTAGCTTACCATGTTTGGCAATAATCAACTACCCAAAGAAGATGCAATGATAGCTTATCAAAATTATCGACACCCCTATATTTTCTCATGAGTTAGTGACGCAAAAATCAAAATAAATCCTCGGTAGTTTGAGTGTTCGACTCACGGTAATATCGTGTATTTTACCTTCTGTTACGGTCATAAGGGTTGGCAAGTAACCGCTGTGATATAAACCAACGTGAAGCTTACTGGTTCCCATATGATAAAGTTTATGGGATAGGGCAGAACAGTTGATCACAATATCTCTGAAACTTATTCGACCAGAAAACTGGTCAAGATTAAGGACAACAAATTGAGACCATCGGAATATTTTACGTAAACGTCGTCCTTGATGGTATTGTTTGGTCAAGGATTCAAATTTATGTCTCGAAATAAATTTTAGTCATTGAGTGAATGCCTTATTATGATGTGACATGGCTTAAATCTCTTGGTTATACAGTGTTTGTTGGCACTTATATTGTACCAACCTATTGAAATTTAAACCTTTTTCATTCCATGTTTATGGGACAGCAGTGCTAAGAGCATTATCAAAATCTTTTATCAAATCATCTATAGACTCAATACCGACTGACACTCGTATCATTTCTAGTGTAATATCAAGTTTTTCTTTTTCTAATGGCAGCATGACATGAGAGGTAAGTGCCGGCCTTGTTATCAATGTTTTTATTCCTCCCAAACTGGGTGCTAACAATGGTATGCGTAGCAAAGTCAGAAATTCTTGTACTGAAGTCTTTGTTGTTGACTTCAACTCAAAACACAGCATGCCTCCATAACCACTGAAATACTGTTTTGCCTGTTGATGATTCGGGTGAGAAACCAAACCAGGATATATAACACGCTTTACCGAAGAATGATTTTCTAAAAACTGAGCAAGTCGTAACGCATTAATATTTTGCATTTTCACCCGTAATTCAAGGGTAGGCATTGAACGCATTAAGAGGAAGCAAACATTAGGATCCAGGCAAGAACCCATGTAATTAGTTTTTTGGATGATTTTTTCAACCAATTCTTTTTTTCCAATGACACAACCTGCCACTATATCCATATGGCCACTCATATATTTGCTGCAACTGTGTATAACAAGATCAAATCCCAATTCAATAGGATTGAAATTGATAGGTGTAGCAAATGTATTATCAATGATGGTGATTAATCCATTCTCTTTAGCAAAATACACAATTTTCTGGAAGTCAACAACTTCAAGTAAAGGATTGGTAATAGCTTCTATGTATAAAACCTTGGCACTGGAGTTTACAGAATCTCCCCATGTATTAGGCATATCAATATCAATAAATTTCGTATGGATTCCCAGTTTTGGAAATTCATATTTCATCAATTTAAGTGTGGCACCATATAGACATTTTTGTGCAACAATAGTGTCTTTTTCTTTAAGCAATGTTAGCATTGTCATGGAAATGGCAGACATGCCACTAGGAAATAAACACGCCAATTCACCTTTCTCAATACATGCTAATTTTTTGGCTAAACTGATTTGATTCGGGGTATTGTTCAGTCGAATATATCGGCCATCATGGTATTCTTTTTCATTTTCTTGGGTAAGGTAAGTAGAAGATTGAAAAATAGGAGTACATACAGCACCCTCACAAATATTCTCTTCTCCTGCATGAACTAGATTAGTAGTTAAGGAGTAACTATTCATAATATTCATTTAACCTTTAGGCTCATCATATAGGCCAGTGACTCGGGATGTAAATTCAGCATTGGGGGTTTCTAAATAGCTACTAACAAAAATGATCCTTTTTCGATTTGGTTTGGTTATAGGGGATACTCTGTGAAGTATTTTATTTCCCGCAAGCAAGTACGCATCACCTTCAGCATGATAAAATTTCTTGACGAGTCCTTTTTTTCTGCATAAGTCAATATGCGACTCTAAATTTTGATCCTCTTTGAAATTTTGTTGTTGTTTTATTATATCCCAATCAGTAATACACTCCATTAATCCACCTTCTCCTATTTCAGGTGACTGAAGAAATAAGACCAAAATAAAAGGCCCATCATCCAAATGCCATCCATGAGTATTTTTCGTATTTGTCATATAGTGAACGCCGAAAACTTCCCGCTCGTTTTCACTATTTAGTGCTGCGCTATCTGTGGCCAATTGAATAAAATTTCTTAGTTCATGATGCAAATATATGATGAGGAATAAAGGAGATACTTCTACCAATTTTCTTCCTCCAATGACTTGCATATTACGAGGAGTACTAGTTTCTTCTGCAAAATAATTTCTGTTTATAGCGTGATTTTCTAATTTTAAAGCTTCTTGTTTTAATGTTGAAAAACATTCAGATGAAAATAAGTTAGGCAAGTAAACGTAACCATTTTCCATAAATTGTCGCTTCAAATTTTTAATATACCACAGTTGTCTATATTTGCTAGTAAGAATAAAATTTTTTATCAAAGATAATACAGTATCAACATTATCAGTCATGATATTTAAAGCCTCTTAAAAGTGGAGCAATAAAGGATTTATATTGCAAAACATCGGCATTAGGGTCAAAAGGAAATGTAACTTTTTCTGTTGAATAAATTGTAATCCTATACTCTTTAAGAAATTTTTTAAAGGCTTCACCAAATCCGTCAATAGAATCCATAAAAAATGTCATAACCCCCTCATTTTCTTTAACCAGCTTGTATTGGACAGACGCCTCTATGAAAGGAATAACATCTTTGCATATCATATCTTTATGTAATGGATAACCATCATATAGAACACCGTCAAATTGCATTGATAGCATTGGTACAATTGTTTCCCATGGTCCTTGATGAATAAAAATATTTTTTTTATATTTTTGTGTTTTTCGCCATGCTTCAGCTTTTTTACAAACTTGTTTATTAAATTCTATAATATGATGTTCAGTTACTCCATTTAACTCTCTATTTTTTTCAATAAAGCTATCAGAAATACCAAGTCCATAACCTATATTTAATACTTTACCACCATTCAAGCAGGCATTTTCAGCCAATTTTTTCATATAGGGTATTTGCAAATTAGACATAACTTCTTGCCCACAAATATACAGAGTTTCATAACCTCTATCAGACTTTTTTAGTGTAATATTGGCTTCTTTCCATTGTTCTGTTAGTGTATCAGAATTGTATTTTTTTAATCTTTTTTCTATGCATGATGAAATAAAATTAGAATCATCGGTAACATAAAGTTCATCATTATTAATAGGTAGGTTATTTCTATCGTTTTCTATCATACTTTTATATCTCATAAATTTATATAAAAAATTATCGAATTTTTAGTGAAAATAATTTAGGTATTAATCATATATTACAAGAAGCATACTACTACAATCTTATAACTAATATTTTATGAAATTATCATTAGTGATAATAAAGAGATGTATATTAATAGTTTATGCTAACAAGGTCACAATCATTCATTGCTATATGTTTAGGTTTTGTCGTATATTTCGTTGATTTTTTGGATCATAAGAATTTTTTGATTAGGATGGACTATATGATTGATTTCAAAGGTGCACTTTATCCTAGAGAAGTCATTCTTCATGCGATCTTTTTCTACGTTGGATACGGTGTATTGTATCGAGACCTAGAGAAAATTTTTGAATAATTATTCGTCTCAGTAGATCGTTCTACGTTGAGTCGATGGGTTGTTCGTTATTCACTATAGGTAGTGTGTGAAGTCAAAATCGTTTTTTCACAATGTTGATAATCCACAGTGTCCAATACTGTTCTGTAAAGTCGGTTTCGTGTCAGAGTCGAACATGTTGTTGGTTCTATCACCAATGAACAAGGTGGACTTTACTGTCGAGTGATTGGTTTATGCCGTACGAAAAAAAGTAGGCTTGATGAATGGTGCCCTTTAATGGCAAATGACAACGGAATCCCCAAAGATCTTAAATGTGTTTGGATTATATCTTTTGGATGCTTGGTATTTGCCTTTCCTATCTATAGCTATCTGGCATTTGGTTTAGAACTAGATCGTAATGCACTTGCGGACATATTTGCTACCCATGTTGCCATAGCATACTGGACTGGAATGGGGGCAGCTTTTCTGCCTCTACCTGGACTAAAAAATTGGTCGAAAGTCGAACGCCTAAAATATGTTTGTCTCGCTTTTATGTTGGCATCTTATTTAACTCACTTAAGTTGGCAATTGCTTTGGTTAGTTTTTCATGAGACGATTTCTAATTCAAAAAATGAAATATGGGCTTATGCATGGTGGGCATACATCGATGGTGGCGACGTTCGTTATTACAACCCTGAACCTCATTTTTTAATGATAGAAATACTTTCTGTCATTAATGGATCAATTGGTTTAGTCGGTTTATATTTTCTGCTCAAATCTGAATTTAAAAATATATTGGGAATACTTCTCTGTATGTCTACGGCTGTTACGCACACCATACTAACATGGCACTACTATGGAGAAGAAATGCTTACAGGCTTTGAAAGCGTGAATATATCAAGCTTTAATGATTTATGGATTAAATTTATTTTTTTGAATGGCCCATGGTTAGTCTTCCCTTGGCTGGTTCTATTTTGGGGGTATACGCTTATTCAGAAGAGAACCAGTGAAGTTTAAAACACATAACCAGACAATGGAGAGGATATGATTGCACTGTCCGTTTACGCCATAAAATGTTGTCCGAATTATTTGTAGAATTAGTCTTAAACCCAGAAATTTACATTAAACGAATTAATACCCTAAAACAGGTCTTAACCAACGTTCCGCAGTTTCTAAGTCCCAGTCCTTTCTTTTTGCATAATTGAGTACTTGGTCTTTATCAATTTTTCCTAAACCGAAGTAACGTGCTTCAGGGTGTGCAAAATACCAACCACTGACGGCTGCTTCTGGGTACATAGCAAAATTATCAGTTAATTGACTACCAATCGCATTTTCAACATCTAGTAATTTCCAAAGAGTTGCTTTTTCACTGTGCTCCGGACAAGCTGGGTAACCAGGTGCAGGGCGTATTCCCTGATAAGCTTCTTTGATAAGCGCCTCATTATTTAATTGCTCATCTTTACCATAACCCCAATACTGCTTACGCACTTTTTCATGCATGAGTTCTGCCAGGGCTTCAGCAAACCGATCCGCAATAGCTTTAATCATAATGGCATTGTAATCATCCAGTTTAGCTTCATATTGCTTAGCCAGTTTTTTCGCACCAAAACAAGCTACTGCAAAGCCTCCTATATAATCTTTTACGCCAGAGTTTTTGGGTGCAACAAAGTCAGCCAATGAACGATAGGGACGCTCTGCGGGGCGCTCCACTTGTTGACGAAGATGGTTTAATGTGGCAATAACCTGATCACGGTTTTCATCTTTATATAGCTCAGTTTGATCGTTATTGATTCCATTGGCGGGGTATAAACCAATGACTGCATGACAGTGCAATAAATTATTATCAATAATTTCCTGCAGCTTATGACGAGCATCGGCAAATAATTTACTCGCTTCTTCACCCACTACACTATCGGTCAATATATCTGGGTATTTACCATGTAATTCCCAGGTCTTAAAGAATGGTGTCCAATCAAAGCGTTCAACGATTTCTGTTAATGGACAATCAAGAAAAATGTGCTGGCCTAGTACAGAAGGTACAGCAACTTGATAACTATCCCAATCTATAAAGGCTGGATTAGCTCGTGCCTTCTCTAGATTTGAAAATGCTTTCTTCGCTGTTCTATTGGCATTTTTAAGACGTACTTGTTCATTGTCTTCTTTAATAGAGGAAATAAATGTGTCTTTACTTTCGCCAAGTAAACCACTAACGACAGGTACCGATTTGGAAGCATCTAACACATGGTTGGTTACACCACTATATTTCGGTTCAATTTTAACAGCAGTATGGACTTTAGAGGTGGTTGCACCACCGATCAACAATGGCATATTCATGCCTCGCTCTTCCATCATTTTGGCCACTGTTACCATTTCGTCCAATGATGGAGTAATTAATCCAGATAAACCAATAATATCAGCATTATGCTCTATAGCGACATCCAGAATTTTTTCTGGTGGCACCATAACACCTAGGTCAATTACTTCGTAGTTATTACAGGATAAAACAACACCCACAATATTTTTACCAATATCATGCACATCACCTTTAACAGTAGCGATTACAATGGTGCCATTATTTTGGCTTTCATCACCAGAACGTTTTTTTTCTTCTTCAATATAGGGCAGTAAATAAGCCACCGCTTTTTTCATCACACGGGCACTCTTCACTACCTGAGGTAAAAACATTTTGCCTGCGCCAAATAGGTCACCAACCACATTCATCCCCACCATTAATGGGCCTTCGATAACATGCAATGGCTTATCGGCTTGCTGACGAGCTTCTTCTACATCTTTTTCAATAAACTCTGTAATACCTTTAACCAGCGAATGGGTAATACGCTCTTGTAAGCTATTTTCACGCCATTTTAATTTATCACTCTCTTTAATCCTAGCTGATTGACCTTTAACCTGTTCAGCAAAATCAACCAAGCGTTCACCGGCATCTTCACGGCGATTAAGTACTACATCTTCAACCACTTCCAACAAGTCTTTGGGAATGTCATCATATACTGTTAACATACCCGCATTAACAATGGCCATGTCCATGCCTTGTTTAATGGCATGGTAAAGAAATATTGAGTGCATCGCTTCACGGATTGTATTGTTACCACGGAAAGAGAAGGATACATTAGATAGACCACCAGATACTTTTGCACCCGGCAGGTTTTCCTTAATCCATCGAGTTGCCGCAAAAAAATCAACTGCATAATTATCGTGGTCACTAATACCAGTCGCAATGGGGAAGATATTAGGATCAAACACAATATCTTCTGCTGGGAAACCCACTTCGTTCACCAAAATATCGTAGGATGCTTTACAAATATCAATACGACGTTGATAGGTATCCGCTTGTCCTTTTTCATCAAAAGCCATCACAACAACAGCGGCGCCATAACGCTTGACCTTACCCGCGTAATGAATAAATTCTTCTTTTCCCTCTTTTAAGGAAATCGAGTTAACAATGGCTTTACCCTGAACACACTGCAAACCAGCTTCAATAATGTCAAACTTAGAGGAATCAATCATAAAAGGAACACGGCAAATGTCCGGTTCCGCTGCCAACAGGTTAAGGTAACGACGCATAGCTTTTACACCATCTAACATAGCGTCATCCATATTAATATCCAGTATCTGAGCACCATCCTCTACTTGAATACGGGCAATCTCTATCGCTTCGTCATAGTTTTCTTCCTGAATTAGACGGGCAAATTTTCTCGAACCTGTTACATTTGCACGTTCGCCTACATTAACAAAGCCGGTAGTTTTATTGACTCTTAGTGGCTCAAGACCACTGAGTACCATATCGGGCATTACTTGATTCATATTGGGTTATCTATTACTTAATATTGTCTACTCGTTATGTACAGTGCCTAATAGTTCTGGGGGCATAATTATCTGCCAATGCTTTAAGTGCTGCGATATGATCCGGTGTTGTGCCACAACATCCCCCCAAAATATTAATATGTCCACCTTTGACAAACCATTCTATTTGTGAGGCCATTTGCTCTGGGGATTCATCATACTCACCAAATTCATTAGGCAGACCTGCATTTGGATGCGCAGAAACAAAACTGGTGGATATTTGGTCCAGGCGTTTAATATAGGCCAACATTTCATTCGCTCCCAGTGCACAATTTAGGCCGACGCTCAGCAGATCTCCATGCATCATGGAGATCCAGAAAGCTTCTACAGTTTGCCCTGATAGAGTACGCCCGCTGGCATCGGTAATCGTACCTGAAACCATTACAGGCACATTTCCCCATTTTTCACGCACTTCGGCCATAGCATATAGTCCTGCTTTGGCATTAAGGGTATCAAATACCGTTTCGATCATCAGAATATCGGCGCCTCCTTCCAACAAAGCATTAGCCGCCTGTAAATACGCCCCTCGTAATTCATCAAAGGTTACCAGACGCTTACCGGGATCATTAACATCAGGCGATAATGAAGCTGTACGATTAGTGGGGCCTAGAGCACCAATAACAAAACGTGGTTGATTCCGCGTCTTTGCTGTCCATTTATCCGCCGCACGACGGGCACACTGTGCAGCGTGGTAATTGATATCATAGACATGGGCTTCCATGGCATAGTCTGCCTGAGCAATCGTCGTGGCATTAAAGGAATTGGTTGTTGCGAAATCACTGCCTACAGAAAAGTACTCTTCATGAATGGCTTGAATAATATCTGGTCGAGTAATTGCTAACAGATCATTATCACCTTTTAGGGGGGAAGTATGTTGCTGAAAACGGTCTCCTCGAAAATCAGCTTCTTCCAGTGTGTACCGCTGAATCATTGTCCCCATAGCGCCATCCAACAGCATAATACGCTCAGATAAGATGGCTTTAAGGGTTTTAAGAGTGGAAGTGCTCATTATTTAAATCTAATTGCTAAAAAGTAAAGGACAGCTATTCTACCTTAACTGGTTGACTTTACGAGGCTATTTCTGTTTTTTAGTGTCAAAAATTTGTTTATTCTTCTAAAACGCTCTCATTTACTCTCGTCGATGGTGTTGTTGCCAAAAAGCCTGCTATATCTACAGAGCAGGGCCTACAAGATCATGACTAGTGGATCGGAAATAATCTGTACACTATGTTAATATTTTGTTCATGGTCAGTGGTCCCAGAAGGCTCTGGTTGTTGTTGGCAGGCATCCAGCTCACAGTTCAGGATTGCATTGATGCATTGAATGGTTACAGTTCTAGAGAAAGTGTATTGTTGCTAACCCCATTATGATAGCTAATAAACGACTCATTGACCAAGCTGCACGACAACGCGCGTTAAATACCCAGCTTTCCTTTGCTGTGAGTGCCCCTGCTGGCTCCGGTAAAACCGGCTTATTAACTCAACGTGTATTAGCTCTATTGGCTCAATGCGATGAACCTGAAAATGTACTGGCTATTACTTTTACCCGTAAAGCGGCTGCTGAAATGCAGGCCCGTATTTTAGAAGCCCTCGATAATGCTCAACAACAACCCACAGAACCGGAAGCTGATTATGAAAAAACCACCTGGCATTTAGCACAGGCCGTATTACAACGTAATAAAGACAAGCAATGGCAGTTATTGAGTTGTCCAAACCGATTGCGTATTATGACTATTGATAGCCTCTGCCGCTCTCTCAGCCAGCAAATGCCCTTTGAAAGCCAGTTAGGGCATACATCAGAGATACTCGATAATGTGAATAGAGCATACCAATTAGCTGCTCGTGAGACCTTACAACAGTTGCATCGACCTTCGGAGATACAAGGCGATTTAATTCGTTTGGTAAAACATTTTAATAATCAATTGGATCAAATTGAAACCTTATTTATTCGATTATTGGTCAAACGAGATCAATGGTTGGGGATTGTTTTTCAAACAAAAAATCAGCGTGAATTGTTAGAGGCTATGTTGGTTGAAGTGATTGAAGAACACTTACAATCCTTGCAACACACTCTATTGCCTATTGCGAGTGAATTAGTCCTATTGGCTGACCATGCAGCTAATAATTTACAAGATTCATCATCCCCTATTAAGAGCTGTCTGGGTTTAACAGGCTTACCGAGTGCCGATTCATCTTTTATACCTCAATGGTTAGGAATCGCTGAACTACTGTTAACACAAGCCGGTAGCTTACGTAAAAGTGCTACCAAAACCATTGGTTTTTTATCACCTTTGGACAGAAGTTTATCCCCAGAACAAAAAGAAAGTGCCAAAATATTTAAACAACGTATGGCTGAATTACTGACGGAAGCACAAAAAATAAGTGAGTTGGAAAGTACGCTACACCAAATTCGAACGCTACCTTCTTCTGGTTACTCGGAAAACCAATGGGAATTATTAGACAGCTTAACCCATGTATTAATCAACCTAGCTTCAAACTTACACATTACTTTTCAACAATTAGGGAAAATTGATTATCTGGCTGTTACTCTGGCGGCATTAGATGCCTTGGGTGAACCTGATAGGCCTACCAATTTAGCCTTAGCGTTGGATTATAAGATCCAGCATATTTTGGTGGATGAATTTCAAGATACATCAACCACCCAATTAGAACTATTGCAACGACTGACCGCAGGCTGGCAAACTCATGATGGTCGCACGTTATTTGTAGTAGGTGATGCGATGCAATCCTGTTATCGTTTTCGTGATGCTAATGTAGGAATTTTTCTGGATGTGCGTCAGCATGGCATAAGTGATATTACATTAGAACCGTTAAATTTACAGGTGAATTTTCGCTCCCAGCAAGGTATAGTCAATTGGGTTAACCAAAGTTTTCAACGTATTTTCCCTGCTGTTAATAACAGTAACCGAGGAGCAGTGGCCTATAGCCCATCTACCAGTTTTAAATCCGCTTTGAATATTCCTGCCGTAGAAACTCACCTATTAGCTTATGAAGACAATCTGCTTTCACGACAGGATGAAGCTCGTGTAGTCACTGACATTATTCAGCAGACTCAACGCCAACGTCCCAAAGATAGCCTTGTTGTATTAGTACGCAGTAAGGCTCATGCGCAAACCATAATTTCTTCTTTTAATGATAGTGGTATTACCTACCAAGCCAATGATATTGATCGACTAGACACTTGTATGCCAGTACTGGACATGTTGTCACTCACCAAAGCGCTCCTCTATCCTCAGGACCGTATTGCATGGCTGGCAATATTACGTGCACCCTGGTGTGGTTTGAATATGCACGACTTGCACACATTAGTACATGATAGAAAAGAAGGAGAGCACTGGCCTTTATTGATAAGCCGTATTCTCGATATTGCTCAGCAAGATGGTATCATTCATCATTTATCATCGGCCGGTCAGAAAAAACTGCAACGTTTTGCTAGGGTAATAAGCACAGCTCTGGCACAACAAAAACGGCATTCCTTACGTCATTGGATTCATGGTATCTGGCTGGCTTTAGGTGGCCCAGGCTTATTAATCAATATCCACGATAAGGAAAATGTAAATACATTTCTTGCTTTGCTTGATCACTATGAGCAAGGTGGCACTATTACACGTTGGCAGGATTTGGAACAAGCTGTTAATGAGCTTTATGCCAAGCCCACTATATCGGATAAGGAGAATAGCGTACCACCAGTACAAATTATGACAATCCATAAATCCAAGGGCCTGGAATTTGATACAGTCATTATTCCTAGTCTGGACAAGCGTTCGCGAAGTAGTAACAAAGAACTACTCTTGTGGTTAGAGCGTATAGACTATTCTGAACAAACCCATCAACAACAACGACAACTGTTGATTAGTCCCATTAATGCTACCGGCGATAATAAAGATCCTATTTACCATTTTATCCAACAACAGCATACTGAAAAAGATCAATTGGAATCTGATCGTTTACTTTATGTCGGTTGCACACGAGCTATTAAGCAATTACATTTAGTGGCTTACGCCGGTATTGATCATAGGACATACGAGGGCAGTGGTCCACTGACCTTAAAACACTTAAAAGAGCCAAGTTCTCAAACCTTACTACAACGCCTATGGTCTGCAATAGGCCAGAATGACCAACAAAACCTACTACATATTATTGAACCTAACAAGCAAAAAGACAGTCAAGCAATGTCTAAAAAAACGACAAAGCTGAGTCATCCTAGCCATATTGCCAGTCTGCCCCCAAACTGGGAAGCCCCTGTCATTCAGAAAAACGAATTACTTAAACCCTACCGTGGCACTAATCAATTAGCAACAGTCAATCACCGAAACAATACCACCAGAAAAAATGTTGCTACGCCTGATGCATTAATGCAACGCGAACAACGTTATATAGGCACGGTAATTCATCTTGCATTGCAGCATATTACCGAAACAGGTTATAAAAACTGGAATAGAACGCGCATTCAGAAACAACAATGTCTATGGAAAATCCAGCTTGCCCAAAAAGGCATAAACCCACGGCGTCTCGATCAGGCTGTTGATATTGTACATCAAGCTATTGATAAAACCCTTAACGATAAAACAGGGCAATGGCTGTTGGATAATACTCATGAGGATAGTGCCACTGAATTGCAGCTTTGGGATAGTAAAGGTCAGCATATCATAGATCGTACTTTTATCGACACTAAAGTGATAAAAGGTATGAAAGAAAGAATTCGTTGGGTTGTGGATTATAAAAACAGCCAACCCAGTGAAAACCAAACACAGGAAGCATTTATAAACGAACAAAAACAGCAGCATCAAAAACAACTACAATACTATACTACGTTATTTAATCATGAACGTATCCCTACATGTTCGGCTTTATATTTCCCATTGAATCATTTGTGGGTAGAGATATAACTTAAGCGAGTTATCACAATATCAACTCAGCACTATAAAAGACACAACGACTCTCCCACAATGCGGGATAAATAGTCGGCCCTGAAAAATACTGATTGGTTTTCATAGAGGGGGATTAAGCAAATATTCAAATCCATAGTTATGGTTATATACAAGCTTTAGATAAAATACTACGGGTAATTGAACATACCTTTTCAATTTCAGCCATCGTTAAGGTTGGATAAACTAAAAACATTAAGCTCGTTTCACCCAGTAGTTTAGCATTGGGGAGTCGATTGTTGGGGCGCCAAGGGGTATTATCAAATGCTTTTTCCAAATACACTTCAGAACAGCTACCTTGATAGCAAGGCGCTCCAGCTTGAACAATCTCATTAATAATTTTATTTCTATCCCAACCCTTTTTAAGGTATTCAGGATTTACAAATGCGTAGTGCTTATACTTAGCATGGTCAATATAGTTGGGTGATATTTCTGTTCTAATACACGTAAATTCAGATAATACTTTATCTATTTTCATGGAGTTAGACTGACGCTTGCTTTTCCATTCACTCATTTTTTGCAATTGTATTCGTCCCAATACGGCTTGCATTTCTGTCATACGCCAATTGGTACCAAAGCTCTCATGTAGCCAACGAAACCCTGATGGGTGTTTTTTATGGTAAACCGTAGCATAACTTTTTCCGTGATCTTTATAACTCCACATTTTTGACCACAGTGTTTTGTCATTTGTGGTGACCATACCACCTTCACCACCGGTGGTCATGATTTTATCTTGACAAAAAGACCATGCGCCAATATGGCCGATAGATCCCACACTATTACCTTTATACTTTGCTCCATGAGCTTGTGCACAATCTTCAATCACATAAAAATTGTGCTGCTTTGATAACGCCATAATCGCATCCATCTCAGCAGGCATTCCTGCTAAGTGCACAACAATGACCGCCTTAGTATTTGGGGTGAGGGCAGTGGTTATAGTTTCTGCAGTAATGTTTTGACTGTTCAGATCAACGTCTGCAAACACTGGGTTGGCGCCAACAGTAATAATGCTGGAAACAGAAGCTAAAAAGGTGCGTGGGGTCACAACAACATCATCGTTTGCACCAATGTTTAATGCATGGAGAGCTAAATCTAATGCAACCGTACCATTAGCTACAGCGATAGCATGGTCTGTATCAGCGAAAGCAGCAAATTCGGTTTCGAACTGGCGCCCCTCTTCACCTGTCCAGTAATTGACTTTATTGGAAAGTAGTACACGTTTGACGGCTTCGCCTTCTTCATCTGAAAAACAGGGCCATGGTGAAAAAGTAGTGCCTGACATATTAAGCTCTCA
The DNA here is from genome assembly GCA_001723645.1 of Candidatus Endobugula sertula. GTDB lineage: Bacteria > Pseudomonadota > Gammaproteobacteria > Pseudomonadales > Cellvibrionaceae > Endobugula > Endobugula sertula. The sequence continues at coordinate 18,742 of MDLC01000030.1, read as the reverse complement.
ACGTTTTAATAATATATTTAATATCATCAATAAATGAGTAATGCATAATATACTCTTTATTAATAGTGACCTTATCTGGCCATATCACTTCATTATTATATTTTTCTGGATTATCTTGAGTATTAAGCAGCTCTTCTTCATTGACATATTTTAATGATGCAGGACCAGTGATACCAGGTCTTATACTCAGAATAATGCGATCACTACCGATAAGTTGATCCGCATAGCCGGGAACATCGGGTCTTGGTCCAACAAGGCTCATATGGCCTAGCAGCACATTAACAAGTTGTGGTAATTCATCTATTTTAAAACGTCGAAACCATGTTCCTAGGCGTGTTATTCTAGCGTCACTACGAGTTGTTACTGTGCTGGTATTCGCTGTATCGATACGCATCGTTCGAATTTTCAGTAAATGAAATATTTTTCCATTTCTACCTACGCGTTTTTGTATAAAAAATCCATTGGCTTTGGTATCAAACGAGGAGAGAAGAGCTGCGATAAGGATAATAGGCCAGACTAATAATAAACCCAAAAAAGCACTGCTAAAGTCAAATAGCCGTTTAATCACTTGTTGGTATGTTGATAGACCAGTTGGTTGAAAATGATGAGTCATTATAATAATTTTTCTAATAATGAGGGAGCCGTGTTAAATAAAACCTGCAAGGAAATCGTGTGATCACGATTTATCTTAACACTCTTATTATCCTCTATAAGTTCGATCATGGCTTTTTCTTTGCCAACCACGGTGATATATAAACATTCACTTGCTGCTTGGGCTTTTAGGTTTATAGCGGGTATCGGTTCTCTGTTATTATAATAACGAGAATGCCAACCATCAAAGTTCTGTTTACGATCTTCGCCTTGTACTACGCTTAGGTACGAGTGATTTAGACTACATATTAATGAAAAGTAATAGCTATCTTCTTTGATGGTTAGCTGAACATGTTCTTTCCCTGTCTGAATATTACCTGGTGGTAATTGCCAATGTAAACGCAATGTTACCTCACGATCAGAGGGTTCCATCGGCCAGAGTCGGTCAATAATGATCCACGACTGATTCACATATAATAATAATCTTGCATGACCCCAGCAACCTTCTAACCGAGTATAGCCATGATGAACACCTAAGATAGCATGGTCGACCCCTTTAATATTACAGACTTGATAGTCTGCCTTTGTCCAGCGTAAGTATTTGAAGGTGCGATGAGGTATCATTTGATCCAGCTCGTCGATGATGACGGTATTATGGCTGGCAGTGCCTCGAAACCAATTATGAATATGGATACCTTTATTGTAGTTATAACTTCCCGCATCTAAAGCAATATTATTGCCACTATCCCATAAATCAACGTGAAGTTGATCTGCTTGCTGCCCATACCGACTGCTCACAGAACCACAACGTAACACAGCAAATGTGCTAGGTGATGGCCTTAGGATATGTAGACCTTGTTTGTTTAAATTCACTAACTCAGAGTGTTGAAATAAATAGCGATTGGCATCCAGGCTATCTTTACCACAGAACCAAAATAGTTCTTCATCCCAGGGGCCTTCTGTAAAAGGCAGGGTGTTGTTACTTAAATAGCCTAGCGTTTGAATTAAGGGGCGATAGTCAGCATAGTCGCAGGAGGTCCATAATCCGATTAATGCGCCGTCATTCGGTCCCCAATTGGGTAACATCCCAGTGGTTAAGTTAAGTTGAGATATAAAGAAACGGTATGAGGCTGAAGCTTTTGAGTGAATAGCATTCACTAATGCCGTGTCCCCTAAGGGTTGAGCAATCATCCTTGCCCATAACATACCATGCCATGCGGAGCGTTGGTAATTATGGGATGGCTGTACATAGCCGCCGTCATCGTACCACTGTTCTTCTACTGCTGCTTGTAATACCGTTGCTGCTTTTTGATGCCATAGTGTTGATTTAGGATGCCATAGTAAAACACTGCTTACGGCATAAAGCCCTATAGCTCCATGAATTAAATGATTATTTCGAATGGCAATTTCTGCGTAGTTTAAATCGTGCTCAAGATAATGTCCATGCAGTTCCAACAACGCATGTAATAATTGTAAACGTTCTCCAGTTAAGACATCTTCTTCTGCTAATACTTCTTGTATAAAAGTCAGCATTAATACACGTATACCCACTTCTTGTTCGCTAGTCCATTGAGGGCCGATATATAAAGGATTATTATCCGCAAAGTCCTGAATCAGTTTAAATAACAAATCAATATGAGTATCATTACGGTCTAAAATCCAGGCTCTCACTAAATCCATTGCCCAGCTAAACCGACCGATTTCCCAAACGAGTTTGATATCACCATATTGTCTTAAATGGAGTAAGATTTTAGACGAGTGTGTCTGCGGCCAAATAATGCCGTCTTCGGGGTTCTGATACCATAAATTGTCACTAGAGTATTGTTGTTTATTGTGGCTAAATTGTTGATAGATTCCCTCATGTATCTCTAGGGCACGACGACTAATCGCTTCTTGATGTTCAGTAGGGATGAGTTCCAAAAGTAACCGCTGTGCATCATCCGCTTTATTAAGGCCAAGGCGTGTACGATGTAAACGCCAATACTGAATATATTCTGTCGTTTCGGTGGGGAGTGATTGTGAGGTCCGTAAGTATTGTTTAATAGAAAACTGTCTTGGTCGTTTGACGATAGCATCTAATCCAAGGCGTCTACGCACTTCAAATATGATACGCCGATACGATGCTTTAAAACCCAGTAAACGTAATTCATTAGCAAGACGGTTAAAACGATTGAATAATTTGTTTATCACAATAGTTCCAATATAATGTCATCCAATCGTTTGCTTAGGGCTTTATAAGAGTGTTCTTTTTCAGCAAAATCACGTGCTCGTTGCCCCATCAGTAAACGTTCATCTGGAGAAATATCACGCATTTGCTTGAGCGCTTGAGCCAATATTTGGCCGTCGTCAGGTTCAATAGATAGCCCTAGTTTGTGTTCACGGACAGGGTTGAAACTGGAACGAATAGCATAAATAATGGGCTTGCTAGCGGCTAGATAATCCATTAATTTGTTAGGGGTTGGGCCATATTTAAATAGGGGGAGGTCTTTTAGACCGATAAAGGTGCAGTTGAGCTCTTGGTAAAAAGCCATAATCACATCTTTAGGGACTGAATCAAACCAATACATATTTTTAAGGCCCAGCTGTTTGGCTTTAGTCACGGCATCTGCTTTATCAGGACCATCACCGACCATAAAAAAAGCAATATCATCGACAGATTCCTGTTGTAAAATATGGCAGCCATCGATAACTTGTTGTAACGGATTTGCATGTCCGTGGCTACCACCATAACCAGCGACAAAACGCCCAGCGGCTTTTTGCTGAACAACAGCGTCTAATAAAGGGTGTTGTCCCTTATAGATTTTATCTTCTAACTCAATTCCATTAGGTAAATAGCGGTAGCGTTCAGCAGAGACACCATGGTTTAACATATATCGGTCGGCAGTATGCCATAAAGAAATAATCCGATTGGCTTCTCGGAAGGCCTTATTTTCAATCGATTGAAACACTTTACAGAGAGGGTGATTTGGTTTGATTGAACCTAATTCAACGAGCATTAATGGCCACAGATCTCTAATTTCAGCTACGCTAGGTACGTTAAAACGCTTTGCTAACTGTAGAGTATTCAGTAGGCAAAAAGGGTGGGGAGAACTACCTAAAATGGCATCAGGTCTGCCAATATATTTTTGAAGATTAAAGAACTGCGCTGAACAGCTATAGCTCAACATATTGATTAATCGCTTAACACCATTGTTCTCATATCGGGGTACTTTTAACCAGACAAATTCAACGCCATCGATTTCTTCGTGTTCTACTAATCGAGTTGTTGATGGCGGCATTGAAAATAAATGGCTATAAGTTGAAGCAACAATACTCACTCTATGGCCTAACCGACGTAAGTGCTTTGCTAAAAAGAAATGCCGATATTCCATACCATTGCGTAAGTTGCCTGAGTAATGGTTTAAAATCCACAGGTTATATTTTTTGCTCATTGGTACCCCAATTCCCTTAGTAGAGGAGAAATTTCATCTTCAATTAATGCTAAATCATTTTTAGAAAGGTCTTTTTGCCATTTATCTTGTCTATTTGAATCAATTTGGGTACTGATCCATTCTTCAAATACGTTGTCTTCACCCAATTCAAAAAAATCTTGGATGCGTTTAAATTGATTGTTAGGGTCTTGTACTAATTGCTCGTACCGAACTTCCAAATAAGCGTTGGGTTGCAGCATGTCTTTTTGAGCCAGAGCGGTACTTACAGACTCCTTCCATTGGCGAGCACACACTTGAATAAGAGGGAGATCGCGTACAGCTTTGTCGATACCTACCCAACGAGGCCCCCAGCTTTGACGATAGTTGCGCTGACGAAAGTAACTGATCAACTTATTGTAAGCATAGCGAGTGGCTACCCTAGGTAGTGAAGATAAAGGGATGGTTTTAGCTTTTGACGCATAGTAATTGCCCGACTGAGGGGCACTCCATTGTTTGATGGCTGATGCTGTTACAGCTCGGCCGTCACGAATAACATGTAAAAATTTCGCTTCCGGGAGGACTTCTTGTATATAGTTCAATCGCATGACATTGGCCACTGTTTTATCTAGCACTCTTGATTTACCTTGCTTTACACTTTCTTCAGCAAAGATTTTACGGATATAGCGGGTAATTTTTGGTGTTAGGTGTAGATCGGGTTGTAAAAGATCGTGCTTAAGTGAGGTGTTTCCATAGCGCCATAAGTAATTCATCTCATAATGAAAGCCTCCGATATCCTTATGTTGTGTTAAGGCTTCTCTAATCATTGTTGTTCCCGAACGTCCTGCACCCACAACAATGAGAGGGCGATTCAAAATCGTTTTTTGAGTATTCATTTAAAGGACGACTCGTTGATGTATTGATGCAGATTTAACAGCAGCAAAACTAGCCTCAGTAGTGTTTACAATTTCATTAAAAGGAATTGGCGATGGCTTGCCACTGCGGACTGCTTCAATAAAAGAAAGGAACCCTTTAGTGTGGCCTTTATCTTGTCCTTTGGTCAATCTGAAAGGGTTAGGTAAAGAAAATGTTGCTTTATTATTAAATCCATAGGTTTTTAGATCACGGAAATTATCTATTTGTGCAATACGTCCATCAGAAAAAATTTCAATTCTTTCTTTGGAAAAACGTTTAGAGCCATTGGCAAAGTAATGAATCGTACCATGAGAACCATCTTCAAATTCTAAAATGATACTCACTTTATCATTAGTCACTAAAACGCCTGGTGAACTACCCATTGGTATAGCTGTTACGGCAGTTATGGGTTTTCCTACGAGAAAAGCCAGTAGATCAATAAAGTGGCAGGCTTCTCCAAGAATACGGCCCCCGCCGATTTCCATACTTTGGGTCCAGTGATCAACAGGTATATTGCCAGCATTGACTGTATAAATGGCTGTTAGAGGTTGAGTGCGTCCATCAACCATTTGTTTCATCTTTTGTACTAAGGCAGCAAAACGGCGATTAAAACCCACCATAATAATTGGCGTGCCTTTGTTATTCGAAGATAAGGTTTTTTCGTTCACTAATGTTTGAATATCCTTAAATTCGTCTTCAAGAATGGTTAACGGTTTTTCGACAAAAACGTGCTTGTTATTTTCAATAGCCGCTTTAACTAAATTACCGTGACTATCATGACGGGTAGTAATAAAAACAGTGTTTATTTGAGTGTTGTTCCAAACATTGGACGTATCGTTACTGTTTTGCATAAAGCCAAATTTTTTAACGGCAGATGCAGAACTGATACCCTGTGAACTGACAATAGTATCAAGGGTAACATGCGCTTCTTTGAGTGCTGGCATTAAACGAACCTTAGTAAAGTTGCCTGCTCCAATAACCGCAACCCGTGGTTCATCGGGGTTAGCATTTTGAATGTGAGTGGTGGTACTTGAGTGATTAATGGTTCGGGTATCTTGTGCTACAACTTCAGGGTATTTTAATAACACCGTGATAACGTTACCGTTAATAACCTGTTCGTAAGCTGATGGGGCGTTTTGAATTGATTCATAGGCACTTACCATTGTTTCGGTATTTATTGCACCAGACTCCATCAACGCTAGTACGGCTTTAAAATTACGTTGTTCAGTCCATCTCACAAAGCCTAAAGGATAGTCATTGCCTTTTTCTTCATAAAATGGATCGTAACGCCCAGGGCCATACGAGCATGATACTTGAAAGCTTAACTCTTTCTCATAAAAGTCACTTCGGTTTAATTTCAAGCCTGTAACACCCACCAGCACAATGCGACCTCGCTTTCGACACATTTGTGCAGAGCAGTGAACAATAGAGTCATCTTTAGTTGATGCGGTAATTAATACCGCATCAACCCCAGTGCTGCCACTAAATGCAATACCAGCAGCAATAGGATCAACACCCGATGATAAATCAATCGCTTCAATACCTAAGTCTTTAGCAAGTTGTACTCTCGCAGTATTAACATCGATACCTAAAGCACGACACCCATTTGCTTTTAGCATTTGTGCAGTTAATAGGCCAATTAATCCAAGACCATAAACAACACAGCTCTCACCTAACGTTGGGTTCGTTAAGCGAATACCTTGTAAACCAATCGAGGAAACGATAGTGAACGCGGCTCTTTCGTCACTCACGTTATCGGGTATCTTGGCACATAGATTCTGAGGTACATTGACTATTTCTGCATGACGACCATTAGAAACCACTCTGTCGCCCACTTTAAACTCTGTAACACCATTACCGACCTCTAGGACAACGCCTACGTTTGAATACCCTAAAGGCTGCAGCTCATCCAAACGAGCCATGACTGTACCCACAGTAGCAGCTAAACCATCAGTATTGATTTTTCTAATAACGTGGGCGACCTTTTCTGGTTGTTGTCGCGCTTTATTGATATAGTTAGCTTTGCCAAAATCCACTAGCATTCTTTCTGTACCGGCAGAGATAAGGCTCACGTTAGTTTTTATTTTTAAGTGGCCACTTTTTACCTGCGGGCTAGGTACTTCGACAACACTGGTTTCACCAGATTTTAAATTTTGCAACACTTGTTTCATAGTAATATTTATATAGAAAATGATAGGTTGGTTGTGAAAAGAATATTTTCAGAATGCATGATTATTCTGGTTAAAGTAAGTCGTGTACTCTTTCCTTGTAAAAAGATATGATCAGCTTTATCTCTCATTTATGGTCTGTTAAATCCGCATTGGTTAATATTTATTAGAGTCTATATCATTAATGGTTTTTTATTTTATGGGTAGGGTATCATCGGCAGTAACGCTGCCAGTCGCCTATAGCTAATCACTAGCCATTTAGGTGGGTGTTGTTATCGTGAGCTTGATATTTACCATGTAGAATTTGCAAATGGACCCTAAACTACCCACCCAGTCAAACAGGCGAACAATAATGCCGTAAACCGTTCGTCCTTTCAAGCCCGAAAGGTAGGCTTGTTTTTGATGTTTTTAGAGCTTCAGGTTGTTTCTTTAAAAGGCTATTTAATAAGCTATTTGGGCTGACTTGTTGATGTAATGAGCTAGGCAATAATGCGGTTTGAGGAATGGGTTTAAGGATAAAGAGGGGAATTAACGGGCTTTGATATAGGCATAGCTACCCAATGTAGGAATATTAATCTGTTATTTTCTGAACATCTGGATTGTATCACGTTATAATTCTTTCACTATACCATTTTGAACCTTTAGGTTATATCAGCACACTTGCTGGGACTTTATTCAGAAGTTCCCTATTAATGTTATATACCGGAAGAGGGAAAACTACTGCTAATACGGCAATAACTATTATTCGTTAAGTAATAGTGTATAATTGCCCATTTAGCGTAGTGGCTTAAGTATAGGTGTGGTTTAAGTCAGTCTTTTTGGAGCTTATACCTGGAATTTTGTGCATGATGCAGTGTTTCTATAATAAAAGTGGCCTTATCAATCGCTCTCCTCTCAATCTTTCTTTAATTTCTTTGTTTAATCATTATGAAAATTATTAATGTTGCTGGTGCTAGGCCTAACTTTATAAAAATTGCTCCATTAATAGCAGAAATGGAAAAGTATCAGCACATTCAACAGGTGTTGGTACATACAGGGCAGCATTACGACGAGAATCTGTCGAAAATCTTTTTTGATGATTTGGCTATTCCTAGGCCGGATATCAATATGGGTATAGGTTCTGGTGCGGTAACTAGAGAGCAGCAAATAGAGCAAATTAGTCAACATTTTTCTGATATTCTAAAAGCAGAGAAACCAGACTTAGTTTTAGTGGTCGGTGATGTTAATTCTACAATTGCCTGCGCTAGTGCGGCAAAAGAGCAAGGGATTAAAGTTGCCCATGTGGAATCAGGTTTACGTAGCTTTGATCTTACTATGCCAGAAGAGTTAAACCGTATAGCAACTGATAAAATCAGTGATTTTCTATATGTTACTGAAGTATCGGGTATGGAGAACTTAAAAGAGGGAGGGATGGGTGACCGTGCTCATTTAGTAGGTAATGTAATGATCGATTCTTTAGTAAAAATGTTGGAAAAATCAAAGCGTCATTCATCGACACTCTCTAGTTTACATTTAGAGCCTGGTATGTATTTAGTGTCAACATTTCATCGACCAGGGAACGTGGATGAAAAATCAACACTTCAGCATTTGATCTCTGCTATATCGATTATGACATCCCACTTTCCTCTGGTTATGCCATTGCATCCACGCACAAAGCACTCTTTGGAGAGGCTGGGTTTGTTGGCTGAATTGGAGGCTATTCCAGGATTAAATATTGTTGACCCAATGGGGTATCTGGATTTTATTAACTTAGTCAGTCAAAGCGCTGGGGTGGTCACGGACTCAGGGGGTATTCAGGAAGAAACGTCTTATCTCAAAGTCCCTTGTGTTACAATGCGACCGAATACCGAGCGTCCCGTGACTATTGATCAAGGGACTAACGTATTAATAGGTTCAGATCTTGTTCAGTTAAAAGCAAATTTGGCCTCGATTCAAGAGGGGAGTTTTAAGCAAGGACATGACATTCCTCTTTGGGATGGAAAGGCATCAAGTCGTATTATTGAGCATTTGAGGCAGCAGTTAAGTTGATATCTGGATATTAGTTGTAAAACCTTTGTGTGACATGATTAATATTGTAGAGCGAAATCATTAATGAATTCTCAATTCACCCATAGTTTTATCTATAAAGCCGTGACCATGAAGCGTCTCTACAAACGTGTTATTATGGTTTGTGCTGATTTAGTCGCCCTGCCTTTAGCGCTTTGGTCTGGCTATGCGTTGCGCTTATCTGATTGGTGGCCTCACTTTTATCTTGTTAGTTCTTGGTGGCTTTTTATTGTTATTCCCATTGTGGGTGTCTGCATCTTTATGCGCTTGGGGCTTTATCGAGCGGTTGTTCGCTTTATTGGAGTTCAGGCTATATGGGCTGTGACTAAGGGAGTTATGTTACTAGCTCTTCTCCTGTGGTCTTTAGCAACTATTTTTCAGCTATCACCATACCCTCGCTCTGCCCCAATCATTTTTGCTCTGGCCGCCTTAGTTTATGTTGGAGGTAGCCGTTTATTAATTCGACACTATTACCACTGGCTTATTAGGTACCATCTTAATAAAGATGCTGTGCTAATTTATGGGGCTGGAGGGGCTGGAATACAGCTTGCAACGGCGCTGTCGGATGGTAGGGAGTACTATCCTATCGGTTTTATTGATGATGATAAATCGCTTTGGGGAGCTACTATCAAGGGGCTAACCGTCTATAGCCCATTAAAAATCAAATCGATGATTGGTGATATTAAAATTAAACAAGTATTGCTAGCGGTTCCTAATGCTAGCAATAAGCAGCGAAAAGCGATGCTTGCAAATGTTGAAGGCTTGGGGCTTCATGTGCAAACAATCCCTTCAATGCCAGAATTATTGTCTGGTGAAGCATCGATTGCCCAATTGCGAGAAGTGCAGATTGAAGAGTTATTGGGGCGCGATCCCGTTCCTCCATTACAGTCACTATTGGTAAAATGTATTATTCATAAAGTGGTTATGGTGACAGGGGCGGGAGGGTCTATTGGCTCTGAATTGTGTCGCCAAATTCTAAAAAATAAACCAACCAAACTTATTTTGTTAGATATTAGTGAATATAACTTATATAAAATAGAGCAAGAACTGAATAAAATAGATGTGAATGGAAACAGTTCTATTGAAATAATTAGCTTGCTCGGTAATGTTTCAGACAGAGAGCGGGTAAGAAATATATTTGAACGTTTTGATATAGATACTGTGTACCACGCAGCAGCCTATAAACATGTCCCTATCGTTGAGCATAATATCGTGCAAGGTGTTATTAACAATATTTGGGGAACACAAATAGTTGCTGAAGAAGCTCATAATTCTGGTGCTAAGCACTTTATACTGGTTTCCACCGATAAGGCTGTTCGACCTACTAATGTGATGGGAGCGACCAAACGTTTTGCTGAATTAATCCTACAGTCATTGGTTGCTGAGGGAAGTGATACCGTGTTTTCCATGGTAAGGTTTGGTAATGTCCTGGGATCGTCTGGTTCAGTAGTCCCTTTATTTCGCAAACAAATTGCAGAGGGCGGACCGGTAACCGTGACGCACCAAGATATTGTGCGCTATTTTATGACGATACCTGAAGCAGCGTCTTTAGTGATTCAGGCTGGTTCAATGGCTAATGGAGGTGATGTTTTTGTTTTGGATATGGGAGAGCCTATCAAAATCATCGATTTGGCTAAGCGTATGATTCACTTGTCAGGCTTTGAAGTTAAAGATGAAAATAACCCTGAAGGTGATATTGCTATTGAGTATACCGGTTTACGTGCAGCAGAAAAATTATATGAGGAACTACTCTTAGGTAATAATATGATAGGAACCGAGCATCCACGTATTATGAGAGCCAACGAAGATATGTTGTCGTCGGAAGGACTTCGGTCTTATCTCGATCAAATCAATGTCGCTTGTGAGCAGTCGAATCTTCCTTTGATTAAGAAGTTACTGCACCAAGCGATTCTTGAATATAAGCCACATGACGAAATGGTTGACTACTTGTCAATAAAAGAGTCTGCAAGAGTCATTAAATTGCATTAGCCACTCTTTTTCGTACAATCACTCTTGTCATTGCGACTAAAAAACCGATTAGACACCCTATAAAAATACTGGCAGTTATGATGCGGTGCGCCTCTGGGCTATATGGTTTAGTGGGAGCGTTAAAAGCTGGATCATAAAAAGAAAAGTCTATTTTTACTTTTTGTATTGCAGCTAAATTCCTTTTGAGGATGGCTTCCCGGATATGAGTAGAAATATATTTTTCCTGAGTTAATAGATTAGTATAGTAATAAGTGTAAGAGTTATCGCCTATCATTCGTTCGAGCTTTTTAAGCTCTATCCACTGAGAGTCCTCTTCAGATATATTTTCTCTGTCTTTAATTTCTGATAGCCTTTCTTGTCTTTCATTTGATGTGAGTTCTTTGAGCATGTTTATTTGTGCATATAAGTTTTCTCTTTGAGATGCACTGACAATTTTTGTATCATTAATAAATACTATAAGTTCCTTTTTGTAGTGATAGATAATCTGTTGTTGAGCGATGTCTTTTGCTGCTTTAAGATCAATTTCAATAAACTTTTTAATGGCATCACGAGAGTAACCCGAAATTGTTATTGTTGCCGAGCTTCCATTTATTTTGACTACACGTAATTTTTTAAGGGGAGACAAGTCTTTGGTTTTGCTATAGTTATAGCCAAAGGCTTCTTGAACTAAAGCATTATGTTGTTGCGCTATAGCGGTTAAATGGCTGTTCGATACTAAAGTGTCCATATAGATTAAGAATGCCCTTTCGCGTATCGCTCCCTTTGTATCTGATGTTGTTTTCATTAACTCAAGTATTTCAACGGCTTTTGGTAGAGATAGGGTTGTGCTTACTTTATATTTGGGTTTGTTAGTGTATAGGTATGCGAGGCCAAGTACGACTGATAATATCATGGTAATAATAAATGACCATTTTTCTTTCCAAAGGTCCTTTATAAACTCAATAATATCTATTGATTGGTCGAACTTATTATGGGGAGGAAATGAATGCTTGTTTGGCACAGTAAATTGCTTGATCATGGAATTATATCTTACCCGACAAGCGGGTCGTTTGACAATTATGAGCGGCCTCACTAGGCCGCCAAATTAAAGTACATACTATTATTTTAAAATGTACCCGATTTATCTGAGCGAGTACTATCGAGCTGTTGATACAGTATAACCTTTTGAGCAAAACGGCTTCCCATTAACCTTCTCTTAAATGACATGGTATTTTGTTTCTTCTTTAGTTGACCGCTAAGTTACAAAGAAGGAATTTTACATGCCACTTAAATTCTCAGTAATAAATCTAAAGGCAACGTCTTGAGAGTGTGACTCGCCAAATTAATAACCTAGCTATCAACTAACTATAAAGAGACGAATGGGTAAAGTCTTTTAATTCGATGGGGATTATATTGATTTACTGTATGAGTGTGCAAGCAAACTTTATTCAGCTATCCAAGGATGGCTGATTGCAGCATTCAATAGCGCCTAGCAATTTCCTTATTAATCATAAAGCTAAAGTTACTTTTTAAAGTGAGTTATTGAACTGGTATAGCACTATTCATATCGCAGTCTCTGTATTTATTTCACAAATAAGATAAGACTCATCAGTCCTACACTACTCAGTACAAAGGTATAAGGCAAAGCCATAATGACCATACGACCATAGGACAAACGGATCAAAGGAGCCAAAGCTGAAGTTAACAGGAACAGAAAGGCAGCTTGTCCATTGGGAGTAGCCACACTAGGAAGATTAGTACCGGTATTAATGGCAATAGCCAGATTTTCAAAATGTTCACGGGTAATAATGCCGTTATCCAGTCCTGCTTTTATTTCATTGATATAGACAGTGGCAACAAAAACATTGTCACTAATCATGGATAATACACCATTAACCAGAAATAACATCGGAGCCTGATGACCAATATCCAGCGCTAACACAGCATCGGTTATGGGTTGGAAAAGGTGTTGTTCATGAATAACCGCCACCACACCAAAAAAGACCACTAATAGGGCAGTAAAAGGTAAAGCTTCTTCAAACGCATGACCAATTTGGTGTTCTTCTACAATACCATTAAAAGCAGTCAGCAATATAATAATCACCAAACCAATAAGCCCCACCTCGGCTAGGTGAAAGGCGAGCGCAATCATGAGAATCCCCGCAGCTAAGGCCTGAATAATGAGTGCAGCAGTATCCTTATAACAGCGTTTTTTGTCTTCCTCTTCTGCAAACTCAACCAGTATTTTCCGGATATTTTCAGGTAATTCCGTACCGTAGCCAAATAATTTGAGTTTTTCTAACACAACACAGGTTAGCAATCCAGCAAACATTACAGGTATAGTAACAGGCGCTATAACGAGGAAAAACTCACTAAATTGCCACCCAGCTTTCTCTGCAATTAGCAAATTCTGTGGTTCTCCAACAACGGTACATACCCCACCCAGAGCCGTGCCCACTGCTCCATGCATAACGATACTGCGTAAATAAGCACGAAAACGCCGCAAGTCTTCTGTGTGGGCTTTTGCGAGTTTCTCAGAGACATCGCCTCTGGAAAAGACTTTATGGTAAACATCATAGAAACCGATAGACACACTGATGAGAACAGCCGTTACAGTGAGTGCATCAAGAAAAGCGGAAAGTACGGCAGAGACAAAAGAAAATAGTAGTGATAACAGTAGTTTTGATTTAATATTAACCAATAATTTGGTAAACACGTATAACAACAGATGCTTCATAAAATAAATGCCTGCTACCATAAAGATAAGGAGTAAAATGACCTGGATATTGGCAGTGACTTCATGGTAAACCGACTCTGGACTGGTCATTCCTAAAATGACAGCTTCAATTGCCAGTAGACCTCCAGGTTGAAGGGGGTAGCATTTTAAGGCCATAGCAAGGGTGAAAATGAACTGACCGATTAGAGCCCAACCTGTTAAAAATGGCCCAGCGATAAGCAGCAGGACAGGGTTTATCAAGAGAAAAGCAATAATGGACTGTTTGTACCACAGAGGTGCATTACCTAAGAAATTACGTATAAAGCCCTGGCTAAGATTATGTGTCATTCTAGTTATCCCGCGTTGATAGCTTGAACAAAAAAACCTAAATAAAGTCAATGAGTAATGAAAAGTCGCTTTTGGAGAGAGCGCCTTACTAAGAAGTTTAGCCAAGATTTAGCGTAACGCTAATTTGGGATTGGTTATTAAGAATCAGTGAATACTCATTAAATATTTGGTTGTTAAAAAGAGCTGACAAAAATAGCTTAAATAATGGTTTTAGAATAAAATAAAGTGTTATTAGCAGATTTATAATTATATAACAGGAATTCACTATTTTGAGTAATAAACAGGCTGTCAATTTGACCTCTTTGAATTTAATCCAAGGGGAACTTATGGCAACTATCGATACGGCAGCTACGCACCTGGAGACATTTATTAGCGAGCAGTATAATAATAAGGTTTTAGAAGACTGTATAGAGTCTCTGCAGCAGATACGTGGGAGTCTGGACTTGGTTCAGTTACATGGAGCTTGCGAACTGGCGGGAGAAATTTTAACTACCGCAACGAACATTGATGTCACCAATGACGCTCACCTGGAGAACAAGCTAGCTGCTCTTACAAAGGGTTTTTTTGTCTTAAGTTGTTATTTTGAATATACCCAGCAGCATCAAGTGGGTATGCCGATTTTGTTAATTCCTTATATTAATGATATTCGTCTCACCAATGGGCAGCCAATACTGCCCGAAAGCTATTTTGTGGGTAATGTTGCAAGCTATCGTCTGCCCAGCAGCCCTGTTGAATACTCCCCAAATGAAGAAGAATTCTTCGGTAACACACGTCGATACCGACATATGTATCAGGTGGGTCTACTGGGTTTTCTGAAAGAACTCAACGTTGAAAAATCCCTTAAAATGATGCACCTTGCTATCACTAAAATAGTGCGACTGTCCAAAGGGAGTAACAGTGAAATATTTTGGTGGTTAACTAGCCACGCAATTGAAGCCTTTGTTCTAGCTTCAATGTCACTCAATATGACACGTAAGCGTCTGTTTGGCCAGGTGGACAAATGCCTTAAAGAGTTAGAAAAGAAGGGGGTTGCTGCGTTTGATGAAGAGCCTTCCGACGCATTGTTAAAAGAATTGGTGTTCTATATATCAATCGCGGATATTCAGCAGCCTGAGCACCAAAAAATAAAACAGCTATTTGGCTTTGAGCATTTGGGTTATACCGAGGAAATACTGCGAAGGGAAGCGGTTTATTTAACTGGGCCCAATGTTAACACAGTGCAATCAGTGGCTTCTGTATTAAGAGTTGAGCTGAATGTGGTAAAGGAAAATATAGAGAAATCTCAATATTCTGACGATGCTGATGTGAAAGGCAATAACGATAGTATTGCCAGAATACAAAAGGCCAAGGACATTCTTCATGTGGTAGGTCTAACCTCTGCTGCTGATGTGCTTTCCACGCCATTAAATAATTTGCGGACTTGCTATAATACTGGTCAACGTATTGATTCTGATGCAGCTATTGAACTAGCGGATGCTTTCCTTTATGTTGAAAGTGTATTGAATAGCCTGGAGAAACGTAACTTTTCCGCTGAAAAGCTTGCTGAAATTAATCGCTTAACACAAGATGAAATGATGTCGGCTAACCATCTGGAGACCGCCCAGCTGGTGGTGATTGAACAGGCCGAAACCAGTTTTTCAGCCATTAAAGAGGCTTTGACGGCATTTGCTGATTCTGGCTATGACAAAATACATCTTGAAAATATCTGCTCTCATTTGGATGAAATAAGAGGGGGGATGGTTATTTTATCCTTACCGCGCGTTGCTGCTATTATTAGTGCCTGTTCTGAATTTATTGAGCAGACCTTAGTTGCGGCAGAAGAAACTGCTCCACTAGAGCAGATGTTGGAAGCCTTTGCTGATGCACTGATTTGTCTTGAATATTATTTTGATTGTATGAAAGTGGATAAGAATGTTTCGGCAGATACATTGGCCATTGCAGAAGATAGTCTATCGGCTTTAGGTTGTAATGTGAGTATTGCCAAATAATCATTTTTATTTCTGGTTTGATGGTATTGTTTCGCTAATTATTGATTAATAAGGAGTCATTCTCTTGGAGTTTTTATACGAATACGGTTTGTTTTTAGCAAAAGCAGTGACTTTTGTCGTGGCTATCGGAATTATTATAGGAACCGTCATCAGCGCAGGACAAAAAACGAAAGCCGCGTCGCGTGGTGAGATCAAAGTGACTCCAATGAATGAGCAGTATGATGAGATTAAGAGTAATGTAAAATCTGTTATCTGTGATGAAAAAACACTGAAGACAGAAGCTAAAGCTGAAAAGAAAAAACTTAAAGTAGAAAAAAAAGAGCATAAAAAGGAAATAGGTGATAATAAAGAACCTGAAAAAAAGCGACTTTACATATTGGATTTTGATGGTGATATTAAAGCCTCTGCAGTCGAAAATTTAAGAGAAGAGATTACTGCAATATTAGCGGTTGCAACTGCTTCTGATGAAATTGTTTTGCGTCTGGAAAGTTCTGGGGGCTTGGTGCATAGCTATGGTTTGGCGGCCAGCCAATTGTCAAGAATTAAAGCGAAAGGTATTCCTTTGGTTATTTGCGTGGATAAGATAGCTGCAAGTGGTGGTTATATGATGGCTTGCGTTGCAGAAAAAATTTATGCTGCACCATTTGCCATTATTGGTTCTATTGGCGTTGTTGCTCAATTGCCTAATTTTCATCGTTTACTAAAAAAGAATGATGTGGACTTTGAATTGTTAACGGCAGGGGAATACAAACGAACTTTAACTATGTTTGGAGAAAATACGGATAAAGGACGAAAAAAATTTATTGAAGATCTTGATAACGTCCACGAATTATTTAAAGGCTTTGTAGGTGAGCAGAGGACAGTTGTTGATGTTGATCAGGTAGCCACTGGTGAAGTATGGTTTGGCACCCAGGCTTTGGAAAAACAACTGATTGATGACATTGCTACCAGTGATGATTATATATTACGACATATTGATGAGCGTGATATTTATCACGTGCAATATACCATTAAAAAAACATTACCAGAGCGTCTTGGCCTGAATGCACAGAAAGCATTTGAAGGTGCCATTTCAGGGATTTTGAACAAGCTACAGAGCTCTCGCTTTATGCAATAACCTTTCAAAGTGATGCTTTCTCTATGGCTCTCTGCTTTGATAAGTTACATCTTGACACACATTAAGTACTTAAAACACATAAACATGATGTTGTGCTTAATAGGCTGTTAAGAGTCGCTAACATCAATGTTATGCACATATATGGAAACGTGTCAAAGAGAATACAATAAAAAATTATTATTTTTGATTTTTTTCGCTTGATATTTTTAACTCATTGAAAAATAAAGGAAAAAAACATTTGTTGGTTTTTTGCTCGATTTGTATGCTATCCCTTATTTATAGGGCTTAGAGGTTTTTCTAAGCTTATGCCCACAGAGTTATCCACAGCATTTGTGGAAAAGCTATTTTCTACATATAGACAATAAAAGGGGTATATAGTCCAACGGGACGAAAAGTTACTCTAGGGGCTTCGTCTAGTCCTCCAAGGTTAAAGGATGCTCAACGTTGTAGAATGCCTTGTCATTGGTCATTAACACCGCATTTAACTTTGTTCAGTCCTACGTTAGGTGTCACATCAGAAGATGTAAAACAAACCAATAAACAGCTGATTAATAGTGGCAGGTATGATTGAAACAACTGATTTAAGTGTAGAGACGATATTACCCTCCGTGTTTGTTGTTAGGGGTGTTAAAGCGATGATTGACAGCGATCTTGCCAAATTGTATGGAGTGCCTACTAAGCGTCTTAATGAGCAGGTTAAGCGGAATATTGGCCGATTTCCAGAGGATTTCATGTTTCAGTTAACCCAAGATGAGTACAAAACCTTGAGGTCGCAAAATGCGACTTCAAGTTGGGGTGGTCGTCGGGTCATGCCTTATGCGTTTACAGAGCAAGGGATAGCAATGCTTTCAGGCGTGTTAAAAAGCGATACGGCTATTCAGGTAAATGTTGCTATTATGCGTACTTTTGTTCAAATGCGAAAATTACTAACAGAGACAGATGACCTTAGAATGTCTATTGAATCCATGCGTTACGAGTACGATGAAAAGTTTGAGTTTGTTTTTCAAGCACTATATTCGTTCAAAAATAAACTAATAAGTTTTACTCGTCATTTTCGAGGTTTATTCCAGTGCGCTAGGCAAAGCTGCACTGTATCTTACAGGTGAAAGTCCTGTCGTAGAAGGTTAGCTAGACCACTACGTAGCGAGTCTTGCGCTGCCGAAGGTAACAACGGTGGTGAAGCGTAGACAGCGAAACATTCGAGCCGAAAGCGATAGCTGAACGTGATAGCTCCATAATCCCTTTATTGTGATGTGCTGATGGGGTTGGAAGCCCAGCAAGCGACAGTTTTCAAATGGTCAAACTAGCAAATCCATTTGAAGGCACACACTGGAGTCGAAGGCGTCGGCGAGTCTGTAGAGATCAGTTGCGGAACCTAGGAGATCCATTGGTTTCTCCAAGTGCATATTCCACTCCAAGATGAACACCTTCTCCAATTGAAAATGATCACCCCCTGCGATTAAACGTGATCAGTCTCT
>MDLC01000029.1 GCA_001723645.1 Candidatus Endobugula sertula | reverse complement strand
TCATCAAAACTAAATCTATAGGCCAAGCCTTGAGAGTCTCACTAGTCAAACGAGTGGCTTACCTGTCATTGAGTTAAAGCCCTTAGCCAGAAAAATGCCTTTTCTTACGTTATTACTCCTAACATTGATCATTTAAGTAGGCTTTGTAATCAATCCGAACTCGATCTCATAGACATTTACCGACAAGCAGACGTTATTTTATGTGATAGCCGTATTGTAGAAAAGCTGCTGCGTTTTTCTGGTAAGCGGGTAAAAGCAGTTGTTCCAGGTAGTGACTTGACTCAATATTTATTTGACCACACTTTAACCAATGAATCAAAGATTACCGTAGTCGGTTGTACAGAAGAAGGGATTGCCAAATTACAAAAAAAGTACTCTCATTTAACGATCCAACACCTTAATCCTTCAATGGGTTTTATTAATCAAGCAGACGAAGTTAATAACCTGATAGAACAGCTAAAACAATATAATGCTGAATATATATTCTTAGCAGTAGGTTCACCGCAACAGGAAGTGTTTGCAGCCCAGCTCAAACAGTCCGGTTTAACAGGAGTGGCTCTCTGCATTGGTGCCTCTATTAATTTTTTGGTAGGCGTAGAGTACCGTGCTCCCAAGTGGATGCAGGTTTTGCACCTGGAATGGTTTTACAGAATGACTCAGGATCCAAAAAGATTGGTTAAGCGTTATACGATGAATGCGGTATATTTACCTAAAATACTTTGGTATTTAAGAAAAGCGTATCGATAAAGTGGTATCCGGATAGCATCTCCCCTTTATAAAGGGCTCTTACTCCATTTTTTGCGTTGATTATTGTATATAATAAGCAAGTACCAGAAGGTATTCTTACCTTAAGTTTAAGACTCATACCTATGTTCCAACTACCCTGGCTAGACCCTAATATTATCGAGTTCCCTGATACTTATGGCGCTCTTAAAGAACCCAATGGTCTTCTGGCTGCAGGAGGACAACTAAATACCCAATGGCTATTGAAGGCCTATTCTTTAGGTATCTTTCCTTGGTTCAGTGAAGGCGAGCCCATCTTATGGTGGTCCCCTTCTCCAAGAGCAATAATATATGTAAATCAACTATATATCAGCAAAAGTTTACGTAAAATATTGAAAAAAAACATTGTTCGCATTAGCTTTAATCAAGCTTTTACATCGGTGATTAACGCCTGCTCTCAACCACGTCCCAAACAGGAACAAGATAGTACATGGATTACTGATGAGGTGAAGCAGGCTTATATCCAACTTCACCATCTGGGATATGCCCACTCTGTTGAGGTATGGCAGGAAAATCAGTTAGTTGGGGGGCTTTATGGCATATCGTTGGGCAGAATGTTTTTTGGCGAATCCATGTTTAGCCTCATTCCAAATAGTTCGAAAATTGCTCTAACTCATCTGGTAGAAAAGCTAAAACAATGGCAGTATATTGCTATAGATTGTCAGGTGTACAACAATCACTTACCATCTCTGGGAGCTATTCAGATACCACGCATTGAATTTGAAATACTGCTTAGGGATCATGTGGAGGGCATTCCCTGCCACTGGAATGGTTCACCAAACCATTATAAAGATACATAACAAATCAGCGCCTTTAATAACAATGAGCCACCTTAACGAAAAAATTGATGCGATTGAAGAGATCTCAAACTTAGAGGCGTTACAGTTCTTTCAGACTCAGCCTCATGCTTGCAGTTACCTCAAAAACCAAACGGCCTCAACAGTATTTCTCAATCCAAAGCAAAGCATAAACCGCCCACTCTATTCTCAACTCTCTGAGTATGGCTTTCGTCGAAGTGGCGACCATATATACAAACCCCTCTGTGAGAACTGCAATGCTTGTATCCCCATGCGCATTCCAGTCGCCCTGTTTAAACAAAGTCGTAGCCAAAAACGTACATGGAATCGTAATCGTGACATTACCGTTAGCACTGTAGACTCTATCAATATTGATGAGCATTACCAACTCTATGAGTGGTATATCAGAAAACGCCACCATGATGGTGATATGTATCCCCCTAGCCGTGAGCAATTTCAAAATTTTCTAGCAAACAAATGGCATTCAACCTGCTATTATGAATTTCGTGTCGATGGTGAGCTAATAGCGACCTCGGTCTCTGACATTATGGATAATGGAATTTCAGCAGTATATACTTATTACAGTCCTATAGAAGATAAACGCAGTTTAGGTAAATACGTTATCTTGTTTCTCATTAATGAAGCTAAAAGGCTACATTTGGACAGCATTTACCTTGGCTATTGGATTAAAAACTCCAACAAGATGAATTACAAATCAGATTATCGACCTCTGGAAATTCAATCTGGTAACCACTGGGTGCTGGTTAATTAAACACCCCTGCCTCTAAAAGAGGATTTTTAAAAATTCTATTCCATTATCCTCCATCTTTGCTTGGATATTGCCGCAAATTCAGGCAAAATGCAGCGCTTTGATTTTTCCTTAACTAAGGGTAATAGGCTCGAATGGCAAAAGAAGACAATATTGAATTAGAGGGCGAAGTCATCGACACTCTCCCCAATACTATGTTTCGCGTTAAACTAGAAAATGGTCATGTGGTGACCGCACATATTTCCGGCAAAATGCGTAAAAATTATATTCGCATTCTCACAGGTGATAAAGTCAAAGTTGAGATGACCCCTTATGATCTCTCTAAAGGACGTATTACTTTTCGAGCTCGCTAGTACTAAGGTTACAATCCTTCTTTTATCTTAACAAACCTATAACAGTATTAGACAAGCAAGCACATAAAAAGGGGCTATATTATATAGCCCTTTTTTTAAATGAAATAAAACTATACTGTAGCCATCTCCGTCACAACCTCAAGATGAAGCTCACCATCCTCCACTGTGACGCTAACGCTACCCCCACGCTCCAAATCACCAAAGAGAACCATTTCAGCCAACGGTTTTTTCAGCTTCTCCTGTATTAGACGATCCATCGGCCTCGCCCCCATTTTGGCATCATAGCCATGAGTAGCCAACCACTCTCGGGCGTCGTCTTCCACTTCCAATATTACTCGTTTTTCATCCAGTTGTGACTGAAGCTGTACAAGGCATTTATCAACCACCGTTTTTATCACGTCTCTAGATAATGGAGAAAACTGAATGGTTGCATCCAAACGATTACGAAACTCTGGAGTAAACATCTTCTTCAATGCTTCCATGCCATCAGTGCTATGGTCCTGAGTAGCAAAACCTATTGACGTACGGCTCATTTCCTCTGCCCCCGCATTAGTCGTCATAACCAACACGACATTACGGAAATCAGCCTGACGGCCATTATTATCCGTTAACGTGCCGTGGTCCATAACTTGAAGAAGGATATTAAAGACTTCTGGGTGAGCTTTTTCTATCTCATCCAGCAAGACAACACAATAAGGGTGTTTTGTTACTGCCTCTGTCAATAACCCTCCTTGATCAAAACCAACATACCCTGGAGGCGCACCAATTAATCTGGATACCGTATGGCGCTCCATGTACTCAGACATATCAAAGCGAACTAATTCAACTCCCATGGCCTTCGCAAGTTGGCGACAAAGCTCTGTTTTACCCACACCTGTAGGTCCGGAAAATAAGAATGAGCCGATTGGTTTCTCTTCAGCCCCCAACCCAGCACGAGATAGCTTGATAGCTGTTGTTAACGCATCAATACCATTGTCCTGACCAAACACGGTCATTTTTAACTTACTATCCAACTTACGTAATTGATCCCTATCACTACTGGAAATCGTCTTAGCTGGAATACGAGCAATTTTGGCTACAATATTTTCAATATCATGAACACCCAATTGCTTTTTACGCTTCTTAGGTTTTTGCAACTGCTGGAAAGCACCCGCTTCATCAATGACATCTATAGCTTTATCTGGCATAAAACGATCATTAATATAGCGATTTGACAGCTCTGCAGCTGAACGCAATGCCATATTGGTATACTTTACATGGTGATGTTCTTCAAAGCGTGATTTCAGACCTTTAAGTATTTTATACGTATCATCTACAGAGGGCTCATTCACATCCACTTTTTGAAAACGACGCGATAATGCACGATCTTTATCAAAAATACCTCGGTATTCCTGAAAAGTTGTCGACCCTAAACAACGCATTTCTCCAGAAGAAAGTAAAGGTTTTAACAGGTTCGAAGCATCCGTGACTCCACCTGATGCTGCGCCAGCACCAATAATAGTATGAATTTCATCGATAAACAGAATAGAATCTTTACGTTTTTTCAACTCAGCCAGCAATGCCTTCAAACGCTTTTCAAAATCTCCCCGATATTTTGTACCGGCGAGTAAAGCCCCCATATCGAGTGAATAGACGACACTCTTTTGCAATACTTCAGGGACTTGGCCATCAACAATATGTTTTGCTAAGCCTTCTGCAATCGCAGTTTTACCTACCCCTGATTCTCCAACCAACAAGGGGTTATTTTTACGACGACGTGACAAAATTTGGCTAACGCGTTCAACCTCAAAGTCTCGACCAATCAGTGGATCTACTTTGCCTGAAAGTGCTAATTCATTTAAATTGGTGGCATAGCTCTCCAAAGGGTTGGCATCTGAAGACGCTACCATATCGCCACTGTCTTCACTACTCTGCTCATTATCACCAATGGGGGATTCGTGGTTATCTCCCACTTTGGAAATACCGTGGGTTAAGTAATTCACTACATCCAGACGGGCAATATTTTGTACTTTCAAAAAATAAACCGCTTGACTTTCCTGTTCACTAAAAATAGCGACCAGCACATTAGCTCCCGTTACTTCATGTTTTCCTGATGACTGCACATGAAAAACCGCTCGTTGTAATACCCGTTGAAACCCCAAAGTAGGCTGAGTTTCACGACCATCGTCACTCTCGGGAAATAACGGTGTAGTAGTATCAACAAAGTCCAGCAACTCCTCACGTAAATTCGATAAATCGGAACCACAAGCCTTGAGTACCGTTACAGCATCCTCATTATCAAGCAGCGCCAGTAACAGATGCTCAACGGTCATAAACTCATGTCGTTTAGAACGAGCACTGGTAAAGGCATCATTTAGCGTTTGCTCTAAATTTTTACTTAACATTACATATCCTCAGCAGCGATATTTAGCTACTTATCTTCATCTTCTGCGGCTTCAATCTCACACACCAAGGGATGTTCATTGTCCTGGGCGCATTGATTGACTTGTGCCGCTTTTGCCTCAGCAATATCACGAGTATAAACCCCGCAAGTTGCTTTTCCCTCCGTATGAACTTGTAACATCACCTGAGTAGCTTTCTCCCGATTCATATTAAAGAAACTTTCCAATATATGAACCACAAACTCCATTGGTGTGTAATCGTCGTTTAGCATAATTACCCGATACAATGGAGGCCTTTTAATCACTGGCTTAGTTTTCTCTGCCAATAGATGATCTCCATGATCCTCTTTACTTAATCTTAGTTGATCATTTCGAAGAATACCCATATTAAATTGTACTAAAAACCTCTTTTTCTAGTCTGTTAGAATACTATCACTGTTGTTTTTTTACGCCATTTGTGGCCATAAATCACCAAAAATTTGACATTATCAAAATGATTGAGTATAACTTGGCCATCCGTTCATTTTTCGAACAAGCACACAACAATAATAACATGCTAACATATGCATTCATTATATGGCTTCAGATCATTAATAAGATTTCATCACGTAGAAGGAAGTAACCATGGCAACAGGCACCGTCAAGTGGTTCAATAATGCAAAGGGGTATGGGTTTATTCTTCCAGATAATGGCGGGGATGATCTATTTGCCCACTACAGTTCTATCGAGATGGAAGGCTATAAGACCCTCAAAGCAGGTCAAATAGTCTCGTTTAATGTAGTTGAAGGCGATAAAGGCCTACACGCTACCCATATCACTGCCAATATCGATAATAATACATCTCCCACTTATAACATTAATGCAGACTTAGTTGACATTAATCAAAGTCACATAGAAACTACATAAACCATCGTCGATAAGGATTACTTCCTTAACACTCGTAGCACAAGGTTCTCCCATATAACCTCTATCAACCAGTAACCATACACCAACTAATGAGCAATTGAGTTGATTATTTCGTTGAATATTACACTGGGACGCATTTTCTCTTCTACCATTTGCTGATCCGGTTTATAATAACCGCCCATAGCAACAGTTTCTCCCTGCGCACCATTTAATTGTGCAATGATTTCTTTTTCTTTTCCAGCTAAAGTCGCTGCAATTGGCTTAAATACTGCCTGTAACTCCATATTATCGGACTGCTCAGCTAATGCGTCGGCCCAGTATAAACATAAGTAGAAATGACTACCACGGTTATCAATATCACCCACTTTGCGTGATGGCGATTTGTTTTCCAACAAAAACTTACCTGTTGCCTGATCTAAAGTCATTCCTAGCACCCTGGCCTTTTGGTTATCAAAAGTATTCGCCAAATGCTCAAGAGATACGGACAAAGCAAGAAATTCACCTAAAGAATCCCAACGCAAATGTCCTTCTGAGGTAAATTGTTGTACATGTTTTGGTGCAGAACCACCAGCCCCCGTTTCAAATAAACCACCACCATTCATTAAAGGAACAATGGATAACATTTTTGCACTGGTGCCTAATTCAAGAATGGGAAACAAATCCGTTAAATAATCACGCAACACATTACCCGTCACCGAAATGGTATTCTTGCCATCTAAAATTCGTTCCAGCGAATATTCAGTTGCCTCTATCGGAGCCATAATCAGTATTTCTAGTCCCCCAGTATTATATCGTTGCAAATATTTGTTAACCTTCTCAATAAGTTGAGCATCATGCGCACGATTTTTATCCAACCAGAATACTGCAGGGTCACCTGTTGCTCGCGCACGCTTCACCGCTAACCCTACCCAATCACGGATAGGCTCGTCTTTTACCTGACACATGCGCCAGATATCACCCTCTTCAACACTGTGTTGTAGTAACACATGGCCTTCCGCATTAACAACACGCACAATCCCACGAGCATTAACCTTAAAGGTTTTATCATGAGAACCATATTCTTCAGCTTTCTGAGCCATGAGTCCTACATTAGAAACACTTCCCATAGTAATAGGATCAAAAGCGCCATGCTTTTTGCAAAAATCAATTGTCGCTTGGTAAACGCCTGCGTAGCAGCGATCAGGGATAACCGCTTTAGTGTCTCTAAGGTGTCCATCAGGATTCCACATCCGACCAGAAGAACGAATAGCGGCAGGCATAGACGCATCAACAATCACATCGCTCGGGACATGTAAATTGGTGACTCCCTTATCTGAATTCACCATTGCTATTTCCGGACGTTTTTCATACATGGCTTGAATAGCTTGTTCAATCTCGCTACGTTCTACACTAGGCAGGCTCTGAATTTTTGCATAAACATCACCCAAACCATTATTGGGATCAACACCTAACTTTTCAAAAGTATCGGCAAACTCTTCAAAGACCTCATCAAAAAATACGGTAACAGCATGACCAAAAATAATAGGGTCAGAAACCTTCATCATAGTGGCTTTAAGGTGTAAAGAAAACAGGACCCCTTCGGACTTAGCATCATCAATCGACTTGGCTAGAAAAGCACGTAAAGCATTACGGCTCATCACCGCCGCATCAACGACTTCATTCTCTAGAACACGAATGGATTCTTTTAATACTTGAACAGTACCATCAACCTTCTGTAGTTCAATTTTAAGACTGCCCGTATCAGCAATGGTCACCGACTGTTCACTACCATAAAAATCACCACTTTCCATACTGGCAACATGGCTCTTTGAATTACGTGACCAAGCTCCCATGGAATGGGGGTTATTACGTGCGTATTCTTTAACAGAGGCTGGAGCACGACGATCTGAATTGCCTTCACGCAAAATAGGGTTTACTGCACTTCCTTTAATCTTGTCGTAACGCTTTTTAATAGCAACCTCTTCATCGGTTGTCGTTTCTTCGGGGTAATTCGGTATAGCAAAACCTTTTTCCTGTAATTCCTTAATGGCTTCATTAAGCTGAGGGACAGATGCACTGATATTCGGCAGCTTGATAATATTTGCTTCTGCTCTTTTCGTTAACGCCCCTAATTCAGCTAAGTCGTCATTTATGCGCTGATTTTCTTCAAGGTAATCGGGGAAAGAGGCCAAGATTCTAGCCGCCAATGAAATATCACGAGTTTCAACATCCACGTCTGCAATCTGTGTAAAAGCCTTAACGATAGGTAAAAAGGAGTATGTAGCTAGAGCTGGTGCTTCATCAGTGTGAGTGTAAATAATTTTATGACGCTCAATTGACATCAATAACGTTCCTAATTAGAGAAATGTGGGAGCCTGCAATGATTTTGCGGTATAGATAACTAAATTGTAGACTATGAGCAAGCTATACGCTTAACCATTATCATAATGCTTTATAGTACCACAGAATTATATAGCTTATGATGATAGTGAAAATAAAAGCGCTGAATAGATATCGCTAAATAGTTAACCTATGGTATAGCAGGAGTGCTATTTGCCACACGCATTGTGGGAAATCTTGTCTATACTTATATAGGTAATTATCCCCATAGAGACTATCGCTATGCTTATGTCGCGCCTACGGCCCCAATATACCTCCATTGAGGTTGCCAATATCCATAACTACTACGAACGTCTAGTAACAGAAGTTATCCTTAGGTCGGACCCTAGAGCAACCAAAGACAGTGATTTTTTAGCCGATGTATCCTGCGTAGCCTTAAATCACCTGCCACCCCGTTATATCCGCTACGATGTCGATATGAGTTTCTTTATGTCCCCCATTGAACGGGAAGAAATCTATCAAAAAGTACAACAAGCCGTTGACCACACCTTGGACTTCGTAGTGAAGCATGAACAGGAAAAAATGGAGAATAATACATCAACGGACACTCACTAGTCATAGCCAAGCCCCGCGTTATTCTCTACACTTAATCACTGATTAAACCGATATACTGCTCGCCATGTCTAAGTCATGTTGTTATTGCCTGCCCCAATATTTTACCCTCCTATTATTTCACAGCATGATTCTCATTATGAGTTCAATAAGCTTTCCATCAGCGCTTTTGACCACAACAACCTCTACACTACCATTGACTATTTTAGAAACTAAAGATCATAATCCCAACAGCTTTACACAGGGATGGGTTCAGGATGAAGATACGTTCTATGAAAGCAGTGGACTTTATGGGCAGTCATTTATCAACCGTTATAACCATAACAGTAAAACAGTCTCTTACTTACCCTATCGTTATTTTGCGGAAGGATTAACACTATTAAACGATACACTGTATTTGCTAACTTGGAAGGAAGAGACCTTGCTGTTGATTGATAAACACACACTGAAAATTACCAACACTTTACCTTATAAAGGTGAAGGCTGGGGTCTAACACATAATGACCAACAATTGATTATGAGCAATGGTAGTTCAACACTCTTTTTCCGCAACCCAAAGGACTTTACTATTACCCAACGTCTTGAAATTCAACACCTGGATAATATTAATGAACTCGAATATATTGAGGGTATTATCTGGGCTAATTGCTGGAATGATGATCATATCTATGCCATAAATCCGAGATTAAGCTGCGTAGTGGGTAAGATAGATCTGTTTTCATTAAGGGCCAAAACGCTAACACCTAATAATAGTAATGTCCTTAATGGGCTCGCTTACGATAAAGCAAAAAACGGCTTATGGGTGACAGGCAAACGGTGGCCAAAACGCTACTTAATCGCATTACCAAGCACTATATCACTTAGAGAAAAAGCCTGTCTATGAGTCATCTGGTTTGGAGAAACACCCATTTTGAACAAGCACTCGGCCATTGCGATTTATTTGTTGCTATAGGCACATCTGGTAATGTCTACCCAGCAGCCGACTGTGTTGAAATGGCCAGGTATCACCATGCTCACACCGTTGCAATAAATCGGGAACCTAGTACTGCTCGGCATCAAGGCGTTAATTCATTTGATGAACATATTGTAGGTCCCGAAACAGTCCCTGAGTTTTTTCACTGACTGGCCTTATAAAACCAACAAACTCTTCCTTAAAAACTACAATAGAAATCATGAAAACAAACTCTTAAACTACAACACATGTTAAAGGTCTATAGACCTACATACTGCAATCTCTATAAAATAGCCATTTTAGGACACCTAGCCCTAACGATTCTGCTATGATATGTCGCTTTAATTGCAAATAGCTAACTTGCGTACTGTTAATACTCGCTACCCAATAATTTATCGATTGAGACTCAACATTTCTATGCTATCCAATGATCAACTTAACCAACTAAATCAGCTTAAACATGATATTCGCGCCAGCAAAGATATATGCCAAGGCGTCGTAAAAGCAACTTCTGGTCGCTATGGTTTCGTTGCACTCAGTGATGGCCGTAACGCCTTCCTAAATCCCGAACAAATGAAACGAGTCTTCTCTGGAGACACTGTCGATGTTGAAGTCACCAAAAATGACAAAGATCAATATGAAGCCCAGCTGGAAAAACTCATTAGCTCTCCTGTGTCGCACCTATCAGGCCGCTATCGTGTTCGTGGTAAAGGCCACTTTATTGTGACTGATCTACCCAACTTCTCCCGCTGGATTTTTATTCCCCCCAAAGATCGAGCTAAGTGTGAGGAGGGTCATTACGTCACAGCTAAAATAACTCATCATCCTTTTAAGGATAGTCGCCCTCAAGCCAAAATTACTCATAATATTGGCAATAAACAAACAGAAAATCTATACTGGCACTACACCATCGGCAAGTTTCAGTTAGACCAGCACTTCCCCAAAGGTGCTTATGAGCAATCGAAGAACATACAAGCCCAAGAAATTACCACAGCGGATAAATCTAATCGACAAGATCTAACGCACATCCCCTTTGTCACAATTGACTCAGCAACCACTCGGGACATGGATGACGCACTATCAATTATAGATACGGGTAGTGGATGGACCCTACTTGTCGCGATTACTGACCCCAGTGCCGATATTAATCAGGGCTGTCCTATTGATCAATCTGCACTAGAAAGAGCACAAACCATTTATTTTCCTGGCAAACCACTACCAATGTTACCGGAAACACTTTCTGTCGAGCGTTATTCACTAAAAAGCCATAGGCACCGCTTAAGTTTAGTTTTTCAATGTGACATTGACTACGAAGGACAAATTAAAAACTTTGGCTTTATTTCTGCTATCGTACAATCACACGCTAAGTTAAGTTATGCCCAGGTCGCAGCATTATTGGAAAAACGAGTTTACAATACTCCAGAGCAGTTATCTGATGCAACACCCTTCGAACAACAACTGTTACAACTACAGGCATGCTCACAAGCACTGCAGGAATATCGACGCAAACATTATATTGTTACTGAAAACAAACCAGACTTTGCCCTCTATCTTGATAACCAGGGAAAACTGAATCATATTGAAAAAATAGAACGTACTTCTGCCCATACTATTGTTGAAGAATCGATGCTTCTCACCAACCGCTGCGCAGGTAAATTTTTAGCCGCTCACCAAGCAGGCTTATATATAAAGCACCGTGGCTACTGCAAAGAACGTCGATCAGAAATAGAAGCTCTACTATCAGAAAAAATGGGCTGTAAGGTTGAATCTACCGATCAGCTAGAGAATTTCGTCAGCACCATAAAAGTGCTACAAAGCCAGGAAAAATACCAACCACTCCTGTCTATTCAGCAACGTTTTCTTGAACAAAGCCAGCTGACCAAGCAAGCAGCACCTCACTTTGGTTTAGGTTTTCCATACTACGCAACCATTACCTCCCCGATTCGTCGTTTTCAAGATCTATACAATCAACGCATCATCCATCAACTGCTTGCGGGGAAAAAACCAGAGGCACTATCTGATAAAAAACTAGAAAAGCTACAGCAAGCCATTAACAATAATCGCGAAGCTACCCGCTTTATGGAGCAGTGGCTAATCGCTGATTATATGAAAAAATATATTGGCCACTGTTTTACCGGAACCATATCGTTACTCACCAACCAAGGCGTTGGTATTCGTCTCAACGATACTGGGGTTGAAGGGTTTATTGCAGCTAAACGCCCAGATAAGAAAAATCCGGATGCCCCTTCAGACAAGCTGTCTTTTAATCATCAGCGCATGGAATTACTATGGAACGACAAGCCCATTCTTCTGGACCAGGTTGTCACTATTAAATTAATCAGCATTGACAATACTAAAAAGAAACTAGCGTTTTATTGGGCCGAAGAGGAAGAAATCTATACAAAGACTGCTAGTGCTTAAAGACAACAATTGGTGTACTAAACACCTTTAAACCACTTTGATATGCCAGGGTTCAAAGCGCACACCCAGCTTATTGCCATGTTCATAACGAATATCAACATACCCCAAGTCACGCATGCGTTTGAATTCATCAGTTTTAGCAAATGCATCGGTAAAGTTTTTACCACCCCACCCCATACGTCCCACATCAAAATCACCGATGCCATGGTAAGAATACCCTGGAGGAGCCAAAGATCGGGAAGCACGCGAAAGATTACCATTCACACGAATAACCTTCCCCAAAAACAAATATAATTGTTTGACATTAGAACGAATACCCGAAGTTAAAATAATTTGATCACCCACGTTTTTACGTATTTTTTTATAAAAAGCCAACGACTCCTCTTTCAACAAATAATGTCCAGTATAAGGGACTTTAAACGCTTCCTTTGACGTAATTCTGGATGTTAGCGAATTGACAACTTTCTCACCATAAAAACCATAGTCAGCCGCATTAGTTGCAAAAATTTTTTCAATAAAATAAATTTCTGCTGTACTAAACGCCCCAATGTTAGAGTAACGTTTGGCATACTTAATCGCATCATCAAAACTCACAATATTAAAGTTACCGTAACCAATCGTACTTTGTAATTTTTTCAACCGTAACGCAACAGAGTGCAAGACTTCCTTTTCATTGACCAAAACAAAAAAGTCATCATCATAGTCACGTTCAAAATCGATATTTTTATTACGCTTTTTAGGTTGAGGACCAGACGTTGTCACAACGTTAACCTTAGCCTTATCAGTGTCAGACTCTAGAGTGGGGGGTAAAACAACTCCTTGTGTTTTTTCATCAACAAGCTCGGCTGTTTTTTCTGCCACAGAATCAGCTGCAGCACTTGTTGATTGTTTAACAGGAACCTCTATAATACGATTTTCATGATCGCTAACTGGGTCAGAAAAAAAGAGATTATCGGTAAATGATGGGCCCTCCGCGTATAAGTCAGCACCACCTAACTGCCATGAAGATCTAGGCATAAGACCTGCAGCCGCCATTGCTAAAAAACCGCTTATCACCTGTCTACGTCTCATTTTTCTCTCGTATTATCAATAAGCATCACTATAGACCAACCACAGCAAGCGCTGTTCTATTATGACAATAGCACTAAATCACAAAAAATCACGCATTTTCAAGCATTATTTGTCTTACTTCGACATATACTTATCCAGCGATCAATACTGACACTTCGATATTTTTGCTTATGCAACACAAAATAAAAGTGCCTGCGCCAACTACGATGAGGCGCATGTAAAGGAATCA
Organism: Candidatus Endobugula sertula; assembly: GCA_001723645.1. Taxonomy (GTDB): domain Bacteria; phylum Pseudomonadota; class Gammaproteobacteria; order Pseudomonadales; family Cellvibrionaceae; genus Endobugula; species Endobugula sertula. The sequence goes on along the minus strand of MDLC01000029.1, from coordinate 28,920 downwards.
AACTTCCCCTCTTAACGGGGTCCTGAATAGCAATGGTGGATAAACAACCTATTCCTAATCGAGCTTCTACCGCCCTTTTAATGGCTTCAGTATGCTGCAATTCTAATAACAAATGAAGCTGAGGCAACAAACCTATCATTCCCCGATTAAACGCTTGCCGAGTCCCTGACCCAGACTCACGCACTATCCAATCAGCCTGCATCAAATCTTTATCGGAGAGTTTTTCTTTAGCCGCATACGGATGCCCAGCACAACAAAACAGGGATAATTCATCTTCACACCAAGGAACAATATCCAACTCTGGATGTTGCAGCTCCCCCTCGATAAGACCAATATCCAACTCAAAATTCTCTACTTTTCGTGCAATAGACTCCGTATTAGCCACATCCAATGACACACGAGCACCTGGCTGCTCATTCATATAGCGAGCCATAAGATCTACTGCCAAATAATTACCAATGGTCAGTGTTGCCCCTACTTTCAGGTGCCCCAACTGCTGCTGCTCACGTAAATTCACTTCCAGCTCTCTGGCTTGTTCGAGCAGTGCTTGAGCTTTAGAACGAGCAATTTTCCCTAACTCATTGATCTGTAGTCGTTTTCCTACACGATCAAATAATTGAATAGAGAATTGTTTTTCCAAATCCTTTAAAGCACTACTGGCAGCAGATTGTGACATGTTGAGATGTTCAGAAGCTCGAGTAATATTTTGATGATGAGCAACAGCAAGAAACACCTCTAATTGGCGTAATGTATATTTCATGGTTTTTGACACCCATCATTATCGGGGGAACAATAATCGGAAAAATATTAACAAACTCTAAGTTAAGTCTTAGGAAGCGTTACCCCCTTCTGCCCCTGATACTTACCACCACGGTCTTTATAGGAGGTATCGCAAACTTCATCCGATTCAAAAAACAGCATTTGCGCAACCCCCTCGTTTGCATAAATTTTGGCAGGTAAAGGGGTTGTATTAGAGAACTCCAGAGTAACATGTCCTTCCCACTCAGGCTCTAAAGGTGTCACATTCACAATAATGCCACAACGAGCATAAGTAGATTTACCCAAGCAAACCGTCAGAATGTTGCGTGGGATACGAAAGTATTCAACAGTACGAGCTAAAGCAAAAGAATTGGGGGGGATAACACAAACATCACTTTTGATATCCACAAAACTGTTTGCATCAAAATGCTTAGGGTCAACGACGGATGAATGAACATTGGTAAAGATTTTAAACTCATCGGCACAACGCACATCATAGCCATAACTTGATGTACCATAGGACACCAAACGATCACCATTCGCTCCATAACGTACTTGCTCTGATTCAAAAGGTTCAATCATACCGTGCGATTCTGCCATACGACGCATCCACTTATCCGATTTGATACTCATGGGTACTCCAGTGATTGGTGAATTTCAGGTGGCCAATAGTAAAGGGGCATGAGAGAACAAGCAAGCATATAGGTGAGACACTAAATCTGAGATATTAGTGGCAAAAATGCGGAGACAATCTTCATACCGATTTCCCACATCCAGCCCCTCGTATTCTGAAATTAATCGTCACTCACCATAATATCAGGCACCGTATTTTGATAAAATTGCACCCATAATTCCACCGCTGCTTTTTGAGCAATATCACGGTACTGCTTAGCGATCTCACTATCCGGCTCAGCAACGACGGTAGGTTTACCATTGTCGGCATACTCACGGATAGACCGCGCTAAAGGCAAGGCACCCAGGAGTGTTGATTGGTAATGATTGGCAATACGCCCGCCACCAGCGGCACCAAAAATATGCTCCTTATGACCACATTCACTACACTGATAAACGGCCATATTTTCTACCACACCTAAAATAGGAACGTTAACCTTGGTAAACATTTCGACAGCTTTCCCGGCATCCAGTAACGCAATATCCTGAGGTGTAGTCACCACAATAGCACCACTAACGGGGACACTCTGCGATAAGGTGAGTTGAATATCTCCAGTGCCCGGCGGCATATCAATCAACAAATAATCTAACTGGCCCCACTCGGTTTTAAACAATAACTGTTTTAAAGCACCTGTCGCCATAGGGCCACGCCACACCATAGGCGTCTTTTCATTCACCAGATAACCCATCGACATTGAAGACACACCATAGCTTTGATGAGGCAACATAGTCATTTGATCACGGACCTCTGGCTGCCTAACCCCTATCCCTAACATGGTGGCTTGACTGGGACCATAAATATCTGCATCCAAAACACCGACTTTGGCACCTAACTGTGCTAAAGCTAAGGCCAGGTTAGCCGTTGTTGTTGACTTGCCTACTCCGCCCTTACCAGAAGCAACCGCAATAATATTGCGTATACGACTAGTAGCAGGCTGATCTTTACTGATCAAATTAGAAGGTGCCTGCCAGCCAAACTGTACATCAACAGCAGTCACTTCAACTATTTCCTGCAGACGATTTTGTAAAGTTTCTACTAATTCTTGCTCTACTTCTTTACAAGGGTAACCCAACGTCACTGACAGCGTCAGTTGACCTTCTGCATACTGAATATCGCTGACAGATTCGAGAGCTAATAACGACTGCCCAGAATGCGGTTCAATAATAGAATCAAGCAAAGCAGGAAGTTGCTGTTGTATAAAATCAGACATAAATAGAAATACCTTATGATGAAACTAACCGTGGGATTAACTGGATTTGACGGTACTATTGATATGGTAACTGGGCGGCCTCCAATTGACTAGCGGTATTACCGATAAGCTTTATTTGAAATTTCCATAATTTTGCCAGGAAATCAATAACCTAAGCTACGGCTTAGGCACCAAAAAACTGATATAATTACGCCTTTTGCTTATTAATAGCGTATTTTTAGTTATAACCAAAGTTCCATCGGTTATAAAGTTCGAAGTTAACGCACACTTTTGATAACACAGTCATCACTGGGACTGTTTTATCAATATTATATTTACAACCGACGTTACCACTCTTTAAAAGGTAAAACTATTCATGAATCCACGTAAGATTCTCGTTACTAGCGCCCTACCCTATGCTAATGGCTCAATACATCTGGGCCATTTAGTCGAATATATTCAAACGGATATTTGGGTACGCTTTCAGAAAATGCGCGGACATGAATGCATCTACGTCTGTGCAGATGATGCACACGGTACAGCCATCATGCTAAAAGCTGAACAAAATGGCGTTTCACCTGAAGAGCAAATTGCCACTATTAAAAAGGAACACGAACAAGACTTCGCTGAATTTTTAATCGACTTCGATAATTTTCACTCTACCCACTCAGAAGAAAACCGTGAGCTTGCTGAGTTCATTTATCAGCGTCTGGACGAAAACGATCACATTGCTTCACGATATATTACCCAGGCCTATGATCCAGAGAAAAATCTATTTCTGGCAGACCGCTATATCAAAGGCACTTGTCCTAAATGCAAAACAGAAGATCAGTATGGCGATAACTGTGAATCCTGTGGTGCCACCTACTCGCCCATGGATTTAGTTAATCCTAAATCCGCCATTTCAGGTGCAACTCCCATAGAAAAAGAATCTGAACATTTGTTTTTTAAATTGCCAGAATTTAGTGATTTCTTAAAGAGCTGGACTCGCACTGGTCATTTACAAACTGAAATGGTTAACAAATTATCCGAGTGGTTAGATACAGGCTTACAAGAATGGGATATATCGCGGGATGCCCCCTACTTTGGTTTTGAAATTCCCGAGCATCCGAACAAATATTTTTATGTATGGTTGGACGCCCCCATTGGCTACATTGCCAGTTTTAAAAACTGGTGCGACAAACAGGGTAAGAACTGGAAAGACTACTGGCTGGACGATGGTAAAGGTGATCTCAATGTAAATAATGGCACTGAACTTCATCACTTTATTGGTAAAGACATTGTAAACTTTCATGCCCTATTCTGGCCCGCCATGCTGCACTCTGCAAAATTCCGTACACCGACCACGGTCAATGTGCACGGTTTTTTAACGATTAATGGGAAAAAAATGTCTAAATCTCGCGGTACATTTATTAATGCCCGTAGCTATCTAGAACATTTAAACCCAGAATATCTACGCTACTACTTTGCCACTAAACTGACTAACAGTGTTGATGATCTGGATCTCAACCTGAATGACTTTATTCAACGCGTTAACTCAGACCTAGTGGGTAAAGTCGTCAATATTGCCAGCCGTACTGCCAAGTTTGTACAAAAAAGTGGTGGCATCCTATCAAGTACCGTTGAAAAACCTGAACTATGGCAACAGTTTGTTAATGCCAGTGACATCATCGCCAATTTATATGAGCAGCGCGAATTTGCCAAAGCCATGCGCGAAATCATTAACCTCGCCGATGCAGCCAATGAATATATTGCTGCCAAAGAGCCCTGGGCATTAGCCAAACAGGAAGGCACCGAACAACAAGTATTAGCTATTTGTTCACTCGCCATCAACATGTTCCGTGTGATTATCACCTACCTAAAACCTGTCCTACCTGAACTCACACAAAAAGCGGAAGTTTTCTTAAATGAAGAACTATCCTGGAAAGACGTGGTTAAGTTTAAAAGCAAACACTCCATTAACACATTTAAACCCCTATTAAACCGTATTGAACAAGAGCAGGTTGATGCAATGCTAGAAAGCAGCAAACAAACGCTAGAAAAGTCCGTTGAGGAAAAGCCAGCACCGGGCAGAGAACCTATAGCGGACGAAATAAGTTTTAACGATTTTGCCAAAGTAGATTTGCGCGTAGCAAAAATTATTCAAGCCACTTATGTCGAAGATGCTCATAAATTATTACAACTGACACTTGATTTAGGCGGAGAAACCCGTAACGTGTTCTCAGGAATTAAAAGTGCTTACCAACCTGAAGAGTTGGAAGGTAAGCTCACTATAATGGTCGCCAATCTAGCACCACGCAAAATGAAATTTGGTCTCTCGGAAGGCATGGTGTTAGCGGCAGGCCCTGGTGGTAAAGAAATCTACTTACTCGAACCCGATAATGGTGCGCAACCCGGCATGCGTGTCATGTAAATCACTCAGTGTAAACAGAAGAACAGATTCTATGATGATTGAATTACTCACCATTTTAGGTAGTACGGTATTAGTGAACAACTTCGTACTGGTTCAGTTTCTTGGCCTGTGCCCTTTTATGGGAGTGTCAAATAAATTGGAAACCGCCATCGGTATGGCCAGTGCCACTACCTTCGTGTTGACGCTGGCATCGGTTTGCAGCTATCTGGTTTACACCTACATACTTGAACCTTTATCGCTTGAGTATTTAAAAACGATCTCATTTATCTTAGTCATTGCCGTAGTTGTGCAATTTGCCAAAATGTTTATTGAAAAAGCCAGCCCCCTACTTTATCGGGTTTTGGGAGTGTTTTTACCTTTGATTACCACTAACTGCGCAGTATTGGGTGTCGCCCTGCTTAACACGACAAAGTCACATAGTTTTTTGCAATCTATGATTTATGGCTTTGGTGCCGCACTAGGTTTTTCACTGGTATTGATTTTGTTTTCTGCCATGCGTGAACGCCTTACAGTCGCAGATGTTCCAGCACCCTTTAAAGGAGCGGCTATTGCTATGATCACCGCCGGCTTCATGTCACTGGCATTTATGGGATTTGCAGGGCTGATTTCACTATCATGATGATTGCACTAATTCTCCAATATCCGGTTATTTCTGCTGTTATTGCACTCGGCGGTTTAGCACTTATTTTCGGTGCCGTACTTGGCTTTGCTGCCGTACAGTTTAAAGTAGAAGGTGACCCGATTGTTGAACAGTTGGATGCTTTACTACCACAAACTCAATGTGGCCAATGTGGTCACCCTGGTTGTCGCCCGTATGCCGAAGGGATTGCTAATGGTGAAGCCATTAATAAATGCCCTCCTGGTGGTCAAACCACCATTAACGCTATTGCTGACTTATTAGGTATTGATGCCCCATCTTTGGATGAAGAGCACGGAGAGGAGGCAGATATAAAAACCGTGGCTTTTATTCGCGAAGATGAATGTATCGGGTGCACTAAATGCATCCAAGCCTGCCCGGTTGATGCCATACTCGGAGCCGCCAAACAAATGCACACTGTGATTGCTGATGAATGCACGGGGTGCGATTTATGTGTAGAACCCTGTCCTGTTGATTGTATTGATATGATTCCTGTCAAGCAGAGCATTAGTGATTGGAAGTGGACAACTCCCAATACCAACCATATTATCGCTACCGATAAAGGCCTTTCATTAACAGAAGGACAAACCGTATGAAAACTTCTGTTAAAACATTACGACTAGAAAATAATATCATCGCCAAAGCGAGTGGCGAGTTTCATGGTGGCATCTATCCACCAGAAAACAAGCAACAATCCATGACTCTACCTGTTGGTTCCCTACCTATTCCTGATGAATTGATATTTCCACTGAACCAACACATGGGGGCACCTGCCGAACCTATCGTTAGCGTGGGTGATAACGTCTTGGGCGGTCAAAAAATTGCTGAAGCGGTTGGAATGTTTAGTGCGACGATTCATGCATCAAGCTCAGGAACCGTCAGTGCCATTGAAGAACGCATACTACCTCACCCTTCAGGAATGAGTGGCCTATGTATCGTCATTCAAACGGATGGCAAACACCAGCACATTGATTTTCAAACGTGTGATGATTATCTGGAGCAGGAACCCACGGAGCTGATTGAAAAAATCCGCGAAGCAGGTGTTACAGGTTTGGGTGGTGCAGGCTTTCCCACGGCCGTAAAATTAAAACCACCAGCAAACGATATCATAAACACCTTGATTTTAAATGGTACTGAATGTGAACCTTATATTACTGCCGACCATAGCTTAATGCTGTACCATGCTGAAGAAGTCATAGCAAGTGCAAAACTATTGTCTCACATATTGGGTAATCCTGAACACGTTCTTATTGGTGTTGAGGATAACAAATCAGACGCCATTCAAGCACTGGCATCCGCTTTAAAAAATTCAGCAATGAACAATATTCAAATAATGACGTTTCCAACCAAATACCCTTCCGGCGGTGAAAAGCAATTAATCCAATTGCTTACAGGCAAAGAAGTCCCTTCTGGAGCAATCCCGGCCAGCCTTGGTATTGTGATGCAAAATGTAGGCACAGCAGTAGCAGCCTATCGCGCAGTGGCTTTAGGACAACCACTGACCTCACGCATTACCACATTGGTGGGCGAAGCCTTAACCACACAGCGTAACTATCAAGTATTATTAGGTACACCTATTGAATTTGCTTTGCAACAAGCAGGCTTTGATGCGAGTAATAATGAGCGTTTGATTATGGGCGGACCTATGATGGGTTTTACCTTAAAAGAATTAACCACTCCCATTATTAAATCAACCAACTGTATTATTGCCCCATCGAAGAAAGAGCTGCCTTCACCACCTCCTGCGCAAGAGTGTATTCGCTGTGGCCTATGCTCAGAAGTGTGTCCTGTTAGTTTGTTGCCACAACAACTGTACTGGTACGCGAAAGCAGAAGATTATGAGCGAGCACAAAATTACAATTTATTTGACTGTATAGAATGTGGTGCCTGCTCTTATGTGTGTTCATCGAATATTCCATTAGTGCAATATTATCGCGCCACTAAAGGTTCTATACGTCAGCAGGAACAAGAAAAAATCAAATCGGACCACGCACGTCAGCGCTTTGAATTCCGCCAGCGGCGTTTTGCAAAAGCAGAAGCAGAAAAAATTGCAAAGCGTGAAGCACGTAAAAAAGCCGCAGCTAAAGCAAAACAACTGCAAGCTGAAAAACTGGCCAGGAACCCTGAAGCTAATAAGGATAGTACCCCAAAATGTGACCCTGTCACTGAAGCCATCGCCCGTGTCAAAGCCAAGGAAAACGATCCAGCGGCACAACAAGCCAGGCTAGAACGTAGTATTAACAGTGCTAAAAACCGTATGACCAAACTACAGGAAAAACTGGCGAATGCTGAACACGATAAAAAAAACCCGATATCGGCCCAAATAAAACAGGTGGAAGTTCGTTTACAGAATGCTGAAAAACAATTGGCTGAGTTCACAAGTTCTGAAGTCGTAGATGATAAACCGACGATTCAGGATGCCGCCAGCTCAGCCATTGAAAAAGCCAAAGCCAATACTGCAGCTTTAGCAAATATGTCAGAAAAAGAAAAACTGGAAAAGCAACTAACATCACTGAAGCAGCGCTTAAAAAAAGCACACCAACGTTTAGCTGATGCAGAACAAGAAAACAATGAACATCTGGATGCCTTTAAAAATAGCGTCACCAAACTCGAACAAAAACTAAAAGACACACAGACTCAACTGAGCGCATCGACAAAAGCAGACAAATATGGGCTTAATTAACGCATCATCACCTCATACTCATCATCAACGTAACACTGCGGACATGATGCAATTAGTCATTATAGCGACAACACCCGGATTTGTGGCGCTGAGTTATTTGTTTGGCTGGGGTACTCTGATTAATGTCATCATTGCAGCTATCGCGACATTAGCCAGCGAAGCCTTTGTGCTAAAATTGCGCAACCGCCGTGTCGCTTTTTATTTAAAAGATAATAGTGCTTTAGTCACAGCAGTGTTATTAGGTTTGGCACTACCCCCTTATGCTCCTTGGTGGATTGTCGTTATTGGCGCTGCAACGGCGATTATCCTTGCGAAGCAACTGTATGGCGGCATGGGTTTAAACCCCTTTAATCCAGCCATGATTGCTTATGTAGTTTTACTCATTTCATTTCCGATTGAAATGACCCGCTGGATATCACCCGTTAATTTAAATACTGATGGACAACTCCCCAGTTTAATAGAAACCCTAAGCGCCGTGTTTAACCATAGTTCAATAATTGATGCCTATACTGGCGCTACACCATTGGATGTTTTTAAAAATCACAGTGGTTTATTGGTAGAGCAAATTCACCATCAGGAACCACTATTCAATCACAGTGTCTTTGTCAGTGTTGGTTGGGAATGGATTAACTTGGCCTTTCTGGCAGGAGGTTTATTTTTACTACAACAGCGCATTTTTACCTGGCACGCCCCTGTCAGTATGCTAGTGGCACTTACCCTTATGTCCATCCTTTTTTATGACTCAGGTAGTTCTACTAGTGGTGGTACTCCCTTAATGCATTTATTATCCGGCGGCACCATGCTGGGCGCCTTCTTTATTGTAACCGACCCAGTGAGTTCTGCAGTCAGCAACAAGGGGCGTATCATTTATGGGGCGGGGATCGGTATACTCATTTATATTATTCGTGTCTGGGGTAACTACCCTGACGCCGTAGCCTTTGCGGTATTGCTAATGAACTTTGCTGCTCCCTTTATTGATTACTATACCCTGCCACGTACCTATGGCCACACCAAAGCAGAAAGCGCAACTAGGAGGAAGGATTAACCCATGATGCCTGCTTCTATTAGTAAAAACAGCCTATTACTTTTTGTTTTTGCTCTCATCACTGCCGTTACTTTGGGATTTATCTCCGAAGAGACTAAAGACAAAATAGCGAAGTCTGAACGTAACGCTGCCAAAAAAGCCCTGCTAGAAATTATCCCTCCGGAGCGTTTCGACAATGATCCATTACTGGATACCATTGAAGTCCCCCTATCAGCTCACGAGCTATTAGGCAACATTGGCTCCAATCCCATTCATATTGCCCGCAAAGATAACCACATTATCGCAGTTATCATCCCCACTGTTGCCCCAGATGGTTATACTGGCGATATCAAAATGATCGTTGGAATCAACACTGATGGTACTATAGCCGGAGTCCGAGTACTGGCTCATAAAGAGACACCAGGACTTGGCGATAAAGTCGATATTAAAAAGAGCCAGTGGATTACTCATTTTACAGGACGCTCACTCAATAATCCTACCCCCGACGGTTGGACAGTCAAAAAGAATGGTGGTGAGTTTGATCAATTTACGGGGGCAACCATTACACCCCGTGCCGTAGTGAAGCGCTTATTGAATGTGCTGAAATTTGTCGATGAGAATCAGACCTTACTCTTCCCCAAAAACAAGAGCCCCCAAAATGAGAAACCCTAACTATGACTGACACTGTTCACTACCGGGAAATCGTCCAGAATGGATTATGGTCAAACAACCCTGCCCTGGTTCAACTCCTGGGGCTATGTCCTCTATTGGCTGTTAGTGGATCTGTCGTCAACGCTTTGGGATTGGGGATTGCGTCGATGATGGTATTAATTGGCTCTAACCTAGTCGTTTCACTGATTCGCAACGTAGTTAGTGATGCGGTTAAGCTTCCCACCTTCGTTATCGTTATCGCATCCTTTACTACCTGTACCGAGTTATTAATGCAGGCTTTTACCTACGAGCTTTATCAGATTCTTGGTATCTTTATTCCTCTTATCGTCACCAACTGTGCAATTTTAGGCCGTGCTGATGCCTTTGCCTGCAAAAACAAAGTACTGCCGTCCATCACTGACGGCTTTATGATGGGTATGGGCTTTCTCTGTGTATTAGTGGTATTAGGTGCTATTCGGGAAGTCCTGGGCTCCGGCACCTTATTTGCCGATATGCAGTTACTCTTTGGTGAAGAAGCCAGAAGCTGGAAGCTAAATGTAATGGGTGATAACTACCCTGGGTTTTTAATTGCCCTCCTTCCTCCAGGGGCGTTTTTGGTCACAGGTATCTTAATTGCGGTCAAGAACATTATCGATGGTCACATAGAGACACGCCGAGCTGCATTAAAAGAAAAACCCATAAAAGGCAGCAAACGAGTAAGAACAACCGGAGTAATTACTTAACACTAGCGGATAAGCCTATATCCCCATGACATCATTTTCTTCATGCTATACGGACCACTTGGGGAATAAACTGGATTTGGAGAAAAAGGCCAAACCGATGGCCTTTCCCCCATTTTACGCAAGCCTTTAGACAGTAAAGGGTCATTATCCATAAACATTTAAATAACTTTAATATTTATCGTTAACTACCTGATTTAAAAGCTAGATTATCACTTCTACTTCTTATTACTCACACTCTTCGTCCCCTTAAAGACGGATGAAATATCCCCAAGATAAGGCCACATAGAATATAATGGGCCGTTTATCCACAATTGATTCAATAGATTGCTCTACACTTTTTATGAAAAAAGCCATTCCTCAAGAAACCCGCGTGATGGTAGGCATGTCGGGAGGAGTTGATTCTTCCGTAACCGCCCTACTACTCCAACAACAAGGTTATCTAGTTGAAGGGCTGTTCATGAAAAACTGGGATGAAGATGATGGGACAGAATACTGTACTGCCAAGACCGATCTGACTGACACACAACGTGTCTGTGATACTCTGGGAATTACACTCCATACCGCCAACTTTGCTGCTGAATATTGGGATAATGTTTTCGAGTACTTTCTTGAGGAGTACAAAGCAGGGCGCACTCCCAATCCCGATATTTTATGTAATCGGGAAATTAAATTTAAAGTCTTTCTTGAATATGCCCAAGTACTTGGAACAGACCTTATTGCCACTGGTCATTACGCCCGTTGTGTACAAACCACTGACGGACATACCCACTTATTGAAGGGCTGTGATAACAATAAGGACCAAAGTTACTTTCTCCATGCCATTGGCGAAAAGCAATTAGCACAAACGCTATTCCCTATTGGCGAACTGGAAAAGCCCAAGGTCCGTGAGTTAGCGAAACAACACCGTCTCGTTACTCACAATAAAAAGGACAGTACGGGTATCTGTTTTATTGGAGAACGTCGTTTTAAAGATTTTTTAGCGCAGTACTTGCCTGCACAACATGGCGATATTGTCACAGACAAAGGGCAGATTATTGGTAAACATTCAGGCTTGATGTACCACACTATCGGTCAACGACAAGGCCTTGGTATCGGAGGTGTTAAAAATGCTCCGGATGCCCCTTGGTATGTGGTTGACAAGGACCTGAATAACAACCAATTGGTGGTTGTTCAGGGTGATGACCATCCACGTCTTTATCATCATCGCCTATCTGCCACACAAATGCACTGGATCAATCTCCCACCTGCAAGGCAAACTATTTCCTGTCAGGCCAAAATTCGCTACCGTCAACCGGATCAAGCGTGTAAAGTTACCCTCAAAGACAATGATGAAATTGATATTGTTTTTGACCAGCCTCAACGCGCAATTACAGCGGGCCAATCAGTTGTATTGTATGATGGAGAGCATTGTCTGGGAGGCGCCGTCATTGAAACTCGTTCCTAGTAGATTTTTACAATAACCGTCACTATAAGATAGAAACTTCTGTGTTAAAGCCCTCGATATCAAAATCACCTAACGATAAAGCTGTTAATGACAGGACCATGGCACTTGCAGGTATATTGCAATCAGCCGCTCTGGTACAACAGCTGGCGACGACAGGGCATGTATCCAATAGTGACATGCATACCGCTATTCATAGCCTCTTTGAGCAAAACCCTAATTCTATTGATGATGTCTACAGCATGGCCAAGGATTTGGAAATCGGACTTAATTATCTACATAATATTATGTGCCGCCAAAATATGCCCCATAGAAACGATATCGTGCGTTATGTGGTGGGCATGATGCATCTGCAAAAAAAACTGGTTAAGCGTTCAGATATGTTAAGCGTTATCAGTTCACGCCTACAACAGCCCCGGCAGCAGACAAAACATTTCGATATTACCCATGATAACGTTATCGCCAGCCTAGCCAGTATTTATACCGAAACAATCAGTACCTTCAACTTTCGCATACAGGTTACCGGCGATTACAACTATCTGCAACAACAGCGCATTGCGAATCAAATACGCGTTTTACTCTTTGCCGGCATAAGAGCATGCGTCCTCTGGCGACAGTTGGGGGGCAATCGTTTCCAAATGATTACCCAGCGTAAATCGATCATACAAACCACTAAAACCTTACTGGAACAAGTAAAATATCAACATCTGCATTAGAACCTCATATGACAATAGATAATGACGACACCTTATCGATACACGACAAAATTAACCGGGAAACAGCCCGTATTCCTTGGGCTGAACTCGCCACACATTTTGCTGCTGGCCATTTAATTACCGTCAGTAGTGAACTTGATTTAATCGACGTTGCCCAAGCACTCGCCAAAGATAATACAGCGCATTTTCAGGCATGGATAGGAAGTGGTCAAGTCATGAGTACTAGCGATAGCCAAGCCATAGAATGGCAAGCTGACAATAAAGAATTATGGGCTGTAGTGATCAAACCCTGGATACTTGTGCAACCCGTAAAATAACTTCAAAATCAAAATATTAAATGTTAACCTTAATGTTTTTTATAGGCTAAAAATTTATGTTGCTTAATTCCTTAAAAAATTGGCTCGAAGGCCAGATTGTCGGACAACAACACCTAACAGATCGGTTATTAATCGCCTTGCTAGCCGACGGACACCTACTGGTTGAAGGCGCTCCAGGTTTAGCAAAAACCAAAGCGATCAAACACTTATCGGAAGGTATTGAAGCTAATTTTCAACGAATACAGTTTACCCCTGATCTACTACCCACTGATATTACTGGAACCGACATCTACAACCCACAAGAACATCAATTTGACTTCCAGCCAGGACCTATTTTCCACAACTTGGTTTTAGCCGATGAGATTAATCGCGCTCCCGCCAAAGTGCAATCAGCTCTGTTAGAAGCGATGGCTGAAAGGCAAATCAGCGTTGGCAACAACACCTACCAATTACCGGAACTGTTTCTGGTAATGGCTACACAGAACCCTATTGAGCAAGAAGGCACCTACCCCTTGCCAGAAGCCCAACTAGACCGTTTTTTAATGCAGGTTAATATTGAATATCCCGACACTCAAGCGGAAGCTGCTATTCTTCAGCTGGCAAGAGCAGAGTCAAAACAATCCATTGCTCCACCAACACAACAGCTGACTATCCAGGAGTTATTAAAGGCCCGCCAGGAAGTGATGGACATTCACAGTGCCCCAACCCTAGATGACTATATTGTGCAATTAACTATGGCAACCAGACACCCAGATAAGGTGGATAGTGATTTGGCACGTTGGATCGAATTTGGTATCAGCCCAAGGGCAACCATCGCACTGGATCGCTGTGCCAAAGCACATGCCTGGATGCAAGATAGAGATTACGTCACACCAGATGATATTCATAGCGTAATATATGATGTATTTCGTCATCGTTTGTTGTTAAGTTTTGAGGCCGAAGCTCAGAGTGTATCCGCAGATCACGTCATCAGTCAGTTATTGGAAAAAGTGGCTATCGTATAGAGTGATTGCATCATGAGTAAGCAAGTGCCTAAACACACACCATACGCTAACACACTATTCCCCAAAGGCGCTTATGTAGAACTAAATGAACTACAGCAATTGCGTTATCTGGCACAACAATGTGTCTCACCCAAAAATCGGGTGAATAAAGCAAACTTGGGCGGACAATATAAAAGTCGGGCCATTAATCGCGGGATGGAATTTGAGGAGGTTCGAGTATACCAACCGGGCGATGATATCCGCAGCATCGACTGGCGTGTTACCGCACGTACGCAAGTCACACACTCCAAACGCTACAGCGAGGAAAAAGAGCACCCGATTATTACCGCTGTAGATCAACGACGCTCCCTGTTTTTTGGTAGCCACCCATGCTTTAAATCTGTGTATGCCTGCCATATCGCTGCCATTATCAACTGGGTCACCCTCGCTAATGATGACCGTTGTGGTGGATTGGTACTGAGCCAAAATGGCATGAGTGAAACTCGCCCAGTACGTAGCCACAAAACAGTCAACCGCTGGTTACAACAACTCACTACGGCGAATCAACAACTCAGTACTGAAATACGCACTGAACCACACTTCGTCGACTTGCTACAACAATTACAGCAGACAACCCAGGCCGGTAGCAGTATCTATATTATCAGTGACTTTTACGATCTGGATAAAGAATGCGAACCTTGGTTATTTCGATTGGCCAGACATAACCAAATCACCTTATTATGGGTAGTAGATACCCTGGAAGCCCACATTCCTAATACCGCCTCTTTGGCAATAAGCAACGGAAAAGCATCTCAACAGATGTCCATACAACAACAAACACAACATGCATTTCACCAACAATTTAAAAATAAAGAGCAACGCCTAATCCATCTTCAGCAGCAATATAAATTGCGTCTGCAACTAGCATTTGTACAAACGCCGCCTCTTGATATTGTTAAGGAGTGCTTTATTTAATGATGACTGCACCTACCGAATTGCCACTACAAGATATCCACTTACCTGCGGTGGTGAATGCCTGGCCCCCTGCCCTAGGCTGGTGGCTACTGGCTTTTTTCTGTATTGTCCTTGTAGCAAGCCTTGTTCTAGTCATTAAACGTTACCGCAAAAAATGGGGTTACAGAAAAGCGGCCCTTCATTTATTGAATCAACAATACCGCGATTGGCAACAATCACCGGAAGAACAACAGTTACAGACCCTGCAAGAGATGTTGCGTTTATTAAAACGGGTAGCCATCACCGCCTACCCTACAGAAAATCTATCCGGTTTGTTTGGACAAGCATGGATAAGCTTTTTAAATCGGCAAACATCAGCACCGTATTTCGATCAAACTTTGTCAGAACTGATGGTTACACAACAATATTTATCAAGCTCCACTATTGGTCAGACAATGAATATACAAGCAGTACACCATGCGATAAAGCAATGGATTAACAATCATGTCACACCAGTAAAAACGGAGGCATGCTAGCATGATAACGCTAGGTTCTCCCTGGGTATTAGTCCTGCTCCCATTACCTGCCTTGATATACTTCTTTTTTCGCCCGGTAAAGAAAGAGCCCGCTGCTGTTATCGTTCCATTTTATGCACAAATGAGCACTTTGCCACAACCGGGAAAGCGGCACAAATCACGCTCTACCATGATCTTAACAACACTCATTACCATTTGGATGCTCACCATTTTGGCCGCTGCCCGCCCACAATGGTTGGGTGAACCTCAAGCATTACCGACCAGTGGGCGTGACTTGTTACTGGCCGTAGATATTTCTGATAGTATGAGCCAGGAAGATATGGAACTTAACGGCCAAGCCGTTAGTCGTCTGAAAGCTGTCAAGCGTGTAGTCAGTGAATTTATTCAACGACGTAAAGGGGACCGTATTGGCCTAATCTTATTCGGCACCCATGCTTATTTACAAACACCTCTCACCTTTGATACAGATTCCGTACAACAGTTCCTAGAGGAAGCGCAATTAGGGTTTGCCGGACCGCAAACGGCTATTGGTGATGCCATTGGTTTATCAGTTAAACGTCTAAAAGACCGTATAGCACAACAACCCAATGGCCAAAAAAAACCTAGCGACAGCCAAGTCATTATTCTATTAACCGATGGCGCCAACACCGCTGGCGAAGTAGAGCCTTTACAAGCGGCCACACTGGCCCAACAAATCAATACCAAAATTTATACCATTGGCATGGGTGCCGACGAAATGGTAGTGCGGAGTTTCTTCGGTAAACGGCGTATCAATCCATCTGCCTCTCTGGATGAAAAAACACTGACGGCTATTGCAAACACCACTCAGGGAAAATATTTTCGCGCCCGTAATACGCAGGAACTGAATAATATCTATCAAGAGCTCGACCAACTAGAACCAACCGAGCAAGAAAAACAATGGCTGCGTCCTATTAATGCTTTGTTTATGTGGCCGTTAGGGTTAGCCCTGATAATCAGCCTGTTACTCAGTGTACAGATTTACCACCAGTCCCTGATAAGATCAGTAACCTCTCTTTTCCTGACAGGAGATAACCGAAGCCGCTCTAACAAGGACACATCCCATGGATGAACTCAATCAATTTCATTTTCTACGTCCTCTCTGGTTGTTAATGATCCCATTGCTGGTCGTTTTTACTCTGTGGTTACATCAACAACAGCGACAACGAACAGGTTTTGAACAATGGATTGATAACACCCTACTACCTTATATTAGTACTGGTTCACAAAGCCCCATACACTCTACCTCATATCTAGGATTGATTGCTATTTGGATAATAACAACCATTGCACTGGCTGGTCCTACCTGGAAACAACTTCCACAACCGCTACATGAATCGGAAGCCACTTTGATTATTGTTTTGGACCTTTCACCGAGTATGCGAGCGGAAGACAATAAACCTTCACGTATCGTACGAGCACGCTTAAAAATTAAAGACCTGTTAAATCAACGTAAAGAGGGTTTAACCGCTCTAGTCGTTTACGCAGGCGAAGCTCATATTGTTACTCCTTTAACCGATGATACTCACACCATTATTAACTTACTGGCTACTCTCGAACCAGGTCTGCTACCGATTCCCGGAAGTAATATTGAAATGGCGGTCGACCTCTCCAAGGAGCTGTTGAGAGACTCAGACCTAAAAAAGGCCTCATTGGTTGTGGTTACAGATGGGATTGATAGTAGTGCCTTCTCCACATTAAAACGCTCTATAGGAAAACACATTACTCTATTTATCCTGGGGGTGGGAACCTCCAAAGGCGCCCCTATTCCCACCCGCAATGGCTTTCTGCGTGATGATTCAAACAATATGATCAACTCAACCCGCAATGATGCCCAACTAAAAGCCTTTGCTCAAAGCGTTCAAGGCACTTACCTGCCCTTACAAGCTGATGACTCAGATATCCGTTTTATTCTGGACACGATGAATAAACCTACTGACCAATCACGGGAGTTGGAACACCATATTGATCGCTGGCATGAGTGGGGCCCTACTCTACTTTTATTTTTACTCCCCTTACTGGCCTTTACTTTTCGCCGTGGTTGGTTATTAGTACTTGTTGTCACAGTACTTCCCGTACTGCCCCCCAAAACCGCGCATGCATTTTCATGGGACGATTTATGGCTTAATGATAATCAACAGGGCCAACAGGCTTTTGAGCAAGAGCAGTATGAAAAAGCCGAGCAGTCCTTTGATCAACCACAATGGAAAGGCAGCGCAGCTTACCGAAATAAAAACTACACTGCTGCTGTAAAAGCCTTTGGTCAGGGTAATACCGCAACCGATCACTATAATCGAGGTAATGCTCTAGCTCAATTAGGACAACTAGATAAAGCCATTGAAGCCTATGATACAGCCCTGGCGATTAACCCTGAATTACAGGATGCGATAACAAATAAAAAAATCATAGAAAATTTCCAGCAACAGCAACAGCAACAGCAACAAAATAATCATCAGGAACAGCATCAGGATCAACAACAAAATTCTGATAGTGGTTCCAATAGCGATAACAATAGTGACAACAGTCAGAAACAGTCTCAAAATAACAGTTTGCCGAAAGAACAACAATCCCAACAAAGTACCTCTTCTCGTGATAGCACACAAAACCAGCAGGAGGAACAAAAAAAAGCGGACAACACAGAAAGCAAGAAAGCGGAACAACAACGCTCATCCGAAGAAAACAAATCCTCAGAAGACAGTCAACCTGAAAACGCTTCGCTTACCCATCTAAGTAAAGAGGAAAAACAAGCACTTGAGCAATGGATACGTAAAATACACGACGACCCTAGTGGTTTATTGCGACGCAAGTTTGACTACGAATTCAAAAAACGTCGCAGAGAATATAACAATGGGCAATGGGAACTACCCGATAACAATGCCCACAAACGCTATTAACATCTGTCATCATCCCGTTTGAATAACCAGAATAAGATATTATTAACAACAATGAATAAACTGACTCTTTCGCTCACCCTATTACTACTATCAATCAATGTTCATGCATTAACACTCACATCAACCGTTGATCGCACCAGCATTGGTCTTAATGAAACACTTATTTTAACCATCACCTTAGATAAACAAGACGGCGACACCATTGACTTTAGCCGGGTCGAAATTCAGTTTGATATTTTAAATCGCCAACGCAGCAGTCAGACATCTATTATTAATGGTCGTATTACGGCTAAAACAGAATGGAACTTAATACTCGCACCGAAAGAGGCTGGCACACTAGTCATTCCCTCCTTTTCTGTGGGAGGGGTCTTCAGTGATGCCATCACCATTACTGTCACCGATAACTCACCAGCGAATACCGCAGGGGAAAAAACAAATAGCGAAGTGTTTCTGGAATCCTCTATTGATAAGTCTACAGTCTATGTTCAGGAACAATTACTATTCACATTGCGTCTGTATTACCGCACATCACTATCAGGCTACACTCCCGACAATCTTAGCATTACAGGTGCAACCACAGAACTGGTAGCAGAGAATAACTTTACAACAAACTACCAAGCTATACGTTATAATGTTTTAGAAAAGGTGTACGCGATTCATCCACAATCCAGCGGTACCATGGATATCCCAGCACAATCATGGCAAGTAGAAAAATCAATTCGAGGATTTAGCTTCGGACAAATAACCAACCCTTACTTACGAATACGCAGCCAAGCTCTACAAGTAGAGGTTAAGCCAGTGCCCAAAGTATCGACGGCTAAACAGTGGTTACCTGCCAGCAGACTTTCCCTGGAGCAACAATGGCAACAATCCACCATTACCGCCAAAGTGGGAGAACCTCTCACCTACTCGCTATTACTTAAAGCCCACGGCCTCAATTATTCACAATTGCCTTCATTGGCTTTATCCAGTAACGAAGAATTTACTATTTATAGTGATTTACCCCAAGTAGAAAATAGCAAAAATATGCAGGGTATTATCGGGTCACGTACCGAAAATTACGCGGTTATTCCTAAAAAACCAGGCACATTTATGCTACCGGAAATTAGTTTGCGCTGGTGGAATGTCACTAGCAACAAAGAAGAATTGATCGTTCTGCCTCGCCAACAAGTTATTGTTGCCAATAGCGAAATTTTCAAAGAACCTTTGCCTAGTAGTCCGAATAAAATCAGTGGCTTACCGTCACCTGTTATCGTCAATGATAACACTCTGATGTATTGGCAAATCAGCAGTCTACTATTTGCCTGTTTAAGTATTATTTTCCTTGTACTCTGGCAACGCCAACCCAACAATCCCAAACAACAAACAGTAGTCGATACCAGCGAACAGAAAAAAAGAAGCAATGCACACATTAAAAAATCCATGGTTGACATTGAACAAGCAATAAAACAGCAACAATGGCGAGTGCTTAAAACTCACCTGCTACAATGGGCAAGTCTCGTAACACAACAACCCATCAAAAACAGCGGCGATCTTATCCACTATTTTCCCGATCTGGAGGAAGCATTATCCATCCTGGATAAACAACTATATAGTGAAAGTAACGTTGTGATTTGGGACTTTAAAGAGATGCTACCGTTATTAAAGCAACAGCACCATAATCAACAAAAAGTAGCAGATAAAAAGCCCTTGCTTAAGGTACTTTATACTAATTAGTATTAGAGCTATTCTTCAGACTACCGAATACAAAAGATAGCGTACATGTAAAATGTGTGACGAATATGACTTTTCCCTCCTCAGCTTAAAAAGCAGCTCACTGGTTTTTTTAACGAATGTCTAGTACTATTCGTACTTTATCTATTCAAAAATAGGCTTTTTAGTTAAACGAGTTCAAATTCATGTTGAAAAAAATGGCGCAAATTTTTACGTTTACTATTCTCACATTATTTTGCTCTTCTGTTTTTGCGAATCCAATGTTTGGAGAATATCAAAATCAATTTTCTTTAAGTCTTGGTCAAAGTATACGCCGGGGTTTAAACACAGAAGAATTATTTTATGCTGATATGACTTACAGTCAACCAACAACCTTCTTTCGTCGAGCCGCCCGACGAAATATAGAGTTAGGAGGGTTTAAAGGTAATGATTGTACAGAAACGATCTGTAGTGCAGACAATGGTTATCCTAGAACCGCTAACCTTTCCCAGTATGACTTAGCACTATTTGGTTTATCTGGAGATGTCCTTTTATTCAGCATTGGCAATTTTTACACTAATGTTCGTTTAGGCGCTTATATTAAAAGTGAAACGACTAATCGTATTAGATCAGCTTTTACATTTGGCGAAAAAATAACTTTTGGTTATCGAATGAATCGTATTAACCTAGAATTCTACGCTAGACACTTTTCTAACGGGACTTTAACCAACGAAAATTCAGGGCAAAATTTCTATGGGTTAAGTATTGCAATTAATTTATAATTAACACTTTAAGGTAACAATAAATTCGCATTGTCCATCGCCATCCTCGAACGTACAGGCTCTTTGGGTCGTCATTCCCGTGTTAACCACGTATAGAAAATATCTGAATTGATCATTATATCAAATAACGTGACGATTAAACCTGAATAGTTTCTCTAAGGACAGGTTATTTGCCCTGAAAACTGTCACCGCTTTACTGAAATATGCAATCACAGTTTCTAACAATCACAACGCTTTTCCCATACTTGGACTAGCGAGGGCATCACTCCATTTACTGGTATCTAACTCAATGGCCTCAGAACCGTTTTTATGAAAAAAGTTGACTGTTATCGTAGCCACTCGATCATTAGCCCTAGTTGAATTCTTTATTCTGAAGCATCTTTAATCCACAACACCAGTCTTTTTTGATGACGGCTTTCAACAACCCTAATTTTTTGAATTAACGCATCTGTCAGTCGAGTATTGATTTTTAACAGTAAAACACCGTCTGCGCGCAACAGATCCTTCTGTAATACCATACCTGATTGTAAATGCTCTGTAGTGACTTTGACCAGTTGGTTTTCAGCTTCTTTGCGCTGATCAACGGCTGTTATTAATGCGGTTGCAACCTGTGGGTGGTAACGGTTACCGGCGCCGTCTTGGATCATTTGTTTAGCTTCGGTAACCGAGAGTTCTTCATCGAGTAACATGCCCGTACAAGCTTCTTCAAAATCTTCTGCAGCGGCTAGAATGGCTGCACCAATAGGAATTGTATCGGCTACTAGACGATCGGGGTAGCCTTTACCATCGAAGCGCTCATGATGATGGCGGACTAAGTGGCTAATGGGTAGATACTGATCAAGGGGTAACAGGAATTCTGCTCCCTGACTAGTATGCTCACGATATTGTTTTTGTTCTTCAGCGGTTAAGCTGGCAAAGGGCTTTTGTAATAAGGGGTTGGGGAAATGTATTTTGCCGATATCATGCAATAAGCCCGCATAATAAATATGCTCACATTCTTCGTCGGATAGCTTCATTATAGTGCCGATGCTTTTGGCTAATTCGGCAACTTTTTGGCAATGGCCCGCATTTTCCTGATCCCGCAGTTCCATCATTCGGCAGAAAACTTCTATGGTGGTGGTGTAGTTGGATTTTAATGTACGATAGGCTTTATCCAGTGAATGATGGGCTACTTTTAACGCCTTGGTGCGTTCAGTGACTTTTTCTTCTAATTCGGTGTTAAATTGCTTTAATTGTTCATTTTGTCGTTTGGTTAAGGCTTGCAGACGTTTTTTTTCTTTGGCGAGGTGGTAAGTATAGAGAGCTCGATCAATGGTAGTAAATAAGGTTTCTTTAGACCAAGGTTTGGTGAGAAAAGCAAAGATTTGTCCTTCGTTAATTGCGCGAATGGTATCTTCTAAACTGGCTTGCCCAGTCAGTAAAATTTGCATTGCCCCTGGACATTTGGTCCTTGCTTTACCGAGAAATTCTGCACCTGTCATGATGGGCATACGCATATCAGAGATAATCAAATCAACTTTGGTTTCTTCCAGTAGCTTCAAGGCCTCGTTGCCACTATTGGCAGTGATAAGCTGATACTTTTTTTCGCGTAGGGTGCGCTTTAAGGAATTTAGGACGCTCTGTTCGTCATCAACTAACAGTATGGACACCTTGTCAGCGCTTGGATGTTGTGATAATTGAGTTGAGGTCGACATAGCCAGCTCCCGCTATTTTTCCATGGTTTGCTTTAAAGCAGCAATTTCTTGTTGTTGCTCATAAATGATAGCTTGTAATTGGTGAATATTGCATAAGTCAGTACTATTTTCGTCTGCAAGCTGTCCGGCAATATTGAGATAGTGCAAGGTTACGCGCTTTAATTTGTCAGTATCCCAAGGTTTTGTAAAAAAATAACTGATTTGTGCCTTATTAATACTTTCTACAACTGCTGCAATATCAGCATAGCCAGACATAACCATACGGATAATATGAGGGTATAGTGACCTTACTTTGGTTAAGAACTTGGCGCCAGTCATGCCAGGCATGCGTTCATCGGATACCACCAAATGTACTTTCTCCTGGGCTAATAGTTCTAATCCTTGTTCACCACTTTCTGCGATAAGTACTCGGCAGTTTTCGGTTCTAAATAAGCGTTTGATCGTATTTAAGTTGGCGCGTTCGTCATCTACAAATAGTATTGTTTTCTGTTCCATCGCGAGTGTCTCTTAATTAATTTCTGTCAATTTTCGGGCGTTGCAAACTGACTGTGACCGCCTCATCTATGTAAGCCATGAATGCATCATCAAAACAAGGTTTTAAAATAAACTGATGGATAAGATCGTGTTCCAACTTTTGGTGGTAATCTTTGGCCTCCATCCGGCCACTGAACATCAACTTAATGGCAATAGGTTGTGTAATGTGAGCTTGTTGTAGAAAGGTAAATCCATCCATTAATTGTAGGCCTGTTATAGCACTATTGACCGTTTTTACCCAATATTCAGAGTGATGAAATAGTCTTGCTAGCATGTGAGTGATACCGGGGTCATCGTCAACAAATAAAATCGAAGCTTTCATGACGTTTACCTGCTCGTTAGCTGTGATCTTTGTGTTGAATGGGCAGCCGGATGGTAAAGGTGGTCCCCTTGCCTAATTCGCTAGTGACAGTAATTATGCCACCATGGTTTTTAATAATGCCTTGGGAAATGGCGAGGCCAAGCCCTGTACCTTTACCAATTTCTTTGGTGGTATAGAAAGGATCAAATAGTTTGAGAGTGTTTTCTTCAGAAATGCCCGACCCGGTATCGCTCACTTCCATAAAAACCCATTCTCCTTTGGTGTAGCTCTTTAGGGTTATAGTGCCTGTTTCAGCAATAGCATCGCTAGCATTGACTAAGAGATTCATAATAACCTGGCTCACTTCGCTTGGTATACAATCAACTTTCGGTAATGCTGCCAGCTCTTTTTCTAGGGTGCATTTATATTTCAGTTCATTCCATACTAAGCACAATGCGGCTTCAATAACTTCTTCGTTGAGATCAACGTTTGTGACTTCATTATCGTTAGTGCGTGAAAAACTTTTCAAATCTTTGACAATATGCTGGATACGTTCGGTACCGGAAAGTGATTCAGCAAGCAATGCATCAATATCCTCTAAAATATAATCCATATCGCAGTCTTGTTTAATAGTATTGATGTTTTCGAGTTGTTCCTGATAACGGGCATCCTCCGCCAATTTTTGCTCAAGTTGTTTATAGGCAGCAAGTAGTTCTTGAATGCTTCTGGAATAGTCTTTAAGAACCCCTAGATTGCCCATGACGAAGCCGGTAGGGTTATTGATTTCATGGGCTACACCGGCTGCCAGTTGCCCTACAGACGCTAGCTTTTCAGAGTGGACGAGCAATTGCTGTTGTTCAATAATTTGTGCATTTAAATTGGCGAGCTTTTCGTTGGCTGTCTGTAAAGCTTGCTCTCTCTGTTCAATAGTGATGAGCTGTTCGACTAATTGTTCTTTCGCTTTATTAATAGAGGTTTCTCTGCGTCTTATTTTACCTGCCATACTTTTAAGTTGATCTCCCAGGGCTTGTATTTCACGAATAGGTTGTGTGTCCTCGCCAAAGGTAACTTGATTTCCTTCGGCAAGTTTGAAAGTAAGTTGACCCAAACGCTCCAGTGGGGCAACCAAATAGTAATGCCCTAATTTTTTCGATACCACAATCATGATGCAAAAAATGAGCGCCAGGGAAATAATAAGATTAACGCTTAGAGAACGACGAGCATGGCTCAGGCTACTTTCATCGACTCGGTAACTGAGAGTGAGAGCGAGTTCAGGTAGTGGAATAATCGAAGCTGGTGTGGTAAGTGGAGTGCCAAGTTCAATAAGACGTTCTTTATCTTTGTGTATTTCTATATGGTGTCGCTCGGCATATTCATTTAATGACAAATCGGCGATTAATTTTTTATTGGATAGAGTCGCGGTTAAATAGCCTTCTATTTGTTGATGATAAAAGACCGGTGCCAGCAGTATCCAGTGGTTTTGCTGTTGATCTTTGTGGTTGCAAATTAACAGTGTCAATTGGGAATTAGCTGCCAATTCTAATTTACTATCCAGGTCATTCCATTCCTTAAGGCAATTGCTACCCATAGTTTCGTAAATGGGATTGCCTTCCAGATCGAACAAGGTTAGGGGAAGCTGGTTGCCGAGCACAAGCAGATCATCCATAAAATCCTGTACATTGGCGAGATTTGATTTGGGTTGCATTACCGATTGTATCATCAGTGGAAAGGTTGCATAGTCCTTTAGGACGCTACGGTGTAGTTGGATATAGGAGTTTAGTTTGCGACTTAAATTCTTCATTTCAAAGCGGATAAATTCTTCTCGGCTGTTTTTGAGTATGTTGTCCGCCTGTATCACCACCACGGTGCCTATGCCAGTACCCAATAACAGCATACTGATCAATAAAAACAAGGTGAAAGCGCCGGCTATAGGCAATCGTTTGGTAGCCGGCGCTTGATCTGGAACTTTACTGATCGAGGACAATGTTATTTTCCTCGTTAAAATAAGCCATTACAAAGTCATCAGCAGAAAGTGCTTCATGGGCGTCTATATTAATGTTGCTAAAAGTACTAAAGGGTTTTTGATAAGTTTTAATTAAACCTTCTATAGGCTGGTCTATATTTTCCAGTGCTGAGCGTAAAGTTTGTCGATCGTGTTTTATATCATCACTGAGCCCACTATTAGTCACGGCAACAATGAATAGCCGAGTCAGATCGTAGGCGTGAATAAAGCCTGTGGGCGCTTTAATATCCGCCGCTGTTTTAATGGTATTGGGAAACAATTGCTGACTATGGCTAAGTACCTTTGTGGACAGTGGTGTCGGGGTGGAACTGACAAAGGAAAAACGTGTTTGCAGGAATTTAAGGTCCAGCTGACGGCGATCAGCTACGCTAATAACCTGAGGAAAATCGCCGCCCGTAATTCCCCAGTGGCTACGAATGGGCAGGCTCACTTGGTCTTCATCGGTGACTAAGGCCAACATAGCTTTGGCAAAAGTCTTACCTTCGGCGGCATTGGCAACGAGTAAGATAACATCGGCGCCGGAGTCGATAATATTACGTAACATGATTTTTGCCCCAGTTGCACCCAGGTTCCAATTAAACCACTGTACGCCTAAAGGAGTTATGCCTTGCTGTTTTAAGGCCGCGGTCATATTTTTGTGGTTGGATCTTCCCCAGCCCGTTTCTTCTAGGAGTAAATAGGGTTTTTTGAAACCTTCTTTTAAAGCACTGTTGACGATAACCGCACCGGCTTTGGTGTCGTCCACGGATAATCGAAACACCCAGTTTTCTTTTGATGGGTAGCGAGTAATAGGGCCAGCGGTTGCCCAAGGGTCCAATATCAGTATTTGATGTTCGTTAATAAAACTGAGGTTTTCCAGTAATGGTGGTGAGTGTAGTCCACTAAAAACTACCAAGGCTTGGTCATCGCTTAAATATTCCTTTAGGTGGCGTTTACTGCGCACGGAGCTGCCGTGGTGGTCACGGATCATTACTTTGACAGGCCGGCCCGCTATTTGGTTGCCGACCTCATCCAGAGCGACACGAATACCCTGTTCAATGGCGATGCCGGATGCCTGAGCACCAGTTCGATCGGCATCTATATAGAGGTGAATAGGTTCGGCGGCGTGCATATTTTTGGCAAAGAGGATGATAGCGCCAAGTGTCAGCATAAGTGGTAAGTAACGGATCATCTTAAGTACCTCTGTTTTCTTCAGTTTAGTATTAAATATAGAATCTGCTGTTAGTAGGGGAAAATAGCAGTCGTAGGAGTTTGGTCCCAGATTCAACAAATGATTCAACGCATAAAAGCCGGCTGATTAGATAGGAGCCTGGTGACGTCTACTTCATCGTCAATGTATAACATTGAATTGTTCAAGCTGGTGTCCTCGTCAATCTTTGTTATACTTTTCTTTAGTCATTAATGTCACATGTGTCACTCGTGGCTAGAAAGAGAGGAGTAAAACAGGAAGATCTCAATATGCCTCATATGGATGATTTTGCAGTACTCTAGTTCGTTCGCAGCCAAGCTGCCTATAGGGGCTTGAAGGTTATTGTTATTTCTGCACTGGATGAAATCCAGCTCAATAAAGCGCTGGCAGCTGGCGTCGATGCTAGTTTTACAAAACCTTTTAAGAAAGAATGCCTATTGAAAACAGTTGCAAACCTTTTAGGAAGGAAGGTAGAACATAATCATGACAACTAAGTAGCTGAATTTAGCACTGTAGTTGACATCTAATTATTATGGCCTATAGCTATATTAATAAGGTTAATGATGAGAATGAGGACTGATAAATGAAAGGCGCAGTATTTATTGCTTTCAATCAAATGATTGAAGAACAAGTGGGTGTCGCTGTATGGGAACAATTACTGGATGAGGTTAACCCAGAGTCTGGAGGTGTGTATACTTCAGTAGAAGATTTTCCGGACGAGGAGCTATTTGCACTGGTAGGCAAGTTATCTGAAATAGCAAATCAACCTATAGAAACTCTCGTTGAAAGTTTTGGGTTTTATTTATTTGATTTTCTTAATCAAAAATACCCTATCTTTTCTGAAAGTGAATCGGATTTCTTTTCTTTCCTAAAAAGCATTGATAGCGTTATACATAAAGAAGTTAGAAAGCTCTACAATAATGCCAATTTACCCGAATTAGATTGTGAACAAAAAAGTGAAAATATTCTAATTATGCGTTACCAATCTCCTCGAAAATTATGTTTGTTAGCAGAAGGTTTAGTTAGAGGTGCTGCTAAACATTATCAGGTTGAATATTCACTGGATCACAAAACCTGCCTTCATAAAGGTGATTCTTGTTGTACTTTTAATGTTCAAATTTAGCAATGGATAATATTGATTACAAAGCAGCTTACGAGCGTCAGAAAAAAGCGCGCGAGCGGGTGGAAGGTATTATTGAATTGCGCTCACGTGAGCTCTACGACATTAATCAAAAGTTGATGTCTGCTTATAAAAAATTAAAAGCACAAAAACTACAATTAATTCATCAGGAGAAATTGGCATCTGTGGGACAGCTCTCTGCTGGTATTGCTCACGAAATTAATAATCCCGTTGGTTTTATAAAGGGCAACTTGGGTTCACTAAAAGATTACATGGAGAGTATTAAAACAATGTTGGAGGTTTATAAAAACCTGACTGACGAAATGACCAACAGTACCGAAGTTTCTGCTGAAGAACTGGAGTCAGTTAATAAAGCTAAGAAAGAGTCGGACCTTGATTTTATTTTGGAGGATGTCAATGATTTAATTAGCGAGTCTATAGATGGAACAGCAAGAATAGAGGAAATTGTTCTTGGCTTGAAAAATTTCTCTCGTGTGGATAGCGATGAAAAAGAAGAGCTGTTAGTTAATAACTGTATTGAAAATACCGTTAAATTAGTTAATAATGAAGTAAAATATAAAGCGGAGATAAAGCTGAATCTCAATGAGGTGCCTAAGACTATAGGATACCCCGGTAGGTTAAGCCAAGTCATTTTAAATTTAATCGTCAATGCTAGTCAAGCAATAGACCAGAACGGCGTTATTACCATTACCACCAAAGAAGTTAATGGAAAAATTGTTATTGAGGCTCAAGATAATGGTTGTGGCATGGATGAAAAAGTTATCAAGAACATATTTGATCCGTTTTATACCACCAAAGATGTAGGTAAGGGTACGGGTCTAGGCTTATCTATACCTGTAGCGAATGATTTTTAGGTATAATTCATCTCAAAGCCACCAGCCATAATTGAAGCGATCTCTTCAGAATATTGTTTGATATTTCTAAAAAATTGAA
>MDLC01000028.1 GCA_001723645.1 Candidatus Endobugula sertula | reverse complement strand
TCATCAAAACTAAATCTATAGGCCAAGCCTTGAGAGTCTCACTAGTCAAACGAGTGGCTTACCTGTCATTGAGTTAATCAGGGCCGGTATAGCACAGTTTTTCTCTTAGCCATTGTTGTAATTATAGATTAAATGACGTCATTTGCGTAGGTTGATAACAAAAAGCACGAGTTAGCGTTAAGTTAATCAGGGCCGGTATAGTACAGTTTTTCTCTGAAAATTTGTAGAGGATATTTCCCTAACTTAGGGGAGGTGTTTGTTTTTTTATGTGATGAGATGAAGAGGGCAACTGTTTAAAAATCCTGTGCAAAAAATGTTCGTGTGTTGTGTATACATTGCGCGAGTACTATTGAACCGTGTTTTAGTACCTTTTTTATTTGTATTTTAATGCCTTAATAACTATAATCTGCCCGTTATTTTAAGGCTGGCTGGCGTTTAGGCTCAAGCTCGTCTATTCTCGATAATATTTATTTTTGTTCAAAAATAGGCATACTTTTGTTTTTAATACCATTGCTTATGGGTAGTCGCAATCTGAGGGGTGTGATGGATAGTAAGTAAATATTGTTTTGCTTATCTTTTGTACTATTGTCAATGCTTACCTTTTACGTAAGGTTATACCAAGAGTGAATGAACCTCTACATGTTGGTTGTGCAGTTTGTAGCTGTATTTTTTTTGCGCGTATTTTGGTTGGTAGTGTGAGTATTACCCTTCTTTCTCTTTTTAGTTTATCTCTTTTGAGAGTAATTGCTTCGGTCTTAGATGTCTATTATTTTTTCAAGCACCTTTTAATTAGCTTTATCAACAATCATATGCTTTTCACTTGGAGTAAGTCACATGGCTGATATCAGAACGGTTTCCTTTGACGGTATTGTCATCGGTGGTGGTGGTGCTGGTATGCGCGCTGCATTGCAAATGGCCCAATCAGGTTTTAAAACGGCAGTCATTACGAAAGTATTTCCAACCCGTTCCCATACCGTTTCGGCTCAAGGTGGCATTACTTGTGCGATTGGTAGTGCTGATCCTAATGATGATTGGCGTTGGCATATGTATGATACCGTCAAGGGGTCTGATTACATTGGTGATCAAGAGGCTATTGAATATATGTGTTCGGTAGGTCCAGAAGCGATTTTTGAATTGGAGCATATGGGTTTACCTTTTTCTCGCACAGAAGAGGGGCGAATCTATCAACGTCCATTTGGTGGTCAGTCTAAAGATTTTGGTAAAGGTGGGCAGGCAGCACGTACTTGTGCAGCAGCGGATCGCACTGGTCATGCTTTATTGCATGCGCTTTATCAGAGTAATGTTAAAAATAACACCGTATTTTTTAATGAGTGGTTTGCTGTTGATCTGGTGAAAAATCAGGATGGTATTGTGACGGGCGTTATAGTCATCAATATCGAAGATGGTGAAGTTGTTCATGTTAAATCAAAAGCGACTGTCTTTGCGACAGGTGGAGCAGGGCGTATTTATGCTTCTACAACCAATGCTCATATTAATACCGGTGATGGTATTGGTATGGCATTACGGGCAGGCTTCCCCGTGCAGGATATGGAAATGTGGCAATTTCATCCGACGGGTATTCATGGTGCTGGTGTATTAGTTACCGAAGGTTGCCGTGGTGAGGGTGGTTATCTCATCAATAAAGAGGGCGAACGTTTTATGGAGCGTTATGCGCCCAATGCAAAAGATTTGGCTGGCCGTGACGTGGTTGCCCGTTCTATGGTTTTGGAGATTCTTGAAGGTCGTGGTTGTGGTGAAAAGGGCGATCATGTTTTGCTGAAATTAGATCATTTAGGAGAAGAAACACTCAATCAGCGCCTGCCGGGTATTCTTGAGTTATCACGTACCTTTGCGGGTGTTGATCCAGTGAAAGTGCCTATTCCTGTTATTCCAACTTGTCACTATATGATGGGTGGGATTCCAACCAATGTTGATGGTCAGGCATTGACACAGGTTAATGGTAAAGACCAGGTAATTGAAGGTTTTTATGCCTGTGGTGAAGCGGCTTGTGTCTCTGTTCATGGTGCTAATCGACTGGGTGGCAACTCACTGCTCGATTTGGTGGTATTTGGACGTGCATCTGGCTTGTTTATTGAGAAAGCCTTAAAAGAAGGTATTAGCCACAGAGAGGCTTCTGAATCGGATATTGAAGCTGCATTGAGCCGTTTAAATGTAGTGAATAGCAATATGAGTGGTGAATCTGCCTCGGTATTGCGTCACGACTTACAGCAGGTGATGCAGAATCACTTTGGTGTATTCCGTCATGGCGATTATATGAAAGAAGGTGTTAAGAAGTTGGTTGAACTTCGTGAGCGCATCTCT
This sequence comes from Candidatus Endobugula sertula, assembly GCA_001723645.1. Lineage (GTDB taxonomy): Bacteria > Pseudomonadota > Gammaproteobacteria > Pseudomonadales > Cellvibrionaceae > Endobugula > Endobugula sertula. Next base: position 40,794 of record MDLC01000028.1, on the reverse strand, counting down.
AATGTCACCTTTGAAGATAAAAGTGATACGTTTAATACGGCACGTATTGAAGCACTTGAACTGCAAAATCTATTGGAAGTCGCTGAAGCGACAGCCGTGCCTGCAGAAATGCGTACAGAATCACGTGGTGCTCATGCTCGTGAAGATTATCAGGATCGAGATGATGAAAACTGGTTGTGTCACTCACTCTATTTCCCTGATGAGAAAAACGTGGTGAAGCGTGATGTTAACTTTACACCTAGAACTGTTGATACTTTTGAGCCGAAAGCTCGTACCTATTAATTTCGGGAAAAGTAATCGGAGAGAAATGACATGTTGAAAGTAGAAATTTATCGTTACAATCCCGAGAAAGACCAAGCTCCTCATATGCAAACTTATGAGGTAGAAACGGGTGATCGTGACTATATGGTACTAGATATTCTGGAAATGCTAAAGGTGCGGGATAATAGCCTGGTATTTCGTCGCTCATGTCGTGAGGGTGTTTGTGGTTCTGATGGTATGAATATCAATGGTAAAAATGGTTTAGCCTGTGTGACGCCATTGTCTGAATGTGTAAAAAACAATACTTTAATTTTACGTCCTTTACCCGGCTTGCCCGTTATTCGTGACTTGGTTATTGATATGGCTCAATTTTATGAGCAATACCGTAAAATTGAACCCTTTCTACAAAATGATACCCCAGTTGCAGGCATTGAGCGACTACAATCCCCTGAGGAACGTGCAAAGCTGAATGGTTTATATGAGTGCATTTTATGTGCTTGTTGTTCAACAAGCTGCCCGTCGTTCTGGTGGAACCCCGATAAATTTATTGGTCCAGCCGGCTTATTACAATCGTATCGTTTCCTAGCTGATAGTCGTGATACTGCCACTGAAAAGCGCCTAGATAATCTACGTGATCCATTCAGTGTATTCCGTTGTCATAGTATTCAAAATTGTGTAGCGGTATGCCCCAAAGGTTTAAATCCAACCAAGGCGATTGGTCATATTAGAAGTATGCTGCTATAGAAAAATACACCCGATATAACGTTGTAGGCAGCGAGCACCAGGGATTGTGTTTCCCAAATAAGTGGATAATCGTTTCTGCATTTAGTGGTGTGTGGGTGCTTTAAGTTGTTTGTTAATCCGTAAATTGCAATGTGAGTAAGTTAAGTAATGCACGAAAGTCCTATGGAACAACTCTGGAGTTCTGGCCATATTTCAGGTGGTAATGCAGCGTATGTTGAAGAACTCTATGATGCTTATTTATATGATTCCAGTGGTATCCCTGATGAATGGCGCGAATATTTTGATCAATTACCTCGAATTAATCATATATCTGGTGTTCAGGATACCCCTCATTCTACAATCCGTGAACAATTTCGATTACTGGCAAAATATCGCACACCAAGTGCTACAACAACATCAAATAGTACGGCTGTTTCTGGTCAAGAAAGTGCTCAGCAGATTAATGTTGCCCAATTAATTCAACACTATCGAAAAGGTGGGCACCTCAAAGCAACAACGGACCCCCTCAATCTTAAGCAAGTTTTATCATTAGAGCACTTGAGCTTACACTATCATGGCCTTACCCCGGCAGATTTGGACGCTGTTTTTTCAACAGGCGATTTGTTTTTTGGCAAACAAACAGCCACCTTGAAAGAAATTATTGAAGATCTTGAGAAAACCTACTGTGGTTCTATTGGTGCTGAAATTACTCATATTACTGAATTAAAAGAAGTTAAATGGTTGCAGCAGCGTATGGAAAGCGCACGAGGGCGCCCTGTTTATTCCGATATCACCAAGAAAAGTATACTTGAGCGTTTAACCGCCGCAGAGGGCTTGGAAAAACATCTTGATAGTAAGTACCCTGGCACTAAGCGCTTTGGTTTGGAAGGTGGTGAATGTTTAATTCCTATGCTTGACGCTATTATTAAACGCTCAGGTACCTATGGAGCAAAAGAAATTGTTTTGGGTATGGCTCACCGTGGCCGTCTTAATACATTGGTAAACATTTTTGGTAAAAATCCGGCTGACTTATTTGATGAATTTGAAGGTAAAAAGTTGGTGGATACGTCTGGTGATGTGAAATACCACCAGGGGTTTTCGTCGAATGTGATGACCCCCGGTGGTGAAATTCATATGGCGATGGCATTTAACCCGTCTCATCTTGAAATTGCCGCGCCTGTTGTTGAAGGTTCTGTTCGTGCTCGTCAAGACCGTCGTTGTGATGTTGCTGGTGATCTTGTTGTTCCTATTTCAATCCATGGTGATGCAGCATTTGCTGGGCAAGGCGTTGTATTTGAAACCTTTCAAATGTCTCAAACCCGTGCCTATAAGACAGGTGGAACGGTTCATATTGTCATTAATAATCAGATCGGTTTTACCACCAGTCATTCTGAGGATGCACGTTCTACATACTACTGTACTGATGTCGCCAAATTTGTTGGGGCCCCAGTATTTCATGTGAATGGTGATGACCCTGAAGCAGTGATGTTTGTTACCCAGTTGGCAGTTGATTATCGTTATGAATTTAAGAAAGATGTGGTGATTGATTTGGTTTGCTATCGGCGCCGTGGGCATAATGAAACGGATGAACCGTCAGCGACTCAGCCACTGATGTACCAGGTGATTAAAAAGCTGAAAACGACTCGTGCACAGTATGCAGCTCAACTGATTAATGAGGGTGTGTTGCTTCAAGAAGAAAGTGACAGTATGGTTATGGCATATCGTGCTGCATTGGATCGTGGAGACCATGTGGTTAATGATTTGGTGAGCGCTCCTGATAAGTCTCTTTTTGTTGATTGGTCACCTTACCTCGGACATGATTGGGATACTGAAGGTGATACTAGTTTCGACTTGAGCCGATTGCAACAGTTGGCACATAAGTGCTGTGAAGTACCCGATGGCATCCAGGTACAGCGGCAAGTACAAAAAATCTATAAAGATAGAAAGAGCATGGCGAGTGGTGCTTTACCTATTAACTGGGGGATGGCAGAAACACTGGCTTACGCGACGTTGATAGAGCAAGGTTCAGGTGTTAGATTGACCGGGCAGGACGTTGGGCGAGGTACTTTCTCTCATCGACATGCGGTAATTCATGGACAGAAAAATGGAGAGCGTTATGTTCCTTTATCGAATCTGTTTGAGGGACAACGTAATTTTCGTATTTTTGACTCGTTATTATCAGAAGAGGCAGTATTGGCCTTTGAGTACGGCTACGCAACGACTAAACCAGATACTCTGGTTATCTGGGAAGCCCAATTTGGTGATTTCGCCAATGGCGCACAGGTTGTTATTGACCAGTTTATTACCAGTGGTGAACACAAATGGGGCCGGTTATGTGGTTTGACCATGTTGTTGCCTCACGGTTATGAGGGCCAAGGGCCTGAGCATTCCTCAGCACGGCTTGAGCGCTTTATGCAGTTATGTGCTGAGCACAATATGCAGGTTTGTATTCCAACGACCCCAGCCCAAATTTTCCATATTTTACGTCGTCAGGTGTTGCGTCCTATGCGTCGCCCTCTAGTGATTATGAGCCCCAAGTGGATTCTACGTCATAGACTGGCTACGTCTACTTTAGAAGAATTGGCTTATGGTAAGTTCCATAATGTATTAGCAGAACAACAACTTAATGGAGAGAGTGTAAAGCGCGTCATACTGTGCAGCGGCAAAGTGTATTACCATCTACTAGAAGAGCGTACGGAACGCAATATAGAGAATATTGCAATAGTACGGCTTGAGCAGCTTTATCCATTCCCTGATGCTGAGTTTGAGCAAATAATGCGTTTATACGCTGACGCTGACAGTGTTGTCTGGTGTCAAGAAGAACCAATGAACCAAGGCGCATGGTACCATACTCGCCATCATCTGGAACAAGTCTTACAAAAAACACATCCAGAATTATCGATTTCTTATATAGGTCGACCACCTTCAGCGGCGCCTGCGGCAGGTTATATGTCGGTACACTTGGAGGAGCAGAAGCGTTTTGTTGATAAGGCGTTGACTTTATAGTGAGCGAATTAAATATTCATAACAATTCGATATAGGCTCCAATATCGAAGTATAAGTAAAGCTTAAAAGATAGGAATAAAACCAATGGTAAATGATATTAAAGCACCTACTTTCCCTGAATCGGTACAAGATGGTGTAATCGCGATATGGCACAAACGACCTGGAGATGCGGTATCTCGTGATGAGCTGTTGGTTGAAGTTGAAACGGATAAAGTGGTTTTAGAGGTTGTTGCTCCTGCTGATGGTATCTTGAGTAACCTACTTAAAAATGAAGGTGATACGGTATTGAGTAATGAATTACTGGCTACTATTATTGATAATGAAAGCATCGATACCGCAGATACTGCACCGGTCCCAGTTACGGAACCAGTCATAGAACCAACCCCAGTGGTAGAAAACGATACTACCCTAAACACTGCTACGGAAATCAAAGCCCCTACATTTCCTGAATCAGTCCAGGACGGAACAATTGCCAGTTGGCATAAGACAACAGGCAACCCTGTTGTTCGCGATGAGCTTATTGTGGAAATAGAAACAGATAAAGTAGTATTGGAAGTGGTTTCCCCTACTGATGGTACTATGGGAGAAATTGTTAAAGCTGAAGGTGATACGGTACTCAGCGGAGAAATTATTGCTTTTGTTAATGATACAACAACGAACGCTTCAGCTACTGAGAGTGCGGAGCAAGTTGCGCCTGTAGAGTCATTAGGAGATGCTGTTGCAAGCCCATCAGCCCGTAAACTGGCCGCTGAAAAGGGTATTGATCTTGCCACTGTTGCAGGTACGGGAAGGCATGGTTTGATTTATAAAGAAGATGTACAAAGAACTTGCAGTCAAACATCTTCAGCGGTCACATCTGTTACTCCTACGGTATCTAAGTCTCCTACAGCGGTTGTTCCAGCAGCACCCGAAGGTGAGCGTATTGAAAAACGTGTGCCTATGACGCGTCTTCGTAAACGTATTGCTGAACGTCTGTTGGAAGCAACATCAACGACTGCCATGTTAACTACATTTAATGAGGTTGATATGGGACCTGTGATGGAGCTGCGTAAAAAATATAAAGACCAATTTGAGAAAACACATGATGGCACTCGCTTAGGTTTTATGGGCTTTTTTGTGAAAGCGGTTGTTGAAGCGTTGAAACGTTTCCCGGCGATTAATGCGTCGATTGATGGTGACGATGTGGTTTATCATGGCTATCAGGATATTGGTGTTGCAGTATCCACCGAAAAAGGGCTGGTGGTTCCTGTCTTGCGTAATGGAGAAAATATGAGCTTGGCAACGGTTGAGGCTACTATTCGTGACTTTGGTTCACGTGCCCGAGAAGGTAAATTAGGCATCGATGAGATGACAGGTGGTACTTTCACTATTACTAATGGAGGGGTGTTTGGTTCTTTATTATCAACACCTATCTTGAACTTGCCACAAACGGCTATTTTAGGCATGCATAAAATTCAAGAACGTCCAATGGCGGTCAATGGTCAGGTTGAAATCCGCCCGATGATGTATCTGGCTTTATCCTACGATCACCGCATGATCGATGGTAAAGAAGCTGTTCAATTCTTAGTGGCTATTAAAGATCTACTCGAAGATCCTGCACGTATTTTATTAGAACTTTAATAAAATGAGGGTAGATGTTTTCTCTACCTCAGAAATAAAATGGAACGGGGTAATTAACGTTGATTTATTCGCTATTCCAATAGGAAACGACTATGTTTGAAAAATATGATGTGATTGTGATAGGTTCCGGTCCCGCAGGTTATGTTGCTGCTATTCGTGCCGCCCAATTGGGTTTAAAAACCGCGTGTATTGAAAAGTGGAGTGATGAAAATGGTAAGTTGGTTAATGGTGGTACGTGCTTAAATGTAGGGTGTATTCCATCAAAAGCATTACTGGATAGTTCTCATCGTTACCATGACGCACATGATGGCTTTGTCAATCATGGCATCAGCACGGGTAATTTAACCATTGATGTGTCAGCAATGATCCAGCGTAAAGAAAAAATTGTAGCGCAAATGTCAAATGGTATTACAGGTCTGCTTAAAGCAAATAATGTGACTTCTATTTTAGGTAGTGGCAAGTTACAAGTCGGTAAAAAAGTAGAAGTAACCGATAAACAGGGTAATGTAACAGTACTGGAGGCTGATAACGTCATACTTGCTTCGGGTTCTGTGCCCGTCAGTATTCCTGTTGCTCCCGTTGATAATGATGTTATCGTAGATTCAACAGGTGCTCTGGAGTTTCAGGAAGTACCTAAGCGCTTAGGTGTTATTGGTGCAGGTGTGATTGGGTTAGAGTTAGGCAGTGTGTGGTCACGCTTAGGTTCAAGGGTGGTTTGCTTGGAAGCGATGGATAGTTTCCTCCCTATGATGGACCAACAGATTGCTAAGGAGACAAAGAAAATCTTGACGAAACAAGGTCTTGATATTCGTCTTGGTTGTCGTGTTACTGGTAGTAGCGTGAATACCGTAAATGGTAAGGAAGTTGAAGTCACCTATATAGATAGTAATGGTGAACAGTACAAAGAAATTTTTGATAAGTTGATCGTTTGCGTGGGTCGTCGTCCATTTACTGAAGGTCTACTATCAGTAGATTGTGGTGTTAACCTGGATGAACGTGGCTTTATTTTTGTTGATGATCATTGTTTAACGAATGTTGCAGGTGTATGGGCAATTGGTGACGTCGTTCGTGGGCCTATGTTGGCACATAAAGGCTCTGAGGAAGGCGTGGTGGTGGCCGAGCGTATTGCTGGTCAACAGGCTGTTATGAACTATGGTATTATCCCGAGTGTTATTTATACCCACCCAGAGGTTGCTGCAGTAGGTCAGACTGAAGAAGAGCTGAAGTCTGAAGGTACGGATTACAATGTGGGGACTTTTCCGTTCCTGGCCATTGGCCGAGCAGTGGCTGCAGATTCTCAAGAGGGTATGGTCAAAATGATTGCTGATGCAAAAACGGATCGTATTTTAGGTTGTCATATTGTTGGCCCCAATGCTGCGGATCTAGTTCAGCAAGTGGCTTTAGCGATGGAATTTGGTGCTACTGCTGAAGACATTGGTATGATCGTGTTTGGACATCCCACCTTCTCAGAAGCGGTGAAAGAAGCGGCATTATCTGTTCATGGCCATGCGATACATATGCCTAATCGTAAGCGACGTCAGAAAAAATGAAAAATTAATTTCAGTGGTTTGAGAGATACATTAATGGCCGCTGTTTTACTTTTATATGATGCAGGCTTGCCTGCTTTAGTTAAAAAGGTCTCTTGTTGTTCAAGGGCCTCAATAAATAGGAAACACTATGAATTTGCATGAGTATCAAGCAAAACAACTGTTTGCTGAATACGGTTTACCTGTATCCAAAGGTGTTGCAGCAACAACGGCTGAAGAAGCGGTAGCAGCTGTTGATCATATCGGTGGTGATAAGTGGGTGGTTAAAGCTCAGGTTCATGCGGGTGGTCGTGGTAAAGCGGGTGGTGTTCAATTGGTTACCTCAAAAGATGCAGTAAAAGCGTTTGCAGAGAACTGGTTGGGTAAAAACCTTGTGACTTACCAGACCGATGAAAAGGGTCAGCCAGTTAGCCGTATTCTTGTTGAGTCCTGTACGGATATTGGTCAGGAGTTATATTTGGGTGCTGTTGTTGACCGCGCTACGCGCAGCGTCGTATTTATGGCGTCGACAGAAGGGGGAGTTGAAATTGAGAAGGTTGCTGAAAAAACCCCGGAAAAGATTTTAAAAGCGATCATTGACCCATTGGCTGGACCTCAACCATATCAGGGTCGTGAATTGGCATTTCAGTTAGGTTTGAATTTTGATCAAGTGAAGCAATTTACCAAAATTTTCCTGGCTCTAGCAAAAATGTTCCAGGATTTTGATTTTGCGCTATTAGAAATTAATCCATTGGTTATTACTTCTGAAGGTCATCTCCATTGTCTGGATGGCAAAATTAACATTGATAGTAATGCATTATACCGTCAACCTAAAATTCGTGACATGCACGATCCATCGCAAGAAGATGAACGTGAAGCGCATGCCGCCTCTTTTGATCTGAATTACGTGGCCCTTGATGGCAATGTAGGTTGTATGGTTAATGGTGCCGGCTTGGCAATGGGCACAATGGATATTGTCAATCTGCATGGTGGCAAGCCAGCTAACTTTTTGGATGTGGGTGGAGGTGCAACCAAAGAGCGTGTGGTTGAAGCGTTTAAGCTGATTTTGTCTGACAGTAATGTTAAGGCGGTATTAGTAAATATTTTTGGTGGTATTGTGCGTTGTGACATGATTGCTGAAGGCATTATAGGTGCCGTTTCTGAAGTAGGGGTTGAGGTGCCAGTTGTTGTGCGTCTTGAAGGGACTAATGCCGATGCGGGTCAAAAACTCTTGGATGAAAGTACTTTAAACCTGACGAGTGCGACATCACTGGCAGATGCCGCTCAAAAAGTGGTTGCTGCAGTGGAGGGCAAATAATGGCTATTTTGATTGATAAAAATACTAAAGTTATTTGTCAGGGCTTTACTGGTTCTAACGGCACTTTCCACTCAGAGCAAGCGATTGAATATGGTACGCAAATGGTCGGTGGTGTAACACCCGGTAAAGGCGGAACGACTCATTTGGGTTTGCCCGTTTTTAATACTGTTAAAGAAGCCGTTGCTGCTACGGGTGCGACGGCTACGGTTATTTACGTTCCCGCTCCTTTTTGTAAAGATTCTATTATTGAAGCTGCTGATGCAGGGCTTGAACTGATCGTTACCATTACCGAAGGTATTCCTACTCTAGACATGTTAATAGCAAAAGAATATGTTGAGAAAAAAGGGGGACGCATGATTGGGCCTAACTGCCCAGGTGTCATTACTCCAGGGGAATGTAAAATTGGTATTATGCCTGGTCATATTCACTTACCTGGTAAAGTAGGCATTGTTTCGCGCTCTGGTACATTGACTTATGAAGCGGTTAAGCAAACGACAGATTATGGCTTTGGTCAGTCTACCTGTGTGGGTATTGGTGGTGATCCCATTCCTGGTTCAAACTTTATTGATATTTTAGTCATGTTCCAAGAAGATCCTGCGACCGAGGCCATTGTTATGATCGGTGAAATTGGCGGTACTGCCGAAGAAGAAGCGGCAACTTTTATTAAAGCGAATGTAACCAAGCCAGTTGTTTCCTATATTGCGGGAGTGACAGCACCTCCAGGAAAGCGTATGGGGCACGCTGGAGCCATTATTTCAGGAGGTAAGGGGACTGCTGACGAAAAATTTGCTGCTTTGGAAGATGCAGGTGTTAAAACGGTTCGTAGTCTTGCTGAAATTGGTAATGGTTTAAAAGAAATTACAGGATGGTAATACGTTGAGCCTGTGGTGGTAAGATAAATTATATTTTAATCGCTGTCTGGAAATAACTGGAATAAATCGATTTATTCCCATAGTTGGAGATATAACATGAATGATAGTCGACCGGTCAATCTTGATCTGGGAACCATTAGCTTTCCTATAACTGCTATTGCTTCGATATTACATCGTGTCTGTGCGGTCATTAGTTGGGTTGGGTTAGGGTTTTTGTTGTATGTTTTATGCTTTGTTTTAGGCTTACAGAGCGATTACAACACGTTGGAAAATGCTTTACAGACTCATTTTTTGGTACAGTTTATTGCTTGGGGACTACTCAGTGCTTTCGGTTATTACTGTGTTGGAAGTGTAAAGCATATCATTCAGGACTTTGGTTTTTGTGAAGACTTTGAAGGTGGCAAGCTAATCTCATGGGTTGCTATTATCATGGGTGTAGTACTAAGTTTGTTAGCAGGAGTATTGGTATGGGCATAATGAATGGTGTTCAACAATGGGTTTTTCAGCGTGTTAGCAATGTGGTTTTTGTTATCTTTGGGCTTATTTTGCTCAAGACAATCGTATCGGGTGGTTTGACGTATGAATCACTAAATGCTCTGTTTGCTACTACACACTTTACCGCCTACGCTTTTGTTACCCTGGTATTTGCCAGTGTAAATTCACTATTAGCCGGTTGGCAAATTACAGGCGACTATGCGGCCAAGTTTAAGATTCCTCCAATGTTAATGATGTCTGTGACAGTGGTAGTTAGCTTAGTTTATTTGGTTTATGGGTCTATGGTGTTGTTTGGTTGGTAGTGGTCCGTATAACTGCTAACTTCATCTGTATAAAAAAGGGCGCGTTTTGATAACGCGCCCTTTTTTGTTGACTGTATTTATAATGCTTAAGGAACCTCTGAATAAGTCTGGATGATATTTTCACTGGGTGAAAATGGTTTGAGTTGAGATGAAAATGGAAAGTAATAGTGAGCTATTGGTGATCTTTCCAAGGGAAAAAAATAGACCCTAGATATTCATTGGAGAAATGGATAGCTCATCTAATGGCTTCTTAACGACTTCATTGGCAATATAATTTTTCATTTCATCAATATCACTAAAATGGCGTGCCATATCGTACTCGCCTTTATAATTATTACCTGTTTCATCTTCTAGTTTGGCAAGTTGAAACTTTTGACCGCCTTCACCGCGGCCACGGATGATATAGTACTCTAGATTCATAATGATCTCCGGTAGACTGTAAAAACTGATCTTTACAGTATAATGGTTTGCTGTATATTTTGCGAAAAACCCTTGAATGGATCATTAGATAAAATAAAACGGCCTGCATAGCAGGCCGTTTAACGTTGGTATGTAGAATCATTGCTTAAAGGAAATACAATATTGCAACAATAACAGCAGTTAGGCCAAGGCTACAGTGAATCACACCCTTAACGGTAGTCAATGGACCTTGCTTACCGAATAGACCATTCGCTTCAAGTAAGGCTATTAGTGCAATAACAATCCATAAGTCAATGCCTCCAGTGCTGGTACCATAGCCTTGTCCTATAAAATGTGGACCCGCTAGCATACCGAAAGCCATGGGTGCAGAAAATAAAACGTTAGTACGCGATGCGAGTAACGCTTTAGCCCCTGCTGCTGCGGCATCTCCTTCAACCATGCCCAAAGCAATTTTTTGGTTGGGCCAAATAACCAGCCAAACGTTTAAAAACATTAATGTTCCCATTAATGCACCAAAAGCGATGTAGTCATTAAAAGCACTGATCTTTCCCACATAGTGCAGCAAATAAACACCTGTAATAAAAGTAAACATTGCTCCCCAGCGGAACCACCACAAAGCACTAGGTGCTAGTTTGGCTTTAGCATCGGCAAGAGCTTCTGGTGATGCAGCTTTAAAGTACCCGCCTTGAACGAAATTAAAGTAATAAAGCATACCAATCCAGGTAATCCCGAATAATAAGTGTGCCCAACGTACAAGAAAATCGATAATATCCATGATTACTCCCATTTAAGTAGTTAATATTATTGCTATAGATTATTAGTAGCTATAAGAATGGAGCTGATATATAGCAGTATCTATAAAAACCCCGTTGCGACATAGTATAAATCAATTGGTTGAACTGTAAACGCCGTTTTTTAATATCTATTTTGGAGTTTTGGGGATATAGGAATTATCTCGTATAATAACCCACTAATTTGTACATAGACTTTATATTTGCTATATAGTGGCACTCTCTTTCTCTTATGAAGGCTTCAGAGAGGATAGTGATGTTGGGCGTGGTTATTGTTTATTGGTTTTAGAGGGGAATGACTGTGAGTCAACGTAAAGAACCCACCGTGTCGTCGGTACTAGATTCAAAAGAGAATGTAGCAGATAGGCGGCCACGAGTAGCGCGTCAGCATACGGTCAGAGTCGCTCAACCTCAGCGGAGTGAAGCCGAGTCATCTTCTGGCTTTATCTGGTTTACTTTTTTAATGGCGATGGTTGCTATAGTGGGTGTAAGTTATATGTTATGGCAATTGCAACTGTCGCAAAAAACCATTGAAGAACAGCGTTTTCGTATTATTCAGTTAGAGAAAAAGCTAACTATTTCGGATGATACTGCGAGCCAATCTTTAGCTTCTGTCAGTGCTAAAGTCATTGAGTTATCGAAAAAAGCAAAGCTAGCGGCTTCTGAGATAGATAAACTGTGGGCAACACGGAATATTAATCGAAAGGCAATTGCTGAAAATAGTGATCAGTTACGAGCACTGGGGGGAAAACAAGCCGAGCAGAAAAAGCAGCTTGCTACGCTACTCCAATTACAGAAAACAGTAGCTAATGTTGATGAATCTGTGAAGAAACTTGCATCAAAGCAAACCTCTCTTAACACGTCCCTTGATGCCATGACACAAAGTGCCTCTGAACAGGAATTGTTACTACAATCTTTACGTGAGCGTGTCGCTAACCAAAAAGAGGAATTGGCGTTACTGGCAGGGCAGGCTAAAATTGGCGGTGGAGCTGTGGATAAGCTCGCTGCATTCAATACCCGTTTAACGAATACTGAAGAAGTTATTAAGTCGTTGGAAGCTTTTCGGCGCACCGTGAACCGTGATTTACGGCAACTAAAGCAGACTAAAAAATAATCACACCCTGACAATATCTTATTTAACGTTTACGACATCAAGAGTTCTCTATTATGACCACTGTTATTAAGCAAGATGACTTAATTGCTAGTATAGAAGATTCATTGCAGTTTATTTCTTACTACCATCCTTTGGATTTTATCCAGGCCGTTTACCAAGCGTATAAAAAAGAGCAGAATCCGGCAGCAAAAGATGCGATGGCACAAATTTTAATCAATTCTCGCATGTGCGCGGAAGGTCACCGTCCTCTCTGCCAGGATACTGGGATTGTCACTGTTTTTGTGAATGTGGGTATGAACGTGCATTTTGAAGGCAATATGCCATTAGAGGATATGATTAACGAAGGGGTTAGAAGAGCTTATAAACACCCAGACAACGTACTCAGAGCGTCAATATTAGCTGATCCTGATGGTGCTCGTAAAAATACCGGCGATAATACGCCAGCGGTTATTAATTATAACATTGTTCCGGGTGATAAGGTTGATATTCATGTGGCAGCTAAAGGCGGTGGTAGTGAGGCTAAATCTAAATTTGCGATGCTAAACCCTTCGGATTCTGTGGTTGATTGGGTACTGAATGTTGTGCCTACCATGGGTGCTGGTTGGTGTCCTCCTGGTATTTTGGGTATCGGTATTGGTGGTACAGCAGAAAAGGCCATGTTATTGGCAAAAGAAGCACTATTAGAGCCCATTAATATTCAGGAACTCCAGTCTAAAGGCGCTGAAAATCGGGCAGAGGAGATACGGCTGGAGTTATACGATAAGGTGAATCGTTTGGGGATTGGGGCCCAGGGTCTGGGGGGGTTAACGACGGTGTTGGATGTTAAAGTGAAAGACTTCCCTAGCCATGCGGCAAACAAAGCCGTTGCTTTAATTCCAAACTGCGCTGCTACACGGCATACACATTTTACCTTGGATGGTTCAGGCCCTGCTTTACAGAGACCTCCAACGCTAGAGAATTGGCCACAAATTACTCGTGGAACCAATGCAAATACCCGCCAGGTTAATTTGGATACAGTAACGAAGGAAGAGGTTTTGGAATGGAAACCCGGCGATACCCTGCTTTTGTCTGGTAAATTATTGACAGGTCGTGATGCTGCGCATAAACGCATGGTGGATATGCTGACTCGTGGTGAAGAACTCCCTGTCGATATGCAAGGCCGTTTTATTTATTACGTTGGTCCAGTGGACCCTGTACGTGACGAAGTGGTCGGACCTGCAGGACCAACAACAGCGACCCGTATGGATAAGTTTACTCGTACTATGTTAGAACAAACGGGCTTGTTGGGCATGGTGGGTAAAGCTGAGCGTGGTGGTGCAGCGATAGAGGCAATTAAAGATCACAAGTCGGTTTACTTGGTCGCTGTAGGTGGTGCAGCCTATTTAGTGTCGAAAGCGATTATCGGTGCTAAAGTGGTGGGTTTTGAGGATTTAGGTATGGAAGCTATTTACGAGTTTGAAGTGAAAGATATGCCTGTGACAGTGGCTGTTGATACCAAAGGTGAATCTGTTCATAAGACAGGCCCGGAAATCTGGCGGTCTAAAATTGAAGAAGGGGTTGTTTCCATCCAATAAGACTTTAATTTTGTTCATTATGGAAGCCAGCAGATTCTCATCAGAGGTGTTCATTATGAGTGATTTATCCCAACAAAAATGTGAAGCCTGTCGAACGGATGCCCCTCGTGTAAATGGAGAGGAAATTCAGCAACTCTTAAGCCTGTTAGATGGTTGGCAGATTGTAAATAAAAAAAATGTTTTGCAGTTGTTAAAAGTTTATCCATGTAAGAATTTTGTGACGGCTATTGAGTTTGCGAATAAGATTGCTGAATTGGCAGAAGAAGCAGGACATCACCCTGCACTGCTGGTTGAATGGGGAAGAGTGACTGTTCGTTGGTGGACACATAAAATTTCAGGGCTACATAAAAATGATTTTATTATGGCTGCGAGAACTGATTCACAATTTGAGTCATAAGTGAACGCTTTCGATCAAAAAATGTTCGAATTTGTCTTGTGGAAAAATAAATGTCATGGGAATTACTTTTTTTCTTGTAATTTGTAGATCGTATACTGTAAATATCGACTGGCTGTTGTATATTGTGCCTCCTATGTCTCGGGTGTGGCATTGATAAACAATAATTTTACTTGTAAATAATATTTTTTAAAGGCTATGGAGGTCTTACTAATGACAACTAAACGAATAAGCTTGGCTGCTATTGCATTAACATCGGTACTCATCAGTGCGGGTGCTTCTGCTCATGTGTCTGGTGGTGTACTGGTCAGTAATAGTAATGGAAAGGCGGTTTTAGATGGTGCAGGAGCTTGTATCAAAGTCACGGATGGTAGCTATGATGACAAGTGCCACCCAAAACCAAAAGCAAAACCAGCTCCTGCGCCACAACCAGCGCCAGTACCAGAGGTACAAAAAATTATGCTCTCAAGCGATACATTATTTGATACGGATAGCGATGTTATTAAAAAGAATGGGAAAACAGCACTGAAGGAGCTTGTTGTACATATTAAACTACTGAGTGATGCGAAGATAAATATTGTAGGCCATGCAGATGATCGTGGTTCTGATTCTTATAATCAGGCTTTGTCTGAGAGACGTGCTACTTCGGTCAAAAACTATTTAGTGAATCGTGGTGTTGATGCAAGCAGTATGACTACCAGTGGTAAAGGTGAGTCTTTTCCTATAGAACCTAATACTACTAAAGCCGGGCGCCAGAAAAATCGTCGTGTAGAAATTTCAATAACAGGTATTAAAAAGTAGTTTCTTTTATTGTAAGGCATTATTGGAAATGCCCATCGTTATAAAAAGCGCTCTGCCATAACTGGTAGAGCGTTTTTTTATATTTATTATTTATTATGAAGACAAATATGAGAGGGTACATTGTCTTATGAAACTATTAAAGACAATACATCAATCCAAAAAAACGATGCTTGGTTTTTCTGCGTACTTTCTGTCTATGAGAGGGTAAGTGTATAAAGGCACATTCACAGTGTATTTCATGTAGTGTAAATAAATATTAAGACTGGGCATTTATGAAGACGTTATATTGGCACGACTATGAAGCATGGGGAACGTCTCCTAGCCAGGATAGGCCATCACAATTTGCCGGTATTCGTACCGACGAACACTTAAATATTATTAGCGATCCTTTGGTTATTTATTGTCGTCCGACTCATGATTGCCTCCCTCACCCAGAAGCATGTTTATTAACCGGAATTACACCACAAAAAGCGTTGGCTGATGGTGTCTCCGAAATTAATTTTTTTCAACAGATACATGAGCAACTGACTCAACCTAATACTTGTGGGGTAGGTTATAACAGTATTCGTTTTGATGATGAGATGACCCGTTACGGTTTATATCGTAACTTCTATGATCCTTATGAGCGTGAATGGAAAAATGGTAACTCACGTTGGGATATTATTGATATGGTGCGCTTAACCTACGCGCTTAGGCCAGATAGTTTACGGTGGCCCGTGAATGATGATGGTATCCCTAATTTTAAATTAGAAAACCTAAGTAAAGTGAATGGTTTATTGCATGAAGTTGCACACGATGCCTTATCTGACGTGCATGCTACGATTGGGCTGGCAAAATTAATTAAGGAACGACAACCTGAATTATATAACTATGTGTACGGTTTACGTGATAAACGTAGAGTGAGTTCGCTGATTGATATTCAACGGCGCAAACCCTTATTACATATCTCCTCACGTCTTTCTGCCGCTCACGGTTGTGCTGCGTTAATGGTTCCTTTGCAGGCGCACCCAACCAATAATAATAGTGTGATTTGTTACGATTTGTCGGTTGACCCGGAACCGTTATTAACACTTTCGGCTGATGATATTTCTGCGAGACTTTTTGTAAAGCAACAGGATTTACCGGAAGGATGTGAGCGTATTCCTTTAAAAGAAATTCACCTTAATAAATCACCAATTGTTGCAACTCCCAAGTTACTCGATGAACAAGCTGCTGAGCGTTTAGGGATCAATAAACAACAGTGTGATGAACATTGGCAGTTGCTTCGTTACGTGGACTTTCAAGATAAGATTTCCCGGGTTTATCGACAGAATCAACTTCCAGAAAGAACGGACTCAGAGCAAAAGCTCTATGATGGATTTATTAATAATAATGACAAAAATTTATTCATGGCTATTCGTGGTGCAGAGCCTAAAACATTATCAGCTTATAGCGAGCAACTCTCTGACCCACGTTTAAAAACTTTGCTATTCCGTTATCGAGCTCGGCACTATCCAGCCACTTTAAGTGTTGAAGAAATGGAACAGTGGCAGCAATGGCGTTATCAACGTTTAACTGATGAAAATGCTGGAGCAAGTATTGTGCTGGAAGATTTTTTTGAAAGATTATCCGTATTGAGTAAAGAGATTGATGTGGACCAGTCTATTGTTCAGGGTTTATTGAGTTATGGTGATCAGTTGTTAGAATAGACCGTGTTAGTATGAAAGCCATTCCTGGGCTTTCTCTGTACACCCTCTTCCTAAGGGGTAAGATGAGAGGCTAACTGTTAGATGGGATAAAAAATGTCTCACTGCTGCTACGCAGCCACTTCAATATAATGAATAAAAGTCTGTAAATCTTCCTGGTGTTGCTGGTTCATCCTTTCATACTTAATGCTAATTTCAGTATGTCGATAAGGTTTGTTGATATAGCTGAATGCTTTTACCCGTCCCTGACATGAAATCGTTATTTGTTTGCTCAGTATAATCTGACATTTTGGGAGTATGGTATCTTTATGCAAATGGGGTCTTAAATCTCCAGAAATACTGACTCTCATTCCTCCCAGGCTGATGTCTTGAATCGTCGCGTACCAAGGTGCTCCGTATAAGGGACTGATATGGGTATTTAAAACATTATTTCTAGCCAGTGTGAGACGATTGTGGTGTCTGCGTGGTTCATAGTGAATGGAATTGGGTAACTCTATATAGTAGCAATGATCGGTGGGTGACCAGTCAATCACCGTGACCTGCATTTCTAACATTTTCCAACCTTTTTGGTGACGAATGGTTATCATGCAATCTATTAAAGACTCTGGGCGTGTTAATTGAGGAGAAAATTCATCAAGACTGAATGTGCCGTTAATAAAATCAATACCTACTATCATACTTTGGAAGCTGACGGTATGACCTGTTGGCCGAACTTCCAATAATTGGCGGTCATCCTGTAACTTCATTAATTGGGAGTAATGCGCAAGTTCCGTAAAGTCCTCTGTTACGGTTGGATGCCTGATTTTATTCTCTTTGGGTGGCGCTAGGCGATCAAGGAAGCGATTAAATATGCTCATAGTTACCTTTTTAAATAAATAAATAGCGTTTTATTTTGTTGACGTTCCATCTTCAGCAGTGGTTGAGATGAAATGTCGATAGTCCCTAATATGAATACAGCAATGCTTATGCCAGGATAATAAAAAACGCTAACTCTATGATTTTACTGATGTTTAAGTTTTTTCTGCCATGATGTAAGAAGGCGGGTGGCAGGAGATGCGAAGGTGACGGTAATGTCCGTCCTCTTGATAGGCATTGGTAGGTCAGGGCGGTAATTGCTTTCCCTTATATGCTAAAAACTTTTACAATACCCCCCGTTTTGTAAAGTGACCTCAATAGTCTAACTCTCATGTCAAACATCAGTGATCGTAAACAACGTCTGGAATTTAATAAACTGCAAAAACGCCTGCGGCGCCATGTTGGCCAGGCGATAGCTAAATATACAATGATTGAGGATGGAGATAAAATCATGGTGTGCTTGTCAGGAGGTAAAGATTCCTACACCATGCTTGATATCTTGCTTAACTTGCAGAAAACAGCTCCGGTTAACTTTGAACTTATTGCTGTTAATATGGATCAGAAGCAACCTGGATTCCCAGAACATATTCTGCCAAATTATCTGGAAAGCCTAGGAATACCCTATTACATTGTTGAAAAAGACACCTACAGTGTTGTGAAATCTTTGGTTCCTAAAGGGAAAACTACATGTGGTCTATGTTCACGTTTACGTCGTGGGACATTGTATGGCTTTGCGGAAGAAATTGGGGCGACTAAAGTGGCCCTGGGGCATCATAAAGATGATATTGTTGAGACTCTGTTTTTAAATATGTTTTACGGTGGGCGCTTAAAGGCTATGCCGCCGAAATTATTATCCGATGATCAGCGTAATATCGTTATCCGCCCATTAGCGTTTTGTCGTGAGCAAGAGATAGCAAAGTACACAGAGTATAAGCAATTCCCTATCATTCCCTGCAACCTTTGTGGGTCTCAGGAAAACCTGCAACGACAGAATATCAAACGTATGTTGCAACAGTGGGATAAAGAGTATCCAGGTCGAACTGAGACGATTTTCTCATCATTATCCAGGGTTTCACCTTCCCAATTAGCCGACAAAGACTTATTTGATTTTAATCACTTAATCATAGATCGTTCTCAGCCAGTAGCAGTACCACCAACATTCGAAGAGAGTACAATGGTAACAGGAGAGAGCCTTTCTCCAACAGCCTCATTGTGGGTGGGTGATGATAAGCAGGACAGAATCAAGGCGTTGAACCTATAATGGCGGTATCACTTAGTCCCAGTCTTTTAGACCACTATACTAAAACGAAGAAGAGCCCTATTAACAGTGCACGAATAATCAGTATCACTGAATAATTATTTTATTTTAGAGGTAGAGAGTATTCAGCGAAACAAAAAGCAGGCTTGATCTTTTTTGAAGAGAAGATGATATCTTTTGCTGTTTCCTAGGGAGTAAATCGTGACTTTTTAGTTGATGCTAATGAAAACCCATGTATAATTCGCATCTCTTTCCGGTGGGGTGGCTGAGTGGTCGAAAGCGGCGGTCTTGAAAACCGTTGAGTGTAACAGCTCCCAGGGTTCGAATCCCTGCCCCACCGCCATGTCAAGTTATTGATTTAAGAGAATCTTTCAGTTTTTTAATCTAAAAAGTACCCTGTGAGGAAAGACTGGGAAAAACTCCAGGCTCTACCCAATAAACGGGGGATGGCACTGATAAAAACGATTGATAATATCGTCCCAGTCATAATGAACCAAGACTCTTAATCGATAGTTTTCAAAATGTCTAAAGCCATAAACTCGTCTGGACATCATCTCCCTCTTATTGTGAAACCCTTCCGTCATACAGCAAGCATTTCATAGCACTATTGCCTCGATAATTAGGGGGGAATGCCTCTAAAAGTTAGTGTGATTTTTGCTCATGCTCCCTGTGATGGTGAAATGGAGATGAATTTATTGAGCATCATAGTGACCTCTTGAAATTCTTGAGAGCTCCCCCATATACCAGTTCATCTTATATTTTATTAACCCTTTTGAACAATAAGGAGTTTTTCGTGACAGCTACCGCAACTGTTGAAAAAGAAACTTTAGGCTTCCAAACCGAAGCCAAACAATTACTGCATTTGATGATTCATTCTCTCTATTCCAATAAAGAGATCTTCCTGCGTGAGTTGGTATCCAATGCCTCAGATGCTGCAGATAAACTGCGTTTTGCGGCCTTACATGATGGTAGTTTGTATGAGGATGATTCTGAACTGACCATTCGTGTCAGTTTTGATAAAGAAGCCAAGACGGTCACTATCAGTGATAATGGTATTGGCATGTCTCGTGATGATGTCATCAATCATTTGGGGACTATCGCCAAATCTGGTACGGCTCAGTTTCTTGAGAGTTTATCGGGTGATGAAAAGAAGGATTCACAGCTTATTGGCCAGTTTGGCGTGGGATTCTACGCCTCTTTTATTGTAGCTGATCGTGTCGAAGTCTTAACGCGAAAAGCAGGCATGGATGTCAGTGAAGGTGTGCATTGGGAATGTGAAGGCGATGCAGAATTTACCGTAGAAACTGTGGAAAAAACTGATCGTGGCACCACCATTATTTTGCATTTAAAAGAAGACTCAGCCGAATTTGCCGATGGTTGGCGGTTACGTTCAGTGATTAAAAAATACTCAGACCATATTTCTTTACCTGTTATTATGCAGAAAGAGGCGGTGGCAGCAGAAGGTGAAGAAAAGCCAGCCGAGCCTGAAGATGAGACTATTAATACGGCGACAGCGCTATGGACTCGCTCACGCTCTGATATTAAAGATGAAGAGTATCAGGAGTTTTATAAACATGTTTCTCATGACTATAATGATGCGTTAACGTGGAGTCATAACCGTGTAGAGGGGAAACTGGATTATACCAGCCTATTGTATATTCCTAAAAAAGCACCTTTTGATATGTATAATCGAGAAGGGGCGCGTGGTCTAAAACTGTATATACAGCGTACCTTTATTATGGATGATGCCGAGCAGTTCTTGCCAATGTATCTGCGTTTTGTCAAAGGTATTGTGGATTCCAATGATTTATCTCTCAATATATCTCGCGAAATTTTACAGAAAGACCCTAATATTGATTCTATGCGTTCAGCATTAACCAAGCGTGTGTTGGATATGCTGGAAAAAATGTCCAAAAAGAAGCCAGAAGAATATGCGGAGTTTTGGCAACAGTTTGGTGAAGTATTGAAAGAAGGCCCTGGTGAGGATTTTGCTAATAAAGAAAAAATTGCCAAGTTACTGCGTTTCTCCACTACGCACACTGATAAGCCTGAGCACGATCAGTCATTAGAAAACTACTTAAGTCGTATGCAAGAAGGCCAGGATAAAATTTATTATGTGGCAGCAGAAAACTTCAATACAGCAAAAAATAGCCCACATTTGGAAGTATTTCGTAAGAAGGGTATTGAAGTTATTCTGTTATCAGATCGTGTTGATGACTGGATGATGAGTCACCTGAATGAATTTGATGGAAAACAATTGCAAGATGTTGCTCGTGGTTCACTGGATTTGGGGGATCTAGATACAGAAGAGGAGAAAAAAGCACAGGAGAAGGTGAATGAAGAGTTAAAAGGTCTAGTAGAACGTAGCCAAAAGGTACTTGAGGACCAGGTTAACGAAGTGCGCTTAACCCATCGTTTGACGGACTCACCAGCGTGCGTTGTTGTGGGTGAAGCCGATATGGGAGCGCAAATGCGTCGTTTATTAGAGCAGGCAGGGCAAGCGGTTCCAGAGAGCAAGCCTATTTTTGAGCTAAATCCAGAACACCCTCTAGTGAAAAAGTTGGATCAGGAGCCTGATGAGGATCGCTTTGCTGATTTGGTCAACATTTTATTTGATCAAGCAACCTTGGCAGAAGGTGGTCATTTGAATGATCCGGCGGCTTATGTTCAACGCCTTAACAGCTTATTGTTAGAGTTAAGTCATTAACGTTAACAATATTGTTACTTAAAAAAGCTTATTTTGGGGCCTGCCAGCAGGCCCTGATATCTTCTGAAATTGTAGAGGGTGTCACTACCCTTTTATCTTAATCATATCCCTTGTTTAATTATTTGTTATCTCTAGCTTTTTAGAAAAAAGTGAACAATAGATAACATACTGATGTCTGATATGGTATTTTCTGCATTTGTCTTAGTCAGCACTCACTATAATCGATTATAGTGGTCCAGCTTTAGTGATGAAACATACAGGTAATAACGATAAGCAATGATGAATCAGCTCCCGAATATAGCTGTCCTTGGTGGCGGTAGTTTTGGCACAGCCTTAGCAAATACTATAGCAATGAATGATTATCCCGTGTATTTATGGATGCGGGATAGTGAGCGGGCAAACCGTATGGCTTCCAGGCGTATTAATGAATATTACTTGCCAGGGTTTGTGATTAGTGGTCAGGTGCTTATTACCTCTGACTTGGAAGAGGCGCTGTCACAGTGTCAGCAAATATTTGTTTCTGTACCCAGTGCTTCCTTTCGTTTGGTAGTGAAACAAGTTAAACCCTTAATAAATGACACCATAGACATTATTAGCACAGCGAAAGGCATTGATAGCTCTGGTTTTACCTTGATGAGCCAGATTTTAGAAGAAGAGTTGCCTAATAACCCCATTGGTGTATTGAGTGGACCTAATTTTGCTAAAGAAATGATCCAACAGCAGTTAACCGGCTCAGTGATCGCTAGCGAAAATACAGCATTAATTGAGCGTGTGCAACAAGTGTTGTGTTCAAGTACCTTTCGTGTGTATAGCAATGGTGATCGCTATGGTGTTGAACTGGCGGGAGCCTTAAAGAATATTTATGCGGTGATTGTTGGTATGGCACAAGCCCGTCAGTGTGGTCACAATACGCTGGCGATGTTGATGACCCGTGCGTTGGCTGAAATGGGGCGTTTTTCTCATCGTCTGGGAGCCAATCCCATGACCTTTTTGGGGCTTGCCGGTGTAGGGGATTTAATTCTTACTTGTGGCTCTGATTTAAGCCGTAATTATCGGTTGGGGTATTCTTTAGGTTGCGGTAAAAGTTACCAGCAGGCAGTAAAAGATATTGGGCAAGTGGTAGAAGGGGTGAACACTTTGCGTTTGGTTAAGCAAAAAGCCGATGATTTGCAAATATATATGCCACTCATGTCAGCACTTTATGCTTTGGTATTTGACGAGCAACCAGTTGATAGTATTATTAAGCAGCTGATGGCGGGTGAGCATAGTCGTGATGTCGACTTTAGCAGTGATAGGATTACTCCCAGAGTGTAAAATCTGTAACTGAAAAAAGGTAACTGACCCGGCGAACCAATGAGATCATATTAGGAGGATTCTTGTGAATAATGATTCTTTATCTGCATCTGCTGATCCAAAAATTGTGGATGCAGATTTAGTGGATATTCAACGTAGCGATAAGAAAAGCATAAAAGCCAGATTATTATCCCCCGATCATTGGATGCGTTTTGTGTTTATGGTGTTATTTGCGATTATTGCAAGTGTTGCTAGTTATATCATTAGTCTATTAGTCGTCATTCAATGTGTATTTGTTTTGGTAACGGGTGTGGCAAATGATCGCTTGCAAGCTTTTGGTCGCAGCATGTCACAGTATATTTTTCAAATAGTAAATTTTCTGACCTATAACAGTGAAGATAAACCTTTTCCTTTTGCTGATTGGCCGTCGGTACATGTGGATAGCGAGATAGATCCCGGCAACGAGAGCTAATGTCATGAAATTATTTATTATGCGCCAGGTGAGGCAGAATCCAAGGCGGAATCAGACTTTCAGCGTCGATTAACGGCCAATGGTCGGGACGATATTGTACAAATGGTAAGAAGTTATGAGCAAGCGCTGAGTAGTGTGGATGTTATTTGGGCTAGTCCTTATATTCGTGCCCAACAGACAGCAGAATTAGTGGCTTCCCATTTGCCTCGCCCAGTCATTACCCAGGCTTTTTTGCCGCCTAACGGTTGTCCTGATCATGTGGTGTCAGTATTGATGGGCCATAGTGAACAAACCGTATTGATAGTCAGCCATCAACCTTTGGTAGGGATTTTGGTGGATCAATTAGCTGGGTTGGAACCTGGTCGTTATCGTATGGGAACAGGTGCTTTAGCCTACTTAACTACCGACATTTATGCGAATGGCTGTTGCGATTTACAGTGGTTGCATCAGCCCTTAAGTACACAAGCTGTTTCAATAGGGTGATTGGGTTCGAACACCGTCTGCTTGTAGTCTACTGGTTACTGATGGGGGGGTATTATTTCTCCGCAAGAACTACATTTTACATTGAATGGTTTTACCTATGCTGCTCAATTATGGGGAAGCCAAGGCGACTTACCGATAATTGCTTTACATGGTTGGTTGGATAATAGTGCCAGTTTTGATGTTTTAGCACCTCATTTAACCAGTGTTCAGTGTCTGGCTTTGGATCTTGCCGGACATGGGTTCTCCGATCAGAAAGAAGGTTTGTCTGATTATCCTTTATGGGCTGAAGTGTCAGTTATTTACGAGATTGCTGATCAAATGGGCTGGCAACAGTTTGGTTTGCTGGGGCATTCTCGTGGATCAATGATGGCTTTGATTAGTGCGGGTGTCTATGCAGAACGCATTTCCCATTTGATAATGATTGACGCTTTGCTGCCGCCTGTAGTCGACCCAGATAAAGCGCCTGAGCATATGATGGCTAGTCTTGAGGAGATTCGACGTCGGGTAAATCGTGAGGTGTCTTTGTACCCTACTTATGAGGATGCTATTACGGCACGTTGCTTTAGTCGTTTTGCACCTGTTAACCAGAGAACAGCCAAAATATTAGCAACAAGAGGGTTGTCGGAGGTGGACGGTCGGTTTCATTGGCATGCGGATGGCAAATTGTGGGCATCCTCTAATGTGGCTTTGTCCGCCGATATGTTGTGGGCGTTTATTAATAGAATATCCGCTCCGGTGTTACTATTGTTGGGAAGCCGGGGGTTGATGACGTCGATACAATCAGAAAACACAGTTTTGCAGAGACACCATCAGGCGGTAAAAAAACTATCTGCGACGGTGCTGACTTTTGATGATGGACATTTTTTACACATGGAAAATTCTGTTAAGGATGTTGCTCAATCCATTCGCCAGTTTTTGCTGGCGAATCATAAATCTTAGGACACTGATTTGATGTTCAGTATGAGAAAATTATTTTTAATCCCGACAAGTTTGGTGTTGGCGTGTACGTCCTTGACAGTGTGTGCTAACGGAGAATTATGGTTTCAATTTAAGATGCACCCCCAGGCCACAATATTGTATGAAAATGTTGATCCAAAGAATGATAAAATGCACATTTTGGCATTGGGTAAATATAAAAAGTCTGGCAACGGCTGGCTTCCCAGCCGGACATTACGTCTACAAGGAATGCTCAAGCGGTATACTCTGGAATTACCACGAGAGTACGATAGCGAAGAGTTATTTACTTTTTATCAACAGCAGTTGCCCGTGAATGCCAAGTTATTATTTCATTGTCAGAAAAGAATGTGTGGGGAGAGTAACAATTGGGCTAACGATTATTTTAGAATCAAACAATTATATGGTTCTAACGCTTCCCAATACTATGCTGTTTTTAAATGGATAGAAAGAAAATTCACCCATTATGCCACCATATATACCGTGAGGCGTGGTAATCGTCGTTTATATGCTCAGTTGGAACTATTAACGGTAGAAAATGATGGCTGATTTTCCTGTTATAGTACCCTGTAATGTGAAAGGAACGTTAGGTACGGAACTCGTCTATTTGATGAGGTCGGTTTGTTCTTTGGGGCATGGTACTCATTAACGCGGAAGATGAAACGTTCCACAGCTCATCCTAATCTCTTGATCCCGACGTGGAGGTTGTACAACAAACTATTACATCGAAATAATAATGTGGAAACTCATTTTATACGGAAAGAAATTCTTTAGGGAAAAGTCTCTTTAAATCTCGTATAATTCGCTTTTTTATGCTGCTTTGTTTCCTTGGTATTCTGGTTTAGGGAACTGCTTTTATTGAAGGTATTACTTCGCTTATGTCAGGCAATAGTTTTGGGAAATTATTTACCGTTACCACTTTTGGTGAAAGTCACGGCTTGGCCTTAAGTTGTATCGTCGATGGTTGTCCACCGGGGTTGGTGTTAACTGAGGCTGATTTACAAGTGGATTTGGACCGCCGTCGTCCAGGGAAAAACCGTTACGAAACACAACGTCGGGAGCCTGATCAGGTAAAGATTTTATCGGGGGTATTTGAAGGTAAGACAACGGGTACACCCATTGGCCTGATGATTGAAAATACAGATCAGAGATCAAAGGACTATGGCAACATAAAAGACCAATTTCGCCCTAGTCATGCGGATTATCCCTATCTGCAGAAATATGGTGTGCGTGACTATCGGGGTGGTGGTCGTTCATCGGCGCGTGAAACTGCTATGCGTGTTGCGGCAGGCGCGATTGCTAAAAAATATTTGCGTGATCAGTTGGGTATTCTAGTGCGTGGGTACTTGTCTCAGTTAGGACCCATTGCCATAGAAACGGTTGACTGGCGTGAGGTGGCTAATAATCCTTTCTTTTGTCCAGATGTGAGTAAGGTGCCCGCAATGGAAACCTATATGCAGGAACTGCATAAGTCTGGAGACTCTGTTGGTGCGAAAGTCTCGGTAGTTGCTACTGGGATGATCCCTGGTCTGGGTGAACCTGTCTTTGATCGTTTAGATGCGGATTTGGCGCATGGTTTGATGAGTATTAATGCGGTTAAGGGCGTAGAAATTGGTGCAGGTTTTGATGTGGTGGTCCAGAAGGGAACCGAACATCGTGATGAAATTGTGCCGGAAGGGTTCTTGTCGAATAATTCAGGCGGTGTACTAGGTGGTATTTCTACTGGGCAGGATGTGATTGCGCACATTGCAATGAAACCCACCTCAAGTTTACGTATTCCGGGACGTAGTATTGACATTCATGGTAATCCTATAGAGGTGGTAACCAAAGGACGTCATGATCCTTGTGTTGGTATTCGGGCGACACCTATTGCTGAGGCTATGGTCGCTTTAGTGTTAATGGATCATGTATTGCGTCATCGTGGACAGAATGGTGATGTTGAGTATCAGGTTCCTGTGATTCCTTCTCAAGTGTAAAAGTGTATTAAGTTTCCGCTAATTGTGATTGCAGCTTTATGAATATCCTCTCTGGCATTCCCTATTGGTGGCTTTCCGGTTTTTATTTTTTCTATTTTGCTTTAGTGGGAGCGCTGAACCCCTATCTGGGCCTTTACTTTTCTGATATAGGTTTGACGGCCTATGAGATTGGTTTAATAAATGCTGTCTTTATTGGGACTAAAATTGTTGCTCCCAATGTGTGGGGATGGCTTTGTGATTATACTGGACAGCGGTTGCGTATTATTACGTTGGGCAGTTTTCTGGCGACACTATTTTTTTCTGGAATGTTTTTCTGGGAAACGTTACTCCCATTACTTATTGTTACTTTCTTATATAGCTTCTTTTGGAATGCCATACTTTCTCAATTTGACACAGTAACGGTACAGTACTTAAGTAAGGATAGTCATCATTATAGCCATATACGGGTATGGGGTTCTATTGGTTTTATTGTTTCAGTAGTTCTATTAGGTTTTGTATTTGATCTTATTTCCATTCGTTATCTTATCCCGGTTTCCTGGGGGTTATTATTATTTATCTGGCTCAGTGGTTTGAGGGTTAAAGAACCGCCTAAAAATGCAGTTGAGTCCGATCACCACCATTGGTTAGAGGTAGTAAAACGTCCAATGGTAGTGGCATTTTTGGCAGCGGCTTTCTTATTGCAATTTGGTTTTGGTGCGTATTATTCTTTTTTTAGTCTGTACTTGGAAAATTATCATTATTCAAGGTCAATGATTGGTTTGCTATGGGCTTTAGGCGTGGTTGCTGAAGTCTTGCTGTTTGTGGTGATGCATAAAATCATGCCACGAGTAGGCGTTGCTTATCTGCTGTTTTGGAGCTTGTTATTGACCGCCATACGCTGGTTTTTAACGGCCTATTATGTGGATCATTTATGGGTGCTTATCTTTTCCCAGTGCATCCATGCTTTGAGTTTTGGTGCTTGCCATGCAGCTTGTATTGAATTGATTCGTTGTTTTTTTAAAGGTAAGAATGCAGGGCAGGGTAATGCATTGTATAGCTCTATGACCTTTGGATTGGGTGGTGCTTTGGGTGCTTTTAGCAGTGGTTTACTATGGGACATTAATCCGAAACAGCTATTTGTAGTGAGTGGACTTGCCTTGTTGTTAGCAGCCGCTATTGTTTGGGTTGGGTTATGTACTAAGAATAGATATGAATCATTGAACAGATAACAGACCTTGAAAATAAAAGCCTTATTTTAGGCAATCGAGTTTATTCAAAAATGACCTCTATATCATACTCCTCACTCCATATGAGAATGTCTTCCATGGCGCTGAGTAAACGTTTCATTGTCTGGTCAATATGATCGTAATTTTCCTGCTGTAACATGTTGTTCGCAGTCCTACAGTACTCCTGTAGCTGGGGGACACCGCAATAACAACTGCCACCGTAGAGCTTGTGAGTGAGTTGTGTCAGAGCTGGCCAGTCTCGTTGTTGGTACAGGGTACGAAAGTGTTGTTTCTCTTCTTTGATCATCTTGATTAACAGCGCTAGCATATCTTTCGCAAGCGGTTTATTGTGATGACTGTATGCTAAAGATTTTTCAATGCTGACAATGTGCTTGATAGAGGAAGGCTTAGTGGGAATAGACGGAGTAGGTGCTTCATCCGGTTTAGCGTTATGTATAGTATAAATAGAGGTGTTTTTTTTAGTCAGTTTCTCTGGGTTAACGATACGCCAGCGAAGTAAAGCATCAAAAAGCGCTTTATCTTGAACAGGTTTGGTCAGGTAATCGTTAAAACCCGCTAATAGTGCCTGATATCGTTTATCCTGTTCATCGTGTGCGCTAACAGCAACAATGGGAACTCGATATGATGCTTTTTCTTGAAAGCGAATAGTCTTGAGGGCTTCTATGCCACTCATCCCATTCAGTTCGATATCCATAAAGATTAAGTTTGGGGAATGTTTTTGATATCGCTCAATAGCTTCTATTCCGTTGTGAGCAAACAGTGTATTAACTTGATGGCTTTTCATCATATTGTCAATCACCAAGCAATTGGCTGGATTGTCATCAACAATCAATACCGTCAATGTCGCGACTTGATTTTCTGTTGAGGTTAGGGTGGGTGTTTGTCGAGCCACTCTATAATGTACATATTTGCCATATAGATAAAACCCCAGTGTTACTATTAGACTGATAATGCCCGTTAGGCTAAAAAGTTGAAAACGAAACGGTAGGTGATACGGTTGTTGAATGAACCCTATTGCCAGGAAATAGATGATTATGCTTAAACTGCTCGTGATAAAAAGCGTCATCAGGCCAGCCATCAGAGCGTTTTGATGTGGGTGATTGTGCAGTTGCATTTGCTAAATGTCTATTGTTTGGCGTTATTGGTTTAATTGCGGCGCAATCAGAGGTAAAATGAAGGGTAAAGTAACACTGCTATTTTCGCAAGGTTGTATTAATGGCCGTTTCTTCCTATCCAACGATTGAATCCTGCATTGGTAATACACCACTGGTTCGTTTGCAACGCTTACCAGGGAAAACCAGCAATACCATTCTGACAAAATTGGAGGGTAATAATCCCGCAGGCTCTGTCAAAGATAGACCTGCTCTATCCATGATTAATGCGGCGGAAGGGCGTGGTGATATTGTGCCTGGTGATACCTTGGTTGAGGCCACTAGTGGCAATACAGGGATTGCTTTGGCAATGGCGGCAGCGATTAAGGGCTATCGCATGATTCTTATTATGCCTGATAATGCGACCAATGAACGTAAGGCAGCAATGGTAGCTTATGGTGCGGAGCTTATTTTAGTCTCAGAAGAGGAAGGCATGGAAGGGGCTCGTGATTTGGCCCTGAAGATGCAAGCTGAAGGCAAAGGGCGGGTGCTTAATCAGTTTGGTAATATTGATAATCCTTTGGCGCATTATAGTGGTACTGGTCCTGAGATCTGGCAACAGACTAATGGCACGATTACCCATTTTGTCAGTTCTATGGGTACAACAGGGACGATTATGGGAGCTTCGCAATATTTTAAAAGTCAAAACCCGGATATTCAGATCATCGGATTGCAACCTGATGAAGGTGCGAGTATTCCAGGTATTCGGCACTGGCCGCAAGAGTATATGCCGACCATTTTTGATGCTAGTCGTGTTGACGAAGTGGTTAATATGGGGCAGGAAAAAGCCGAGATAACCATGTGTGCTCTTGCACGTGAAGAAGGAATTTTTGCGGGTGTTTCTTCCGGTGGAGCAGTTGCGGCAGCATTGGAACTTAGTCAGCATGTTGAAAATGCGGTGATCGTGGTGATTATTTGTGATCGTGGTGACCGCTACCTTTCCTCGGGTGTTTTTGAGTAATCGTTCCTCTATTGGTGGGTTGTTGTGCCTATTACACACTGAATGGTGGTTGTACCGCTTTCCTTGAAAGGGCTTTATCCGGGGCGGATACAGCGTGGTGATTGTTCTGTTCAATATATACTGCCAGGGCGATGGTGGCACTTCAAATAAGGTGCGGTTCTGTCTTTGTTATGGTGTTGGGCCAGTTTTTCCAGACTTTGTTATTTCCCCTGAGGCAATGGCTTAATATACTTAACCTAGAACGGTGTCGCACATTGAATGGAGGTAATTACCTATAATGACCTCACGTTAATAATATGTGTTTAAAGATGGCTATCGTCTTACATAGTCGTGGTATGGTTGATGTTTCCCCAAAATATCCTATACAGAAATGTTAGGATTGTTTGTAACACTAAGGTACAGGGCCTTTAATCACCGTGTTTTGGTGGGAAGGTCTCAACCCCAAACATGATATTTAACTGATTATGGTAAAAGTCAGAGAAGATTATCCAGTGACCTCTAATGGGGAGTTGGATTTTAACCAATGGGCTCAGAGGATGGTTGATACATCGGGGATTGATCCGTCTGCCCAGACATGCTTAGTCAGTGCTGCAACCGTAGCCCAGTTGGCTGAAGAGGAGACGTCTAATGCCAAAAATCTTTGGTCTGACCGTTCCAGCAGCACTCTTACTGGCCTTGAAATGGCTGATATTCTTGCTGAATTACAATTGGATCAGGACGCTTTGGTCGCGGCCGTGGTCTATCGTAGTGTGCGTGAAGATAAAATCTCTCTCAGGGATATTGGTGAACAATTTGGTCAGGTGGTTGCCGGGTTAGTCGAAGGTGTTCTGGGTATGGCTGCCATTAGTCACTTGCGTAACGACTCAGAGGAGCGGGTGTTTGGTAAGCAGTCTGCAGAGCAAATAGAGAATGTACGCAGAATGTTGGTATCAATGGTTGATGACGTTCGTGTTGCCCTCATCAAGCTGGCTGAACGAACCTGCGCTATTCGGGCTGTCAAAGAAGAAAGTGAGGCACGTAAACGTAAAGTGGCTCGAGAAGTTTTCGATATTTATGCGCCATTGGCTCACCGTTTAGGGATTGGGCATATTAAGTGGGAGTTGGAAGACCTGGGCTTTCGTTATCTCAAGCCCGATGAATATAAATCTATTGCTAAACTGTTAGATGAAAAGCGTCTCGACCGACAGGATTATATTGATAATGTGGTCTCTAACCTGAATACTCAGATTAGGAAAAGTGGTATTGACGCCGAAGTCCATGGTCGAGCAAAGCATATTTATAGTATCTGGAGAAAAATGCAGCGTAAGCGCATCGGTTTTTCCGAAGTTTACGATATTCGGGCTCTGCGCATTCTAGTACCTAATACCAAAGATTGCTATGAAGTGTTGGGCATTGTACATACCCTATGGCGTAATATTCCCCATGAGTTTGATGATTACGTGGCAGCTCCTAAAGAAAATGGCTATCGCTCGCTGCATACCGCAGTGACTGGACCTGGAGGTAAAGTCATTGAAGTACAGATTCGCTCTCATTCGATGCATGAAGAAGCGGAGTACGGTGTGTGTTCCCACTGGCGGTATAAAGGAACGGATGCGGACTCCAGTGAAAATAGCTACGAGCAGAAGATTGAATGGTTGCGCCAGGTGTTGGATTGGCATGAAGAGTTGGGTGTTGACAGTCTAAGGGATGATTTGGGTTCTGGTATTGAACAGGACAGGGTATATTTGTTCACTCCCGGTGGGCATGTGGTTGACCTACCAGCGCGTTCAACGCCGTTAGACTTTGCGTATCGTATCCATACGGAAATAGGTCACTGTTGTCGTGGTGCTAAAGTCAACGGTTCTATTGTACCGTTGAACCATCAACTGAGCACCGGTGATCAGGTTGAAATTTTGACGGGCAAGCAAACGGTTCCTAGTCGTGATTGGTTAACTGAAAGCCTCGGCTATTTGAATACCACCCGTGCTAGAGCAAAAGTGCGGCATTGGTTTGGCGAGCAGGCACGAGAACAGAATATTGCAGATGGTCGTGCTTTGTTGGATAACGAGCTAAAACGGCTGGCTATTCGTGAGCTTAATTTTGAACAGTTGCTGACAAGCTTAAAAGAAAAAACTCTGGATGATCTATATGCTCATTTGGGCTCTGGTGATGTAAGCCTTACGCAGGTACTTAAAGCGGTTCAGCAGTTGGTTGCCTCCAATATTGAAGAAGAGTCGCAGGTACAGCTGTACGTATCGGATACCCATACCTCGTCTTCGGCGGGTAACGACGTGTATATTGAAGGTGTTGGTAACTTGCTGACCAATATTGCTCGCTGTTGTCATCCTTTGCCTGGTGATGAAATTAATGGTTATATTACTTTGGGTAAGGGAGTGTCTATTCACCGTAAAGATTGTCGCAATGTGCTGCAACTTGCGACTGATGAGCCAGAGCGTATTATCCAAGTCAGTTGGGGTGAAGTGCCTCGTCAGACCTATACAGTCGATATTAATATCGAGGCTTATGACCGTATCGGCTTACTACGTGATGTCATCAGCGTACTTGATAGTGCCCATAATAACATCACTTCCATGCAAACCTCTTCAAATAAGGGGGATAATACAGTATATATGATGATTACCATGGATATTCGAGATTTTGCTCAGTTGAGCCAGATACTGGCGCGACTTAATCAGCTACCCAATGTGGCGTCTGCTCGCCGCAAACATTAGAGGCGAATAGCCGTAGCTACCCTTATTGACCTGACCAGTACTTATCGATGAAGCAAGAACCATATTACAGTATTGCTGATCTACTTCAGTTAATGTCCCATTTGCGTGAACCGGAGTATGGTTGTCCTTGGGACTTAGCGCAAGACTACCAGTCCATAGCGCCATCCACACTGGAAGAAGCCTATGAAGTGGTAGATGCTATAGAACAAGGAGATCGCCAACAGCTTAAAGAAGAACTGGGGGACTTATTATTTCAGGTTGTGTTTTACAGTCAACTTGGCAGTGAGGAAGGAGCGTTTAACTTTGCTGATATTACGTCAGAGATTACTGCCAAACTGCTTCGCCGACACCCGCATGTTTTCCCCAATGGGGTTCTGGAAAGTCGTATAAACCATAAAAAAAATGAGGATACTAATCAGGAGTCAGTAAAAGCCTCTTGGGAAAATATCAAGCAAACTGAAAGAATACAGAAAGGCCACCATAGTGTATTGGATGATATTCCCAAGGTATTGCCAGCAGTTGTGCGTGCTGCCAAACTGCAAAAGCGTGCTTCATCCATTGGTTTTGACTGGGAGTCTAGTGAGGGTGTTTATGACAAACTGGCAGAGGAACTTGCTGAGCTTAAGGAAGCACAGTTGTCTAACAACCGAAGTGCTATAGAAGATGAATTAGGTGATGTCTTATTTACCGTGGTGAATCTGGCCAGACACTTGAAAATAAACCCGGAAATGGCTTTGCGTAGAGCCAATACTAAATTTGAACAGCGTTTTCGATGTATGGAGAAGCAAGCGCAAGCGGAACATTTTGTATTTGCAGAGGAGCCGAAAGCAGCCCTAGAAGTGCGATGGGAGCTTGCTAAACGGGCGGTTAAGGACTCAATATGACAATGATCAATGCCCATTGTTGTGGTTTTAGTTGAGAGCCCTATTCTCAAATGGTATTGTAGACGGTTATTTACGCTTGGATATTTATTATTTGGGTGTAAGATTATCGTAGAGCGGTTGGCTGCAGAACATAAAGCTATCACACTGAGTTTTACAGGAGAACTATAACGTGCGTATTATATTATTAGGTGCGCCTGGTGCAGGTAAGGGTACGCAAGCTCAATTTATTACGGAAAAGTTTGCTATCCCACAAATTTCGACGGGTGACATGTTACGGACTGCTGTTAATGCAGGGACTGAGTTGGGTCTACAGGTAAAAAGTGTGATGGCATCCGGTGGTTTGGTTTCCGATGATATTATCATTGCACTGGTGAAAGAGCGCATCCAGCAGGACGATTGCCGGAATGGTTTCCTGTTTGATGGCTTTCCAAGAACCATTCCGCAGGCCGAAGCCATGAGAGATGCCGGTGTCACCATTGATAATGTGGTGGAAGTATATGTTGAGGATGAAGAGATTGTTGCGCGTTTAAGTGGGCGTCGAGTTCATAAAGAATCAGGTCGCATTTATCATGTTATCCATAATCCGCCACAACAAGAAGGTCTGGATGATGAAACGGGTGAGCCATTGATTCAACGTGAAGACGACCAGGAAGAGACGATACGTAAACGTTTGGATGTGTATCACCAACAAACCGAACCCTTGGTTGAGTTTTATCAAAATATGGATGAACAGCAAGGGGAGCCAGCACCCAACTGTATTCGTATTGAAGGGACTGGTAAAGTAGAAGATATTAAGAAAAATGTGTTTGTTGCGCTCACATAAGCGACACCTTAATTGGCTTTAACGTTCTGCTTAACCATAGTCTACTTGGCGTACTATTGAAACTGAGTGGTTTTTTTAAGTCACTTTTAACGTGGCAGTCTATTGGTGAATGGTTTAAGGTAAAGTGTGGCGTCCCCGACAGGAATCGAACCTGTAACCTACAGCTTAGGAGGCTGTCGCGCTATCCAGTTGTGCCACGGGGACATGTCACCAGCATCCGCTGATATCCACGCAGCATAGTGTATCATCCATCAAAATAAATACCTATACAGTGACCAAATATTGGGTACTTAGAATCAGGATTGGTCCTAGCAGTATATCATGTCCATCCTGCCATGATGGACGAAGCGAGACTCGTTGGATATTGGAAAAGACTCAAACTTGAACGTTTATTAAATATCGGCTACTATGGCGCCGAATTAAATATTTTAGATTAATAATATAAATTTCCCTTTTGCAATAGATCAGGGCCTAAGCCAGCATAGACAGGTAAAAAGGAGATGGTAATAGACTGGATGTTTAATACATGGACACAGGACTGTATTCGTTAGTTACTATAGCGAGGTTTCATCAATTACCCGCTGAGCCTGATCCATTGGCTCATCAATTTGCTGCCCCAGGCCAAGTGTTTGGTGATACTGAGTTATTACTGGCCGCTAAAGCACTGACGTTAAAAGCTAAACGGTTATCACCTGATATCTCTGAGCTGGATAAAGGAATGCTTCCTGCTATTGCCAAGTCTAAGGACGGTCGCTACTTTATTATTGCGTGCTTGCAGGAGAAACAACCGGATGTAACCGCTCCTGATGCTAAACCAGACATCTCCGTTTTAATTCAAGAACCTCATGAGCCAGGGCCTCAACTTCTATCTCTTGAATCCTTCCAACAACGTTGGTCAGGAGACATTATTGCCCTAACACGTAGGCAAGGCTTTGGCCAACGTCTACAACAAAAATTTGATATCTCATGGTTTATTCCATCCCTGGTCAAGTATCGAAAAATTTTTTTTGAAATTCTCGTTGTTTCATTTTTTCTGCAAATATTTGCATTGGTCACCCCTTTATTTTTTCAGGTAGTGATGGATAAAGTGTTGGTCCATCGGGGTTTTACCACACTGGACGTGTTAGCCGTCGGATTTTTCATTATCGTTACTTTTGATGCTTTTCTTGGTGGAATTCGAAATTATACGTTCAGCCATACGACCAATCGGGTAGATGTAGAGCTGGGTTCTCGCCTATATCACCATTTGATGGCTTTACCACTATCGTATTTTGAATCCCGTCAAGTAGGGCAAAATGTGGCTCGTGTACGCGAACTGGATACGATTCGTCATTTTATTACAGGGACGGCCTTAACACTGCTTATCGATCTCTTTTTTGTTTTTATTTTTTTAGGCGTTATGTGGTATTACAGCGCCTCATTAACCTGGGTAGTATTAGCAACCATTCCTTTCTATATTATTTTATCTATTATCATTACTCCAATACTGCGCTATCGTTTAGATGAAAAGTTTAAACATGGTGCGGCGAATACAGCATTTTTAACGGAATCTATTACGGGAATAGGTACTGTTAAATCAATGGCCGTTGAACCGCAAATGCGCCGCAAGCTGGAAGATCATCTTTCCCATTATGTACACGCATCTTTCAAAAGCCAGAACCTCAACAATATTGCTAACCAAATAGCGGGTTTTATCAATAAACTGATGACATTAGGCATTATTTGGTATGGCGCCCATTTAGTCATTGATGGCGGTATGACGGTTGGTCAATTGGTAGCATTTAATATGTTGGCAGGAAGAGTGAGTGGCCCGATATTAAAACTGGTGCAATTATGGCAGGACTTCCAACAAGCGGGAATTTCAATTGAGCGTTTAGGTGATGTTTTGAATGCGCCGCGTGAGCCCGGTTTTAACCCTAATCGTTCACGTTTACCAAGCTTACAAGGTGCCGTTACATTAGACAATTTACGTTTTCGTTACCGTCCTGATGGCCCTGTTATTCTGGATTCCATCAGTTTAGCTATAAAGCCCGGAGAAGTGGTTGGGATTGTAGGACGTTCTGGTTCTGGTAAAAGTACCATTACTAAACTCGTTCAACGTTTATACTCACCAGAGTCTGGAAGGATATTGGTTGATGGTATTGATTTGTCAACGGTCGATACCGTTTGGCTACGAAAACAGATAGGCGTGGTATTACAGGAAAACTTTTTATTTAGCCGCAGTATTCGTGAGAATATTGCCCTAGTAGATCCATCTACGTCCATGGAACATGTTATTGCTGCTGCCAAAATGTCAGGTGCACATGACTTTATTGTCGATTTGCCTGAGGGCTATGATAATTTAGTGGGAGAGCAGGGAAGTAACCTGTCAGGAGGACAACGTCAGCGTTTAGCCATTGCCAGAGCACTCATTCATAATCCACGCATCCTTATTTTTGATGAAGCAACCAGCGCCCTGGATTATGAATCAGAACGTTTAATTCAAGATAATATGGCAACAATATGTCATAACCACACCGTGTTTATTATTGCACACCGTTTAAGTACCGTCCGCCACTGTGATCGAATTATTGTGATGGATAAAGGACGTATTGTGGAAGAGGGTCATCATGATCAACTGATTAATGCCAATGGCTATTATGCCAAGTTACATAGTTATCAAACCCATGTACCCAATTTACACAATATGCCGAATAGTCAGCAGGGGATTTCAGCTCCAGCTACTCATAACACCATAGAAAATAAAGGTGAATTTGAGTGAGTATCTTGAGTGTCTTAAAAGATGCATGGAATCATCGCGATAAATTAGGAGAGAGTGGTAAAACACGTGAGTTAGCGGCATTTCTACCTGCTGCTTTAGAAATTCAAGAGTCACCACAAAATCCTATCGCCAAATGGTTAGGCCGCAGCTTAATACTCCTATTTATTTGCCTTATTTTATGGGCATGTTTGGGGACCGTCAATATTGTGGCATCCGCAGAAGGTAAAATTATCCCCAGTTCCCGTGTTAAACGGATTCAACCATTGGAAAAAGCTGTCGTCAAAGAAATTCTAGTGAGAGAAGGTGAATACGTGAGTAAGGGACAGGCGCTAATAGAATTAGACCGCACACTAACCAATGCAGATAAGCAGCGTATTACAGGCGAACACTATAGCGCTCAACTCCAGTTATCGGTTAATCAAGGTTTATTGCAGTTATTAGAAGCACAGCAACAACAAGCGGCAAAAGTCACCACTTTTGCTGAGATGACACTGCCCATAACAATAGCTGCAGATAAAAATGATGTCTTATTACACAAGCACTTATTGTGGCAACAATGGCAGGAATATACAACCCAGAAAAAAATATTGGAAAATATGTTGCAGCGGACTTTAGCGGAACAAGCTGCATCCAGGGAAGAAATTAAAAAACTACAGCAAACATTGCCACTAATCAACAAGCGCACAGAAAAAATGCAGGGATTACTGAAGAAGAACTTTGCCTCAGAAACTGACTTTATGGCGCTTGAACAAGAGCGAATTGAAATGACGCAAGATTTTGCCATAGAGCAACAACGCTTAAAACAATCACAGGCATCAGCGTCAGAAATGGTACAGAAAATAAAAAATCTTGAAGCTCAGACTTATACACAAACACTCACACGTTTGAACGACATACGAAGACAAATAGCCACCTTAGCGGAAGAGTTAGCTAAGGCGAGAGCCCTTAATGCGAAGCAAATTCTATATTCCCCCGTATCGGGCCAAGTACAAGAACTGACCGTTAATACAATTGGTGGTGTCGTCACCGAAGCACAAGAATTAATGTTAGTGGTACCAGCCGCTGAAAAACTAGAAGTTGAAGTGTTTTTAGCAAACAAAGATATTGGTTTTATTCATGAAGGCATGGCAGCAGAAATAAAAATCCATACATTCCCCTTTACTAAATACGGGATTATTGATGGCGAAATCACCAATGTTTCTGACGACGCTATATTGGATGAGCAGAGAGGCTTAATTTACAGTATGCATTTACTGATGAAGCAAAACACTTTACGGGTAGAAGGTAAACCAGTGAAGTTAATTCCAGGGATGGCAGTCACAGCAGAAATACAAACAGGTCGACGTAAAATTATAGAGTTTTTCCTGGCGCCTTTATTGCGTTATGCGAAAGAGGGGCTAAGAGAGCGGTAGAATTGTGAATGGCAGTGTAGTGAATTAAAACGTTAAAAAAAGATGGAGTATTTTATTCAGTTCAGATGAGCCAACACTATTTTTAGGAAGTTGAACAATGAAAAAAAACCTCATTCTATTATGTTGTGTTAGTGTTTTGGGTTGTCATCAGGGAGACGATGGGCTTGCAAGGCTAAAGGCACTATGTGAAAAAGATGCAGGAGTAACTATTCATAGAACGGTTGAGGCGGATGGGTATTATGATGCTTATACAGATTGCCATCATTGTTGGCAAGATCTCATTAAAAGTGATTATCAATTTATTGAATTTTGTAGTGAAAAAAAACGTAACTCGGTAGTATATGCTATTCCTAATAGCGGATGTTATCGGATTTTAAAAAAAAGGAGGGAGAATAATAATTGCCATGTGCGTATTGATAAAACAATAAACAATAAAGCTGTAGAACCTTATATTAGCTTTAAAAAAACTTATTGTATTGCTGTAGAAAAAATAGAGAAGCCGGAGGCGCAATATAGCTACGACTCTAATTCTAAAGCTTGGTTTTATGGCAATAGAATTTCTGAATTCAGACGCTCTGAAGTATATATTAAAGATAATTTAAATTCAGAAATAATAAGCAAGTATATTTCCTATTCATATAATAAAAAACCGGGACATAGTTCACCTAAAAGTTGTAATGCAATCGAAAAAAAATTTCCATCTTATGCTACAGCTAAACTAATTCAATCGACCATTCATATTATTAAGGAAAAATAAAATGATCAATAAAATTTACGAATATGCTCTATTATCGGCTGCTGCCTATGCTGAATGGAATCAAGATGAAGAAGAGATAAAAGAGGCTTTAGCGAAGCACAATATAATGAGTTTGTCAAAAATTATTCGGTAATACACTATGAGGAAGACAGTGTTAGTGGATTTTCTGCAACATTATTTAAAAATGAAATAACGCAAAAACTAACCGTAGCCTATCGAGGCACAGAACTTGGTGTTCTGGATTTTTATCAGGGTTTTTGGTTGGCTATTTTTCAGCCATTTTATGAGTGGTGTTCCTCAGTGTTGCAGACAAAAAAGTTATCGTTGTCGGCGTCATTTCTGTTGCAATAGTAAGGAGACTAATATTCTGTAAGATATGAGAGTTAATAAAAATAATCGTTGATATATTAGGGGGAAATAGTATGGCTGGACTGATTTTTTTCACAGTAATTGGTGTTTGGTTTTTTTTGGTATTAGCCTTTGTAGCATGGGTAGTAAAAAAGTTGCCAGATAAATGGTGGAAAGTACCGATTATCACAGTGTTGTTTTTTGTCATATTAATATTGCCAATAATGGATGAAGTTGTTGGAGGGATATATTTTTTACAATTGTGCAGAAAAAATGCAACAATTATCATTGACTCGGAAAAAACATCAGGTATTACAATTTGGTATGGTGGTAGAGAACAAGAGAATATTGAGTTAAGTACACTGCCTATTAAAAAGATAAAAATAAGTTATGTAGAAGCATATAAAAAAACTCCTATCTATCATTATTATCGCATTGAAATAGGTAGTGGTTGGCTTTCTCATATTTTAGGATTTGGTAGTCCTATGTTGTTTTCTGGAGTTTGTCAGCCTGAAAATTTAGAGGAAATTGATTCTCAACTTGGTACAAAAAAAATTAACCGACCAGTTTTAAATTAAGGGGAATAAAATGATAAATAACACTTATATAAATGCTATTTTATCCGATGCGGACTATGTAGAAAAGCTTACAGCTGGATTGTCAGGGCAAGGTTTGGCTAATTGAATTGAGGGACGCATGCCCCCCGACCTAGCCAAATATATTGCAAATAACTTCACCATAGTTACTCAGGAAAGTAATAGTGGAATATTTGACTCTGGCTTCTTGGCGTGGCAATACGGAGACTGATTATGCTGGCAAAAATCGATAAAAAAGGACACTTCATTCCGGTATCTATTTTC
>MDLC01000027.1 GCA_001723645.1 Candidatus Endobugula sertula | reverse complement strand
TACTGAACATTAACTTTGGCAGCCCTCAGGGCTGCTAACAACCGTCAAGCCTCCCGCTTTGCGGGAGCGTTATGACTTTATCAGTCGCTTCCACTAGATTGATATTATCAAAATCAACAACGGCGGTTTGTATCTTTATTTCAGACATAGAAAAACACGATTGATTAAATACGGTTAATAGACCATAGGCAATCCTATACTTATTTTGCGACTTAGTATAGCGTGATTTTCCACCCGATGATAAAGCCAGTTGTTGACTTCAAAATGGAATCCTAAGGTTAAAGTCGAAATACCCAGTGCTCAACGGTATCATGCCTGTTGGCAGCAAAGTCCTGACGTCAGAACAGGAAAATTTTGCGTAATGATGCTGTAGGAGCTTGCTGATTTTCTTTTAAGGAGCGCTCTTTTTTTCATCTACCTTTTGGGGAGGATTTTTTTAACTTTTCTTTTGGAAAGGATGGTTTATTGCGCTTTTGGATAAGGATGGTAAAAATGTACAGGGTGAATCATTTTTACTCTGATCATGTAAAGAAGCACCATGTAATATCTCCTGCTATTAGCGTGGTGACTAGCCTGGGGGTTTATAAAGCAAAAACG
Source organism: Candidatus Endobugula sertula (assembly GCA_001723645.1). GTDB lineage: Bacteria > Pseudomonadota > Gammaproteobacteria > Pseudomonadales > Cellvibrionaceae > Endobugula > Endobugula sertula. The sequence continues at coordinate 42,740 of MDLC01000027.1, read as the reverse complement.
TTGAGTGAGCAATCATTGAAGCGAAATTTTCATCGCAAACTCCTGACGTAAAACATTAAGCCACCTCACCCAGCGTTCTCTTTAAACAAGTATTTATAAAGCGTTTGGTTTCATAGACTTCGATCAGTTCACAAACACCCCCAATAGTTGTCGTTGTTTCATCATTTTTGGTTGTTTTTCACGTCATTATGACTCCTGCGTATATCCTTGATATTGACATGCTTCAAATAACAATATACTGTATATAAAAACAGTTTTTGGGAGGGTGTTATGGCCGTTGTTGCTGTCTGGAAGTGTGATCGGGACAATAGTATGTTTGAAAACAAAAAAGATGCTGAAGAGCACGATAAAATGCTTGAGCTTGCGGAAAATATTACCGCATTGATCGAAGCTAATATAGAAGGTATTAACGAAACTCACAGTGAAGAAATTGGTATTTTATTATCAAAACATCGTGAGAATTTAGCAAAAGCCTGTAAAGGCAAACCCAGTATTTTGTTGGAAACGCAAAAAGAGACAGAAACCCCCAACGGTATTGTTACACCCATTAGTGCAACATAGATGGGTGTCTTCCCAGTGGCAATATGAAACCCAATAAATGGAGTATAAGACATTGAGACTAAACCACTTATGCTTTAGCAGTCGCAAATAAGGTTTAGCGTTAAAGCTTATTTGAGCCCATGCGCCTTTATATCGCGGAAAAGCCTAGCCTTGCGAGAGCCATTGCCGATGTTTTACCTAAGCCCCACAAAATATGCGATGGCTGTATTTATGTCGGTAATGGTGATTGTGTCAGCTGGTGTATTGGTCATTTGTTGGAGCAGGTTGAACCCGATGTTTACGATCCTGCCTATAAACAATGGCGCTTTGAACATTTACCGATTATTCCTCAACAGTGGCGTTTGCAACCCAAGAAAGCAGCCAAAAAACAACTGTCGATACTACGAAAATTGGTAAAGGGAGCAACTGAACTCGTTCATGCCGGAGACCCTGATCGAGAAGGACAGTTATTGGTTGATCAATTGGTTGAGTTTCTAGGGGTCACTGGACAGCGGCGAAAACGCATACAGCGTTGCCTCGTCAATGATTTAAATCCACCTGCTGTTCAGCGTGCTCTCAATGAGATGCGTAGTAATAAGGACTTTGTACCCCTCTCGATATCCGCCTTGGCTCGATCACGGGCTGATTGGCTTTATGGCATCAATATGACTCGTGCATTTACACTGCATGGTCGGAAAGTGGGTTACGATGGTGTTTTATCTGTAGGGCGGGTGCAAACTCCTGTACTGGGTTTGGTTGTTCATCGCGATCGTGATATCAACTGCTTTGAACCCAAGCCTTTTTATCAAGTGATTGCACATATCCGGACTGTAGAAAATGAGTTATTCAAAGCAAAATGGTTACCTAGTGATGCCTGCCAACCCTATCAAGATGAAGACGGCCGTGTATTATCTTTGGGGCTTGCTAAAAAAGTGGTGGCTAGTATTTCTGGCAAACCCGCCTTAGTTACGTCAGCCGCTCGTTTTAATAAGAAACAGACGCCACCTTTACCTTATAATTTATCAGCATTGCAAATAGACGCCGCCAAACACTATGGTTTGAGTGCTCAGCAAGTGTTAGATAGCTGCCAGACCTTATATGAACGTCATAAATTACTCACTTACCCACGTTCCGATAGTCGCTATTTACCCACACAACATTTTTTACACGCACCACCTGTATTAACTGCCATTGCGAGTAATAGCAGCGCCTTACAAGCGGCTGTTAATGAGGCGGACCCTCAACGACGAAGTAAGGCATGGAACGACAATAAAGTAGATGCGCACCATGCCATTATTCCCACGGAAAAAACAGGGGACTTGACGTGTTTAACGCAAACTGAACAGCGTTTATATCATCTCGTCTCGCGCCAGTATATTGCACAATTTTATCCTCACCACGAATTTCAAGATAGCGAAATACATCTTGAGATTGCTGGAGGCCATTTTGTGGCTAAATCGAGGGAATCTCAACTTCCTGGTTGGAAAAGTCTTTTTGAGCAACAAACAGCGAAAAATCATAAAAGTACGGACAGTAACGCACAGAGTGAAGCTGCACTGAACACCCATTTACCAACCGTTAAAAAAGGGGAAGAGCTTCACTGTTATCAGGGTGAACTACTTGAAAAACAAACCTCTCCGCCCAAGCCGTTTAATGATGCCAGCTTGTTAGCAGCCATGACGGGCATTGGACGCTATGTAGATGATAAGAGCTTACGGGCTATTCTGAAAGAAACCGACGGTCTGGGTACAGAAGCGACACGTGCAGGCATTATTGAGTTGCTATTCAAACGTGGGTTTCTCGTCCGTACAGGGAAACAAATTCGCGCCAGCGATGCCGGCAAAGCCTTGATCGACAGTCTGCCTCCAATGGCAACACAGCCCGATATGACTGCTCGCTGGGAAATGGAGTTAAACGCGATCAGTCGCCGAGAAGCTAATTATTTAGATTTTATGCAACCACTAGAGGTGTTACTAAAAAATCTGATCACACAAAGTAAGAACGAATCCATGCAAAACTTAATGGGCTTGAAAAGTCATAGCGGTTATGTGAAAAAACGTACGGTACGAAAGACCAAAACAAACAATAAGGCATTGTCTAGAAAAAAACGAGTTTACAAACAAAAAATGTAAAGACCGGTATCCTAAGATACATAAAAATACAGCGTTAGTTTTAATCAGGCAAATGGTTGGGACAATGCTGTTGCTGAAAGTTTTTTCCACTCATTAAAAACAGGGCTAGTTCATCATTGTCAATTTAAAACTAGAACAGAGGCCCAACAGATACTATTCGAATACATAGAGACGTTTTATCATCGGCAGAGACTACATTCTGACACTGATTATTTATCGTCTGTAGATGATGAAAAACCTAAACAGGCTGTGTCATTAGGTATCCGGAAAAGTGTTGACACATCACTCATGGTTATTGTTTAGCGCTCGCAAAAGGCGAATCCCATTGGCTGGGTGATGAGAGCCGGATGACGCGAGAGTGTCACGTCCAGTTCTGCGAGGGACTGGCAGGGAGGTCCCGCCGGTCTACTTACCCATTTGGCTAAAAGGATTTCTTAAGTTGCGACTGGCGAATGACAATTTGTTGTTGTCTGTTGACTAAATTGAGTAAAATAATACACCTATCCTCACCTTTGTTGCAGAGGTAAATTCCTTCTAAGTCCTTAAATGGGCCACTATTAAACTCCACAACTTGGCCTGCTTTATATTTATACTCTTTACAACCTCTCATGGATTGCTCATGAAGTCGAATAGCTTGTATTAAGGGGTCTGAAATAGTGGCTATATTATTGCCAAAGGTAACAAAGCTAGATACCCCTCTTGTTGACCGAACTTTCGAAAAAATGCTAGAAAACTGGCCATGATCTCGAAGAAAAACATACCCAGGGAAAAGAGGCTCTTTATAATCTGACCTGCTTTTAGATTTTGTGTAGGTTAACCAGGGGCAGTAGACAATAAAACCTTGATTTTCCAAATGCTCTACTGCACGTTTTTCCTGCCTTGGTTTTGTGCGAGTAAGATACCATTTTGAGATATTATTGCTATTCATCTTTATTAGTGTCGTAAGCTTTAGAATAAAGTTAATGGGCGTTTTAGGTCTCTCCTACTAGGACCTGTTCACACTAATCAACTTGTCAGCGATTAAAGAAAAGTTGATAAAAAATCGAAAAACCACATCTAATTTGCCAAAGCGGCTGAAAATCCTTCGGAAACCTTTTCAACAACGAAATGAGCACTCAACTTCGTTACGTCTCTTATTATATCTCGCGGTTGTACCCCCAAGTAGATAAGCGCGTATTATCAAAATGAGTGTGAACAGGCCCTAGCATAAATTGACTGTTGTAAGGAGAAAACCTACGTTAGCCTATACTACCAAGAAATCATATTTTCTGCCAAGTTTCTGAGGCGACTTTTCTTTCAGCTTGGCCATAGCCCGTCCGATTGGTCGTTGCTTTCTCGCCAAGCTAACCACGTCCTCAAACAGTTTGGTCATCACGATAGGAGATGGTCGCTAATTTGATCAACCCGTTGCCGCTCACTACGGATACTGTAAAGCGCTTGGATTGGCCGTAGTGGGTGATCCGTGGGGATAAACGATGCCGTCCCAACCCAGTGCTATTCACCTTGATTCGGTTTATCACGGTGATCAGGATAAATGGCAAGGGGGGCATATTCAAGCTCATTTCTGGATTGGAAAAGACTGTTATCCATCTTTGGGCTGTTTTTGGTTTTTTGGAACTCACTCTGTGTCAAAAAGGACTTTTTCTTGCATTCCAGATACAAAATCATTACCATGCGTTCACCTTTTGAACGTTAACTTAACACTTAAGCAAATACCACTGATATGACACTTGATGAAGAAACTTGTTATCGATTGTTAAAACTGGTTGAAACCAAGTCTGATATGAGCCAACGTGATTTTTCAAGGGCAATGGGGGTGAGTCTAGGTAAAGTTAATTACTGTCTCAATGCCTTGTTAAAACAGGGTTGGCTGAAGGTGCGCAATTTCAAAAATAGCAAGAACAAGCTTGCTTATGCTTACCTTTTAACCCCCAAAGGTATAGAGCAAAAAGCCTGCGTAACAAAACGCTTTCTCGCTAAAAAATATAAAGAACATAAACAAATAGAAGATGAAATAGCTGCACTTAAGATTGAAGCCGCAGCTTTAAAGTAGCCGCTTTCTCAGCAGTCGTAGGCTTAAACTTTCTGTAGGATAATTAAATGCTTGGTTTGTGTTGCCGCTTTTGGGGTATGGCGAAAACCTTAGGGCGGTAGCATGTTTGATCGTTTTAAGTGTTAATGATTGCCTAAGCTAAATTAACTATATAACAATTTCACTCTCGGTATCTAATCGCTGAGAAAGTACTTTTGCTTTTATTGCAGTATAGCCAAATGGAGTATATAAAAAGATAATAAATGAAGCAGGTAATGGTTAAATCCGGGTGTGCAACAATACAAAACGTCCCTGCACCTCAAGTAGAACCAGGAACAATACTGGTACATGTAAGCTATTCTTGTGTCTCCCTCGGTACTGAAATTAGTGGTGTCAGGTCTAGTGGAGAAGCAATTTGGCAAAAAGCATTAAAGCATCCAGAAGAAGTAAAACGTGTTATGAATATGGTTTCTGAACAAGGTGTTCAGCGTATTCAGCGGATGGTTAAGACGAAGCTGACATCGGCTACTGCCATTGGTTATTCGGCAACAGGGATTGTTCTTGAAGTGGGGGAGGGAATTAGCGATATTGCTCCAGGGGACAGGGTGGCTTGTGCAGGCGCTGAGTGTGCTCATCATGCCGAGGTTATTAGAGTTCCTCGTAACTTGGTGGCTAGGGTTCCTACGCAGGTAGAGTTTTCTGCTGCTAGTACAGTCACGTTAGGCGCTATAGCTCTTCAAGGTATTAGAAGGTGTAAGCCTGAATTAGGAGAGAGTATAGTCGTTTTTGGGTTGGGTGTTCTCGGCCAGTTAACAGTACAGCTTTTGAATGCAAATGGCTGTAGAGTCATCGCGACAGATTTAGACTCGGCCAGGGTCGAATTGGCAAGAAAGATGGGTGCTGATGTTGCTTTTGTGGCTAGTGAGAGTGATCCATCGACTTTCTGTAAAAAAGTAACGGATGGTTATGGTGCTGATGGGGTGATTGTAACCGCTGCATCACGTTCGGATGATATTCTTTCTCAAGCCTTCCAAGCATGTCGCAAGAAAGGGCGTGTTGTTCTTGTTGGTGATGTAGGTTTAAAAATAAATCGGGCTGACATTTATAAAAAAGAATTGGATTTTTTTGTCTCAACCTCTTATGGACCAGGCAGATATGACCCTACTTATGAAGAGGGTGGTATTGATTATCCTTTGGCTTATGTTCGCTGGACTGAAAATCGCAATATGGAAGAGTATTTACGTTTACTATCAATGAAGCGTGTTAATGTCGAACCATTAATATCTCAAATCTCTCCGTTAGACGCAGCCGAATCTACTTACGAAGAGTTAAAGTCAGGTGCTATCAATCATTTGATGGTACTTTTAGAATATCCACAACGCCCGTTAGAGGATATTCTTGAAAGCACTGTTGGTACAGTTTTGACAAATACACTGAAAAAGGAGCGTATTGGCATTGCGATAATCGGTGCGGGCAGCTTTTCTAAAGGAGTACATCTTCCTAATATAGAATCTTCTCAAAGCCGTTATCAGCTTCAAGCCATCGTTGGGCGAACTGGTCATCATACTAAAGCGGTTGCTGATCAATTTGGTGCGGCTTATGCAACAACAGATATTAATAAAGTACTTACTGATCCTGATGTTGATGCAGTATTAATTGCTACTCGCCATCGCCAACATGGTTCTCTGGTATTAGAGGCGTTAACATCTAATAAGCATGTGGTGGTAGAAAAGCCGTTAACACTTAAAGAAAGTGAACTAGACGCGATTAAAGCTTTTTACGATAACAACCCAGATGGCCCTATTTTATTGACAGGGTTTAATCGCCGATTTTCTCCTTACATGAAAAAAGTAAAAGAGATTGTTTCAAATAGAAATGATTCTATGATGATTAATTATCGAATGAATGCTGGTTACATTCCTCTCGATAATTGGGTGCATGGTGAAGAGGGCGGTGGTCGTAATTTAGGAGAAGCATGCCATATATACGATCTCTTTACCTATTTAGTGGATGAAAAAGTGGTAAAAATTGAAGTTTTAGCGGTGAGGCCACAAACCAAATCGTACTTAATGAATGATAACTTTATGGTAATGTTGAGTTTTAGTGATGGATCTTTGGCAAACTTAACCTATTCAGCTTTAGGTAGTCATAGTTATCCAAAAGAGCAGATGGAAATTTATGTCGACGGTAAAGTTATTGAGCTTGATGATTATAAAACATTAGAAATATTTAGTTCAAAGAAGCCAACTAAAATGAAAGCGAAATATGTGGATAAAGGACATAAACAGGAGATGGTAGAGTTTGCTGATGCTTTGTTAACTGGAGGGAGTTGGCCGATTCCACTGTGGCAGCAGGTTCAAGCGACACGTATTGCGCTGGAAGTTGAAAAGCAAATTCAGAGCTAAACACGATCTTATAAAGAATAGAAGTGATGATGGTATCATGATGAAAAAAAAGGCATTAATTACAGGGATTACTGGTCAGGATGGAGCATATCTTGCGGAGTTTCTACTGGGTAAGGGTTATGAAGTTCATGGAATTAAACGGCGCACATCATTAATCAATACAGACCGTATTGATCATCTTTATCAAGATCCTCATGAGCATCAGCGCAATTTTATATTGCACCATGGAGATATGACTGACTCTAGTAGTTTAATTCATATTATTCAGCAGGTACGCCCTGACGAAATCTACAACTTGGCAGCACAATCTCATGTGGCCGTTTCATTTGAAGAACCGGAATACACTGCTAACTCAGATGCCTTAGGTACTTTAAGATTGTTAGAAGCCATCAGAATACTTGGACTTGCAGAGAAAGCGCGTTTTTATCAAGCATCAACGTCTGAGCTTTACGGTAAAGTTCAAGAGACCCCTCAGAGAGAAACAACACCTTTTTATCCACGTTCACCTTATGCAGTTGCGAAAATGTACGCTTACTGGATTACGGTGAATTACCGTGAAGCCTACGGTATTTACGCATGTAATGGGATTTTATTTAATCACGAGTCACCAATACGCGGAGAAACTTTTGTGACGCGTAAGATTACTCAAGCACTGGCTCGGATTAAACTTGGTTTGCAGGACTGCCTTTACCTTGGGAACATGGATGCCTTAAGAGATTGGGGGCACGCCCGAGATTATGTTGAGATGCAATGGCTTATGTTACAACAAGACCAGCCTAAAGATTTTGTTATTGCAACGGGCAAACAGTATAGTGTGAGGGAGTTTGTCAATCATGCTGCGAGTTATTTAGATATACCCGTACATTGGGAAGGGCAAGGAGTTGATGAAAAGGGTATTCATTCAGAGACAGGGAAAACAATAGTCGCTGTTGATGAACGTTATTTTAGACCTACAGAAGTAGACACTTTGCTTGGCGATCCGGCAAAGGCAAAAGAAAAGTTGGGTTGGGTTCCAAAAACTTCGTTTGAAGAATTAGTGCATGAGATGGTGGAATCTGATTTGAAGTCAGCTAAGATGGATATCTTAGTCAAAAATGGAGTCAGTTAAAGCCAGTACCTTATGACTAAACATAATGTTGGATTTAATGGGTATAGTGTTGATTTTAGGTAGCTTACCTTAAGTTCAGCTGATACTTTTTAGTAACAGGAAGAATTAGTAAATAAAATTTATGAATGTTAATGATCGAATATATGTTGCTGGACACCGAGGGCTTGTTGGATCAGCCTTAATACGTTGGTTACAAGCGGCAGGTTACACTAATATTATTGTAAAAGAAAGATCTGAACTTGATTTATTGGATGCGGACGCGGTAAAACGTTTTTTTGATGAAGAACGGCCAGACAATGTTATCTTAGCAGCAGCAAAAGTTGGAGGTATCATTGCAAATGATACATACCCTGCGGATTTTATTTATCAAAACCTTTTAATACAGTGTAATGCCATTCATTCTGCTTATATGTCAGGTATCAAAAAGTTATTGTTTTTAGGAAGTTCTTGTATTTACCCACAAATGGCACCACAGCCTATTAAAGAAGAATATTTGCTGTCCGGTTTATTGGAGCCTACGAATGAAGCTTATGCAATAGCAAAAATTGCCGGGATAAAAATGTGTGAGTCCTACAATCGCCAATTTGGTACTAGTTACAGATCAGTTATGCCAACGAACCTCTATGGGCAAGGGGATAATTTTAATTTACAAACAAGTCATGTGGTACCTGCGTTAATACGTAAAGCCCATGAAGCAAAAGTCACTAATAAAAAATCTATCCAAGTATGGGGTAGTGGTAATGTGCAACGGGAATTATTACATGTAGATGATATGGCTGATGCTTGTATGTTCATCATGGGAATTGATGACGAAGTATATTCTCAACACACAACAGCCATGGGGTCACATATCAATGTGGGATTTGGAGAGGATATCTCCATCAGGGAATTGGCCTCTTTAGTATGTGAGGTTGTCGGCTTTGACGGTGAAATAAACTACGATACTGACATGCCAGAGGGAACACCAAGGAAATTATTGGATTCGACAAAGTTACGGAACATGGGGTGGACTCCAAAATATAATTTATCAGAAGGGTTGGCAGTTACCTATGAGTGGTTTGTAAATAACGAAAATAAGCTACGGAGTTAATTATTGACATGTCAGCTTGCTAACGTTTGGATAAGAAAAACGTTTTCAAAGCTGGTGTGGATAAAAAACAATGATGTTTGTTGTACAGCTAAATAATTATTTTTTATAGAGGATTACTTGGAATTATGAGTGAAAAGCCTAATCATGATTTGTTACCTGGCCATATTGAGCAATGTCAAATATGTGCTTCAAAAAACCTATTGCCCATAATCCATTTGGGACATCAGCCACCCTGTGATTCCCTTTTATGGCCAGAGCAATTAAAAAAGAGTGAAAGTACCTATCCACTCAATATGGTTCGTTGTACGGATTGTGGTCTAGCTCAAATTGATTACGCTGTAGATCCTGCCGAACTATTCTTTCCGGAGTATCCCTACCGTAGTGGTATTACATCAACACTCGTGAGTAATTTGCGTTCTACTGGACCAACTATAATGGATAGATATGGTTTAGAGAAAAATACCTTAGCGATTGATATTGGATCTAATGATGGCACTTTATTAAGTGGTTTTAAAGATGCTGGGATGCGGGTTTTAGGTGTAGAACCTACCAATATTGCCGATATTGCCAATGAGAATGGCATAGAAACCAAACAAGCCTTTTTTACTAAGGAACTTGCTAAAGATATCGCTGAGGAACACGGCCAAGCATCTGTCGTGACAGCGGCGAATATGTTTGCTCACGTCGCCCAATTAGGCAGCCTTATTCAGGGGGTAGAAGTACTCTTGGAAGAGGGTGGCGTGTTTGTGACAGAATCACATTATTTGGTAGATTTGCTGGAAACGGTTCAGTATGACTCTATTTATCACGAGCATTTGAAATACTATTCAGTCGGTTCAATTATAAAATTATTTGATTATTATGACTTTACTGTCGTTGATGTTGATCGTATTTCAAATTACGGTGGTTCTATCAGAGTATACGCAATGAAAGGTAAGGGACATACAGTTAAAGAATCGGTGCAAAATCTATTGGCGGATGAAGAGCGTATGGGTTTATATGACGCGCCTATCTATGATGAATTTGTAGCTAAAGTGCAAAAGTCAAAACTAGATTTGCAAAAGTTAGTGGTTGATGCCAATGCACGTGCTGAGTCGGTGGTTGGTATTGGTAGTCCTGGTCGAGCGAGTACTTTGCTTAATTATTGTAATATTGATCCGATATTAATGCCGACCATCGCTGAGCAGTCAACTTCTTTGAAATTAGGTTTGAGTATTCCAGGAGTGCATATTCCTATTGTTGATGAAGCTCAAATGTTTGAAAATCAGCCCGATTATGCCGTTATGTTATCATGGCATTATTGGGAGCCCATTGTTGAAAAACTTCGAGCTAAGGGGTTGCGTTCTAAAATTGTATTACCTTTGCCTGAGGTAACTGTGCTGGAGCCATAACAATAATGAGGCATGCCATCATTGGTGCTGGATTTGGTGTTTCTGTTCATCTGCCAGCTTTTGCCAACATTAAGGATGTTGATGTGGTTGGGGTTTCTGCTAGAAGCTCGAACTATTATCCTCAAATACCTAACGATGTGGTTTACTATACAGATTGGCGACAAATGCTTGATGAATTACAACCTGATTCATTAAGTGTAGTTGTACCTCCTTGTTCTCAGAGGGAGATTGTTGAAGAAGCACTACAAAAAGGTATTCACATTCTCTGTGAAAAACCATTTGGTGTTAGTTTAGATGATTCGAAAAGCCTACTTTTAGTAAAAGATGCCTGTACTATTGGTGCTGTAGGCTTTCAGTTTCGGTTCGAGCCCGCTATTAATATGTTACGCCAGAAAATACGTGATAATAGTATTGGCCGCTTAAATCGAATGAATATGACATGGTATACAGCAGGTAGAGCAGACCCTAATAGACCTTGGTCCTGGCAGCATGATAAAAAATCTGGTGGTGGTGTTATTAATAATTTTTTAACACATTTGTTAGATTTAGTATTGTGGATCTCGAATGAATCAATAGTTGATGTAGTAGGCTCCAGTCAAATTATCATTCCGGAAAGAAAAGATCATAATGGTAAGACTTGTGTAGTCAGTGCTGAGGATTCTGTAGATGTTATATTACAATTGACAAGCGATATAACAGTCAATATCAGTATAAATAATTGTCAAACCTCTGCAACAGGTATGAATATAACAGCTTATGGTGATCAAGGTTGGCTTCAGTTCAAACATGAGCCTCCTTTTTCTGTTGAAAACGTTTCTCTTGTATTAAATCGCTCACTACAAGAGTCGACTTCTATTCCATTTAATCGCTTTAAAGAAAATAAAGGGAAAAAAATTGATAGTAGAGTAGCTCCTACCCATGCTTTAGCTTCGCTATTTGTTAAAAGTGTTCTTAGTTCTACCCTAGATGATGAACTCCCCAGTTTTGATGACGGGGTACGTGTTCATCAAGCGTTAACTAAATTATGTTGACGTAATATTTATTTCTTCATTCTTATAAACGCAATAGCAATTATTTATTAATGTTTATGAAAGTATTTCTCTTATTGTCAGCAATACCTTATGAAAAAGGTGAAGCGATAGAGGTTGTTTCTTATGAAATAGTCAGACTGATGGCTTTGCAAGGTGTTGAATTAGATGTTCAGGTTATTATACGGGAAGGTACCACCACAAAAACCCAAGAGCGTGAAACGTATGTTAAGAATATCTTTGATCAAGAAGTTAACGTTAGCTTTCTTCCTGTTATATATTTAGGCGATATAGATACCGGAAAAACTCGCTTAGGATATACTGGTATAGTGCTTCGTAGTTTGCCACTGTTACGCCAGCAAATTAATAGCAGTTTGTTTCCTGGAACAGAAGCCCGGCCAATAATACATAAACGTGTAAAACAATGTGCATCTGATGTTATTGTTTCTATATGGAGTTGGGAATCTCTAGCGGCAAGTTACGATGTTCCCAATATTCCCAAATTTGTATACTACGGAAACCCAAATCATAAACCTGTCGAAGCGCAACTGAATTACCCTGATTTATTTGGTATGCAAGTGAACGGTTTCCGTGGTGGAATAAAACACCGTGTACATAAATTAGTGAATCAAGCGCGTAAAATCCAACATATTAAGATGATGGCCCATTGTGAAGTGACATCAAATAACTCTATGGTAGATACTCTGTATTACCGTGACTCTGGTCATCCTAACTCAATATATCTACAAAATATGTGGCCAGAAACATCAAGCAAAATTGTTTTTGGTGGTGAAAGTAGTAAGGCTGGTCCAAAAAAAATTGCAGCTAGTGTAGGTAATCTAGGGGCCACAGGTAATACTTTTGGCTTGTATTACTTAGCAACTAAAGTTGCACCGAAATTAGAACAACAACTAGGGATTGAAAAAATAGTTTTAGATGTCTATGGGCATGGTAAAGCGGGTACTAAAGTAGAACAAGTTTTGAATCACCCCTCTATTGTGCGGCATGGCTGGGTTGATGACATCAATCAGGAAATTAATAACTCTGTTGCATTTTTAGTGTTAACAAATGTTGATGATTTTATTGTAGGAAATACCCGCATATTGCTAGCTTGGTCTTTAGGTGCTTGTGTTATTGCTCATACTAATAGTGCTTTATCCATGCCTGAACTAGAACACGGTAAAAATATCCTATTAGGTGAAACGGCCGATGACATTGTTGCTTTGATTAAACAAGTTGTTGATACCCCTGCTCTTGGTGAAAAAATTGGGCGTGGAGGGTATAACACTTTTCAAGAGTATTATATGTCTTCGAAAGTAGTGCCAAAGATGTTAGTCCAAATAAATAAATGTGTAAATGAATATAAAAGTAATGGTGATTGCTGATGTTAATAGGTGTGTTTGGAACTGGGCGAAATGGTAGTTCTTTGATTAGTCATCTTATTGATGGTTTAGGGGATACCTATGTTCACCCAGTGGAGGAGAAGTTTTTAACGGCATTTGATTCCATAAGTCGTAAAGGCCGCATTACTCGTTTTGTGGAACAAAATTGTATTGATTATCAATTGACGAATCTTGATAAAGAGCTAACATTCAGTCATTTGTCAGGCTATATCAATGCAAGCCTTCGTGGAATTCATAGACATAGTAAAGAAGCTGTTGGTGCACCTGCTGAGTTGCCTTTGTTAACTACTGATGATCTCTTTAACACTTTTCATTCGTGTGATGCTAAAGGGTTTGTGACGGAGTACCTTAATAAAATAGCCCAAAAAATCAGGCCAGATGTTAGCTTTCAACATCACTTATTTAAGTCTATAGAGACCCCTTATATAGAGGAGTATGAACGTATATTTGATAATATAAAATTTATACATATTATTCGACACCCCAAAGATGTTTGTTCTTCACAAAAAAGGTCTCTGGTAGAAAACAAAAATTTGCCTGAAAGTTATCTTGGTTATGACTATCTTTCTTGTATGCTTGATAAACGCTGGGTTCCACATGCAGAGTTTATTGAATCTAGGAAAAATAACCCAAATCATATTATCGTAAAGTATGAAAATCTAGTTAAAGATCCAAATCAAGAGATTCAACGAATTGCAAAGGCATTTAATCTAACTCCGCCACCCAGACCAAATGTACAAACCATTTTTAACGATTTGGACAAGAAAACATGGGGAAGTAATCCAAGTAAAAAAGGGGTTAAGTTTCCTGTTGAGGTTGTTTCTGATTTGCAGAAAAAGTGTGACTACACAGAGGTTCTTTCACCACGCGAATTAGATCTTATTTCTTATAAGACGAAAAAGTGGTTATTGGCTCTAGATTACGAGCTTTTTTCGGAAGTGACTAAGAAAAAAGTGATTTTACAGTATGTAAAGCTTGAAAAGTCGGAGTTTAAGAATTGGCGTACAGTATCTTTCTTTGGTCGCGGATTGTTAGGGTTAATTTATCGGCGTATGGCTATATTTTAAAATGCGTTTTGTTGCTTCACCAAGTGATTACTTTAATAAACTGAAGAACGCTGACTATGTATTGTATTTATTGCCTTCGGTTAGTCGGTCAATAATTTCAATTTTACTTTTGGTGCCGATAATCACTTACTATTTGGAACCTGAAGATATAGGTTTGTTTGCCTTGATTACAGCGATTGTCTTACCTGTGAAAGCACTAGCAAGCTCAGGCGCACAATGGGTTATTGGAGGTAATTATCACCAGATAGGAATAGAACAACGCGGCGTTATGTTGTTTAATATTCTGTTATTTGAGGTTGTACTAAGGACTATATTCATAGGTTTATATATAGTTATTATTGAACCCGTGATGGGTTTATTTTTTGAGGGAGAAACCGCTCACTATAAAGACTATTTTCTGGTAGCTTTGCTAGCTACTTGGTTCAACCTATTGTGGTCAACCGTGTCCTTTTTAATGATAGTACAACGAGATGCACTATCTTATATGGTGGTATCAGTTATTCAGATTATCATACAAGCAATAGTGACAATATTTTGCTTGGCCTATATGGGATGGGGAGTTGAGTCACTATTTTTTGCTTATTTGATAGTAAACTTTGTGTCTCTATTGTGTGAAATTTATTATGTCTATAACTACTTGAGTGTCAAAATTAGTAAAAGATGGGTTGGGGAAATAACAAAAAATGGTTTTCGCTCAATACCTGGAGGATTTGCAGAAATGGTAAGCAATATGGTGGACAAATTGGCAATTCAATACTGGGTTAATATAGGCACTTTAGGATTTTATAGCCATTCGCAACAGTATCAGTCCATTTTTAAAATGTTTGCGACGTCATTTAAAAACACAGTTTCACCTATTAGTTTAGAAATATATTCGAAAAAGCAAGATGAAAAGAAGTTTACTAATATTCTTTCTTTATGGTACGGCTGTCTTTGTTTGGTAGGTGTTTTTGTTGCTTTATTTAGTGATGATGTTATTTCTATACTTACCCATGGAAAGTTTGTAGAGTCCGCGCCATTTGTATTAGTTTGGTATTTATTGATATACAGTATTTCATTTGGAATTCCGTATACACAGTATTTAATAGCAAATAAACATAGTCGAGTATTGATGTATACACAAGCAATCCCCACAATTATTGGTATAGGGTTAATAGTTGGACTTACTTATCTATTTGGAGCAATGGGGGCTGTTTGGGCAGCCGTAATTGCTCATATGATAATCCAAATGACACGCTTTATTATTGCTTATAGGCTTGGTTGTAAAAGTATTGCAAGCAAGCCTTTTGTATTTTCTGTGATGACTTATGTAGTGGTTTGTTTAACGGATTACCAGTGGGGTTTAGAATGGAAAATTGAACTTCCACTGGTATTGATTTTATCTTGTATAGCGATATGGAAATTTCGCATGTTGCAAAATATTAAAAAAATATTAATACTCACATAGAATATCAAGATTAAGTGGAATAGTTATGTTATGAAAACGTGGTTAGTAACAGGTAGCGCAGGATTTATTGGTTCAAACCTTTGTCATTATATACTGCAATCAGGCGATAGTGTTATTGGATATGATAATTTTGCTACAGGTAAGCAGGAAAATGTTGATCGAGTGATGCAAAGCTCAGATGGCAGATATCGGTTTATTCAAGGGGATATTTGTGATAGTGATGCTATTGATAGAGTAGCAGAAGAGGCAGATATTATTGTTCACTTAGCTGCGCAAGGTTCTGTACAAAAATCTTTTACAGATGTTCATTATAATAACAAACAAAATATAGATGGTTTTTTAACGGTCATGTTGGCAGCATGCACCAATAAAGTTGCAAACTTTATCTATGCGTCTTCGTGTGCAGTCTATGGTGAAACTGATCAATTACTTATTAGTGAACACGTTTGTCCTAGACCTGTTAGTCCTTATGCTAGTTCGAAGGTAATGAATGATTATCTTGCTGATAATTTACGCTCACGTTACCCTGATACCTATATGACAGGGTTGAGATTTTTTAATGTTTTTGGTCCTTGGCAGGATCCCAATGGAGATTATGCAGCAGTTGTACCTAAATGGATTGATGCGTGTATGGTAGGGCATCAACCCATCTTATTTGGCGATGGCAGCGCAACACGAGATTTTTGTTATGTAGGCAATATATGTGAATTAATTGTGTCTATCGTATCTCAAAAAAACCATATTGATGGCATATTTAATATTGGTTGTGGTGTATCAATTAGCTTAGGTGAGCTTTATAAAACAATTGCAAATGCTTTAATTCAACGAGGGCATACTTTACATTTTGATGGGCCTGATTTTCGACCATGGCGTGATGGTGATATTGTGCATTCTTTAGGTGATATTACCCTAGCTAAGGAACAGCTTAACTATAGTCCAAAAATTAATTTAGAACTAGGTATTAATGAAATCCTTAAGCAGCAGTATGCGTTGTAGTTAATAATTGGTGATAGAATTCGGGAATTTAAAAAATATGTATAGAAAAATTTTGGTAACTGGCGGTGCAGGCTTTATTGGTAGAGCTACAGTAGAAAAATTACTTTCAGTTGGTTATGAGATAACCTCTTTTGACCTTGCAGAACAAATTGAAAGGCATCGTAGTTTTTTTGATAAAATGAAAGAAAATAAAAATTTTAGTTTAGTGCAAGGGTCTATTTTAGACAAAAATATTGTACGCGATGCCGTTGAAAATGCAGATGTCGTCATTCATTTGGCAGCAATGCTAGGTGTTAAAAAAACAGAAGATCAAAAATTGGGTTGTATGGAAATAAATATTACAGGGACAGAAAATATTTTAAATGCTTCTGTCGCCCATGGAGTGAAAAAATTTTTATTTGCTTCTTCTTCGGAAGTTTACGGTGAACCCAATAATAATCCTATTAAAGAAACCGACGATACTAAGGGTAAAACAGTATATGCTGTTAGTAAATTGGCTGGGGAGGAACTCACTAAGGGGTATCATCAACGCTACCCTAGTTTAGATTACACAATAGTTCGTTTCTTTAATACGTATGGAGAGGGACAGGTTGCACAGTTTGTACTGACAAAATTTGTTAATAATGTGTTGCAAGGTAAAAATCCCATAGTTTATGGAAATGGACAGCAAGAACGTAGTTATGGACATGTTGACGATGTAACGGATGGTTTGAAACTCATTATAGAGAATTCCATCTCTAATGGTAATGTTTATAATTTAGGTAATTCAACACAAGTGATGACGCTAAAAGCTCTAGGGGAAAAAGTTATTGAAACCTTAGCACCAGATAAAGGCTTGACAGTAGACGTTTTGGGTGGGTTTGATGGAGCTGATCGTTGTCCAGAAAGAGAAATTCATACACGTTATTGCGACACCTCTCTTGCAAAAAAACACTTAAATTATGAACCAACGATTTCTGTTGTTGAGGGAATACACCGCATTGCGGCTCAAGAAATCATTCATGTAGATTGGCCCAATGTATAAAAAATTAAAAATCTTAGGTGTTGTGCCCGCTAGAGGAGGTTCCAAAGGTGTTCCTCACAAAAATATCAGGTCTATGGCGGGTGAACCTTTAATAGGACATACCTTACGTAACGCTAAGCGTGTTGATTTATTTGATCGTTTGATTGTATCTACGGATGATGATGAAATTAGTCACGTAGCAAGTAGCTACGATACCGATGTTATTATAAGGCCACCGGAGTTAGCGGCAGATACCGCTTCTACAGAAGTTGCTTTACTACATGTACTTGAAACATTAGAGCAAAAAGAGTTAGAGCTTTTTGATATTATCGTTGTATTGGAACCGACGTCACCTTTAAGGTCAATAGCGACAATCGTTGGAGCCATCCAATACTGCATCGATAATGCTTATGATTCGGTATTGGCGGTTAAGCCCACCAAAGAAAATATTGGCCATATAAAAAATGGGATTTTTCGCCCTATAGTTGCTGATGCACCTAGGCGAAGACAGGATCGAAATCCCTTGTATATAGAAAGTAGTACCATCTATGTTTGCCAGGTATCTTACCTTCAACGTACAGGCACTTTAGTGACAGATAATTGGGGTGCTTTTGTTGTTCCAGAAGAAGAGGCAATGGATATCAATACTGAAGATGATTTTATGAGAGTGGAAACGGTATTTAATCGAAATAAATGATACTTTTTTGAAACGTATAAAATTACCCTGTAGATTACAGAAGGAGTCATACTGATGACAGCTCAAATTAAAATAGGTGATCGTCTTATTGGCGATAATGATGCCCCCTATATCATTGCTGAAGCAGCAGTGAGTCATCAAGGTGAGATAGCAACCGCAAAACAAATGGTATATATCGCTCATGCAATGGGTTGTGATGCTATTAAGTTTCAATTTCATGTGTTAGAAAATGAGATGCTGCGAGAAGTACCGACATCGGATAACTTTGATGAGCCGCTTTATGAAACGTTAGATAAAACCAATCTTACTCTTGATGAACATAAAGAATTAAAAACGCTTTGTGAAAGCTTAGGTATACATTACTTATGTACGCCTTTTTCCCACGATGCGGCAGATATCTTGGATGAACTAGGTGTGCTAGCATTTAAAACAGGGTCAGGAGAGCTGACTAATATACCGCTTATTGAGCATATCGCGCGTAAAGGAAGACCAATGATTATTTCTACTGGTATGGCACTTGTTGAAGAAATCCAAGAAACGGTCGACGCTGTTAAAGCAATAGGAACTCCCTTTGCCTTAACGCATTGTGTCTCTGCTTATCCAACACCTTACAATAGAGTGAACCTACATAATATACCTCGCTATCGTGAGCTGTTTGAAGTCTCCGTGGGTTTATCTGACCATTCCATCGGCATTTATACCTCATTGGGTGCTGTCGCTTTAGGCGCATCAATTGTGGAAAAACACTACACTTTAGATAAATTACAATCGGGCCCAGATCATGCGGTATCACTAGAGCCTTACGATTTAGGTGAATTAGTAAAAGGTTGCCAAGCAGTTTATCAAGCCAGAGGGGCAGAGCGAGAAATATTCCCAGAAGAAGAGTGTATTATTGCTTGGGCTAGAGAAAGTGTAGTATCGGTAACAGATATCCCTAAAGGGGCGTTGATCACTGAAGATATGGTCTGGGTGAAACGTCCGAGTCCAGCAGAAGGCGCGGTAGCTGCCAAAGACTTAAAACAAGTGATAGGCAAAACAGCGATGGTTGATATCGAAGCAGATCAACAAATTCATTGGAAGGAGTTTTCCTAATGATTGATGCAGCTCCCACCAAACGAAAAATACTATTAACGTTAGAATCGCGGGCCACCTATGGGTATTCAAAAAATGTTATGTTGGCAATGCGTGATTATCCAGAGTTGGAAATTCAAACACTGGTAACAGGTATGCACCTGGTACCTGAATTGGGAAATAGTATTGATCTCATTCGTGAAGATGGTTTTGATATTTCTGCTACAGTTGAAATGCACACTCAGGACGACGAACGAAACGCATGGTCTATAGCATTGGGACAAGCGATAGCAGGCTATGCCAAAGTGTACCAGGACTTGCAACCAGATATTGTTCTTTTATCTGGTGATCGTGTAGAAACATTAGGTTGTTGTTTAGCCGCAGCTTATATGGGAATCCCAACGGCGCATATTCAGGCGGGGGATAAGTCTGGCCATATTGATGATTCTTCTAGACATGCCATTGGAAAATTTGCCCACATCCATTTAGCTTCTTGTGAGGATTCTGCGAATCGTCTGCGTAAGATGGGTGAGCAGGAATTTCGTATATTTAATGTAGGAGCACCTCAACTTGATAATATAGCGGGGCTTGACTATAAAACGGACTCTGTAGACATCAATGGTAATACAGTTGATCTGTCTAAACCTTATATTTTAGTTGTGCAGCATCCGGTGATGGCTGAAATGGAAGATGCCCATACTCAGATTGAGCAGACGTTAAATGCTTGTACCAAATTTGATATGCCTGTTTATATCATTTATCCGAACTCAGATTTAGGTTATCAAAAAATTGTTAATGTGATTGAAAGTCGTTCAAATAATACGGGTTTATTAACGCTGGAAAATGTAGATAGAGAAGCTTATCTTTCCATGCTAGCAAATGCTGCTGTATTAGTTGGAAATTCTTCTAGTGGTATTCTTGAAGCACCATCATTTTGTGTTCCTGTTGTAAATATTGGTAATCGACAACGTGGTCGGCCACAAGCAGATAATATTTTAAACTGTGGATATAGTGATGATGAAATAGAAAATGCCATTCGTATTGCATTAACCGATGAAGCGTTTCGTGGAAAATGTAAAGCCGCCATTAATCCCTACGGTGATGGTAAAAGTGGGCCGAGAATCTGTGAAGTCTTACGTGATATTGAACTTAACAGAAAGTTGGTCGATAAAGAATGTACTTATTGATAGAGTGTAATTGATTCAATTAATGATTTTATCTTATCCCTTATTTTCGGCGGTCGGCTTTTCATGTTGAAATCCATTAAATTTGCGCTACATAGCTATAAGTCTATTGTTTATATTGTGGACTTGCTTAAAGGCATTAAAAAATCGTATCGCGATGCTAAACGCTTACACTATCAGCAATTGACTGCTTGGCAGGAGTATGCGGGTAAAATAATGAGTACCCCTTTATCTGATCAACAAAGGGGGACTGCCGTTATCTTTGGTTGGTCTCAGTTTGAGCAAATTTTAGCGGAATCTATCGTTAGAAAATCCTTAGAGTTAGGTCAGTATCGTATAAAAGTCTTAACCAGTCCAACACCCTTTGTGCAGGCAGCCTATGCAGCAATGGGTGTTAATGATGTGGAAGCATTTCACAGTTATTGTCCTATCATTAATCAAAAAGAAGCAGATTCTCTGGTAAAAACAGTAACAAATTTTCAAGATTTAATTGAGCTTGAGTACGATGAGGTAAAGATTGGTAAGTATATTAGCTCCACCTTAATGAGAAGAACGAGACAAGGTTCCCTTGACCTTAATAACCCTACAGTTAAATCCCAAATTACCTCTTTATTGGGGCAATCTATTGCCTCAATAAAAGGTGCTCAGGCGTTGGTTGCAAAAGTAGATCCCCAAGTGCTGATTACTGTTGATCGTGGGTATTCTCCCTATGGAGAAGTGTTTGATGTATTTGTCAATGCGGGTATTCAAGTGATTACCTGGAATGTGGCTCATCGAGATAATACCATTATGTTTAAGCGCTATAATATGGGCAATAGAGATGCTCACCCTTCTTCTTTATCTGAACGATCGTGGGAAAAACTTCGTGAGTTGGAATGGACTAACAAGCATAAAGAAACACTCTATAGTGAATTATCTTCTTCTTATGAAAGTGGTGAGTGGTATGGTGAAGTTGGCACTCAATTTGGTAAGTCTACCTTTGATACAGATCAAATTAAAAATAAGTTAAAGCTAGATAAAAGTAAAAAGACAGCCATTATCTTTTCCCATATTTTTTGGGACGCAACGTTTTTTTGGGGAGAAGATTTATTCCGAGACTATGAAGATTGGTTTGTTCAAACTGTTAAAGCAGCTTGCCATAATAATCAGCTTAATTGGCTGATTAAAGTTCATCCAGCGAATACCACAAAAGATAGAAGAGATGGTATCGTTGGTGATTCCTCTGAAATAATTGCCTTACGTGAAAAAATAGGTCCTCTTCCTGAGCATGTTAAAGTGATAGAAGCGGATACAGAAATTAATACATGGTCATTATTTAAAGTGATGGATTACTGTTTGACTGTTCGTGGCACAGTGGGAATAGAGGCTGGTCTGTTAGGTAAAACTGTGCTGACTGCGGGTACAGGACGCTATGATCACTGTGGCTTTACCCATGATTTTGATACGCCTGAAGAATATTTAAAGTGTCTTGCAAGCTTGCATACTATTGCTGAGCCCACACCAATAATGAATGAAATGGCTCAACGTTATGGCTATGGTGTATTTGTTTGTCGTCCCTTACTATTAAAATCCATTAATTTACAGTTTAAACAAGATAGTAAAGCCTCATTAATGACCGATTCTACAGTAAAATCTATTGAGGAACTAAAGAGTGCCTCTGATTTGAAGTCTTTAACAGATTGGATTCAATCTGAGGATGAAGATCTTTTGGTGTTGTGACAAAATTATGAAATCTATCTATATTACAGTAGTTAGTTCGCAGTATGTCGCTATTTCTTTCTGTCTAGCGAAAGCATTGACTCAGCAGGGCAAAAGATTTGCTATTTATTGTGTTGATGATGAAGCTGCTGATTTTCTTTACAGCATGCCTATCCCTAACGGAAATATCTACCGACCTATTGATTTTGAAAGTGAGCGAGTAAAACAAATTAAACAAGAAAGGTCTGTTAGTGAATACTGCTGGACTTGTAAATCCATCGCTCTTCAGCATGCGCTTGATAATATCAGTAGCATCGAGTGGGCTGTCTATTTGGATTCAGATATTATGGTTTATGCTGATCCTGACGAGTCTTTACCTGAGCATGGACATGTATTATTGACACCACATTACCCATCAACGCCTCATTTTGAGGATTATATGGCTAATGTAGGTGATTATAATGCGGGTTATATTGCGTTTAGAAATACTACTCAAGGTAGGGCTGCGCTTTCATGGTGGCGTAACCAATGTGAGGTAAATTGTTCTGTGATCACAGAGGCCAATAAATATGGTGATCAATATTATCTTAATCAGATGGCCGTTCTCTTTGAAGGCGTTGTGAAAAATAGCCACAAAGGTTTAAATACAGCTCCATGGAATATACTTGGGAAAATAGTAGTGATTAGAGATAGCAGGGTTTATATAGATGATGATCCACTCTTAGTTTATCACATGCAAGGCTTTCGAATTATTGCAAAGAATGTTTTTGATTTATACTGTGGTGAGGTTCGTATACCCAAAAGTGTGCGCTATTTTATTTATATGCCTTATGTTTCCCATATACAGTATTGCATCAGTCGGTTACCTTGTAAAAATCCTAGGTTATATGTTCCTTTGATTCATCTTCCAAAATATTTATTACGTGAGCTCAAAAGAATAGTGTTTGGTATTAGTAATATACTTTGGCAACCGACCTTACTTTCCAAGCGTCATGATAATATAATTTACCAGAGGAAAACATAGCAATGAAAGCAGTAATCTTGGCTGGAGGCTACGGAACACGTATCAGTGAAGAAACGGAGCTAAAACCTAAGCCTATGGTACAAATTGGTGGTAAGCCAATTTTATGGCATATTATGAAGCTTTATTCATCGTATGGAATTAATGACTTTGTGATCTGTTGTGGTTATAAGGGCTATGTAATCAAAGAGTATTTTGCTAATTATTTTTTACATATGTCTGATGTTACTTTTGATTTGTCTAACAACAGTTTTCATTTACATAATCAACGGTCAGAATCGTGGGTAGTGACATTAGTTGATACCGGGGAAGGAACAATGACCGGTGGTCGGCTGCGTAGGGTATCGGATTACGTTAAAGACGAAGAGTCATTTTGTCTTACCTATGGTGATGGTGTCGCCGATATCAACATTAAAAAATTGATCGATTTTCATAATAGTCATGGAAAAAAAGCAACAGTTACAGCTGTGGTGCCTCCTGGACGTTTTGGAGTTCTTGAGGTTGATGATCGCCAACGGGTACTTGCCTTTCAAGAAAAGCCAAAGAATGAAGTAGGCCGTATTAATGGAGGTTTTTTTGTATTATCTCCAAAGATTATTGACCTTATTGAAGGGGATAGTACTATTTTTGAAGGCCAGCCTTTGGAGGAGCTCGCTGGTATGGGAGAATTGGCGGCGTTTTATCATGATGGTTTTTGGCAGCCTATGGACACTTTGCGTGATATGCGTTCACTTGAGTCTCTTTGGGGAAAAGGCAAGGCGCCTTGGAGGTTATGGTAATGGATAAGTCATTTTGGTATGGAAAAAAAGTTCTCATCACAGGGCATACCGGTTTTAAAGGTGCTTGGTTAAGTTTGTTGCTTACTCGTTTGGGAGCAAATGTAACGGGTTTTTCATTAGATAGCTTGGGGGAAAAAACGGTATTTGAGGTTAGTGGTGTGAAAGCTAATATCAGTGATATCCGTGGTGATATTCGCAATATTGATTCTTTACGTAAAGTATTTAAAGAATGCAGACCCGAAGTTGTGTTTCATTTGGCTGCCCAGCCTTTTGTGTTGTACTCTTATGATTACCCTATCGAGACATATGAAACAAATGTTATAGGAACATTAAATGTTCTTGAAGCTATAAGAGAAACTAATACTACAGTGGCTACGGTAGTAGTGACATCTGATAAATGTTATGACAATAAAGAGTGGGAATGGGGTTATCGAGAAAATGACCCTATGGGAGGCTATGACCCCTACAGTAGTAGTAAAGCGTGTGTAGAATTATTGGTTTCGTCATACAGAAATTCTTATAAGCAAGGGAATCATTCAGCGATTGCATCCGTTCGGGCAGGTAATGTGATAGGTGGGGGAGATTGGGGGCTTAATCGGTTAATACCAGATATTGTCAATGCATTTACAGTACGTGCCCCAGTAATAGTCAGACACCCTAATGCTATTCGGCCATGGCAGCATGTATTGGAACCTTTAATGGGGTATTCGCTATTAGCTCAACATATGTGTTTAAAAGGTGAGAGCTTTGCTGAGGCTTGGAATTTTGGTCCAGTGGCAAGTGATGCTAAGTCAGTAAAATGGATTATTGAAGAGTCGGCGTCTCTTTGGGGCAAGGGAGCGAGTTGGAGTGTTGATAAAGATGCATCACTACATGAAGCCTGTTATTTACGCTTAGATAGTTCAAAGGCGAATAGTAAACTTGATTGGTATCCGAGGTGGGATGTCCAGACTGCGTTGAGTAAAACTATAGACTGGTATAGTCAACAAATAAAATCTGCTGATATGCGGTTAGTATCTGAGGCTCAGATTGATGAATATATGAGTTGTTTCTGACTAAATGAAAATCTTAATTACTGGTGTGAGGGGTTTTATTGGAGCTGCGCTTGTCCGTCATTTGATGCGTGATAATACCTATAACAACATTGAAATTTATTGCTTACAACGGCCAGGAACTCAGATCAATATTTCGGGTGTATGGGTTATACCTTTAAAGGTATTATCAATAGCGGGTTTTGTTGACGCTCTTTCTGGTTATAAATTTGACTATGTGTTTAATCTTGCATCTTATGGAGTGAGTCGAGGGGATGCTGATTTATCTCATCTTATCGAAGGTAATATTTCTTATCTTGTTTATCTCATAAAGGGCTTAGAATTTGCGCCGCGTTTAATTGTAAATATAGGTAGCTGTTCTGAATATGGGCAGGTTTCAGGAGGTATTAGAGTATTGGAAAATACACCACCCGCACCAAAAACAACTTATGGAGCCGCTAAGGTTGCTAGTGGTATATTTGCGACTACCTTAGCTTCCGAGTGTAACTATAGATTAATTAATCTCAGATTATTTGGTGTTTATGGTGAGGGTGAAGCTCGCCAACGCTTGTTACCTTATGTTGTACGAAAACTTACTTCTAATGAACCAGTTAACTTGACATCTGGCCTGCAGGTGCGTGATTGGCTTTATATCGACGATGTGTCTAGTGCTTTAGTGTCACTGCTATCCGTAAATCCAGAACAGATAGCCTCTAAGGATTCTTATAATTTATGTTCGGGCATTGGTGTTACTGTCCGACAAGTAGTTGAACGTATTTGCGAAGAATTAGAAAAACCAACAGACCTTTTGCGATGGGGCGCGTTACAACATACGGGGGAACCAAGCTGGCTTGTCGGTGATCCCTCAGCTTTTTATAATGAGACCAATTGGATTCCATCTATTAGTTTAAATGATGGTATATCAAAGGCTGTTAGTTACTATGCTCGTTAATAAATAATTAGAAAAACTTGTGGTGAATTATGGAAAGGACTTTTAGTCATAAAATAGGGTATGCAACAGAGTTTATAAAACTACCATTTATGTTGCTAATGGTGCTAGTGGTATGGAATCAATCCCACTTTCAGTTTCAGGTCTATTGGTCTAATATGATTCTGAAACAAGGAATTATTTGGTTAGGATTTCTGGCGATATTGTTTGCAACCACTTCTTTATTTGTTATTAAAAAGTTCCCTAAAATACTAGTAGAAGTAACATTATTTTACGTAGTTATTATAGTTTTTTATGGCATTCTTGATTATTTATCGGGAACAAACAAACTCCTTTTTGTAGCAAAAACACTAGTAGTTTCATTTCTTATGTTACCAATGATTAGTTGTAAAAAAACGCTGCTACAACTAATTAAGTTAAATTTTTTCTTGGGAATATGTTTGATTTTTTTGAATACTATCCCAGTATTACACTGGAAAGACATTATTAAACTTGCTTATGAAAGTGTTCCTCGGATTGGTGGTGCAGTCGATCGGCCTGATTTAAACCCTTTTAGTTTTGGAATATTTGGGCGGACGGAAAACTATGTATATTCAGGGGTAAGCGAAAAATTTGCTCGTTTACAAGGGTGGTCAAGTGAACCCTTACACTGGTCATATTTTGTATTTTTAACGATGACTTGTGGCTTTTTATTCATTGCAGGTCGAGGCGGTTCATTATTTCATATCCATAGTTTTTTGTTTTTAGCTATCGTTGCTGTACATCTTCGATATGTTTATTCTTCTACTGCTTTTTTCACACTAGCTGCTTTTATTGCTATGTATTGTTTGGTAAATGCTGTTAGATGGTTTAGTGTCTTGCAAAGATATGAATTGGCAATGGGATACTTTTCATTGATTATTGTTCCGGGCTTATTAGTTCCTTTTTTATTAGTGTTAATTCCTAATGTTAGTGAGTTCTTTCTTCAAGAACAGTTGCTGGGGGAGGGAAGTAATTGGGTGACGAAAATAGATTTCCTTTCTTTAAGTGTTAGTCTGTATGAGCGATTCTTTCCGCTATTTAATGAGGAGCTTCCAGTGGTTAGCCACAACCTGATTCTATCTACCTATATTAAAGTAGGGTATTTTTTCTTGTTGCCCTTGTTAATATTTTTATGGATGTTTATGCGCTACACGTATAAGAATATGCCTATTCCATTAGCATTGGCTTCAGTGCTGGCTATACTAACCCACACTTTAACTGTGCCCACACACTTTTTTTACCCTTCAGGTGCAATGTTATTTTTAATGGTAATTGGTGTTGCTTATCACTTAAGATTGAAAAATGCATAAAAAAAACCTCCCAAATATATTGGTTATGACACAGAATAAAATTCAGCCTTTTACAGGAGGCGGTGTTGTATTATCTAACTTGTTTACGCATTTTCCAACTGAAAATTTATTTTTTTTACATAGAGATAAAGACTACGGGCTACCAGAAAAATATACAGAATATTATATGCACGGCGGTATGCTAAAGGTAAATATGGGTCTCGCATGTAAATTGCTTTGGCAATTGTTGAAAAAGAACCAGTACCTGCGCTTAGAGGGTGGTTTGCCAGGCTTGATCAAACTATTGATTCAGAGTAGTTGTTTTCGCCTACCCAGTAGGCTTGATAAAAAAATAAAGTCATTTAAACCTGATGTGATTTATGCTTGGGCGGGTGACGCACTTTGGGCAAGGTCTATAAAAATTTTTGCAGAGCGTTACCATATTCCTTACGTCATTCATTTTATGGACAATCAAATAGGAATAGAACCAGATACTGTATTAGAGCAAGTGTTGTATCCTGAATTTAAACGATGTTTGGGCCAATCCGTTGAGCGTGCTGATATGATACTCACTATTAGCGACTCAATGGGAAAAGCCTATTCTGAGTTGTGGCAAAAAAACTACAGAGTATTTAGAGGGATGATTGATATTACTGAATGGCCTTTACCAAAGCATAAAAATAGTAATAAAGAATTTACCCTGGCATTCACAGGCTCTATAGAGAGTGGCCAGCTTAAAGGGCTTCGAGATGTTGCTGAAGCAGTAGATTATTTATCAGATCATGATATTTCAATACGTCTGGTATTATATTTGACTGCAGAATATGAGAAGCTTGTAAGAGAACACTTTCACGACTTTAGAAGCATTGAATACAAACCTCACCCTAAATTTTCTGAATTACAGGCTGTGCTAGCTGAAGCTGATTTATTGGTGCTTGCCTACGGTTTTGATCAAGCTACAATTAACTATTACCGCCACAGCTTTGCAACTAAGATTGTGCCTTATATGTTATCGGGAACGAGTATTCTTGTTTATGGGCCGGCCTGTATAGAACCAATAGACTATGTTCAGCGAGGTGGTTGGGCTTCTATTGTAAATGATCATGGTGTAGATCATTTAGTGTCTGCGATATTGGCACTTCAAGGTGATATAGATAAACGCCGCCAATTAGCCAAGCGTGCTTATCAAGCAGCCTGTGAAGAACATGATTTGCTAACTAATGCCAGTGAGTTCTCTGAGTTGATGACACATATAGTACAAAAGAGTAAGCATACATCTTTAAACTATTCTCCCAGGAAAAACGAAATATAATATGACAACGAATACATACCCTCATTTTGAAGCGGTGCCTTTGGAGTTACACGGACATAGAAAAAAGCTCAACTACTTTTTTTCTTCTTTAGAAGAATATCGTAGTACCCAGGGTATAGAACCTAATCAAATCCATGTCGTTGAAGTAGGTTGTAGTAATGGCCGCAATATTGCGATGCCAATAGCGGAAAGAGGCTATCAAGTGTTAGGTGTTGACCTGCATCAACCTTCTATTGATTATGCAAATGCTAATAATATGTTTGAAAATGCTAAGTTTGTCTGTAAAGACTTTGCTGAATTTTCATCTTCTGAAAAATTTGATGTGATTATCTTGTCAGATATCCTAGAGCATGTTGAGGACCCAGCATTTATCGCTAACTTAGCTATTGAGCATTTATCAGAAAATGGCTTAGTTTTAATATGTATTCCGAATGGTTACGGCCCTTATGAAAATGAACAACGGTTTTTAAGAGTGACCCGATTAGATAAATTGCTTAATTCTATTAAGTTATTCATTAAACGTATATTGGGTCGTAAGGTTACCAAACTGGCCTATAACCATGATTCAGGCCATATTCAATTCTTTCATCTAAAAGACTTTGAAGCTTTAGTCCAACAGGTGGGTTTAGTGATAGAAGATCGAACCAATGGCGCTTTATTTGGTGGCGGATTTTCTTATGCCTTAGGGAAATTGTTGCCTTTTATTATAAGACCCAGCTTTAATTTAGCCGATAAACTGCCACCACAATGGGTTTCTACTTGGTATTTTCGTTGCAAATTACGTAAGGATATTGGGGTAAAACTATAATGTGTGGTTTAGTAGGAGCAATGAACTTTAGTCCAAATGGTTTTGAAATTACCAGTTCCTATCTTGAAAAAATGAGAGATACTATGCATCATCGTGGACCTGATGGTGGTGGTGTTTGGGTTTCTAGCGATGCCACCATTGGCTTGGCACATCGTCGGTTGTCAATTATTGATCTCTCCCATAGTGCTGATCAGCCAATGTCTAATGATGATGCTAGCATTCGATTAGTTTTTAATGGTGAAATTTATAACCATGCTGAAATACGTATAAAGCTTGACCAAGAAAGAACAATACATTGGCAAACAGATCATTCTGATACGGAAGTTCTCCTACGTGCTTATGAAACTTGGAGTATTGACTGCTTATCTCATTTTAGAGGAATGTTTGCTATTGCCATATGGGATGCCAATGAATCGTGCTTATGGTTGGTACGAGATCGTATAGGTATTAAGCCTCTTTATTGGTCACTACATAATAGCCGCATTATATTTGCTTCTGAGATCAAGGCATTATTAGCTGATCCAGAACAACAAAGAGCAGTAGATAAAAATGCTCTCTATGATTATTTATCTTTTATTTGCACACCAGGGACACAAACTTTATTTGCCGGCATTAGCAAGTTAGAACCTGGGCATTTACTTAAAGTGCTACCTAGTGGGGAAATTCAAGAACGGCAGTGGTACAATGTATGGGAGCATGTAAGCCCCAGCGCTTTTTCAGAGTATACTTATAGCCAAGTATTAGATACCTTAGCTGAATCCGTAGAGTTAAGAAAAGTAGGTGATGTTCCTGTCGGAGTATTTTTGTCAGGGGGAGTGGACTCTAGTACTAATGCTGCTTTATTTAGTCGAGATACTGAAAATCCAATACAGACCTTTTCTATAGGTTATCAAGGCGAATATAGTACTTATACTAATGAGTTATCGTTTGCACGTAATATGGCCAATCTGGTTGGGGCAGATTATTATGAAACACAGTTGTCCGAAAATGATTTAATCAATTTTTTGCCACAAATGATACATTTACAGGATGAACCCATTGGTGACCCTGTTTGTGTGCCACTTTATTATGTGTCTAAGCTAGCGCGTGCAAATGGTGTTACGGTTTGTCAGGTAGGAGAGGGAGCTGATGAATTATTTTGGGGATATTCCTCTTGGCAGCGTTTTTTGCGCTTACAACAGTGGATGAATAACCCTTTAGGAAAAATTGCTGCCCCTATTTTAAAAAGCGTAATGGGACTTGCAGGTTTAAAGAATCGGCGGGAATTTGATATTATTAATCGGGCAAGTTGCGGTCAGCCTGTATTCTGGGGCGGGGCTGAAGGCTTAACAGAAAAAGAAAAATACGATATTTTGTCTCCAGAGTACCGACAATATTTTAAAGATCGTAGTGGTTGGGATACCTTAAAACCTATTTGGGAGCATTTTCGTAAATCAGCACCTGAACCTTCAGTACTTAATTGGATGACCTATTTAGAATTGAGGATCAGGCTACCAGAGTTACTACTGATGCGTGTAGATAAAATGTCAATGGGAGTATCACTGGAAGCGCGTGTTCCATTTCTAGATCATAAGCTGGTTGAAATGGCCCTAGGAATCCCCCAAAGAGCTAAGACAAAAAATAAACAGAGTAAGCATATTTTAAAGACAGCGGTCAGAGGTCTCATTCCTGATGAAGTGATTGATAGGAAAAAAGCGGGTTTTGGTGTCCCTGTTCAAGAGTGGTTATTTAGTAAATTGGGCGACAAAATTAAAGAGGAAATACAACAATTTTGTAAAGATACAAATTATTTTAGTTATCAAGGTATTGAAAAACTATTTGCAAGTAATAAACGTGTGCGCATATGGTACATTTATAACTTTGTACTTTGGCATCGTTATTATATAGAACAAAAGCCTATTTAATCTAAATGTCTTTATTCTATGCAGGCCCCCTATTAGCTAAACTAAATTATTGTTAATTTTTTATTACCATTACAGAGAATATTAAATATGTCAGCCGGAAATAACATAAAGAAAATTTTATGGAATATTGCAAGATGGATACCGTTTACTCCTTGGTATAAACAACGTCACTGGACAACCAATGAATATATGGCATTTGCGCATGATAATATGCGCTACCTTTTCTTAAGCATTGCCCGATTTGCTCATATTAATCGCCCTATAGAAGGATATTATATGGAGTTTGGTTCTCACGAAGGTCGGACTATGCGTCTCGCTTGGAAGCATTTTCAGTATTTATTTAACTGGGACTTTGTAGCTTTTGACTCGTTTGAAGGTTTGCCAGAAATTGAAAAAATTGATAGGCAGAAGATCTGGGAAAAAGGCAGATTAAAAACGGGCGAAGAAGATTTTATTCGCATCGTTACTGGAGCGGGTATGCCAAAAAATCGGTTGACAACAGTGAAAGGCTTTTATGATGAGTCTTTGGTTCCAGAACTACAAAAAAAGATGCTTCCTAAAAAAGCGGCTGTCGTTTATGTGGATTGCGATTTATATAAAAGTACAGTGCCCGTTTTGAAGTTTATTGTACCATTTTTGCAAGAAGGTACTGTTGTTGTATTCGACGATTGGAATTGCTTTTATGGTGATCCTGAAAAAGGTGAGCGAAAAGCATGGGCAGAATTCTTAGCAGCTAATCCTTCATTAAAGTTTGAACGATTTGTACATACCAATGAAGCTCAAGCTTTTATTTGTGTGAATGCTGGTAATAGTAAAAGTGTTTGAATCTTATCATCTATCTTCAAGTAACCAATGGGATTCTTTAGTTTTAGGACCCCTTGGTTGTCTTTCAGAGTTATAACGTGCTTTTTAATTCGTTTCATTTCATTGCCTTGTTTTTGCCGATCACCTTGGTGATTTATCTTTTCCTTACTCGAATAGATAAGTATAAATTTGCCCTGGGGTGGTTAGTGTTAGCTTCATTATTCTTTTATGGATATTGGGAGCCGTCATATTTAATTATTTTGCTAGCTTCAGTGATGATTAACTATGGCATAGGCAGAGCACTCCAGTGGAGAGACTTATCCGCTAGAGCAAAATGGTGGATCTTATGTTTGGGGGTAGCAGGCAATTTACTATTAATAGCCTACTATAAATATCTAAGCTTCTTAGTGTCGTCTGTTATTCCACTAGTTGGAATTGATGTAGAACCACCCTCTATTTTACTTCCCTTGGCGATTTCTTTTTTTACTTTTCAACAAATTGCTTATCTTGTTGATTCTTATCGATCAGAGGTCAGAGAGCATAGTATTATCCATTATGCGGTGTTTGTAACATTTTTCCCACAACTGATAGCTGGGCCAATTGTTCACCATAAGGATATATTGCCACAGTTTCAGAAAGTACTCTCCAATAATCGCATCTACCGTAATCTATCGATAGGAATAACTATTTTTATCATTGGTTTATTTAAAAAAGTGGTTTTAGCCGATGGAATAGCACCTTATTCTGATGAGCTATTTAATTCTGTAGCTACAAGCGGCGTTAAGCCTGATTTAATAACAGCTTGGGCAGGTGCTTTATCCTATACATTTCAGCTATATTTTGACTTCTCTGGCTATTCAGATATGGCCGTGGGCTTAGCTAGAATGTTTGGTATTTGCTTACCCATTAATTTTTATTCTCCATATAAGGCTTGTAATATTATTGATTTCTGGCGGCGTTGGCATATTAGTTTGTCAACATTTCTTCGGGATTATGTTTATATTCCCCTTGGTGGAAATCGACTTGGGTCAATACATCGTTACAAAAATATTATGATTACCATGCTGCTTGGTGGTTTATGGCATGGTGCTGGTTGGACTTTTGTTATTTGGGAGGCCTTACATGGCTTTTATATAATGATTAACCATGGCTTCCAGCTATTTAGACAAAATGTACTAAAACAACAGCAGGAAGCTACAGCCATCGGTATATGGTTTGGTCGAATACTCACTTTTGGGATAGTTGTTATTGCGTGGGTGGTTTTCAGAGCGGAAAGTTTCTCTACAGCATGGACTATTTTAGAAGGTATGTTTGGTCGCTATGGCTTGGGGGTAGAGAGTTTTCAGCTGGGGCTGTCGGGTTTTATTATGTTGTTGCTCATACTGTGTTGGTTTTCACCTAATGTTTATCAAATAATGAGTAAAGTGCGTCCAGTAATTATGTCTAAGCAACTTAAGCATAAGATGGTATATGGAGTGTTTGTATGGAAGCCTACTTTTGTGTGGGGAGTGTTAACAGTTTGCTTAGCACTAATAACTTATGTAACGATTATCAGTGGGCAGCCTAGTGAGTTTCTGTATTTTCAATTTTAAGAGGTGTTTTTAATCATAATGTATCGTTCGTATATATTAAGCATTATAAGCACAATAGTGGTGATTGTTGCTGCAACACTCTCAGTGGATTACGTGTTATTTGAACATTCAGGAGAATCTTTAAGTGTTAATGAAGTGGTAAATGTTCAGACGAATGCTTCAGAGTTTTGTGTTTATGGATCAGCGTTATATGCAAGAATGAGGCAATATAAGTTTGCTTTATATAAACATGTAAAACCAAAAATAATTACTATTGGCTCTTCTCGTGTCATGGAATTTAGAGGAGGTTTTTTTAGTAAAAGCTTTGTCAATATGGGCGGAGTACTGGGAGCAATGCATACAACCCCTTGCATTATTGACCAAATACTTTCCTATCATAAACCTGAATTGATAGTTTTAGGTTTAGATTTTTGGCGTTTTCTTCCCTGGCTGACTAGTGAACTACCCGCTTGCAATATGAGCCCAGAAAATTTGGATCTTTAACCTACTTGGCAAACTAATCGTCTAAGAAGTTTTAACTTAGTAAAAGATGGTAAGTTAAGTCTGAGTTCATTGTTACACGTATCAAAAGGAGAAGCATGGAAACACGATAACAGCTGTTCTATTGGTATAAGAGCTCTTGAAGATAATTCAGGCTTTGCTCCCGACGGTTCTCATTATTATACAAGCACCATTACAGGTACAGATCCAAAAAGACGTCGCTCCTATGTTAAATTTGAAGAGACTATAGAGAGAGTTCGTAAGCGGACTGGTGGTTTTCAGAGAGCTGGAAGGGCGAATAAGGAGTTACTTCTAATAGTCGCAAAAATGTTGCAAAAGATACAAAGCCAAGGAATCAAAGTTGTTGCTTTTTTACCGCCAGTAGCCCCTCCGGTTATTGATGTTATGACAGACTCAAGATCATTGTATCAGTGGAATAACTATAGGTATATTAAAGATATTGTAGATGGCCTAGCTAGGGAAGGTTATAAAGTACACAATTTATTTGATTCAACAGAATACGGTTCGGGAACTTGTGAGTTTGTTGATGGAATTCATGGTGGTGATGTGACCTATGCAAGAATTCTTCGTGCCATGGTAGCTAATGGAGAAAAATCATTACGAGAGTTTATTAACTTGCCTTATATTGATTCAGTTATCAAAAAATACCAAGGTTTAGCAATGATCCCTGATGCACGGGTGACTACTCAAAAAGAAGTAGATTTTTTAGAGCTTGACTGTAAGAAGATGGAGTATTAAGAAAAACAGCCAATGAATAAAGATAGAGTTCTACATCATTGTGATGCCCCTTGTTTAAAGCATTTTTTTGCAAACAGTAAAAGTACTTCAATCGTAATGATGAATTAGTAAAAAATATTAGGTATTATTATTTATGACTTCAGAGATAAAAATCAATAATTCGTTAGAAGAGCATGAAGTTCGAGAATCCAGTAATCGACAAGCTCGCAAGACCTGGGAAAATAAAACAGTCGGTGGTCATCGTTCAAGTGCATCTAATGATACTCTAGAGTACTTTCAGCAAATGCGTGATTA
This sequence comes from Candidatus Endobugula sertula, assembly GCA_001723645.1. GTDB lineage: Bacteria > Pseudomonadota > Gammaproteobacteria > Pseudomonadales > Cellvibrionaceae > Endobugula > Endobugula sertula. Next base: position 7,405 of record MDLC01000027.1, on the reverse strand, counting down.
CCGCTACGGTTATGAAACCCCTTTTATTGTAAACACATTTAATTTTTCTGATTTGCAAGGTAAGCGAATTTTAGAAATAGGTGTTGGCAACGGCATAGATGCTGTTGAAATGTTAAGTAACGGAGCCATTTATACGGGCATTGATATTACACAAAACCATTTGGAACTAACTAAACGTTTTATTAATTTTTCTTTTAATAAGGAAGAACAAGAGCGTTTACTTGAAGATGTAGTGGAAGGGGATATGTTGACTGTTGATCTTCCAGGAAATTATGACGTTGTTTATTCTTTTGGTGTCTTACATCATATTGCTCACGAAGCCGATTTTTTAAATAAAATTCATAGTTTGTTAAAGCCTAATGGAGAGTTACGTATTGCAGTGTATTCAAAATATAGCTTCTTTAATATATGGATGATTGTTACCTGGATATTGAAAAATCGCATGAAAAATCTGTTAACTGACTGGCAAAGCAATGTTGCTGAAAATAGCGAATTAGGCTCTCCAGTAGTGATTAAAATTAGAACACGAAGCGAAGTCGAAAAAATGTTAAAACAGGCGGGCTTTAAAGTTGTAAAGTATGAGTGTAAAGGCTTTGTTCAAGGATACTTACCTATTATTGGATGATTTCTTAAACCCGATGGATTTGTTCTCAATAACTTCGCAAAAATATTAGGCTGGTATCATTGTTTTATTTGTCGTCGCGCTTAATTTGACTGTCTTAAAAAGTGATGAGGATATCAATGATGCGGTTTTTGCGACTAGTCAATAAATTTTTAGCTATGCCGTATTGGGCTAAGCTATTGCGCTTAAAAAGCATGTTTTATGTTTTCTGGGGACGATACACTTACCATCTTCAAGAGCAGTATATAACCGAGTCTCGTTTTCTTAATTTATTGGACGCTAAAAATTTAGAAGTTCTTCATCATAGAATTATATCGTTCGGACATCCGTGTGCTACAAGCTCAAAGATACAAACACTGTTAAAAAAGCATTTTCCCGATGAGCAGGGTAAAATTATTTTAGAAGCCGACAAAGTCATGCAAGGAGAGGTTTCTCTACTTGGGTCTGGTGATATACAACTTGGTGATATTCATTGGTCTTTAGATTACAAAACAGGTATTTCTTGGCCGGATAATTACTTTATTGATATTAGTACCCATGACTTAGATCGACCTAGTGATGTTAAGTTTCCTTGGGAGTTATCACGTCTTCAATGGTTAATTCCTGTGGCTCAGGCCTGGGTTTTGACAAAAGAAGATAGATATGCAAGCTATGCAAAAAAAATTCTAGAGAGCTGGATTGACAATAATCGTTTTGCCTATGGTGTTAACTGGACATGTACCATGGAGCCCGCTATGCGGGTCTTTGTATGGACGTGGTTTTACCATGTATTTGCGGATGCGGTATCATGGCAGGATAAGGAGTTTCGCTTTTCTTTTTTACGTTGTCTTTACTTACACCTAAAGTTTATTTCTCATCATATTGAAATTACAGATATTAATGGCAATCATTTAATTGCTGATGTATCTGCTTTGGTGATCGGGGGCATTTTCTTTTCAGGGAATTTTTCAAACTCTAACAAGCTAGAACTTGATACCTGGAGCCGACTTGGCTGGAAAATATTAAACCATGAACTACCTTTGCAGATTTATAAAGATGGTGTTGATTTTGAAGCTTCAACAGCTTACCACAGACTCGTTTGTGAATTGTATGTGATAGCCGCCCTCTATTATCAACAAGGTGGTGGCCTTGTGTCAGAAGTGTATCAACAAACCATGTTGAAAATGGCTGATTATATTGCTGCATATACCAAGCCTGATGGTAGAGCTCCTTTAGTAGGTGATGCTGATGATGCCAGAGTGCTTCCCTTAGGTAGCCAACATATTAATGATCACCGTTATTTAGCCGTAGTGATTGGTTCAATTTGGTCAAAGTCAGAATTAACGGCGAACTGGCAACAAAGTGGCAGTGAATGTTTATGGTGGTTGTCTGACTCTCCAGAATCAAGTGTAGAGATATCTCCTATAGGATCTACGGCTTTCACTATAAGCGGTAACTATATTATGCGCTCAGGGAGTGATTATGTATTTATTGATTGCGGGCCGATAGGATTGGCCAACCGTGGTGGCCATGGACATAATGACTTACTGTCATTTGAAGCTACCCTCAACGGTGTCAACCTGATTACAGATTCTGGTTCTTATGTGTATACTGCAGATTATAAACAGCGCAATAAATTCCGTTCTACCTCTTCACACAATACGCCACTGATTGCAGGAGAAGAAATAAACAGGTTTATTTCGCCTAGGAACCTTTGGTTTTTACATGGCGATGCTCAACCTAATGTGCTTTACTGGCATGATAATGAAACGAACACCTGTTTTCGTGGTTCTCATACCGGGTATCAACGCTTAATACCTCCTGTCAGTCCTATACGCAGTATGGCACTAGATAAAATACAACACACCCTAGTATGGAAAGATACCTTTAGTGCGAGTGTTGGTCATAGTGTAACCATTCCATTACAACTTGTACCGGGAGTCACGGTTTCTCAAACTCAAGCAGGGGTTTTATTACTGGAGGCTGAAGGCAAACAGTTTGTATTAGAATGGTTAGAGTTGGCAAATTGGGAATATTGTATTGTGAATGACTTTGTTGCGACGTCTTATGGCCAAAAAACTGAAGCGCCCAAAATACTTTGGGAATCAAAACAAGCTTGTAAGACAAGTTTAACTATTTTATTGAGTCCAGATGAAAGGCTTGTAGAATCTAAGCGTAAGCAACTTCTTAATTTAGTAGAATCAACAAACTAGCGTAAAGCTTCTTCATAGTTATTGCTAAGGAAATCATCAAAAGAAAATGAAAATATGTTTTTTATCATCTATGCACCCAGCACTCGATAAAAGAGTATTCGACAAAGAAGCCGTATCACTGGTGAATCATGGCTTTGAGGTAGTGCATATTGCACCGGATGAAAATCCTAAGACTTGGAATGAAAAAGGCGTTGATATTATTACCTATGATCGGCCAGGAGGCTTAAAGGGACGTATACTCCAGCTTAAAAAATTATACACAATGGCGAAACAGGTCAATGCTGATGTGTATCATTGTAATGAAGTAGATTCTTGGTTTGTGGGTGTTTTCTTAAAGCTCAGGTTTGGTAAACCTTGCGTCTTTGATGTGCATGAACACTACCCCGAAGAATTTGCTCAAACTCGCTTCCCACAGTTAGTGCAGCCTTTGGTAACCTTGTTTATTAGTGTTTTAATGACGTTCTTATCCTTTTTTACAACTAGAGTGGTATTGGCCAAAAAGTCATTAGAACGTGATTTTCGTTTTTATTCCTCTAAAAATATTGTTGCAGTACAGAACTTTTCACCGATTGCTAGTTTTACGAATATTCATGATTGCGATGCAACAGATAGTGAGCAAACAATATTAAGGGATACACCACTAAAATTGATACATCTAGGGCTAATTAACCGTAATCGTGGTTGGCCACAAATATTAGAAGGTTTATCTATTGCAAAAAATAAAAATGTTGAACTGAGCATACTTGGAAAAATGAATGATGGAAGTCAACAGGAATTTGAATCAGCGATTATGTCTTTAGGCTTATCAGAACGAGTACAATTTGAAAGCTGGTTGCCCATAGATGAAGCTCTCAAAAAGGTCAATGTTTGTGATGTAGGGCTCATTATGTTCCAACCGGGTTTATTTAATCATGTGCATGCTTTACCGCATAAATTATTTGATTATATGGGGTCAAAATTAGCGGTGATAGCCCCAAGGTTTGCGGTTGAAGTTTCAGAAATAGTTAGCCGATCAGATTGTGGTATTTTAGTCGATTCATCAAGTGCTGAATCCTTCGCAGCCGCAATTGACTGTTTATCTGAAGATCGGGCAGCTTGCAAAGCCTATGGTGAGAAGGGAAGTCATGCAGTATTGACCAATTACAATTGGGAAACAGAAGAAAAAATGCTGGTTAATATGTATAAAGAATTGGCTAAGCAATATACCGTGTATTGATCTAAACGGTTGGTTTTGGTATTGGAGGAATTTTCATGTGTGGTATTGGTGGCTTTTCCGGAAGCTTTGATCAAAACTCCTTACCGTTGATGGCCAGTTTGCTGGTTCATCGCGGCCCAGACGATCAAGGTATTGACTATGATATCAATGCTAATATCGGTTTAGTTCATACTCGTCTCTCAATACAAGATCTTAGTAGCGCTGGACACCAGCCGATGTGGGATGAATCTGAGCAAGTGTGTCTAGCGTTTAATGGGGAAATATATAATTTTAAAGTATTACGTCAGGAACTATTGAAAAAAGGGTATGTATTTTCTGGACATTCAGATTCCGAAGTGCTTTTAAAGTTATATCTTGATAAAGGCACTGATTGTTTAAGTCTGTTAAATGGTATTTTTGCTTTTGCTATTTTTGATCGTCGCAATCAATCCTTGTTTATCGCGAGAGATCGTTTTGGTGTTAAACCGTTTTACTATTCAAGCACTGAAAAAGGGTATATTTTTGCCAGTGAAATAAAAGCAATACTACAAGAGCCTTCAGTGTCTAGAGAGTTGGATATTGTCGGGGTGAGTCATTATTTAACGTTTCTTTGGTCCCCAGGTGAAACCACCATGTTACAGCATGTGCATAAATTGGAACCGGGGCAAGCGCAAATGGTTGTCGATGGGAAAATCACGAAGCAATGGTGCTTTTACGATTTAAAATATGGTCAGTCAGTCAAAGTAGAAGAGCCACTAGAAACGACGATAGAAAATGTCGATAAACATCTCAGTGATGCCGTAGAGCGCCAATTGGTTGCAGACGTTCCCGTGGGGGCTTTTTTATCAGGGGGACTGGATTCAAGTTCTGTTGTTGCACTAGCGCAAAAAGTGCATCCTGATGTTGATATGCAGTGTTATACCATTCGGTTTAATGATGGCGCTTCTAAAAGAGAAGGGATTTCTGAGGATTTTCCCTACGCAAAAAGAGTTGCCGACTACCTTAATGTGCCATTGAATGTAGTCGATATAGATTCGAGTATTATCTACGACTTACCAAAAATGATTTTTCACTTGGATGAACCTCAAGCAGATGTTGCTCCATTGAATGTTAATCGCATTACTCAATTAGCACAGAGTACGAATATCAAAGTATTGTTATCGGGTGCTGGAGGCGATGATATTTTTACGGGTTATAAACGACACCAAGCGTTATCGATTGAAAGCTACTGGATGTGGATGCCACTCTTTATCAGAAAAGTATTAGCTTCTAATGCCAAGCGGTTACCCACCAAACACCCATTTCTGCGACGACTTGCTAAGTTGTTTACTTATGTTAATTTAGAGCAAGAGCAACGTATTAAAAGCTATTTTTTTTGGCTACATCCAGAACAGCTCAATAAATTATTGCATGCTAGTTCACTGGCTAATAGTACCACTGTAAATCCTTTTGAATCGTTTACTGAAAATCCTTATATCGGTGACTGTGATAATATAGATAAAATGCTCTACTGGGAAATGAAACACTTTCTGGCGGATCATAATTTAAATTATACCGATAAACTGAGTATGGCAAATGGTGTAGAGGTTCGAGTTCCCTTACTGGATAATGATTTAGTAGAATACGTGGCTTCTATTAGTAATGTCTTAAAACAAAAAGGCAATCAGGGTAAATGGATATTTAAACGGGCGATGGAGAAGTATTTGCCGAAGGATATTATTTATCGGAGAAAAACCGGTTTTGGTGGACCCTTACGCCAGTGGTTGAACAACGAACTGAGACCATTGGTGGATGAGGTACTTTCAGAATCCTCTTTAAATCACAGAGGGTTATTTAATACAAAAGCTGTGCGCCAGATGGTTGAACTTGATCGCAAAGGTGATCGAGATTTTTCGTACTCAATTTTTGCCTTAGTATCTATTGAAATTTGGAGTCGGACTTTTATTGACCAGCCAGTGCCGAAAGTAGTGCGTTTTTAATCCACTCATTGGGAACGATTTTCGCCATCGCTTCACTACCCTAGGCTCAATTCTACCGGTACAATTGCTATTTTCGAGTATGCCTCAACTGCATTTTGAACATCCACAGTGGTGTTTTCCTGAGTTTATTGGCGCTTACAACCCAAAAGCGTTTCCATGTCTCCGTCGAATAGCTTTAGGCTGAAAATCTTTCTGTTCAAGATAATCAATGTGAGAAATTGAACCTCGTTTGGCAGAAACATAGCAATTCACATAGAATGTTTTTACGCCTGAATGCTTGTTATTACCCTGATAGATAGTGAGTTCATAAAACATTTTGTATTGGCCCGATTTATTATCATAACGGCTAGATCGATCATCAACTGTGGCTACGCTTAATGAATGACCATAGTCTGCACGCACCTTTTGATCACAGATATGTTCTGCCCCTGCCATTGAACCTATTACTTTAGCATCACCTCTGGTTTTAATAACACCCAAGGTAATCAAGGTGCCTACTGTTGATAAAGCAACCAGAAACACTAAAAGCAACACTAGTCCAACAATTTGAAGGGCTATTGATTCTTTACTCTTCTTGTTAAGCGGATTAGCTGTCAACGAACTACACCTTATATGTATGCTAATGGCTTTTATACTATTTAGTGTAGTGGATATTCAATGATTTGCCTGATCCGGTTTTAGACTTAACCCACATAGTCAAAGTGATCAAAGCTCACTCCAATTTGTTGCCAGTAGGTTTCCAACAAACGGCCAATACTATTTGCCTGTACCAAATGTGCTGCATAGTAAGTATGTAAGCAACGGATACGCTGAAAATCAGCTATCCCACCAATGCCGCGTTGCTCCAATACTTCATTAAACCTTAATTCATTAATTTGGCGACGCTGTGCCTCTGTAATAAAAGACTGCCGTAACTGAATATACTGTTGGTGATTCATGGCAAGCTGCTTTTGAATTTGCTCACTACCGTCTACTTGGCTTTGAAATTTGGCAATCAGGCCAGACGCTTCAAGTGTATCTATGGCGTAATTAAGTTGTTGATCTACCAACCAAAATAAGGTAGGGAAAGGCTTGTTGTCCACCAAGGGGGCCACGCGAATCACCATTGGAGCTCCCTGCTTATCCCTACAAACTATGTCTTCCAGACCCCTCGGTTCTCTGCCTAAAAGTGTCGCAATAATGGAGACATCACTCTCACTTAAGCTCATAAAATCCCATCTCTCACTAAAATTTTGTTAAATTTCACATCTAACACTTCTATTGTTATCCATTCTACTTGTACATTTTGGGAAATACTTATTGTATAGTTGCGATGCCATATAGACCGTTGGAATGACATGTGCGTATTCCACTGAAGATGATCACCGCCAACGATTAAACATGATCGCTTTTTCTTCCTAAGCATTCAGAATGTTCT
>MDLC01000026.1 GCA_001723645.1 Candidatus Endobugula sertula | reverse complement strand
GAACATTCTGAATGCTTAGGAAGAAAAAGCGATCATGTTTAATCGTTGGCGGTGATCATCTTCAGTGGAATACGCAATATCCCTAAATAGATTATTCAGTTTTATGTCGTCGCTATTTATGACATATTCACCATGACCAAAAGACTCATGTTGTTCCTTGTCGCTAAAGTGCTTTATATCAGCTTCTTTAATAAGAGGCTGGACGCATATAACCCCCATAACCCACCTGCCTAAAATTTCGCCACAACTAAAATTAGCTTGTAATATAAGTCGCCCTCGAAAATAGAAAGATGGTATTCTTTAACTATTGATTGAAGGCAAACCGAATTAAGCCTATAATATACCAAAAGCATACTTTAAGTATGGTATAAATTTACCAATAATTTACTTTTTTACCCTTGGCTTATTGTATTTTTTTATATAAACAGTTATTTTTATTCAATTATGGTCAATTCAACAGATACGCTAACACATAGTGAAAAGTATACTCCTCAGCACTCTCCTGGATTTTCAGAGAGATTAGGCATTATTTTTACTGAGCTGGGAGTAAAGCCAAGGGAGTATGTTGCTCTAGTTTCCGAGTTCACAAATTTGACAAAAATTGGAGCTAGGAAAATGCTGAATGATGATCGCCCACCTAATAAGGCCGAAGCATTCAATCAGCTAGTTACATCGCTAACTGAATTACTAGAGCTTAAAAACAAAACTACTGATGGAAATGTGTTAGCTGAATACTTATTAACTGGCAATAAAAGCCCTTTTGCCGCCGACTTTGCTCTTTCAGAATTCTATGAAAAAGACCCTGTTTTAACCAGTCAAATCATTTTAAAAGTAGAAGAAGTCGCTAAAAATAATGATATTGATACCAACAAAGATATTTCAAAAAAAGACATAAGACTAATCTATTATAGAATAATTAATCACTGTTTTAAGAATAACATACGTTCCAATTTTGACGAGGTGGAAAAACAAGTACTAAGCTTACTGATTCTATCCAAAGATAACCTTTTATAGCGTTGTATGCTATCGTTATTTAGAACATCAATTTTAAAATCGATATTTTTTGTTGTTTCCACTTTACTTCCTTCCTATACTTTTTCTGACGTCATTATTGTTTCTCCCCCGCAAGAAAAAGCACTAACGATTGCTCGTAAAATCAAGGAAAACATTAATACACCTACTAAAATTGTCAGCACTCTCAATCAAACCAATACTTCAGATATTATTATTACCCTTGGAAAAGAAGCTCTTGATCAAGTAACTAAAAAACCTCACGCATTTTTAATATCGTCATTTATCAATCCATTGGATCGCTCTGTCCATTATAATAAATATGGAATAATAAGCCATAGTATATACTCTGAGCCCTCGCCTGATAAAATTTCATATTTTTTAATTTCACACTTTAAAAATCAAAAGATAGGTTTGATTTATACCTCTGAAGAAAAAGTAATAATAGATGAAATAAAAATACAGCTAAGTCAATCTAGCACTGATCTTATTTCAATTAAATACTCAGGTGATATTTTTAAAGATATTCGCAACTTAAAAAATCATAATATTGATTTATTACTACTAACAAAAAATAGAAATATTTATCAACCCAGAAATGTTGCTGTCATTCTACGTTCATTATTTACAAAACAAATTCCTGTTATTGCTACTTCAAAGTCTCTTTTAAAAACAGGGGCAACTGTAGCAGTTATCCCTTCCGAAGATTCCATTATTAAGAAAACTTATAATTTAGCCAACCAAATTTTATCAGGCGAAAACGCTAATAAAAGCGGACACCATTATGTCTCTGATATGGATATTTATACCAATAAAACTATGGCAGATGTCTACAATGTAGATATTAGGGAAAATCTGAAATGATTCTTTTCAAGAAAAAGCCTTGGAAGCTGGTCACTATCACTTCAACATTAATATTTATAATTTTTGTTGTACTGGTTATGGCGTCAATTATTATCCAAATATCGAATTATAAATTTGATAAGAGTCAGGCCAAACGCAATGAATATATTATATCTACTAGCTTGCTTAACAGTGGGTTGTCATTTGAAGTAGCAAAAGGTGATATTAATGGTATTGAATCTATTATTAATGACTACTTAAGTTATAAAGAAATACATGCCATTGAAGTGCGAAAATTAACCCGCGAGGTTATTTATAGAAAACAAAAAACAATTAATAAAGAATTAAGAATAGTTGCTAAAACTTATAGTTTACTTTCACAATATGACGAAATTTCCATTGATGGCCTAGATAAAGTAGAAAATAAAGAAGTAAAAACCATTGCTAAAGTGGTAATTACTTTTTCAAGTAACTATATGAATAAAAAAATTACTCAACAGGCACTATTTACTGGTGGTTTATTATTTATTGCTGTAATGATAACAATATTTTTTCTTTATTTATTTAATCGTTATATTTATAAATATCTAAACAACATTATAAATACTATGAATTCCATAAAACAAGGGGATAATATAACCTTAAAAAATAAAGGAATCTATCGAGTTGAAGAATTAAATGCAATATACCGATCACTACAAGAGCTCTCAGAAACCATATACAAACGAGACGCACAGTTAAAAGATAGCTTAAATCAAGCAATGGAAGCTAAAATATTAGCCCAAGAAGCGGAACAATTTAAAGAAGACTTTATCCGCGCTATTTCCCACGATATTAAAACACCCGTTGGGGTTATAATTAATCTAATTAGCATGATTGTAGAACAATCCGACACAATCAAAGATAACCCTAGCCTTTCTGAAAAAGTTAACGCTTGCTATGAGTCCTCTATAGTTCTCAAAGAAATCATGACAGAGCTTTTTAATTTTGAAGAATTTGAGCAGCAAAAGCTTATAGAAAATAAAACTAAAGTTAATTTAAATGAAATTTTTTCTCAAATAAAATCACTTTACGAAACTAAATTTTCTGAAAAGGGTCTTGGTTTTAGTGTATATAAAGGTAGCCAGCAAACAACTCAACTTTTATATTACATCAACATTGATAAAGGAAAGCTACTACTGGTACTCGAAAACCTATTAGATAATGCACTTAAATTTACTGAATCTGGGGCTATATCCATTACATGGATAGTAAAAAAAGACAGTTTATTGATTCAAATTAAAGATTCAGGCATTGGTATCCCTGAAGATAAATATAAAGTAATTTTTAATAAGCATATACAACTCAATAATATTTCTACTTCTACTCATCAAGGCAGGGGGTTAGGTCTCTTCTATGTGAAGCGAATTATCGATTTACTAGGTGCTGAAATCACTCTTTCTTCCAAAGTAGATATTGGTAGTGTTTTTAAAATCAATATTCCGATTACCAGTACAATGTCTACTAATACCGAGAATACTTTACTGTTAACTGAGGAGCTTAGTAAAAGCAATTTTAAAGCGCTGATTATTGATGATGACCAACACACTTGTTTTACATTAACTGAGATGTTAAACAAGTATGGTATTGAAACTGCTTCTGAGAATATTCCCGAAATCGGTTTATCACAGATGACCAAAGAATCCTTTGACCTAGCCTTTATTGACTTTCATATGCCTAACCTCAGTGGTGATGTAATTATGAAAAAGCTAACATCTACCCTTCCTAAAAATACTACTTTTTATGTATGTATTACCGCAGAATCTAGCCCTTATCATTTAGAAAAGCTTGACACGCTATTTCATGAAGTATTAGAAAAGCCTTTTGATATAACTGACCTTCAAGCTGTCTTACAAAAAGCACTGAAATCAAAGAGAGTGACTAATGAGGTCATTAACAATATTAAAGGTAAATCCTAAAGAGAATAAACTTGTATTTAATTTCATTGCTGTCCCATAACTTTTAAGCAAATGGCAGTTGGGATTGCATAGGTTTTTCGAGAGGCGTTGGCGGATTACCTTTTAGCAAGGCCATCAGGTCGCGCCGCTCGAATAAATTGAGCTGTAGTAAACGAATAATCTGCTGACTACTGATACTCAATTGGTTACAGGATTTAATATAGGCCAACAGAAGATATATACACAAAGCAATCCAAATTTGAGTCAAAACTGCATTTTTAGATGTGCCTATAAATGATTTAATTTTCACGTTTTGTTTGATCCATTTGAAAAAAAGCTCGATCTACCAAAGTGCCTTATAGATATCGGCAATAGTCTTAGCGGCCCACTTAACATTGTCGGTGAGGAAGACCTGTTTCAGGATCTCGATAACCGATACGACGTAGCGCTATAGGACAATCGTTGGCTTTTGTACCTTTGATTTTAATGGTTTGATCAGAGGTCAGGCCCTGGTTTTTTGATATATTACGGCGCTCAATAACATCATAGCTGGCATTGGATTTTTGCCGAGTGACGAAGAAAATACCGTTATTGTTCAACAGGTTATACCAAGAGTCATCTGTGTAACCACGATCAAAAACGACGATGCTTTCCTTTGGTAGCTTCAATGTCCGACCTACAGTGATGTCATGGGCTTTACCCTCAGTGACAGTCACGAAGGCAGGTAGATAGCCGTCATGGTCAAGACCGACATGTAGCTTAATGGCGCCTTTGGCACGACGAAACGTTGCCCAGGGAAAAACCGATAAACACAAATCAATGGTTGATGCATCAAGGGAATACCGTTTATTTTTAAAACTAAAGCCATGCTTTGGCGCCAAGCCTTAGCAGCGTGAAAAGAGTTTATTAAACAGTGCTTCATATAATGTATAGGGTTGTTGCTCATTCACTCGTGATAGAGATGAACGACTCACCGAGGTAGCCCCCAAGTGATAAAGTTTGTTCATTTGAGCGTTCATGTTACTAACGATGTCGCGAAGACTACTTCGCCCAGAGAGTTGTGCGAGGCCAAGGGCAATGCACTAAGGCCAGCGCGACATTTTGCGCAATTTTTGGCCTTCGTGGTGCTGTTTTGCCAGAGGGTCACATTCATGTCTCGGTATTAATTTTAGCCATTGTGAGAAAATCGTATTATGATGTGACAAGGCTTAAATTTCCTAGTTTTGCAGTGTTTTTCGCACATCCATTGTACCAACCAGTTGAGATTTAAGCCTTTTTTATCTCATATTTATGGGACAGCAATGATTTAATTTATCTGCTGCCGCCCTTATCTTAGCGCAACAGATCAACCCCACGATAAGCATAAAAAATCAAAGGGACGACAATAATTAACGTAGATATAATATCCTGTATCGTATGATATTGCTGATATATCACTAATAGATAATAACAAATAAGGCTTGTGACAAAACTCAATGAGACAGAGCTTTTAATTGTACACCTATGTATTAAGAAATAGACTAGTGAAAACGCAACTGATGAATGAGTACTATAATCCAAGGACAATGTATGCCATAATTTTAGGGTATTATCAGCAAACATAACCAAGTAACAAATCAATATCCCTAAAAAACCTTTGAATACTACCAACCAACCGCTCTGCTTATAGTAAATAAAAGAAAATACAATAAAAACAATAAATAAAGTCGGATTATAGGCATCAGCAATAGCATCTAACGTTTCGTAAGTAAACATTATTTATAATTTTTATTAATCAAAAGGAATTGAGACAGACATAAAATAATTTTTAACCTTTAATTTTTAGTAGAAGAAATCGTAATCTTAAATATATAGATACCAAAAAACAAATAAAAGAATATCCAGGAGGGGTGGGAGCATGACTTACACTCGACAACATATTAATATAGTTCCAGAATAAGTCATTTTCTTTTGCTCCATCAATGAGCAAACGGAGATAACGGTACGATGGCGTATTAGGTTTAACCAAAGGGTCACTAACAAGCGTTTTGGCATTCAGCATCGTGCCATTAGTTAACCGTACATCAATATCGACAATATCATACATACTGCCTTCAGTTTTAGTTAGCTGAGCAAAATTTTCTGAAGACATATGATAAACAACACCTTCGACATCGTGATCATCATTTTTTTCTATATTTGCAAATGCCGGTTCATATTTGTTGACGCCAGGGCAGTTGAATACAAGCCTCCACCCTTTAGCCAAACCAGACATCTTACGATGATAAAGAATACCACGTCTGCCCGATATTACTTTTTCCAGCATATTAGAACCGTAAGCAAAATAGTAAATAGACTTCATAATAGTCTCCTAAATATAATACTAATAAGACAAGCTAATTTTCATGTAATATTGGTTCTGATTATCAAAGCCTATAGCAACTGGATCATCGGGAGAGTACTCTGTAAAGGTATATGTATATTTTGGATATCTTTTCACACCTACTTGAAAGTCAAAATGTGCTCCCTCTAATTGAGTGCTTTTTGTGTAATTAAGTGTATACAATTTATAGGTGTGATTGTCACCGCCACTGTGACCATTGAAAGAAAATCCAAGTTTTGATGACTCAGACAAATTAAATATACTCCAAATGCTACCGATATGCCTTGCGGTCAAAGTTGATTCATAAGGTGTTGATGTATCCCAATCCAAGTAAGTGTAAGACAAGCCATATTTCATCCAATTGTTTTTACTACTGTAAGCCGTCTCAAATCCTTTTTTTCTTATTTTTCCATCATTTGTCAAATTAAAGTCAAGGTATAGAAAAGGGTCTGATATCAAATTTATCATATCTTCATAAAAAACTTTGCTATCAAATATATGCCTGCGATCTTTTGAAGTATAAACAACACCCAGCTCATAACTTTCTATCTCTTCTGGCTTTAAATCGCCGGGTGATTCGGCAATCCTAAACACGTTAGCCGAAGATTGTCCTAAAAAATCGACTGTATCACCAAGATAATCGACTGAGATTTGCCATTTCCTATCTGTTTCATGTAAATCAGGTGTTCTCTTTGATTTAGAATACATTGACTTAATACTAAAATTATTATTGACATGATAATTAATAGCTGCTCTCGGAGAAAAGACGAATCCATCAAGATAGTCATCAATTTCAGCCATTAATCCAACACTAGCTGAAAGAAATTTAGTGGGCTTGTAAAGTAAATTATTTGAAAGTAAAAAAGTATTTCTTGTTACTTTACCTTTAAAATAATTTTCAGACTCTGCTATTGAATATATATACTCTGAGCTGGATGAAAGGCTTAACTTATCCAATAACTGTTGAGTAAATTGTCCACCAATACTTACTCTATTTTCTAATGTACTTATATCAGCATCACCACAAATCTTAGCTAATATTGTATTGGGGCCAAATGTTCTAAGCCTTTGGCCCAATTCAGTTAATATTCTAGTGTCATTAGCATCCAGTGGATTAACAATAGAAGCATCTAATTGTACAACACCAGTGGACAAACCTGATTGAATTACTAATGGAAAGTCGGCAGGATCGATATGAACATTAGGCGAAGCATCAAGTTCTGCAAAGAGCGGATCGAAAGACCCTTGAATATTACAAAATAATATTTCCTGATCACGCTCAAACTCAGAGTACTTGCCAAAAATATTCCATGTACTGGTTTCTTTTGCTCCAGATATTTTTATAACACTATGAATATTTTTTTCATCGGCAGGAGGAACATTTTCTACACTGTCTTGACTAGATTCTGTCGAATCACTTTCGCCAATAAAATTAAAATCTGGCGCAGTAAATATATAATCATTGTAAGCAATATTCCAGTCAAGTAACATATTATGTTCTAACTCATGTTCACCTGAGAGTAAAATACTTTTTCCATCAAATGAATCTTCATAATCATCTGATCGTTCAGCAAAATCATATCCAGAGCTTTCTTCCCCTAAAAACCTCAGATAAACATGGTTATTTTTAGACTCCAAATGAAACCCAGCTCGTACTTTTCTTAAATCACTAGAACCAACCTTAACGCTACTAAAAAATGAGGGTTCTAATGCAATACTATTTTGAACTAAATTAACAGCACTCGTCAGGGCATTGGAACCAAAATCAGATGATGCACTACCTCTAATAATTTCGATAAATTCAATATCTTCAATATCAATAGGGAGCCTTTTCCAATGAATACCAGCATAGCCTGATCGATACATTGAGCTAGTGTTATAGAGCAAGTCCATTCTTCTAGGAATAGATACAGCAAGTCCATGATAACCCACTTGCGTATTAGAACCATGCAAATCACTTACCATCATACCTGGAACAAGCCTGAGAGCATCAGGTATGGAATCTATGCCCAAAGCTATTAAATCATCAGAAGAAAGTTTTGTTAAAAAATTAGGAGAATCGTGAATTGATATTGTAGATTTAGTCAGTGTTACAAATAAATTTTCATTTTCTTCAAATTCTAAATAATTACCTACTGCCATAGCATAGGTAGATAATGAAAATAT
This sequence comes from Candidatus Endobugula sertula, assembly GCA_001723645.1. Taxonomy (GTDB): domain Bacteria; phylum Pseudomonadota; class Gammaproteobacteria; order Pseudomonadales; family Cellvibrionaceae; genus Endobugula; species Endobugula sertula. The sequence continues at coordinate 37,392 of MDLC01000026.1, read as the reverse complement.
AAACAGTAAGAATAATTTATAAATTAACATGCTGAAACACTCAAAATATTAGTTTTTATAGGGTTTTGAGGGGATTCTTTCAGAGTATCAGCCTTCAATCGTTTTTCTGCCTGAAATATTATATCAAGGCCAGACCTAACAACTTGCTTTCTCCATGATTTATCACTGGGACAAAAACACTCTAAAATCTCTGTCTTTGTAGACTTGTAGATAGCGCTATCTTCAACACCATAATGATGCACACGATTTTCAGTTCTAATTGCACCAAAAACTCGAATAATGTCATAAGTGCCAAATTCTGCTGTAACAAAACGATATTGCCGAGAGGCAAAATGTTCACGTAACCAATCACCGAAAATTCCATTAACTTGATATGAAGTAAGATGTGGTGCGTTCATTGGTTCCACACAATTCTTGCCGAAAGTTTCTATGTACCAAGGATATTCTGCCGAGTCAGCCGTCTCAGTAAGGAGTAACTTGTACTTTGCAAATGGCCCTAAGCCAGTATGTAAGTCAATATGAATAATTTGATTTGATTCACCTATCCATGAATCACAGTTTTCATAAATGACCTTTGTTGACTGGCATGGGGCATGACCACCAAAAAAAACTCCCTGGGGGTAATCGTACTGCCCGCCTGCTAAAGCTTGCTTAAGAGGCTGTAAACCGTGACGAAAAATATTCCACATTGCTTTGAGTTTGAATAATTCAAAACAAGAAGGCGAAGACTCTGGATTCAAGAAGCGATTCAGACGTACATAATCACTTGGCGTCCCTTCAAATTCAACCTCTGTAGTAAGGAAGTTCCTATTCAAATCAACATTGTCTTCGTTAAAGCGTCGAAGACGAGAAAATCCAAATGGATTAACGGCATGAATGAAAACATACCGAATATTAAGTTCAGTATTAGCATCTCCAAGCTGTTCAAGAAGCTTAAGTTGAACGGCTGAACCATAAAAGCCTTCAACACCATGCACACCCGATGAAACTACAATCGTTGGCGCAGTATCCGGGCCAATAATCGCTACATCAATATAGTAAGATCATCTTGACAATTAGAGTCTATACGATACGAACTAACGACTGCACCTATAGCAAAGGCAGCTTTTTTGAATCGTTGACGTGCTTCTGTGTATGACTTTGAAAAGTAAAAATCGCTCATAGTAGTATGGATACAAGCTTTAAATTCATGACTTAATAACCTTTATAACCTTGTGAGAAAAAGCGTTAATTGGATACTTTTTCTTTGACCACCCTAATCGAACGATAACCGTATTTAACTCAGGAATGATAAGTACTACTTGTCCTCGGCTTCCTCTAGCGGCATAGGTATTGTCCGGCAAATGTGACCAACGTGGCTCTCTTTCTTTGCCTGTGTTTAACCATATATGATAACCAAACCGATCATCATTCTGCGAGGTATTGGGTACGGTTGATTGTTGAATCCAATCATCTTCAACAATAGCACCACTATTAAAAGATGAACTATTTAAAAAAAATTGCCCTAAAATTGCCCAATCTCTAGCAGAACCTAAAACAAATGAACTACCAACAAACGAACCAGAAGGGTCTAATTCTACAATCGTATTGTTCATCCCTATGGGACTTAAAATATTTTTCTTTATATAAGCTAATAAATATTCAGGATTATGGCTAAATTTTTCATAGACTAAGTAAGATAAAATATTGGTTGAACCGGAAGAATAAGACCAATATTCTCCCACATTATATTTCTTTTTACTATTCGCGGCTCTTTTCCAGGATGACACGTCATTAAATAACATTCTAGTGGCATCGGTTCCAGGCTCATATTTTTCAGAAAAACTTAGGCCAGAAGTCATAGTCAACAAATCTTTGATAGTAATCTTGCTTTTATCTGTATTTCTCCATTCTGAAAAAAGTGGCGTAGCATCTATATCTAATAGGTTATTTTTAATCATATTTCCTATGATGATGCCCGTTAGTGTTTTTGACATTGACCAACCCATAAATAGGGTATCTTTAGTAAAATTATTAGTATATTTCTCACCGACAATGTTTCCATTTTTAAGCACCAATAAAGCTCTTGTATCGTAGCCATTGAGCTTATCGTTATGCACAATTTCTTCTAGCTGCTGCATAATATTGTTATCTAATTGAACACTTAAATTAGATTTTTTCTCATCTAAATTAGAGTCAATAGAGAGTTTATTAAGATTAATACCATCACTATTTTCTAAAGTACACCCTAGACCTGTTCTATATGTTGCAGATTGTTTTTTCCATAATAAGGAGCTATGAACAGATTGAACGTTTTCGTCGAATACCATATCAACAAGATTGAACCATTTTGAATAGACTGATAAATCCTCTCTAACCTGAGTGTTAGAGAGTTTGGTAACATATTTTAAAGAACATCCAACTTTGGCTGAAAAGCCGACTAGCAAATTTGGCATATTAACGATATAACTGCCTTTCCAGGCAATGAAAATAAATAAAAGTACACCTATAAATGAAACAACAATTAACTGTTTTCTTTTCATTAACTTCTCACAGGAAGAATTAAAATACAGGCGGCTTGTTTTAGAAGCTGGTAGTGACTATTATGTTCTTGTTAATACCACCAAAATGCGATATGCAACATTTTTTAGTATCTACATACTATATTCGCTTGTTGATGTTGTTTTTTGCGACAAAATATGCAGCCATTGAGGAATAGGTGTTAGTATACCCTAATTATATCTAAAATATACCCTGAAGCGACTAAAATTCTGGCCGGTATAACAATTGATTGACCAGTAGGTGTTTTCTTCATTTAGACATGAGCATGAACGGCCGAGCGCTTATGTACTGAGCATATTGGGCCATGATAAGAGCTTATCTAGGGAGTGATTTACGGCTAGTTTTCGGCTAAATTCCGGCTATGACTTGGCAACCACAACTTAAACATGACTGGGTCTTAAAAGTGGATCAACCCACTCACATTTACAATAATGATCGGTTACATACGAGTAACAACGACATGTCACCGGTTAGCTATGAACTATCTGAAATGTTTGAGGATGAAATCGCAATGAGAACTTCTGGATAATTAAACCCAAGCTTCTATCCAAACTCCCAAGGATTAATCATACTCACACCAGTAGGCAAAAAATCATCCACATTACGAGTCACAACAGTGAGATCGTGAACCAATGCGGTGGCTGCAATAATGGCATCGCGGTCAGAACTAGACATAGTAAAACCTCTTACTCAACACAATTGTAGGTATGTTACTACAAGCTATAGCACACACTAAGGCATAATTCCAAGAGGCTATCTTGAAAATAAGCCCTTGCAGGACTTTCGCGGGAATACGTCCAACATCGTTAGGTCGGGCAACACCGTGACTTAGGTAGCACGTGTTTTTTGTGTCCTGTATATAGACTGAAACCCGTCATGTTTTTAGTGCTGCCCTCCCACCTTTTTTCTACTCTGCGCGCTCAAGAATTGAATGAAATGACGGCATGTTATTAACCTTCGTTAGCTTTACCTAGCCTTTCTTTGAAGGAATTTTAATTTTTTGTCCAATACGAATAATTGATAAAGCAGACATTTTATTCAGCCTTCGAATGGCATTAACCGAAGTATTATATCGCAACGCAATGCCTGAAAGGGTTTCTCCACTACTAACACGATGAACCGCCGAATAAGACACTTCGCCCACTCTTTTTTCTGCAATTGTCAGCACTTGCCCAATGCGTATCGAATTATTTTTCAAATCATTTAGTTTTTTGATTTTTGCCATACTAACACGGTATCTTTGGGCAATTTCAGATAAACTATCACCTCTAACAACTTTGTGTTTTATAGTCCTGTCGCTTTTAGTGGCCGTTACGGTATTATTACCATCTGCATCACGCCCACCATTTTTCTTCCATGCGATATAAGTCCCTACGGGCGGTTTGCGATCAAAATACTTTTCAACGCCTTTAAAGATCGCATCGGCCATTTGCTGTCGATATGAAGGTGTCGATAAGCGCTTCGCTTCTTTGGGGTTGGAAATAAACCCTGTTTCTATCAAAATTGAAGGCACATCTGGGGATTTTAAAACCAGGAACCCGGCTTGCTCCACGCGTTTCTTATGCAGGTGAGCAATGTGGCCTATATCGTTTAACACGTGTTTACCAACATCCAGACTTGCCCCAACAGTTGCGGTCATAGAAAGGTCTACCAGCACCCCGCGCAGGACTTCACCCTTATTTTCCAAACTGACATCACCGACACCGCCAATCAAGTCAGCTTCATTCTCCTGCTTGGCGAGAAAGCGGGCCGTCTCGCTGGTTGCACCACGTTGAGATAAGGCAAAAACAGAAGCACCTTTTGCTTGAGGTTTATTAAAAGCATCTGCATGGATAGAAACGAATATATCCGCTCTTTCCTGTCGAGCAATATCACGTCGTTTACGCAGTGGTAAAAAATAATCTCCCTTGCGGGTCAAAAGTGCACGGTAACCTAACTTTTTATCAATACGCCGGGCTAATCTCTTGGCGATATCCAACACAACCACTTTTTCCCGTATGTGATTTGGGCCAATAGCACCTGGGTCTTCACCGCCATGACCTGCATCTACCACAATGATAATATCACGGCGATGAGATTTTTTTATTGGATTGTTAATACCTGAGGATGACTTTTGACTGGAAGCAGCCACTTCTTCAACCGTTTTTTTAGTTATCCCTTTCTTATCGTACAAGTCGATAACTAATCGGTGAGGCTTATCTTTATTTGGCTTTAGAAAAAAACTACGGGGATTAACGGAGGTAGATAAATCCAACACAAGCCGTAAATCTTTTTGGTTTCTTGTGGCGGCACGAATTTGGCGAATAGGAGTGCCTTCATAATTCAGAGCTTTGAAACTTGCATCGTTTCGTGAATGGCTAATATCAATGACAATACGATTAGGATTATTGAGTTGAAAGAGTTTATACATCACTTGTCCACTCATATCCAATACGATACGAGTGTGGTCCGGAGCACGCCATAAACGCACACCATAAAGAGAGGCTGCCCAAGTATCCGCAGCTACCAGCCAAAAACACACGATGAGAAATAAAAAAGGGCTATGGCGCTTTATCAACAACAAACCGTTATCTCTATTTATTATATTATCCAATCACTACCGAAAGCAGCAAACCTTTTATCCGCTGATTCCGTATGTATCAACATTTGTATATGCCGCCCTACCTGCTGTGTCTGCTCACACTGCTGGGGTGATAATTTTATCGTCAAATCAGGCGAGGGCAAGTACCCCTGCCCCCGTTCAGCCCACTCAACGATACATAACGATTGCGCAGAAAAATAATCCCGAATCCCCATATACTCCAATTCTTCCGGATCACCCAAACGGTATAAATCAAAATGATAGGTTATTGGCAACAATTTTTCATAAGATTCAACCAGTGTATAAGTCGGACTCTTAACCACCGCTGAATGTCCCAAAGCCTGTAATAAACCACGCGTGATTGTAGTTTTTCCTGCACCTAAAGTGCCCTCCAAAAACACCGTCATGCCTGCCTGCAGTCGATGGCCCACATCGTATCCAGCCGCTATTGTAGCTATTTCATCAGGCAAAAAGCGATGCATTACCGTACTAGCCATTCACTTTTCCATCAATCATCAATTGGACGTAGGGAATCAAATCCGTTGCCAGCAAACCTCGCTGCCCGTTTTCTTCAACCCAACGATCGGCCGCCAAAGCATGCAAGCTTACCCCCAATAAAGCCGCAGCATTGACAGTCATTCCCTGCACCAGTAAAGAACCTAACAAGCCACTGAGTACATCCCCCATACCTCCAGAAGCCATACCAGGATTACCTGCATTACATAACCACTGCTCTCCCGTTGAGGTCACTACGACCGTGCCCGCACCCTTAAGGACAACGACACCACCATATTGTTGCTGTATCTGAACCGCTGCATGAAAACGATTCGCTTGTACTTCATCAACGGAACACTCTAACAGGACGGCTGCTTCACCTGGATGTGGGGTGAGAATCCATTGGCGATGTCGCTTTTCAACACCAGGTAATTGCCCGAATTTTTTATGTGCTAACAAGTGCAAAGCATCTGCATCAATCACTAGTGGAAACTGGCTAGAGATACAATGGTAAAATAACTGTTCTGACCAGGAGGAACGCCCTAAACCTGGCCCAATAACGATACCCGATACTCGTTCAAGCATGGGGAGCAGTGCTTGTCCATTGTCAATCCCGGTTACCATGATTTCCGGTTGACGCATTAATGCGGCTGCGACAAATTCTGGGCGTGTTGCCAAACTCACTAACCCTGCTCCAGTGCGTAATGCCATCTGCGCAGCCATGATAGGAGCACCACCATAACCATAACTGATACCTTTATCGCCACCCACTATCAGCACATGACCACAGTGACCTTTATGGGCATCCATGCTTCTTTCAGGCAAGAAAGACAGCCATTCCCGATAATTAATCATTTGTGTCTCAGGTTTTACACGCTCGTAGGACTCCAAAGGAATACCCAAATTATAAAAGTAACGCTCACCACTATAGACACGTCCCAATCCTGTATAGAGTCCTTGTTTCTGCCCAACAAAACTCACCGTCACATCAGCCCTCACCGCCACAGAATCAACCGTACCTGTATTGGGGTTAACGCCTGATGGAATATCAACGGCCAAAACAGGGCAATCAGATGCATTGATGGCCTCAATAGCTGTCACATAAGTGTCACGAAGCTGACCTTTAGCACCAATACCCAATAAAGCGTCTACAATAACAGGAGATTGACTAGCCGCTATGGCTGTTGTCCATTCCAGCATATCAAATTCACGACATTCAACGCATTCCTGCTGTGCATAACGATAAGCGGCTAATGCAACGGCTGAAAGGATATCAGGCAAGGACTCCTGGCTTTTTAATGACCAGATGGTAGCCTCTATATTATGCTGTTTCGCCAGGGCAGCTATCACATAACCATCACCCGCATTATTTCCAGAACCACACACAATATGTACACTTTGCGTTTCGGGCCACTCAGTCAATAAACACTCAAAGCTATAACGTCCCGCCCGTTTCATCAATACTACACCCGGAATACCCAGTTGTGTTATCGCATACTGATCAATCTCAGCGACCTGCTTCGCTAGATAAAGAGAGGATGTTCCTGACGAAATAGTACTTGGATCACTTGTAGAAACCATATTATTGGTAAAAGACGCAGGTAATGGCATGCAAAAAACTCATATTCAAAATACAATAACCAGCCATTATAAGCCAACCACCACAATATCACTATGAACTCCTCCTTAGACATCACCTTCCTGGATCAAGAAAGGGTCGTCAACCACCCAGACATGGTGGCGCTGGCTGCAAACATTCCCGTCTGGGGGCAAGAGCTGGGCTTCCAGCAAATCGGTATTACAGATATTCAGCTTCATCAACACAACCACTATTTACAACAGTGGCTGGATAATGGTTACCACGGTGAGATGCAATGGATGCTGGCTCATCAGGATAAACGTCAATACCCTCCTGAACTCGTTCCCCATGCCATTCGAGTGATTTCTGCCCGTATGGATTATTTACCCGAAGACCCTCAACATATTAAAACACTCAAGCAAGGGGAGAAAGCTTACATCTCTCATTATGCCTTAGGACGTGATTACCATAAACTGATTCGTAAACGCCTTAGAGTATTAGCAGAAAAAATATCTCAACAATTTACGGAACTAGCCAATACTCACCAGTGGAATATTGGTCACATATCACAACGACCTTTTGTGGATAGTGCGCCTGTTTTAGAAAAAGCATTCGCCGAAAAAGCGGGGTTAGGTTGGATTGGTAAACACACGTTAGTTCTTAATCAGCATGCTGGCAGTTGGTTTTTTCTAGGAGAGGTGTTAACCAGTATCCCTCTTCCCATAAATACCCATATTGCCGACAATAAATGTGGTGATTGTACCGCCTGTTTAAAGGTATGCCCAACTGACGCCTTTATTGCACCTTATACCCTTGATGCCACACGATGTATCTCTTATCTGACGATTGAACTGAAAGGAACTATACCGGAAGAATTTCGCGAAGCCATGGGTAATCGGGTATTTGGTTGTGATGATTGTCAGGCTATTTGCCCCTGGAATAAATATGCGAAACAGACGCAAGAAAAAGACTTTTCTCCTCGCCACCAATTGGACAGAGCTGACCTTATCACCCTGTTTTTATGGACAGAAGAAGAATATTTGAAAAAGACCGAAGGGTCACCCATTCGCCGCATTGGCTACGAACGCTGGCTACGTAATTTAGCCATTGGGTTAGGTAATGCTCCTAAATCAGAAACGGTTTACCAAACACTACGCTCTCGACAAAATTTTCCATCGAAGCTCGTGCAGGAACATATACAATGGGCGATTAAACAACAACTCTCTGACAAAAAGCGCCGCAGGAAAATTAAAAATCCTAAAAAAATGGGGGCAGGGTAATATTTACTTAAGAGTACCTCTAAAAAAATCAAAAATCGGTTGTTGATAAGATTTTTTAATATTTTTAGAGATACCCATGAATTAAACATAACATTGACTGTAACGACTTATCTCTCGTCATCCCAGTCTGTGCCGAAATGGCGCAGCAGCGCGCTATAACAGCGTAAAAAAAGTATCCCTATAATGCTTGAGTTCATTAATGGAATCCTTGATATCGTCTAATGCCAAATGTGCACTAGACTTTTTAACCCCGGCCAGAACTTTGGGCCGCCAACGACGAGCCAGTTCTTTGATACTACTGACGTCCAGATTACGATAATGGAAATACGCTTCCAGTTGCGGCATATAGTTGGCCAGGAAGCGACGATCCTGACAAATGGAATTACCCGCCATCGGTGACTTGCCTTTAGGCACCCACTGTTGCAGAAACTCAATGGTTTGTTGCTCTGCCACTGATTCAGTTATCGTACTATTACGTACACGTTCCGTTAGCCCGGATTGACCATGTTGACGAGTATTCCACGCGTCCATACCGTTCAAACGCTGATCAGACTGGTGTATCGCCAGCATAGGACCTTCAGCGAGAGGGTTAAGGTCGCTATCCGTTACAATAGTAGCAATTTCAATAATGACATCATTAGCAGGGCTAAGGCCAGTCATTTCCAGATCAATCCAGATGATATTGTCGTCATGCAGCATATTTAATCTCTGTATTGTGTGTGTTTTCATATCAGTTATCGTATAGTGTTGCGTATAACCTTCACTAAATCCAGTAGCGAGACTAGCAGTTTTTGTGAGTAAGCGAAAATTAACCAGAAAGCAAGCCTGGCGGATTAAGAAAATCCAGCAGGAGCGGGCCGCCAGAATCGAAAAAAAAGAGGCTCAAATTGACCAATATGAAAGTGAAGGAACTTTAGGGCAAGAGCAGTTGGGGTTAATTACTGCGCACTATGGGACTCAGGTTGACGTTGAAAGTATTCATTCCCCCGAACAAGGTCCCCGCCGCTGCCATTTACGGGCAAATATTGGCTCTTTAGTCACGGGAGACCGAGTTATCTGGCATGATACCGATCCCTTAGGTGTCGTAGTAGCCGTACAGGAACGCTATTCCGAATTATCCCGGCCCAATCCTCATGGCAATATGAAAACGGTTGCCGCCAATATTGATAATATTATCGTGGTTATTGCCCCCTTTCCCAAACCTCACAGCTTTTTGGTAGATCGCTATCTCGTCGCAGCAGAAGCCATGCATATTAAGCCGGTTATTTTATTCAATAAGGTCGACTTAATTCATGAGGGCAATCAAGTCATCATCAACGACCTGCTGACACTATACCGTTCGCTGGGCTATCAGGTTATTGAGGCTTCTACTACGATGGGAAATGGTCTGCAGCAGCTCAAAGCCTTTTTAAAGGGCCGAACCACTATATTTGTCGGACAGTCTGGCGTTGGCAAGTCGTCAATCATCAACCAATTACTCCCTCACCAAAACCAGCGTGTGGGCGCCTTATCGGAATCCACTCAAAAAGGCACACACACGACGACAACGGCTCAACTATTCCATTTCCCTCAAGGGGGACAACTGATTGACTCTCCTGGAATTCGTGAATTTGGACTGTGGCATATGGATGAAGCCTCTATATTACAAGGATTTGTAGAGTTACAGCCCTTTATAGGTCAGTGTAAATTCCGTAATTGCCAACATAAGAAGGAACCCGGCTGTGCTATTCTAACCGCTTATCAATGTGGCAAGGTGACAGAACGACGGATGTTGAGTTACCAGTCATTAAGGCAAGTTATCAAACCATAGGGGCTCTTTATTCACCACAAGTACTTATAGCATAGCTTGTGGTGAGTAAAGAGAAACAATATCTACAGGATTCAGATTATGGTCTATAGTTAACAGAAGATTCTGTTAATAATGATTACTTTACCGCCATGCCTGTTGTATCGCCCGTATTCTCAACATCTTCAGATACTCCACAACAATCATCGCAAGCAGTGCCAAGTCACGTGCGTCTGGCAATATGGTTAAATAAATTACCACAAAATCCTTTACCCATTGATACACAGGTTGCCAATCGGGTACTACATTTACTAAAAGATGAGGATTGTGATTCTATCCAGTTAGCAGCCCTTATCAAGCAAGACCCTATTCTGTGCTTAAAGCTATTTCACTACGCTGATAATACCCTTAAAAAGCGGGATGGTGATATTCAACACCTAGTTCATTTATTAAGTCTTATCGGCGTCAACAAACTGGAAAAGGTGATAAGAAGCAGTCAACATAAATCCCAAAAAGACTACGGATTTCAAGAAGTTTTATCAGCTAGTCTGTTTGCAGCCCATCTATCCAGAGAGTTTCTGGCTAAGAAACACGGAGCCAATAATGACCGTTTTCATCTACCCACCCTCTTTTTTAATGCACCCTTATGGTTGATGTGGATAGCTGCCCCTAAAACCTTAGCGATTGGGCAGAAACTAGTCAGCCACAAACAACAAGCTTTAATTCCTCTATGTATTAAACAATTAGGATTCCGTTTATCTGAATTATTTTGTAAATCTCATAACTTTGTACATTTACCAGAAATAACTTACAAGGCTTTGTGTATCAATCCTCAAGAAGACCTCCACTTCTGGGCCAAAGTTCACCACCTTGGTGATCGCCAGTTAGCACAGTGGTTTAAAAAAGATAAGACTGCCCGCCATCAATTTTATAGTCCACAAAATGGTATTTATCTCCTTAACCAATACGTCTTGGCAGTTTTTTTCGACTGGCGTGGCAAGTATATTCAACGTTATAGTCACCTATTATGCCAATATCTGGAAATGGACCTGACAGTGTTTAATAGCTGTGTCATTGATCAAGCAATGAACATGCGTTTACCAAAAAACTGTCAAGGTTTGCTTTCCCCCATCAACCGGTTACATGGGCTACATCGGGAACCACAACAGCAGGCACAAAGCCAACCAGTGGATAGTGCGGCAGCAGACCATGCATTCACGCCTCCAAAACCACAAACCATTGAATCCTGGCTACGCAAAATTCATCAAAGCTCTAATATAGACACCGCCCTGCAATCCACACTGGATGCGTTAACTCAGGGGGTTGGGGTTGATCACTGCCTGATTATGACCGTTGATGACGATAATATTCACTCTCAGGCCTGCTATGGTTTTGAGCAAAGCTCCCCCTTGTTATCCTTTCATCAACAGAGAAACGAACCCAGCTTATTCAGTCGGCTTATTCAAAAACCTGCCTGCATTTCCATACAATCCCAGGACTTACCAAAAGCCAGAAAAAAACTCCCTCAGCAATTTGCCAAGTATTGTGAGTTACAGCCCTGCGGCTTATTATCCATTTTCCAACACAATCAACCAAAGGCATTGATTTACTGCGATCAGCACCAATGGAGCCAGCAAACCCATCTCCATTTTAAAACGGTCGGTAAGCATTTGGCTCAAACGCTTCAACAGTTATAGAGTAAGATCAGGTAAGTCTATGAATACCACCAGGTCACTCATAGGCGACGGTTACCTGCTAATTTAATATTGTATTTGTCTTACATATATGGTTGATTGATAAGAGGTAGCGCTAAGATCATTTGTCCCCGATTCGCGAGACTACGCGATACTATCACCAGAATATGATTCACTCCAGAGGTAATGTTGCCATCACTACTTATTTCAACATTACGATATAGTCGAAATTGTACAGGTACCGTTCTCGTTGTAGCGCTACTAGGGTTAGTGCTGATGAGATAATGCTCCCAAGCTTCCTAGGTTGTTTTTGATAACATATTATCAAATAACCCGTGATGAACCAGTCTATCATGATAGAAATCTGCTGCTCTGGAAGCGACTAATGACATCAAGCCTCTTACAATGTGCGATTGGCTTGTAACACCCACAGCGTTCCAAGAAGACCTAAGGCGCCTAGCGAATGTTGTCGTTGAAGCACCTAACGCACTATAAAAGCGGTCAGAGAACTCATACGGACTATTTGCAGAACCACCCCCAATAAATATGTAGCCAAAATTATGCTCCGTCGTTGCATGATCAAGCGCTGCTGCTGCAATGGATTGCTCCAGTTGTCTAGTGATTAACGCAAGAGAACGTTGATTTTGCATTCCCGGGTTCACAGGGTTAGACCGCAGAAGATGAGTACGCACTATGTTGGCTCGATAATTATTAAGAATTTTCCTACTCTCAGCACTATCTGGATCCTCTGTCTGACTAACGACAACAACGAGTACAGGCGCTGCCCCACTAGTGACTCCCTGAGCTTGCAATGCCAGTCGTGCACATTCCTGGTGAGGATTGGTATGAGAGGTAGACGTCGATGCTTCGAGCTGGTCAACAAGGTAGTCACACCTCGCAGCCACCTCGTTGCTAGGACTTATATCTGTCCCCGTCAAATTCTGAGTGGAAGGCGCCGTGTCGGCAGTGATGTATGGCTGAAGATCGAGTTGTGCCGTCGCTTGAGCTAATATATCACCGGCCGCCCCGTGTGCAATAGCTTGCTGGTCTGTTGGTACACTTGTTGCGTTGAGGAAATTCTCCGCTGTTACTACATCCGTTAGACCTGTTGGATAGTGATGATCAATAACCTGGTACCAATCCCCCAGATCTATGTCGTCAAAGAGGCTCGTATTCATTGGTTCTGTAGGTGCTGTTAATGGGTCTACTACCTCGCTGATCGCATTACCTAAAAGTTGAGCCAATTGGGTAAGTTCATCGCCAGTGGCATGTTCTACCAAATTTACAAGGGCTTCCGCACCTGATGTAAAGCTACCATCGGTGTTACAAGCAGCTCCTGGAAGAGTAAGTGTTGGTGTTGTTTGCCTACGTATACGCAGTAGGTGCTGAGGGCCACAAACAGAGCTATTGAGTATATCTTTGAATGTATCTCCTGAAGCAGTCTCCACTTTAGCTGAGGATATCAGCGTGACTCCTGGCCTTAGTGGTGAAGGTAGTTGAGGCCCACCTTTATTGGCAATACTTAATACTGGTTGGTTCATCGGTCTTAGCTCATGGGCATGAGCTATCATGTCACACGCAGCTTCTTTAGCATGGTCCTCAAAGTCCTCACCGAATATATCACCGAATATATTATTTCTTTCCTCAGTACACACCCACCGCTTACGCCGCACTGGCTGATGAATTGTATAACTTGTCGTTGTCGGTAAAGACTCTCGACTAAAGTACTTAAGCTGAGGGGCAGCAGCTAAGTTATTTATTCTCGGATCCTTACCGGTAACCTTTGAAGGGGTAAGTGTCAAAGTGGGAAATGTCACTTTTTTCAACTACTCAAGTGTTTTTGCCTGATAGTCACTCACCAGCAGTGAGTCACCTAACAAACGTATTATTGAGTAAGAGTCAACATTTAATCGGACTCCCCCCTTAGGGGTATCTCGTGTGTTAAAAAGTGGGCGTGGGTCATAAACAAACCGACGTTGTTTATCATCAAATGTGCCACCCCGTACGACTACACTCATCTTACTGAGGTCGTGTGCCTGTTGTCCAGGCAGCAAGGTAATGTTAATGATGAGATGTGACATACCTGTCATATCAATTGTATTAAAGGGACCAAATTGTAGTAAACGTAGAGCTTTTTGATGATTGAAACGCTCAATCAACTCTCGGGACTCGTTAACTGTATAACCAGATTGCCTGAACCGTAGTACGTCAGCATCTACAATGGAATAGAGTGTAAGAGTATGGCCGACCCCTCCTGTTGTTTCAAGACTTCCTGCCACAGACAGATTGCCTCTTAAAAGCCCATTAATCCCATAGAAAGGCATAAGAGGATATTTTTTGAAAGCAGAATCAGTAGCGGCATTGGGGCCGGGAAGAGTTGTCACCAAAAAACCCGCCTCACCTGACGAATCGAGTTCAACGATAAGCTGCAAGCGCGTAACAGTTTCTTTTCTAAATATAGTCGCCGGAGTAGCAAAAGGCTCAATGACGTTGGAGGCCTTTGAAAAAAATTCGTTGTCTGGCGCGTCAGGATAAACAGTGGCTATATATTCAGTTCGACTATGTCCTACAATATTGCCAAGTGACGTGACTGTTTCTTTACTATTAAATTCAGCGGCCAATGCTGAACTACTGATTACGTAAAACAATATCAACAAACGGATGCTAGAAGTTACGATTTGTTTTTTCATGCGCCTGTTCTCTTAATGAAAGTTTAGATGTAGACTCAATACGTCAGTGTAATGTTTAGAAAGGCGGTCAATTGATATCATTCGTGTCCTTTTCTCGCCAAAAGAAATTGCAGATGGGTGATACACAGCTAACCGAAATAGAACGATAGCAGATACCAGCCTTTTTGAAAGCAGGTCATTCACAAAAGGCGATAGAAGTAATATTAAATTTTTAACAATACAATAGACAATATACTTAAAGGCTTAAAATCCCAACCAGCACGTTAAAACGCAGAGCAAATTTCATCAAGCACCCAATCATATGTTCATTCAATATCAAGCAAACAATTTATACCTATGAATTCATTTGATCAATAGCTGTATGATGGTGGGTTACGGACTTTCTTTGAGTGAATTATTTTTTCTTACGTGGCTAAAGACGCTATTTTATATCCCGTTGAAAAATAATATATCATCAAATAGGTGATGGCATACTCTCTAAATTTCCGACAAAAAGTACTCGCTGTTAAAGAACAACACTGTCTGACATTTTTCCGTGCCAGCCAAAATATTATTCCTCTAACACATCAATCATTCATAATGGAAATTGTCAATCAAGGCTTCCGAAAACTCTTACCATACCCGCTTACCCTGTCAGTGTATAAAACGACGATACGCATTACTCTAACAGCCTACATGTCAAATTTTATCGGGTATGTCGTGACGTCTGTGTGATGGGCTCATAGTGAGGACTTCCTGGCAAACAAGAAACCATAGTGTATATCTTGTAACAACACTATTTAGAAAACCATCAATAATGGTGTACAATAGCGCTTCCTGAGTTATCGCTGTTCTTTTATCTATGAAAACGTTTTTATTTATCGCTTTACAATATTTACTACCTCAACACTTATTGTCACGTATTACCGGTCGTTTGGCAAACTCCCGAACTATATGGTTTAAAAATCTATTAATCAGGCAGTTTATCCAGCACTTTCATGTAGATATGAGTATTGCAGCAAACCCGAATCCAGAAAGTTATACCACTTTTAATGATTTTTTTACCCGGCCTCTGGCTGCCGGACAACGACCTGTTTGTGATGACCCCAAAGCGATTGCCAGCCCCGCGGATGGCAGCATTAGTCAATTGGGTAACATTAAACACGGACAAATTTTTCAAGCCAAAGGACATGAGTATAGTTTGTTGGAGTTGGTTGGTGGGGACCCAACAATAGCAAAACCATTTAATGATGGGCATTTTGCAACCATCTACTTATCACCTAAAGATTATCACCGTGTGCATATGCCATTCTCAGGTACTTTACAGAGCATGATTCATGTTCCTGGTGATTTGTTTTCGGTCAATGAAACAACTGCCAACCATGTGCCCCGTTTATTTGCCCGTAACGAACGATTGGTGACTCTCTTTAAAACAGAAGCAGGTCCAATGGCCGTTATTCTTATTGGTGCAATGATTGTTGCCAGTATTGAAACTGTCTGGGCAGGACAAGTCACTCCCACAGGACAACGGATAAGCACGATCCACTACCAGAATACTCATCATATCCATCTGGAAAAAGGAGATGAGATGGGCCGTTTTCGATTAGGCTCAACAGTGATTGTTTTACTGGGCAAAGAAGTTGCCAAGTGGGAAAAGCAATTGGTACCCGGATACTCAGTGATGATGGGCGAAAGTATTGGTAAGTTATCCGGGTGGTAATACGAACCCAGTATTTTATCG
The DNA here is from genome assembly GCA_001723645.1 of Candidatus Endobugula sertula. Taxonomy (GTDB): domain Bacteria; phylum Pseudomonadota; class Gammaproteobacteria; order Pseudomonadales; family Cellvibrionaceae; genus Endobugula; species Endobugula sertula. Next base: position 21,026 of record MDLC01000026.1, on the reverse strand, counting down.
TTAATGCCTAGCTTGTTTTTTCAAAAACGAAAATAAAGACTTTTTCTCATTTATCATGCGAACAAATTGCTCTCTCAAGCCATCCAACTCAAGGTCGTACATTTCATATTCCACATCCTGAATAATCTCCAACTTTTCTATTGCACGTTTCTTTTTCACATCAATCATTTTTTGCCTTCTGCGATCATGCTCATAGATATCCAGAATCGAGACTTTTTTAAGTGGTTTTTTTTCAGCATCCAATATCATCATGACTTTGGGTTGTAAACGGCGATGGCTATTTTGTTCAACGACAATACCTATCTCATGAGTCGATAGCTCTACTAATGTGCCTGTAGCATACAAACCAATGGCACGAATAAATTCCACCACTAAATCATGTTGAAACTCGACGCCACGTTTTTCATACAAGCGAGAAACCGCTTGCGAAGGTGATAAGGCATATTCAGCATTATCGGGATAAAGAACTTCATCATAAAAACTGGCTATACCCGCAATTTTTCCTAAAAGATCAATATCATCTCCCCTCAGACCCTGTGGAATGCCACTACCATTAATACGCTCGCAATGGGTTTTTACCAGGTTAATCACTTTGGGATTCAGCGAAGGAATGTTATGCAAAATCTCGACACTTTTTGTGATATAAGCAGGCTGAAAGTCTCGCTTATCACGCATATTTTTAGGAAATAGGGCTTTACCTACATCTTTTAACGAGATTCCTAACGCTATCACGTTCAGGTGACCACGAGGTAAACCCAGGTGTCTTCCCAATAAAACTGCCCACATAGCAACACGCACTAAGTAGTGAGTGGGGCTATCATTACCACTACGCATCCGAGTGATCCACATAAACGCGTCTGGATGCCGCACAATAGTATCCACCATATCTCTGGCCGCATTTTTTATTTGAGAAATAGAGAGTAAGTTATGGGTTTCTGCTTGATCCATCAGTATAGAGGTCTCGGCTAACATTTTATCGTAAGCCTTCTGTGCTGCCACTATCTCTGTGTTTATCGAATCGTTGACTTTATATACGTTGGTATCTGCTTTAATGGGGGTGAGTTTGATATGAGGAAAAACATTATTCTTTTGCAACGAGTCAGGGGGAATATCTAAAGAAGCACTCCCTTTTTCAATATCAACAACAACATACTGACAATGGGCTCTTAATTGTTGGATTTGACTCAAGTCACGAATATAGAAGCCTTGAACAGGAAATGGTGTTTGATCCCAGGGGCGATCCAGATGAGTAACATACATTCCTATAGTAGCATCACGCGTACTAATTTTACATTTTTTATTTTCCACGATAGACTTTCCCGCAAACTCCTCAAAGTACCATATACTGTTGAGAAGCCGCTATTACCAATAGTTAGTTCTACAGCTATCAGCAGGTAAAGAATATCTACAGTTCACGTATGATAAGCCTCTGAAAGCTCATGTACTGCGGCAAAAAAAGCCCCTACATTTTCTGTATTCGCCTGAGGGGTAACACCATGCCCTAAATTAAAAACATGCCCAGAACCACGACCATATGCTTGTAAAATAGTCGCAACTTCATCACGGATGCGTTGAGGATTAGTATACAAAACTGCCGGGTCCATATTTCCTTGCAAAGCAACTTTGTCACCCACACTTCGTCTCGCCTCGGCAATATTTGTTGTCCAATCAAGACCTAAAGCATCCACTTTAGTATCGGCCATGGATTTTAACCATTGACCACCGCCTTTGGTAAATAGAATGGCAGGAACGCGACGCCCTTCACACTTTTTGATAAGCCCATCTACAATTTTCTGCATAGGTGACAAAGAAAATTGATGATAAGCATGATACGACAAGGCTCCTCCCCAGGAGTCAAATATCTGCACCGCCTGGGCCCCGGCCTCTATTTGTGCATTTAAGTAAGCGGTAATAGAAATCACCAACTTATCAATCAACACTTCGAAGACCTCTGGCTGCTGATACATCATCTGTTTGGTTCGTGCATAATCCTTACTATTGCTCCCTTCCACCATATAGGTCGCCAGAGTCCAGGGGCTTCCTGAGAAACCAATCAAAGGGACTTGCCCATTGAGCTCACGGCGAATCAAACGAACAGCATCCGTAACATAAGTGAGGTCCTTATGCATATCAACAACAGGCAAAGCCTCAATGTCTTTGGCACTACGCAACGCTTTTTTAAATCGAGGCCCTTCGCCAGCTTCAAAGTATAGACCTAAACCCATTGCATCTGGAATGGTCAAAATATCAGAAAATAAGATTGCTGCATCAATTTGCGGGTAACGATCCAGAGGTTGCAATGTGACTTCACAAGCCATTTGCGGGTTCTCACACAAACTCATAAAATCCCCAGCCTTAGCGCGAGTAGCACGATACTCTGGCAAATAACGTCCTGCCTGACGCATCATCCATACAGGTGTTCTATCGACAGGTTGGCGTAACAAAGCTCGGAGAAAACGATCATTTTTCAATTCAGACATGGAGGTATACTTAGAGAATTTACGAAGCTGCGCATTGTAGCTCAGAATAGTACGATAGTCATGGCACGACACCCGAGGCCCAACTTGCTGCACCGCAACCTCCCTTCAGGATTGCATCGGCAAAAAGTCTTTGTCACCAAAGAGTAGCGCAGCTCTGTTAATGAGCGATGTTTCTGTTTATCTGCAGTATGCCAATGTATATTGACTGGGCTATATGGTAAAATCACTTGGGCTATATGAAGGACACATACAATAAGCCGTATACTGAACTTCCTGTTCTTGACTCACCAAGAGCAGCCCAACACTTAAAAAGGAATTTAAGACCATGCAAAAAAAAACGCTTATTCAATCCCTTTACACCGCGTCTAGTAGGGTATCAGCTCCTTTATTAACACTAAGTGGGCTGGTTAAACACCATTGTCTGTTATGCCACAACACATCTCAAGGACGTATTTGTGAGTTCTGTGAGCAACAGTTTTTAACTATACCCACTCATTGTTGTCACTGCTGTGGGTTGCCCCTTGAGTATGAGGTATCACATTGCGGAGAGTGTATAAAAAACAAACCGGCGTTTGATAACACGGTCATTCCTTATCTGTATCAAGCGCCATTATCCACTATGATTCGTCATTTTAAAGAAAACCATCATTTCATCGCGGGCAAAACGTTAAGCCAGTTATTCGTTACATATATCGAGAATTATTATCAATATCGACCGTTGCCACAACTTTTAGTGCCCGTACCTTTACACTGGAAAAAGCAATGGCGGAGAGGATTCAATCAAGCAATATTTTTTAGTGTTCACTTAAGCGACCGTTTAAATATACCCATACTGAAAAAGGCTAAACGCATCAAATACAGTAATGATCAAAAATACCTAAACAAAAAACAACGGCAGAAAAATTTAAGCCATTATTTTAGTCTCAACACAACACTCACTACTCCTCATGTAGCTATTATTGATGATGTGGTAACAACAGGGTCCACAACGAATGCTTTAGCGAAAGTATTAAAGCAATCGGGAGCAAAAAAAGTGACTGTATGGGCGCTAGCAAGGACACCAAAAGAAATGCAATAGTACAGCCGATGACATATCCCCTGAAATTCAGCCAAACAGTGTTTGTCACACAAAAAATTCAAACTGACATTTGAAGAAACCAGTGATCAGTTTGATATCCCAATCAGCATCTTATTGCGATGGTAGAAAAAAGTACGGTGAGATTTAATTGAACAATATAACAACGTTAAACGCTAGATATTCACTATTAACTGGGTTCAATTTCTTTTAAATGTTTTTCAACTGCTAACCACGCTCCAGACCAACCAATAAACCCTGAGCCAAATACCACTAGAACCAGTATTTTTAAGTTAAAAAAAGTGAGTGAGTACTTATTTTCATAAAGTTCTACTAACTGCTGAAAAGAATCACTGATCCATTGCACTGATATGAATAATAATATCAAAGCCAATAATCCACCACCGATACCGTACCAAAAACCCGTATATAAAAAAGGTCTCCTCACAAAACCATCAGTTCCTCCCACCATTTTAATCACAACAATCTCATGACGCCGATTTTCAATCGCAAGTCGTATCGTATTGCCAATGACTAATAATACTCCCAATGACAGTAAAGCTCCCAGCACAAGTACCAGTTGTTGTGCCAATCCCATTATCTGGTGAAGGCGTTGCAACCAAGCAATATCCAGCTGCACAAGCTCGATCAGAGGCTCTGCTTCAAGCTTCGATTTCAGGGCTTCCAGACTTTCAGGATTATTAAAGTCATCTGCTGGTAACAACGTCAATACCGCAGGTAAGGGATTATTCTCTAAGGATTGTAAAACATTACCCAGTCCTGAATGTTGTTGGAATTCCTGCTTTGCTTGTTCTGGGGTGATCAGTTCAATGTGCTGTAATTCCGGGTAAGTTGATAAGCGCTGCTGTAATTGTGTGATTGCCAGCGGTTTGGTTTGGTGAAGCAAAAAGGCTGACAGTTGGCCACTATTTTTCCACGCACTACCCAATTGCTGGGCATGATTTAACCCTAAGTACAAGACAAGAGGAAGGACTAATGCAATAGCAACGACCATCCAGGTTAAAAAACTTTGCCAGGGGGGGTGTAATAAGCGCTGCAAGCTATTGACACAGGAATATTTATGATGAGTAACCCATGCTTGAAAAATAGAGTATTGTGAGTGCTTACCAACTGCAGAGCTTTTGTTTTTAAAAAGCTTAGCTGACGTTCTAGTAGCAGCAACCTGCTTGGTCTTTGGTTTTTTTGTCGCGGTATGATTGACGCGACGGTTCATTGTTCATCCCTCTCTTGCAATAAACGCCCCTGCTCTAAAGTCAGTGTGCGATAGGACATACGACGAATCAGTGCAATATCATGGGTAGCAATTAATACCGTTGTTCCTACGCCATTAAAATCTTGGAAAAGCTGCATGATTTCTGCTGATAACTCAGGATCAAGATTACCCGTTGGTTCATCTGCTAATAGAATGCTTGGTTTATTAACAACAGCACGAGCAATACCAATGCGCTGTTGTTCTCCACCTGATAGCGATAATGGATTATCATGTTCCTTATTTAATAAGCCGACTTTATCTAAAGCCGCACGTACTCGACGGGCTTGGTCACGCTGGCGCATGCCAGAGATTTGTAAAGGCAGGGCAACATTGTTAAAGACACTACGGTCAAATAATAAGTGGTGATTTTGAAACACGACACCAATTTGACGGCGTAGGTAGGGGATTTGTGATGATGTCACACGGTTAAGAGGGCGATTACCAATAAATACTTGGCCTCGAGAAACCCTTTCTATCAGCATAATCAGTTTTAATAGCGTACTTTTTCCTGCACCGGAGTGGCCTGTTAAAAATGCCATTTCTCCAGCATCAAGCTCAAAACTCACCTGATTGAGTGCATCGTACCCTTCACTATAACGTTTGCTGACACTATCGAACCGGATCATTCAGCTGCGTTGTTCCCATGGCTCACATTCTCACGATAAAACAGTGCATTAACGAAGTCATCCGCCACAAAGGGCTGCAAATCATCAATGCCTTCACCCACACCAATATAACGAACAGGCAGAACAAAACGTTCACTCAAGGCAAAAATAATACCTCCTTTAGCCGTACCATCTAGTTTGGTCAGAGCCAATCCTGTCACCCCTGCAGCCTCAATAAAATGCTCGGTCTGAGATAAAGCATTTTGACCTGTTCCAGCATCTAACACCAATAACACTTCATGGGGAGCTTTGGCATCAAGCTTTGCCATTACGCGTTTCACCTTGGCCAATTCATCCATCAAATGGCCCTTATTATGTAGTCGGCCTGCCGTATCAGCAATCAAAACATCAATACCTTTGGACTTGGCAGAACACAAAGCATCGAAAATCACTGAGGCACTATCTGCTCCTGTATGTTGAGCAACAACAGGGACACTATTGCGTTCACCCCAGACTTTTAGTTGTTCAACTGCGGCTGCACGAAAGGTGTCTCCGGCAGCCAACATGACAGACCTTCCCTCATTTTGCAGGCGCTTGGTCAATTTGCCAATGGTCGTTGTTTTGCCGACACCATTGACGCCGACGACCAGAATAACAACCGGGGTTTTCCCCCCATCTTCCCCAATAGAATGGTGAATATCTATTTTTAGGGGCTGTTCAACAGGGGATAGCAAATCACGTAATTGCTGCTGGAGTGACTTATACAAAGCATCACCATCTTTGAATTGCTTACGATTAACAGCCACCGTCAGCTGACCAATAATTTTTGTTGTTGCATCAATGCCCACATCCGCCAGCAAAAGCTGGGTTTCCAGCTCCTCCAGCAGCTCATCGTCGATGTGCTGCTTACCAAAAACAAGGCTAGCAATACCCTTTGAAAGCTGATCACTCGTTTTCGACAAGCCTTGCCTAATACGTTGAAACAGGCCTGGAGAAGGTTTTTCCGACTTCTCAGCACTCTTGTTATGATCACTGTTATCAGTAGTAGTGGTTTTAGATCGTTTAAAAAACATATAGGAAGTTCAAGGAGTAAAAAAGCACATTTTATCATAGGCGAAAGGTTTGTTTTTAACTTTATCGCTAATATAGCTAACGCAAAACAATATGTGGACTAGTTGATCCTCTATGTTCATTTCGCGCACTTTCTTTGGTATGAATGGTTTTCGGTTGAATATGAATTATGACAAAGGATAATTAAATAGTCATACGGCAGTGGATGCGCAGGGCTTGCCTCATACGATGGGTCCCCCCAGAGCGAATGTGACAGACTCATTTTTCATTCCATATCTATATCAAAAAATTTTGATATAGATATGAGTTCTTGTTATAGTGCTGGGCTATGAATAGTTTTGTCTGTGAGCATGTGCCGACTATTGCTGAATTAGCTGCCTTTAATAAGGCGGGGGGTGAGGGTCTCCGACTTGAGATTTTAAGAGTACTGGCTCAGGACTCTTATGGTGTATTGGAGCTATGTGAGATTTTGGGACATCGACAGTCAGGAATGAGCCATCATTTGAAAGTATTGACTGAAGCTGGTCTGGTAGAAAAACGTAGGGAGGGCAATTCAATTTTTTATCACCGTGCTTTACTTGATCTCAGACAGGTTTTAGCCTCGTTACAGCAACAGTTGTATGCGGTGGTTGATAAGATTGGTATTCCTAGTGAAGTTTTACAGCGTTTGCAGCATGTCAAACGGGAACGCATGCAGAATTCACAGCAGTTTTTTGTCCGGCAAGCTGATAAGTTTAAAGCACAGCAGGATTTGATTGCAGAATATCCGGTGTATGGTGAGGCTGTTGCTGAGGTGTTATGTAAGACAGTGACTGAAGACCATGCCATTGCGGTGGAGGTGGGGCCAGGAGCAGGTGAATTTCTAGTGGTTTTGTCCAAGCGGTTTGACCAAGTGGTGGCTTTGGATAATGCTCCAACCATGTTAGAACGGGCTCAAAATCACTGTTGGCAACAAGCGATTAGTAATGTCGATTTTATATGTGATGATACGGATTATCTCGCTAGAGGGAATGTTATCGCGGATTGTGTCGTGATGAATATGGTTTTGCATCATACCTCATCGCCAGCGGATATCTTTATAGATATTGCCACTAGTTTAAAGCCAGGAGGTGTGTTGATCGTAACCGATCTTTGCCGTCACGATCAGGATTGGGCGAAAACGGCTTGTGGTGATATATGGTTAGGCTTTGATCCAGCAGAGTTACAGCATTGGGCGTTATTGGCTGGGCTTAAACAAGGTCATAGCAATTATTTAGCGTTGCGGAATGGATTTCAAATTCAACTGCAGCAGTTTAAAAAAACGTGAGATGTACAACGCTTGTGACAAACCTCTCGCATTAGACATCTTGCTCCAAAACAAAGACACTCTTACTATAGGAAATTAACTATGTCAGAATATTCAGTATTTACGTCGGAGTCTGTATCCGAAGGTCACCCCGATAAAATGGCGGATCAGATTTCTGATGCCGTGGTTGATGCGATGTTAAAAGATGACCCGAATTCCCGGGTTGCGGTAGAGACATTAGTAAAAACGGGGATGGTGGTATTGGCCGGTGAAGTGCGTACTTCAACCTATATAGAATTGGAAGATTTAGTACGTGATGTTGTCTTGAATATTGGTTATGACTCTAGTGGTATTGGTTTTGACGGTGCCTCTTGTGCGGTATTAAATGCCATTGGTAAGCAGTCTACTGATATTGCAATGGGTGTTGACGAGGGCGAAAACAAAGATCAGGGAGCAGGTGACCAAGGGCTAATGTTTGGTTATGCAACCAATGAAACGGATGTACTAATGCCAGCACCTATCTATTATTCTCACCGTTTGGTTGAGCGTCAGGCTGAAGTGCGTAAAAATAAAACGTTGGAGTGGCTACGCCCAGATGCAAAAAGTCAGGTGACTCTGCGTTATGAAAATGGCAAGCCCGTAGCGATTGATGCGGTCGTCTTATCTACTCAACACGATGAAGGTATTGCTTTGGGTGATTTGCGTGAAGCAGTTATGTCAGAAATTATTGAACCTGTATTGCCAGAGGAATGGTTGCACGCCGATACGTTATTCCACATTAATCCAACCGGTAATTTTGTGATTGGTGGTCCAGTAGGTGACTGTGGTTTAACTGGGCGTAAAATTATTGTAGATACCTATGGTGGTATGGCACGTCACGGCGGCGGAGCCTTCTCTGGTAAGGACCCTTCAAAAGTGGATCGTTCAGCGGCTTATGCGGGTCGTTATGTCGCAAAAAATATTGTTGCTGCTGGTTTGGCTGACCGTTGTGAAATACAGGTATCTTATGCCATTGGTGTATCAGAACCGACTTCAATCGCTATCAATACTTTTGGTACTGGTAAATTGCCTGATAAGAAAGTATCAGAACTTGTTCGTGAGCACTTTGACCTGCGTGCGGGTGGTTTGGTGGATATGTTGAATCTTAAGCGCCCTATTTATCAACCGACGGCGACCTATGGTCACTTTGGTCGTGACGATGAAAATTTTACGTGGGAAAAAACGGATAAGGTGGATGTGCTTAAGGCAGCACTCTAACTAAAGGTAAAAAATGACCACTTTATCAGCATTCTTGCGAATAGGGTTATATCGGTAATCGTTGACCAAACGAAAATATTAATAGATCACCTTTATGTCAGGTTAAATAACCTGATGAATAAAGCAAATAACGGTTGGGGCGTCTTACATTTCGCGTTGGGCGTCTCACAAATACCAGAGGTTTTAAAAAAATGAGCACGAATCTACAAGTAGTAGCAGACTTTACCGACTACAAAGTAGCTGATATTGAATTAGCGGCTTGGGGTCGTAAAGAAATTGAAATTGCTGAAGGCGAGATGCCAGCATTAATGGCGTTGCGTAAGAAATATAAAGCAAAGCAGCCCTTAGCGGGTGCAAAAATTATGGGTTGTATCCATATGACGATTCAGACGGCTGTATTGATCGAAACACTGATTGATCTAGGCGCGGAAGTTCGTTGGTCTTCCTGTAATATTTTTTCTACGCAAGATCATGCCGCGGCAGCTATTGCAGCGGCTGGCATTCCGGTTTTTGCCTGGAAAGGTGAAACAGAAGAAGAATTCTGGTGGTGTATTGAACAAACCATTAAAGCAGAAAAAGATAGCGATGGAATCTGGGGTGCTAATATCATTTTAGATGATGGTGGCGATTTAACTCAGCTTTGCCATGAAAAGTATCCTAACGTGTTAGATGCTATCCACGGTATTTCTGAAGAAACGACCACGGGTGTACACCGTTTACAGGAGATGCTAGAAAATGGTGAGCTAAAAGTACCTGCGATTAATGTGAATGATTCCGTAACCAAGTCTAAAAATGACAACAAGTATGGCTGTCGCCACAGTTTAAATGATGCCATCAAGCGTGGTACTGACCACTTGCTATCGGGTAAAAAAGCGTTGGTTGTTGGTTATGGTGATGTGGGTAAAGGTTCTGCCGCTTCACTACGTCAGGAAGGCATGATTGTTAAGGTAACGGAGATCGACCCTATTTGTGCAATGCAGGCTTGTATGGATGGTTTTGAGGTTGCTTCTCCTTATATCAACGGTGTGAATTTGGAAAATGCAGAGTGCATTAATAAAGAATTACTAGGTTCGACTGATCTGATTGTGACTACAACGGGTAATACCAATGTGTGTGATAAATTTATGTTGCAAGCACTGAAGTCTGGTGCGGTGGTGTGTAATATCGGTCACTTCGATAATGAAATTGATACCATTTATATGCGTGAAAACTGGAGTTGGGAAGAAGTTAAACCGCAGGTTCATAAGGTTCAGCGCAGTGATGATCCACAGGATCATTTAATTGTCTTATCTGAAGGTCGTTTGGTGAATTTAGGTAATGCAACAGGTCACCCATCGCGTATTATGGATGGTTCTTTTGCAAATCAAGTATTGGCGCAGATATATTTATACAAGGCCAAGTTTGCTGACCTTCCCGCGGCAGAGAAAGCTGACAACCTGTACTTGAGAGTCCTACCGAAGAAGCTGGATGAAGAAGTAGCTGCAGATATGGTAGCGGGTTTTGATGGAGTGGTTACCAAACTCACGAAAGCTCAGGCTGACTATATTAATGTTGATGTTGAAGGCCCGTTTAAGCCAGAGTCTTATAAATATTAAGAACTAAAACGTTAGATGTGAAGAATTAAGTATTAGATGTAAACCATCTAACATTTAACGTTATCCAAAGGATAACACAATGAATAGCAGTGAATTTCGTTTAAGCTTTGAATTTTTCCCTCCCCGAACAGAGGCAGGTAAAGAAAAGCTTGTGCATGTTCGCAATCAATTACATCAACTCTCCCCCGAGTTTTTCTCCATGACATATGGTGCGGGTGGCTCCACACGTAATAATACCAAAGCGTTAGTCATTGAATACAATGAAGCTGGTTTTCCTACAGTGCCTCATTTGTCATTTGGGGGGGATACTGAAGAAACTATTATTGCACTAATTAATGCCTATAAGAACTCTGGTGTAAACCGTATCGTTGCGCTACGTGGTGATATGCCTTCGGGCATGGGTAGTGCTTCACAAATGGTGTATGCTAATCAATTGGTTGCGTTTATACGTAAACACTTTGGTAATGACTTCCATCTGGAAGTTGCCGCTTATCCAGAAATACACCCCGAGTCAGCTAGTTATACAACGGATGTGCACTATTTAAAGGGTAAATTCGATGCAGGTGCAGATAGTGCAATTACACAGTACTTTTTTAATTTAGATGCGTATTGCTTTTTTGTGGATCAATGTCAGCGAGCAGGGATTACTCAACCGATTTACCCAGGCATTATGCCAATTATCAAAATGCAAAATCTGGTACGTTTCAGTGAAACCTGTGGGGCAGAAATTCCTCGTTGGTTATGCAAAGCCATTGAAGCTTATGGCGATAATCAAGAAAGTATGATGGCTTTCGGTATTGATGTAGTGACCGAGCTGTGTGAAGGCTTAATAGATCAGGGCATTCCAGGGTTGCATTTTTATACCATGAATCAAATTGAGCCAGTTAAGAGCATTATTGACAATCTTGGTCTGAGTTCTAGGGCTTTCAAGTAGTTGATAAAATTTTAATGCAGGTAATGGTGAAGCACTCTCAGTGCTTAGTACAGTGAGTTAGAAAACTAAAAACAGTTTGTTTAGTGGCCCAGCGAAAGAGTACTATGCATATTTTTCGAATCTACACCCCTCAGCCCCTTTCCCAACATACCAGTATTAAGCTGGAAGCGGCGGCGGCCCATCATATTCGCCATGTTTTAAGAATGAAGCCGGGGTGCGAATTGATTTTGTTTAATGGACAAGGTGGTGAGTTTAAGGCAGTACTATCAATAGTTGAGAAGAAAACCGTACGTGCTGAACTGAAACAGTTTGTTGATAGAACCTCAGAATCTCCGTTGCGCGTTGAATTGGGGGGGGGTTTGATTAAAAGTAATAATATGAGTTGGCTTTTGCAAAAGGCGACAGAGCTTGGTGTGACCTCGATTACACCATTGTTGAGTGAATATACGGATGTGAAACTACCTGTAGATAAGGTTGACAAAAAATTATTGCACTGGCAACAGGTGGTCATGCGTGCGAGCAATCAGAGCGTACTGTCATCCCAGAGGTTGCTATGCCCCAAAGACTGCCGGCATGGGCTGAAAATGTGGGCGCTGACAAGAAACTAGTATTGCACCCCTATACTCAATCAAATAATGAGTCAACTAAGATACCGACTTCTCTGGCTTTATTGGTTGGACCAGAAGGTGGTTATATCTGCCTCAGAGCTCAATGTGTTGGGGAATGCGGGGTTTTCTGGTCTGACGTTAGGACCCCGTATTTTGCGTACGGAAACTGCACCATTGGTAGCCTTGGCCCTTTTGCAATACCAGTATGGCGATTATCAGTAGGAGTCAAAAAATAAGCTTATTATTTATGTAAATATAGTAGTCTTTTGTCGAATACCCTCTACACTTAAAGTTACTCATAAATAAATGCTATGTCTTATTTTTATCAGTTAATAACTGTAGTTAGTTCATATGATGGTAAAAAGATCAGAATTAATGAAAAGGTTTATCATGACGACCTTTTCATTATACTTTTTCCTTGCTGTTATCGTATCTGCAGTTCATATTCTTTTTGAATATAAAAACATCCAGAACCAGATTCATACCGATTTACGATCTATCAGCTTAAGTACCACTGATTCACTGGCGTCATCCATGTGGGGGCTAGATTCAATACAATTAGAAAATGTTATTGACGGCTTACTGACTCTACAATTTATTACTGGGGTGGAGATTCATGGGGATATTAAAAGTCTGAACATCTCTAGAGGAAACATTAATACCAACACATCATTGCAGTATCAACATCCCATTACTTATATCCACGGTGCAGATGTTCGTCCATTAGGGTTTATCACATTATATTCTGAACAGGCCATTGTTTTTGACCGAATGAAAGTCAATGTGGTGTTTATTGTCATGAATGCCTTTATTAAAACATTCTTTTTATCCATCATCATGCTGTATATTGGATCTCGTATTATTTGTCGTCCTTTAGGTGAATTGCTGCATTCGGTTCATCGCTTAGATCTTGATAGCCTCAAAAGTATTGAACAAAGTAAGATAATGAGTAGTGGACAAGAATCAGACAAAGCTAATGAGTTAACGGAACTAATATGTGCTTACAATAAAACGTTGGACCAACTATTGGTAAGAACTCAACAACGTGATGATGCCAAGGAACAGCTAGAAAGTAAAAATCGTTGTCTGGAAAAATTGGTAGACGAGAAAACGCTAGCTTTACAGGATAAATTAGATGAATTGAATACAATGAATGAAAACTTAAAAGCATTGGCTAGTACCGATTATCTAACAGAATTATTTAATCGACGGGCTTTTTTTGATAGGGCAGATGATGAGCTTAGCCGTCTACGAAGAGAGAGAAAAAAAGCCTGTATTTTAATTGTGGATATTGACCACTTTAAAGCGGTGAACGACCAATATGGTCATCCAGCCGGAGATGCTTTATTAGTGGCGGTTTCTAAAATCCTAAAACATAATATTCGCCAACACGATTTGGTTGCCAGGTACGGAGGAGAAGAGTTTGCTATATTATTGGTAGATATTGAAATGGACGAGGCGATACTTCTCGCCGAAAGAATGAGAGAGAACATTGCCAAACAAAAAGTGATCTTTAAAGGTGATGTCATCAAAGCAACTGCCTCTTTTGGTTTGGCAATGATGTTTCCAGAATCCAAAGACATTGATTCTGTGCTCAGTAATGCTGATAAATTACTCTATAAAGCGAAGGCATCAGGTCGTAATCTATTAAAGTATTGATGGCTTGTATAGACCTACAGCTATATTCATTTGAACAGCAGGATCTATTAAAGTGTACCCTCTTCATTGACTGTATAGTGTAAGCCGTTGGCACCAAAAAACCATCATACATCTTGGAATAATCAGGGCATGAATGCTGAATAAGCGCTGATGACGTAATGCATTAATCACTGGTCCTGTTGATTGAACGATCCTGAATATTGCCCAGTCTGACAAAACTTCCCTAATGTATGAAGAAATGTCAAGTTTTCCTTTTCTATTCTCCTTTTCTGTAAATACACGGAAAAATGTTCTCATACTGAGGCTTTCAATTCCTACAGTAAATCCACATGATCGTGTAAGAATTGCGTATAATGGTTCGTGGCATGTTATAGGTTCTTCGTTGACCTTAGTAAAACGTTATCAATCTATTTCTATCAACTAATTATTTATCATTGAGTGGCAATATGATAGAGGCACTGTCTATTCGTGGGCTTAAAAAAGTTTACGATAATGGTTTTGAAGCATTAAAGGGGATTGACCTAACGGTAAAGCAGGGAGATTTTTTTGCCCTGTTAGGCCCTAATGGCGCAGGTAAGTCGACGACAATTGGTGTACTTTGTTCACTGGTCGTCAAGAGTGCAGGTCAAGTGCGTATTTTTGGTAATGATATTGATCAAGACTTTTCACATGCGAAAAAATCGCTGGGTGTTGTTCCTCAAGAGTTTAATTTTAATCAATTTGAAAAAGTGGCTGATATTGTTATTAGCCAGGGTGGCTATTATGGTTTGCCTCGTGCTATTGCTGTAGAGCGAATGGAGAAGTATCTACGTAAGTTGGGATTATGGGATAAGCGTCATGAGGCAGCCCGTAATTTATCGGGGGGAATGAAACGCCGTTTACTGATTGCTCGCGCTTTAGTTCATGAACCTCAATTATTGATTCTTGACGAACCAACGGCAGGTGTGGATATCGAATTGCGGCGTTCAATGTGGGCCTTTTTACAGGAAATGAACCAACAGGGAACCACGATTATATTAACCACTCATTACCTCGAAGAAGCTGAAAGCCTGTGTCGACATGTGGCGATTATTGATAAGGGCTGTATTGTTCAAAATACCAGCATTAAGTCGTTGTTAAAATGTTTAGATAAAGAAGTTTTTATTTTTGATACGCTCAATGAACTATCTGTTGCCCCTGTGTTGGAAAACTACCCTGTCACTTTAGTAGATAAGCATTGCTTGGAAGTTGAGTTAAACAAAGGCCAGTCGTTGAATAGTTTATTTGCTTTGTTTGAACAACAGTCTATTGATGTTGTGAGTATGCGTAATAAAATCAACCGCCTAGAAGAATTATTTGTGTCTTTGGTTGAAAAAAATGATTCTGCAGAGGAGAAGTCACGATGAGTTTTGCTGAGCAGTGGGTTGCTTTTTGTACTATTCTGCGTAAAGAAATTGTTCGTTTTATTCGCATATGGGTGCAAACACTATTACCTCCTGTCATTACTATGGGACTGTATTTTGTTATTTTTGGTACTTTGATAGGGTCCCGTATTGGGCAAATGGATGGATTTAGTTATATGGAATTTGTGGTGCCGGGATTGATTATGATGTCGGTTATTACCAACTCTTATGGAAATGTTGTTTCTTCTTTCTTTAGCGTCAAGTTTCAACGGAGTATTGAGGAAATTCTGGTATCGCCAACGCCAAATTATATTATTTTATTGGGGTATGTATCTGGTGGTGTTTGTCGAGGTTTGCTGGTGGGTATTATTGTGACGTTGGTATCATTGCTTTTTACTCGTTTGTCTATTTACAGTTTACCCATCACCATAGGCATTGTACTGATGACATCCGTTGTGTTTGCTCTTGCTGGCTTTCTTAATGCGATCTTTGCTCGATCATTTGATGATATCTCAATTATCCCGACCTTTATATTAACGCCTTTGATTTATTTAGGCGGTGTTTTTTATTCGATGAGTTTGTTGCCAGAGTTTTGGCAGTTTGTCTCCAAGTTGAACCCGCTATTGTATATGGTTAATGCATTTCGCTATGGTATTTTAGGGGTGTCTGATATTAATGTCAGCTATGCTTTTATAGGTGTTACGGTGTTTATTGTAGTGCTGACAGCCTGGTGTTTGCATTTATTGGCTAAAGGTACACGTATGCGTTCCTAAGACCTGTTATTTTTAGTGAGAGATGAATTTTATGCCAGCTCAAAACCCTTTGGGTGAAAAAATATCGTATTCTGGTCAGTATGATGCTGGGCTATTGTTTCCTATTGCACGTACTGAATCACGCCAGCATCTGGTGCTTGCTGGCGAGCTTCCATTTCGAGGTGAAGATCGTTGGACAGCGTATGAAGTTTCATGGCTGGACCAACAGGGGAAACCACAGGTACGGTTGGCAGAGTTTTTGTTGAACAGTGATTCTCCCAATATTATTGAATCAAAATCCTTTAAATTATATTTAAACTCATTTAATCATACACGTTTTGATGATGAACAGCAGGTGAAGTCTCAGTTTATTACTGATTTATCTGCTGTAGCCGGAAGTGTTGTGACAGTTGAGATGATGCCGCTTAATAGTGCTCATATGTTGTTAATGGATGGACCGATAGGTATTTGTCTGGATGGTATTGATGTCACCATTGATGAATATCACCCCAATCCTAAGTTATTAAAGGTGTTGACTAGTCAATCAGTCAATGAGGTATTGTACAGCCATCTACTTAAAACCAATTGCCCAGTGACAGGCCAGCCAGATTGGGCCACTGTATTTATAGAATACACAGGCCCGACTATTTGTCAGCATTCGCTATTAAAGTATATTATTTCATTTCGAGAACATCATGACTTTCACGAAAACAGTGTAGAGCGGCTATTTTGCGATATTAACGCTTATTGTTGCCCTGAACATTTAGCCGTTTATGCTCGTTATACCCGTCGAGGAGGTTTAGATATCAATCCTTTACGCAGTAATTATCCGGAAGGGATAGGAGTATTGGGATGCAACACGATGAGAATTATTCGGCAATAGCCTTATTGAGTTTTATTTCCCAAGGAACCTTTCCTTAAGCTTTTTAGCCGCTAATTCGAGGCTGTAAACAACTTTTTCTCGGTCATAGTTCTTCACCTTTTGCATATCAAGGTGCATGGAGAAACCTTCAGTGGTTTCTGAAAAGTAGCTTTGGTTGCTGCCTAATTCTTTGCGATGGTTAATAACTTGGAATACCTGTACTGGGTGAGTAAAGCCTTTGGCCTTAATTTTCCCTTTATCTTTACATAGAATGGTATCTTTAATGAGGTTCCAGGTCTCGTGGGAAACTAGAATGTCTCCAGGTTGTCCTGCTGATTCAAGCCGACTGGCTAAATTCACATGCACTCCCAGTGCTGTGTGGTCCATATGTTGACTGGTGCCAAACGTGCCGACAGTACAGTAGCCTGAATTAATGCCAATCCTAATTTGGAGTGGTTTCTTAATCCCCATCTCAGCCCAAATTGGTTGCAATTCACGCATTCTTTTCCCCATGGCCAGGGCCATAGATACACAGGCAATAGCATCTTTCTTTACGCCTTTAGACAATAGGTGGTCATCCCCATAGGTTACCATAATGGCATCGCCAATAAACTTATCAATAGTGCCAGTATATTGGCCTACGATTTTACTCATTTCTCCCAGATAGCTACTGAGAATTTCGGACAAAGTTTCTGCCTCTAACTCTTCACTTAAACTACTAAAGCCAACAATATCAGAAAAGAAAATAGTAATAGGCTTACGTTCAATTTTGGTTTTTTTCTTTCCTTCGATTTGTAAGCGGATGGGTTTGGGTACATAGCGTGACATTTCGTAAGCACGTAGTTTTTGTTCTTTAACCTGATGATCCAATAGTTGATTTTTCTCCCTCATTTTGCGTAACAGGAGATAGTGGTTCATTCCATAGAGGCAGAGACAAAGAATAGTTCCGATCGTCGTGGCTATATTAACAATAGGATGGTTAGTCTTGTTAATCAGCGGGATTTCCAGAATAAAAAAACCCGTGATCAGACCCACAAGAACCCCTATATTAGTGAATAACCATTGCTTTATCCCTCCCTGACTTAATGCATCTAAATAAAGCAGAGCTAGTAATACTAAGCAAGACCATAGACAGTACTTCAACTCGGAAATAGCTAGAGCAAGAATGAGTCCATTAATAGTATATAGTGTATACTGTGCTTTAGGCCCATTGTTGGACAAAAAATATACAGTGAAAATATAGATCAAGATTGCCGTAATAAGGGCTAGTATTGTTATTTCAGATAGTGGGTGACCCACGATACTGCTGGATAACACAGCAATAGTGGAACAAACCAGTATTAGCCGATAATACAGAGAGGATTTCGGCACTTTTTTTAAATCACTTCCCTGATTATTATCTATATCTTGCATGAAACTAGCTGAATACTCTGATAGGTTACCTAAACGGACAGAGGTTACATGGATTTGTGTGCTTGCTCAAGTAAGCGATAATTCTAGTAGCGGTTAGGCTTATAACTACAGTCAAAAGTTGCGTTTTTATAAACCCTTGTGTAGAGTGCGCACCTCTAAATGTAAAGTCGCTGGTTTGATTTATACTTATTTTTTGAAAAATAGGTATGTTAAGAGGGTCATAAAAATTCGGTGAGGTGTCCGAGTGGTCGAAGGAGCATGCCTGGAAAGTATGTAAGTCGTAAGGCTTCGAGGGTTCGAATCCCTCCCTCACCGCCAACTCATTTTACCCTTTATTACGCTTTTCAATGAAATCAATGGGTTAGAGAGGTTGGAAATTTTCCCAATTCCGCAATATTCCCCTTATTTTCTCTTTAACTTCGACACCTTTTCGACACCCGATTGTGTTTTAGCACGGCTTAGCAATAGCGAGTACAATAACGCTATTCACTAATGAGACGACACAATGAGCTTAAGCTTTACACCGTGGCATGGCACAGCCTACCAACGATTTAATATACTCGAAACGAAGCCAGATAGAGTTAAGAAGATCGGGCGAATATTAGCCCCTAATGAAGAGCTAGCACTGGTGAAAGCGCGGGAGTTATTTCCTGATAAGGTGGTGTCGGTGGTTGATCGGGATAAGCCCAAAGATTCACCCAAACCCAAAGCACGCAAAAAGAGCAAGCCTAAATAATGATCTCAAGAGAAATGACCTCAAGTGAGAAAATAACCGCTTTTAAGGATTTGTTTTCTATAGGTGCTGCAATATGTGTTGCAGCATGGGCAGCTTATGGTATATGGCTAAAAAATGAAGAGCGTATAGCTGACTTAAAAGTCATTGAGCTAGAGCAAAAAACAGATTTAAGGTCTCACTTATTATCAGAAATAATAGTTGATGAGCTACATAACGATGGAAGTTCAACGATATTTACTATTGATGTTAATTTGAACAACATTGGCAATGATAGTGTAAGGGTCATTTTAGATGAGCGTTCGCTATTAATCTCAAAGGTTCAATTTCAGGAAAGCAAGCCCCTATATAGAGACGTGACATATATAGGGGATTACAGATACAGAGGGGTCTCAAAGATTGTGGGGCCATTCGTTGATGTTGGGCCAAAGGAAAGTTATCGGTTGTCATATAGTATTAAACTCGACAGTCTAGGGACTTATCTCATTAGGTTTTTAGCTACGATGGAAAGCGATAGTGTTAAAAAGAATAAAGATAAGAATCTAGGCCCCAGCCAATTTCTAAATTATTCAACTGGAGCAGACAAGTTACTAATTAAATAACTTACATATAGCTATACCCCCATTATTTTTTCTTCGCCTTTCTAATCCGCGCCCCTTTGGTACAGGGCTGGTAAAAGCCTTTTAAAAACTGGCCTTTGCTATTGCGGCCTTTACGCGTTTTTTTGGTGGTGGTGCGTCTGCGCATTATGCCTCCTTAATGGTGTTTATTTGGTGTTCGGTCAGTTGTAGGCGGGTTTCGTAGTCGTCTACTTTCTGGTCAAGTTGATCAACGCGCTTGACCAGCCGTAAACCCACCCACGCTAGAACCCTGTTAGTAATCAATAAACCAGTGAGCGTTAAAATATCCATTAGTCCAGTGCGATACCCTCCTGTATGGTGCTGTCGTTGTAGAAGTCAGCAAAGCGGCTACCGTTTTCAAACTCGCTAATGGCTTTTAATAGCGGGAACAGATGCAGCCCTAAATCCAGTGGTGCATCGGGTGCTACGTTTACAAGCTTAACTACAAAGTTGATATAGGCGTTGGTATCGTTCTCATTTTTGGGTGCATAGGTGCTGATCATATCCCTGAGTGTCACCAAGCCTCGGCGCTGGTAGTTTCTTAAAATCCGTGTCATAGCTATAAAACCATATACAGGGTCAATAAATTGCACAAATTTTCTGGTCAACTCAAACAGGACACTTTCATTTCAGACAGTTCATCATTAACTGGCGACATATCGGTATTGCTCGTATGTGACCGATCATTGTTATAGTAGCGAATATAATCCGCAACCTCTTTTTTCATGTACTCGCGTGTTGGTTGATCGACTTTTAAAATCCAGTCATGTTTAAGGCTTCCGAAGAATCTCTCAACCACTGCATTATCCCAACAGGCTCCCGTACTGCCCATAGATGCTCTAACCCCCTGACTGTTTAGCAATGTACGATAGTGCTTACTGGTATACTGCGAGCCGCGATCACTATGAAACACCAAACCTTTAGGCGGCTGTCTTAAGTGAATAGCTTTAATCATGGCACGGCTCACTAAAGCCTGTGTCATGCGCTTATCCATCGCCCAGCCAACCATTCGCCGAGAGTATAAATCCATCACTGCTGCGAGATACACCCAGCCTTCTCTAGTGCGTAAATAGGTCATATCACCCGCCCAGACTTCGTTAATCCCCACAGGATTGAACTGCTGGTTAAGTCAGTTAACGGCAACACTATCACTGTGTTTACGCTTCGTGGTCACCTTATATTTTACCCGTTGCTGTACGTTTAAACCTAACTTTCACATCAGAGTGCGTGTAGCATAACGGCCAATACTAAAACCTTCTTCGCGTAATTTTTTCGACAGCTCTCGACTCCCTAGACTGTTGCATATTCCACTCCAAGATGAACACCTTCTCCAATTGAAAATGATCACCCCCTGCGATTAAACGTGATCAGTCTCTGCGATTAAAAATGATCACTTTTATGCCCTTATCGCAGAAGGTGATC
>MDLC01000025.1 GCA_001723645.1 Candidatus Endobugula sertula | reverse complement strand
AGAACATTCTGAATGCTTAGGAAGAAAAAGCGATCATGTTTAATCGTTGGCGGTGATCATCTTCAGTGGAATACGCATCAGATATAAAAACAATTGAAAAAATAAGATATTAAGGTTTTCTCTACATACTGCTTAACCGTTCAATAGTATCAGGGTATTTTTGAACCATTTTAATTAATGTAGCCGCTTGTGCATTGGGCCTTGCTCTTCCTTGCTCCCAATTTTCAAGAGTGCGTTTATTGATTCTTAAATAGCTGGCAAAGACTGACTGGGAAAGGTTAAGATTCTCTCTCAGATCAACAAGCTCGTCACTGGTTAACTGTGGAGTGACAGGCTGTTCAACGATATGTTGTTTTAAAGTAATTTTGCCTTTTTTCTCATCCTGCAAAGCTTGAAAGCTCTCTTTAAGCTCTGAAAATAAATGTCGTTTCATCACAGTGACCTCACTTTTAATGTACAGGACAGTAAATCCGCCAATACCTGGCGTTCTTTGGTTGTTAGATCATCCATCTCGTTCTTATCGTAGATGGTAAATAACCAAAATTGACTTTTCTCTGCCCACCAATAATAGATAATACGGATTCCGCCACGTTTCCCTTTGCCTCGACGCTTATCTTTAAACCGTACCTTTCTTAATCCACCAGTGCCTTTAATCACATCACCAGCAATAGGGTTCGCTAATAGCATGAGTTGAAACTCTCGATAATTATCATCATCCACGTAAGTCTTTCGATAACGATCAAAAGGGGGTAATTCAACAAAAATAGCTTTCATATAACCAACTATACGTTATTAGCGTACCAAAGTATACGCTATATGCGTATATATTACAAGCAAATATAGTGGTCAAATCTGCCCGATAAAGTCATTTAATGTGGGCAGCACCGGTTTTATAGAATCACGTAATGTGAGATCGAAAAACCAGATAAATGCGAGAATCGGGATTTATAAAAGCGAGCAACTACAGCTAACGACCGTTCATTGTCTAAAACCTCTGTTTTAGAACCACCACGATCATCCACTAGGCTACCCCAAGTTCGCACTAGGCACAAATCGCCAAATAGGTCACGGTTCACAGTCAGGCGGTAATAACGCTGCTTTTGTTCGTGTATCCACAACATCACAAGCGTTACGTTAAGTTTTCCCAGGACTCACCAATCAGCTGCCGAAACGCATCCATATCACTAAGGTCAACCCCTTGAGCCAGTGACGGTGCAACGGAGTCTGTCGCTGCAGGATCCACATGGTGTTTCTGCAGGTGTGTTGCCCGGTGCAACATCGTTATCATTTGCTGGCCAACGAACTGCGCGTTTTTGAGTGCTGATGGGTGGCCAGTCGCTTCTTGCTCCTGAACCCAGGTCATCACCAACTGACGAAGGTCATTGTCATCGAAGATGTAATAAAAATCAGACATACCTACCTCATGCTATGTTCGCTCACCACACACTATGTCGTGGTGAGTTTTCTTGCGGCTTCAATGTATTTATACAGTGTTGGTTTTGAGATCCCCATCATGTCGCAAATCTGGCCAACACCATACTTCTTGTTACCCTGGTCATCGATCTCGTCATACAGCTGTACCGCTGTCTTCTGCTTTTCAGCATCGAGGGCCGTAGGACGACCACCAGTCTTTCCTCTCGCTCTCGCTGCCTGCAGGCCTGCCTGAGTACGCTCACGAATCAGGTTACGCTCAAACTCGGCCAGAGCACCAAAGATATGAAAGATCAATTTACCGGAGCTGGACGAAGTATCTATCGCTTCCTGAAGGCTTTTCAGGCCGATGCCCTGCTCATCCAGGTGATTAACCATCTCAATAAGGTCTTTCAGCGACCGGCTTAGCCGATCCAAGCGCCACACAACCAGGGTGTCTCCTGGACGAGCATACTCCAAGGCTTCTTTTAAGCCAGGACGCTCTGCTTTAGCACCACTGAGTTGGTCTTCAAAGACCTTCTCACACTGTGCCGCTTCAAGCGCATCCTTCTGCAAATTGAGATTTTGATCGTCGGTCGATACCCGAGCATAGCCAATAAACATTAGTTCACTATCACCTAAGACTTAACCTTGACCTCTCCTGAACTCACCAAGCTTTTAGCGAGCACCAAGCTAGACCCAAGTTGCAGGTATAATGCTTCGGCTTGTTCTAACGTGAGCGTAAAGCTAGTCCCATCAAACCAATCAGTGCGCCCTTTGGTTTCAGTTCGAGGAATTGAATCAGCAACTTCTAGCACACAACCTTCAATAAAACGTTGATTACCGATCTTTTCAGATTCCTTAACTGAAACGCTAATATCTACTAGGTTATCAAACATTGCTGTCCCCTCTATTCCAATCAATATCATGGTCGTCACACTGTAAACCACTCTGCTTAAAGCTTTCCAACTGGCCGACATACCTTTTATAGTCATCACCAATCTGAGGGTTAATCCTGCCATCCTCTTCTAACTTTCGCCCTAACTGGGATAACCCCTGCATTAAAGGGACTAACTTTAACAAAGTATTGTGCCATGTTATGGCTTGACTAATATCCATCGCAAAGTCATCAAGCACTTTAGATTTGTCAATAGAGCCCACGGCTGGCCTATCCACACCATCCTTTTCACTCTGCAGTTGCTGACACAATGCGAGTAATTCCACTCCTCTTTCCACTTGCTCTTGATACGACATATCTAAGTCTCTTAATAAAAGCGATATTATTTAACTGTAATTAGCAACTAAATTATCAAACCAACTATTTGGCTGATCGCCTGGGTCTTGCCCCTCTGGCAAATAGACTGATTCGTGAGCCACATTGGCAAGCTTCCTTCCGGCCTTATCACCTTCGCATAGAGCTACCAAGTGGTAACCCCAACTTCTTAGCCAACGTTTTAATGGTTTAGGGTCATTCATAAGCACCGCCAAGGCATTAGCCTTCCTCAGATGAAGTGGTGAAATATCCAAGACACCTTCGCCCAAAAACACTACTTTTGAATGTGATCCCAAGAGATCAAGACCAAAACAGCTCAGCATACTATGACGACCGCCAGCTTTAGAAAGCAGGGTGAAGTACTTCTGCTCACTTGGCTTTCCATGACATGCTTTTGGAGCGCCACGACGATACTGTTGAAAACCAACCATCTGTCCAGATAGATTCCACAACGGAAACGTTACAATATCATTTTCACTATCAACAGTTATACCACCATACAGATCTGGCAAGAGCCTTCTTTTCGACAAATGTGCTTCCAGCGTTTCTGTATTCATCATGTTTTCTGCACTTCAGGTCGGAATATACAGGCACCACCATTTGGGTAACCATCAAAATATACATGCCCTGAAGAACAGATTTCTGATATAAAATGAGGCGTTGAAATATCCCAACCACGACAAAATGATCCGCTACCAGATTTGGTAATCATAACTTCATCACCCACAGAAGCTGACAATCTATTTTTCTCTCTTGTTAGCAATTGATTTTCGTAGTGATCAATATCAATTCCCGTACTCAAGATTTGTTTCTCACCATCTGATGTTTGGATAACAAATAGGTCTGGACTATCCCCTGTGTGAAGATGGTTATAGTACCAACGGTGACCTTCAACCTCTTGACCAAAATAAGGAGAGTCTTTATCGATAATTTTAACGGTTGTTGCCATAACTATATGTCTTCATTTGACAGTAATTGAAAGTGATCACTCAGTAATTCAGCACTTTTTTCGTCATACGTTTTTATGAGAATCCTGCTTGAATCTTTAAATCTAAAAACATTGAATTTCGCCCCATTTTCTTTAAGAGCCTCTTCTATACTCAGAGCCAAGCCATTATCCTCAGTTTCTAAGTCCATACCGTTCTCATCAATAGCTGTCATAAAAATATTCCAGTTAAGTTGCCTCAAGCATCGCTCGACATGATAAAACTATCATCACGATAACTCATGGTTTTCATGCGCTCAGCTACACCAGGGTTGTTTTTGGCCCAACGCTGGCACCTACCTCTAGGAGGTTTACTATTAGCAGGCAATTGTTTTAACCACTCTATATGCGGCAGCTGACCTTTCATCATCAAATAGAGTTCTTGGACTAATTCGTAGTCACCTTTAGCATCAAAAAAGACCTGATCCGTTGACAACCCATCAATGACCTTATAATCAGACTCATTTAACCTATCAGTCATTAACTGCTTATATAAACTATTCCCGTTACCATACATTCTCGGTGTAAATGGCATTTTAATTTTTGAGACCTCACCCATACTACGAATCCTCATCTGACAGCAATTGCTGAATATCGCATCCCGTAATGCCACTAATAACCTCTGCGGCCCTACGCTCTGCAGCTTCCATGCTATCAAAAAACGTGGGGTACGACGATTGATCATACGGGTTAAAAACCCCCTTGGCACCTTGAGCATCACCACCCCAGTTATCTTCGATATACCAGCGCCCATCCCGGCACTCCACCAACATCAAATCACACGACTGATCGCCGCTGTAATCACAAATGTGCGTGTGGTGAATGGTGTCAAAAAAGGCGTGGGAGTTAAAACGTCCCCGCTCTGGATCCCAATAGGTTTCCGGTATCTGCTCAGACATACTGCCTATAACCTCAAATAGTAAATTAACTCATTAAATAAAACAATATATTTACCTAGATTATTTTACCGAGTTTATTTACCTTTATATAACGTGATCACGATACAATGTAGACACCTCCTAACTGGTAAAGAAAATGTACGTTTTCTTTACTGGATGGATGCGTGACTACCCCTCTTTGGTAAAGCATACCGGGGTGCCGTCATTCACTGAAATCAGCGCCACCTCCAGAATCTTTACCAGGCTTTCCCAGTCATCAAAACTCAATGACTGCTTGTAGTTATCTGTCATGCTCTCCACAAAGCTCAAATCGCCGGGGGTCAAAGGAACAACTTCCATTGCAAATCCCCCTCTATTGAGCCGTATTGCGCTCTAAGAGCAATTCCAGTATGTTACACAACGTCATAGCATACTCCCCTATTCAGAGTTGTTGTGATAAGTGGTAGTTACTGGGTGCGACCAGTAGCTACCGCGCTATTAAGTCACTAAAGCGTGACATCCACGATCGTACACAACTCCAAAACGATAAACTCTTGACCAAACAACAGTTCTTCCTCGATCGCCTCAATAGCGCCGACGACAATGGATCGATCGGTGATATGACTTACAACCCCCACCGAGAGCTCATCAGATACTGACTGTTGGTACATGAGACTATCCCCCACTCGACAAGTAAACCGCGTAAGCTCTATCTTGTCGTCCTGCAGGCCTGCGTATTGCTCCAGAAGAGTCCGAACAGCTGTATTGGTATTCTGCAGGTCATCTTTGACCGCAGGGTTCTTCAGCTGCTCTCTAAAAAACGCATACTGTGAAAGCCACCGTTTTTGTGCAGGGGAATGCTGAGTGAGCGCATCCAGATTTAAAAAGACCTGGTGCAGCAATGAGAAATCTGAACTTTCAGTCATAAGATACTCTCCTATTCAGAGTGTGGTAATTGATAGGTGTTGCGAGTGCGATCGCATCACCTTGTTTCATCATTTCAATGAAGCTTGGGCTTCAAACTCTGGCAATATATCCTCCTCTCTCGTACAGAAGAGGAAACTATCAGACTCAACGATTTTATTGCAGACAAAAATGGCCAACTCCAGCGAAGAAAACATCCCCTTTGAACTAGACCGATCCCATGCCCCACCATCTAAACACCGGACTTCATATCGAGTACCTGTAGGCCAATGTTCAAACCATGATTTTTTATCATCATCCATTCGCTTACAAAACTCCTCTTCAGTATCAACTTTCGAGATTAAATCTTTTACCTTTGGATCAGACATACGTTCTACATAATCGGAATATGAATCATCGGCCTGCCAATACTCATCGGTAACGATATATGGTTTACCCCACCAGTCTTCGATCTCCAATGGATCACGTTCATTATTGTCAGTACTATCAAAATCAGGGCGTAACGTAGGGTTAACAGGAAAACCCTCAACCAGTTCCTGGTGTACAGGACGATACTTTTCCAAGTAAGGAGCAATCTCTGTCTCCATGCCGATATACTCTACGGTACGCACTTGCGAAATAGCACCCACCGCAGGCTCTTCAAGTGCTTTTTCAACTCTTGCAATGCCACGTTGTTCAATCGTTGGCTCTAATGTGCAATCCCTTACACCGACAAAACTCAAAGGATTGACCATTAGAATGTCATGTATCTGCTGTTTACAGTCATCTAAGTTTTTCCATGTATGATTAGTACGACACGATGTATAAAGATCGCTATCCACTGGACAGGTTATTTCTACTGAAAAGCTATATTCATCATCAGAATCATCGGTGCTATTAATTTTAAAATAACGTATAGACTTTAGTTTTTTATACTGAATAGCTAATTTAGCCTGATGAATAGAACCTATACTTTTTTCTTCTGGCACTACACCTCTGTAGGCCTCGACAAAATTTTCACCATTTTCATGGTACAAAAAAGTAATGGGTGCGAGGTGATTCTGTTCAATAGATTTTAAGACTTCAAAAAAATCATCGAAGTCACCATCCTCTAAAGAGGAATCAATCACAATACTGTCTTGCTCACCAAAAAGCTCATCAAGCCATTGGCTCATGTGGTGATCAAATCTTTTACTTAATAATTGCCATTCCATTATTCTTCCCCCTCTAATTTATAGAACGTGATCGCTTATGTAATCGTCTTTTCGTTGGATGGGGCATCACGCCTCGTTTTCTAAGCTCATAAGCCCTAGTCATAACAGTATGTATAGTTCTTTCAAGTGCCAAGCTAACTTGCTCTGGCCCCATTGACTCATAATTTTCTATCAAGAATGTTTGCTCTTGATTTGTCCACGGCATTCCCTGACGGCCATGATAATCATGGGTGATAATTCATTCTACCGTAGCGGTCATAAGTGACTGCTTGATTCGCACTACCCATCTTCAATACACCTCAACCTGGTTGACTACATTATTAATACGATCATCATCCACTTTGGCCAATAACCCTTGAGGGATGTTTAAACCATAACTTTTACAAGCCTGGCTAATATCTTCCAGTGTCAGCGCATCTGGATTATCCAAATAAAGGTTACTCGCCACAGGGTCATCAACTTCGCCTGCATACTCACCGCTGGTGATGTAGGGAGAAATGACGAAGTAAAATCGCTGGCAAGGTTTGTCCCAACCGATTTGCACTTCATACTGCGTATCACCAACCACTTGCTTAAAAATATGCTTAGACATGCGACCACCTACTTATTCATACCATTCCTGGTATCGACGATTGACATGCAACTCAATCCATCAATCGTACAAACGATCAAAGACATCCTGCCCCTCATCGAGTAGCTGATGAGGCTCTATCATGCAGACAACTCTACCTCGCAAGATGGCAAGCGCATGCTCAAGATTCTCACCATCCAACATACATAAAGCTGTCGTTTTGACTTGAAAGGTAGAGCTGTCATAGGCACTCAATAACACCTGAGCCGCTGCAGAGGCAGCAGGCCCATCATGGGTCAAACACATTTGACTGAGTACCTTAACGCCCTCCCGGTATTTCTTTTCCGCTTCCTGTGATTGCTGATCTTGCCTAATTTGCTCGTTCGCAAAATCCACAGCAAGTTCAGCAGTATTGGCACTGGCCACAAGACGCTGGCCAGACGAAGGCAATTGGAATTGAACGCTCCACTTACCTTCATCATTCTGGGTTGCATCACTACTGGATAACACTGGCATATTCATCAATTAATCCTCACGATCTATTATTAACTCGGCACCCGATCATTGAGCGGTAGCTCTAACGCTTCTGATAGCTCTTGCGCTTTTGCAATGACGTGATGATGTTTCTGGCCAACATCAAAGTCATGCAGCACATCATAGGTGCCATCTTCTAACTGACCGTATAGGGAAATAAAATCATAGGACTCACCAGAACCGTAGACATTGGTAATTTCACCCTCGCATTCATTACATGCGACAAGATCAACAGCTCGATAATCGTCACGATTAAAATCATTAGGCGCACAATTCAAAACAGCATCTACCACGACCACTCTCCCATAAACGATCACACTATGGGTATAGTGTATTATGGGCATGCCCATATATCAAGTTTTTTATTGTTCTTTTTTTAGTTCGTTTTCAAGCGCCTTTGCCGCATCAATTAATGCTTCTTCACGAGTCCCACCATGCAACTTAAAAACACGGTCTACCATTTTCTTATCTTTGACGTGCTTGAACCTTACAGTTGTAAAAATAGGATTACCTTTGCGCTTTTCACTTCGTTTTTTTTCTGCACGTTGCTGTGCAGTTAATTCATTATCGCCATCGTTACTCACTATCGTCTGTCACCTTTATTCAGTTTTTTCTGGACCACTGACTAATACATCACGCACTTCTTCGTGACTCATAAACCCTTCACTTTCTGCCTGTTGCGCACGCATATCCCAAAGCTTCTCTTCTATCTGACATAATTCTTCATATCGGCGCATAGACAGCAACACACAACATTCCCGCCCAGACTTTTCGATCACAACAGGCTCCGCCTGACATTCATCAATATATTTGCCCAGCCTATTTTTTAATTCAGTTGCCGTTACACTCATACTTTCTCTCATCACTTCCTATTATTCACTTTTGCTTCCTCAACCCAGTTCTCTACTCTTAGACCAGGTACACGTAGGAATTCTTTTTCATTATTGGTCACAATGGTAAGCCCTTCACTTCGAGCATGACCTGCAATATGCAGATCATTAACACCGATAGTTTGCCCCTGCTTTTCAAGAGCTGCCCGAATGTCACCATAGTGACCTGCAGCTAATTCACCATATTCCAGCACATCAATACGTGAAGCGAAATCTTCAACTTTGGACAGGTTATGAGATACCCTCTCACTTTTCTCAGCACCGTGCATTAGCTCCGATAATGTGATCGCACTAATACACATAAGCCCCGCTCGATCGTTAAAAATATCCAGCACCTCTATCGGTCGTCGCTTCATGACATAAATGACAATATTGGTATCCAGCATGTACTTGAGCATTATAAAGACTCCCGATCTTGCTGATGTTGCTCTGGCCGATCCACCATAAAGTCATCGGACACCCCATCATCATCGAGAAAGAAGCTATCCCAGGAATGATCAACCGGTGACAGTATCCTCTCGTTTCCTCGCTTCCTGACAATCACGTTTTTCACGCCTTTGGGGAATCGTTGCCCGGCAGGCAAGCGAACTGCCTGTGTACGATTGTTTTCAAAAACAGTACCCTTGTTACTTGATGACATAACTCACCTTCTCGTCGTTTATTATTACGCTATATACATTATATATATAGCGTAATGTTTTACAACGAATCGAGGCCTCATAAAAAATGGCCAACCTCCAAAGAGGTCAGCCATTCAGATGAATCACGCATCAAGGCGCTGTGTCCATGACTGCTCCTCGAGCGCTGCCTTAGCTGTGGAATGCATCTCGTAATACTCAACAGATTCACGACTGACTGGCCCGTCTTCATCACACGTTCCGATGTAGTAGCCTTTAGCCGATGAAAGTACTGTTAAATGTAATCTTCCGCATCCATAACTTTGCGCTAATTGTCCCCAACCATAAAATGGCTCTGGTCTTTTTGTCGTATACATAATTATCTCCAAGTGAAGTAGTGATTTTGCAGGAGATATGAAAACCCTCACGGGGATTCAGTGTCCCCCGTGGGTGAGAATAAGCAAGATACCTTGCCTAAGAAGAAATGACAGTGCCAAGCTTGCGCCCGATCATTGCTGCCTGAAGAGGCGCCGCACTGACGAATGATCTTTCGTATAAAGTCAGCGATAGTGCTGAACTTGATAAGACCATTCAATCAGGCTGCACCACAAAGGTCAAGCGTCATTATGAGACGGATCGCTTTGATCGATGCTCAATCCAGCCTTTCAGCCAACCATCCATTGCATCGAGTAATCGGTCAGCATACGCCTTTCCCGGCTGTATTGAATGCACAAACGCACGCATAGCAGGGTCAAGTGTATCGCCGTTCAACGCATTCATCGCCGCAAATCGACCTAAATCCTCTGCTGTAATGATTTCAGCGACAATGGTAGACCACGACGATGACATATCGGCATACGCCAAAATCACATGCCGATTTTGATCCACACATAGTACGCTGCCCGGATAAGGCATGTCTGGATCCGATGCTTTCTTGGGGTAAGAGCCCTGCAACTCACGTTTAACATCAAACATGGGAGCCGCTTCGTCATTTGCATAATCCACTTCCAGCTGAATATCTAACAAATACAGCATGGAAGTATTATCTGAGTGGTTCATGGTATGTATTCTCCATATAACGGAGACACAGTTCCCTTGGGGGAATATGCCCCCATAGGGTTGAAAACACGGAAATACGAAACCCACTAAGGGATGTCATACCCCGTGGGTGAAATGAAGCAAGCGAGGCTTGCTGAGTGTGGAATAACAGTGCCAGGCTTTCGCCCGATCATCACTGCCCGGAGGCACCGCACTGACGGATGATCTTTTAACAAAGTCGGCACACTGGCCAAAACTTATGGCTGATTTATAAGTGAACAGCTGCCCATTGTCAATAAAACACCCTACTTTCAACGGCTATCCCCAATATCCTCTCCCTTTTCTTGACAGATTGGATTGTACAATCCAAAATTTACCCATGACCAAAAGTACAAACCAAACCTCAACACATAGCCCAACCCAGCAAGCCTATAGCGAGCTGGAGAAGGCCTATATCCACTTCAATGACCGCTTGTTCAATGGCAAGCTGCCCCACTGCCTAATCGTGCTACAACGGCGTGTCAAAACCATGGGGTACGTCTCCATTGATCGCTGGATTAGCCGCGAAGGTGACAAGGTGCATGAACTGGCTATCAATCCAGAGTACTTTCTCGGTAGCAGTATTGAAGAAGTTTTCCAGACCATGGTTCACGAACAATGTCATGTTTGGCAACATACCTTTGGGAATCCTGGTCGCCGGGGATACCACAATCGGGAATGGTCAAAGAAAATGGAATCCATAGGACTCATCCCCTCTAACACCGGCTGGCCAGGTGGTAAACGCACCGGGGAAGAGATGGATGATTTTATTCTCTCTGACGGAGCCTTCCATCAAGCAGCCAAAGAACTACTAGCCAAGGGCTTTTGGCTCACGTGGGTAGACCGCATGACGGCCAACACGACAGTACGGCCACTCAAAGTATTTACCCAAGCACAAATTGCTGAGGCAGAAAGCGAAGAAGATGGCGAGACCTTTACACCACCTTCGATGACTTACAGTGATGAAACTACCCTGCTGAGCAATGAATGCGTAACGTCCTCTGCAGAGGATGACGATGAGGAATCCTCGTCGGTCGTCGTCACTTGCGACTTCGGCCAGAATGAAGCAACGGTGTTCTTGCCTGTCGCTGCCAAAATCAAAAAGCCACCAACCAGAACCAAGTACCGTTGTGGATGCGACAACCTGGTATGGGGCAGACCCAACTTGAAAATTGTCTGCGCTGAATGCACACAGCCTTTCGTTAGCGTGGATCCTGAATAATACAGTGAGGCATGTATGAGTAAGATCGAGTGGACAGAAGCAACTTGGAATCCGGTTACCGGTTGCACCAAAATATCACCGGGGTGCAAGTATTGTTATGCTGAATCCATGTCACGACGACTACAGGCAATGGGCGCACCGGGTTACGACAACGGCTTTGCACTAAGCCTACTACCTGAACGCTTGGATCAACCCAAAAAGCGCTGCAAGCCTACCATGTATTTTGTCAATTCTATGAGTGACCTATTTCTTGATGCAGTACCATTTGCTTTTATTGATCAGGTCATCAGCGTCATCAAGGACACACCATGGCATACCTATCAAATACTCACAAAGCGCAGTGAACGTATGCTCGAGTACTTCACTACACGCAGCGTCCCCAGTAATGCCTGGCTAGGCGTTTCTGTAGAAGATTGCACCTATGGTAAACCACGTATTAAAGACCTACAGACAATCAACGCACAAACACGATTTCTCTCGATAGAGCCCTTACTTGAAGATCTCGGCACACTATCTCTACAGGGGATTCACTGGGTTATCGTTGGCGGTGAATCAGGTACAAAGGCTCGGCCTATGGAAGAGTCTTGGGCGATCAATATCAAAGATCAATGCGCAACAGCCAACGTTAATTTTTTCTTTAAGCAATGGGGAACCTGGGGACAGGATGGCATTAAACGAGCAAAAAAAAATAATGGCCGACTTTTACAGGGAAAAACATGGGATCAAATTCCTGCCATAGCTATCGCAAGTTGACTATCTGCTAATGGCCTTGCCCTCGCGCTCTAAAAGAGGTTTCCCCAATCTTCCGCGCGTTGCTTGTGCAGACCGGGTGATCCCCCTCCTCTTATCGTTTGCTACCCCAGACTTCGCCAGTCGGTCAGGGTTTGGTGATTTTAAAACACCACCCCTTAAACCGATTTTACGGAGAACAAACAATGTCTTTACAAGAATTAATTATCGAAGAAATGAATACCGACTGCGATTACAGATCTGGAACTAGCTGCAGCAGAATTATCGATAGATATGAAGGATCCAATGCTGAAACAAAGGCCGCTTTAGATGATGTGTTTATTTCACTATCGGGTTGGTCGTTACAGACCTTGATAGAAAATTACAAAGCAAACAATACATCGTTATCAGACTAGCTGATTGATAAGTGAAGTGAAGATACATCCTTGTATCCTTCACTTATCGCCTCTAGGAGCCCTGAGAAAGCAGCTGGCGAGCTAACGCTACCTCGATGCTATCTCCGGTCTCATTCAAGCTATCCAGGCCTGTAGAGGGCATATCACCACTGGTAGACATGGATACTGCTATTTTTTCAGCCATCAGCGCAAGGCACGCCATTTGTGCCGTCAGCTGATACCCAAAAAATACCACCTCTACCGGTTTGTGCTGGCCAATAAGCCAAGAACGGCGAGCGGCTTGCATAACAGTATAGACATTGTAGCCAGTCTGCATAAAGGCGATGGAGGGAAACTCCAACATATCCAGCCCCGTCTTTACCAACTCAGGATTAGTAATCAGCACATCGATGCCTCGATCAACCTGACTTAACACCCAATCCTCACGCTTCGCTGTCTCCACTGACGATCGCAACACAGCAACCTTCAAACCGCGATCACGCAACTGTGCCTGCAACCGGCTTGCCGTATCGCGTTTGCCAGTGTACGTCGTATAGACCAACACTCGGCGTCCCTTATCGCACTCGGCAAGGCAGTACTCGGCCAGTTCATCTTCCTTGGGTGATGCTTCATCCTCCTGAAAAATCGCCGGCACATGCGCTAACACAGCCTTAGTCCGTGGATGAAGTACTCGCTCTTCCCTAAACGCACAATCCGGCCAAGCCAATAGGCAATTAATCACCACACCTAACAGGGTGTGATCGCCCCTGGCTAGAGCCTCACGCATCAGCTGAGTCAGTCGCACTGACAGCTGCTGATAGGCGTCTGCTTGCGCTAACGTCATCTCAACTTCAACCAGGCGCTCATCATACGTGGGCAACGCAGCACCCACATCCTTGAGCTTGAGAAATACCGTAAACGGCAATAAATGCCGAACAATACCCTCTGGGCCGAAGCCAGGCGCCTTGACAGTATGCACGGTCACGCTGCGTCCCTTCGCTGTTTTATGGTCTGCCCCTTCGGTTACCTTCAGGACTTCCTTTAAAACACCGTGTCGGCGCATAAAGGCCATACTGGCGGCGGCTAGTGAGTTACGCTGACTGTAGGTATAACCTTCCTGGATCATTTGTTGCGGCATCATTCGCCATAACAAATAAAACAGATCCGTTCCGTAACCTCCCATCAATGTACCCGTCAGTAGAAGACGTTTACGCACTTGCGTGGCCAACACACCCAGCGCTTGCCCCTGTGCTGATCCGGGGTTTTTGTACTCATGCCCCTCATCAACCACTAGCAGATCAAAGAAGTACTTCGGCAGATACCGTTTAATAAACTCTGTCGGCTGAAAACCACCTTGCGATAGCGCATGTTCATACGTTGCCAGGTGACGTTCTAAACGCTTAGCCTGAGAGTCACTAAATACCAGCTCGCCCTCTTCATCCATCAAATTGACAAACTCATAGATGTTATCCGAGAGCATGTCATTGAGGGCATCTGCACCCAGTAAGTCCATCAATCGACGTGCCGTGACACGACCGATCGTTGGCATGGCCTGTAGTGCTTTGAGCAATAACGCCTCATGGTCTTTCGGCGGTGCCGATCGAGGACGATGCAAGGTCCACAATGCTTCACCACAGTTTGTGCATGACCGCTGCCGATCTTCACGACGAAATTCCACCGGGGTTAATACCCGCTCTTCAGCACTATCCTTGATGTAAGTACCACACCGCGGACAAGACGCAAACACACTGGTATGGACACGTTGTTCGTGAATATCCCACTCATGCTGTTTACGCTGGTCACACACCGGCTTCCAGTGGTAATCCATCCGCATACGAACACGGCCCAGGATGTAAAACTCAGGCCCTGTCGAAGACGGATCCCCCGGCGATAAACCGTCACGTAACCACTGCAGCTTAGCTAAGGTATCGACACCATTGAGTACCCACACTCGCGCATTGGGTACCGTCTCTAAAATTTCCCGTCGCCACTTATACACCAAGTGCGGCGGTGAAATAACCAGTGACTTTGAATACCCTTCACTAAACATCAGCGAAGATAATGCAATGGCCATCATGGTTTTGCCGGTACCCATTTCTGCATTTAAGATCGCAGCAGATTGATCTTGGCCAATCAATAATTCAGCCAGTGCCAATACCGCCCTCTCTTGCGCGGGAAACGGTTTCCGCTTGAGGTCAGAGAGCACCGCTTGGTAACGCTTGCGCCGTTCTGATTCCTCATTCGGGTCAAATACCGGCTTTAGCTGCCGGTGTATTGCGCCCAGTAATGATGGGCCATAGTCTTCAATAAAATCCGTTAAGCCAACCGTGACTTGTGGATAAGGCGCTGCTTCAGCAATCGCTTCAATTTCATCTGCAGTAACAGTTGTTAGTGCTTGAGTCATGACATTCTCCTCATAATATAACAATGAAAAAAATGCCCAGAAGCGTTGCCCAGAAGGGCAAGCCTTCTGGGCAGTAGTGGTTACGCCTGAATTAATCCAGACGTAATGTGTGATCGCGCACTAAGGCGCTAATATGGGTCAGGAATACCTCTTCTGGAAGCGATAATCGAAGACCATAAATACGATAACCCGATCGATGTTCTAACCAGTTCTCACCCACGATAAACTCCATTACCGTAGATCGCCAGGCGTCGAGCAGTGGTACCGGACTGGCTTGTTGTACCAACCGCCAGACCAAATCACTCGATTGCGCCATGGCCAACGACGTGAGATCCCGTGAAATGTGCCAGCGACCTGACACATTACGCTGCTCAACACAGTCACTATCGTAAATCCATACGTTGGCCAAACACCCAAACAACGTTTCTTTCGGGGTCTTGGCCACAGATTTCGATAACCGGGAAGCATCCAGTACACGAAGCCGCTGCGCCCTGGGCGTGACATTCACTGTCAACGTCCGTATAACACTGTCGGCATCATTCACTGTTAGCCTGGCCAGTAACTCCAAGGCTCGTGCATCGCGTCCCCACAAGGACACAAATAACAAACCATCATCGTCATCAACCAAATAAGCATCGGTATAAATATCTGGAAATTCTTCCAGTGCGTATAGTGATAGCATCATTCACCTCCTATTGAATCGTCACAATGGTGCCCAAGGTCTCTGGGGTAAAATCAATGCCACGAATTTGCGGCATAAATTTATCCGTCGATACCTGGGTTTGTACTAATGCGCCGTCTGGAGATTCCTCTACCGTGACCTTAGTACTTTTCCCTTTGTGCGTTTGACCTTTCACTAATAACGTCTGCCCTGATTCACTGATCACAACACCAGAGACAGCCCCTGCAGCCAACATCAGCGATAAATGCCAATCTGACAATGCGCACAACGGTGGACGCAATGGACACTCAGAAGGCAACAATAAGCGCTCATAGTCAGCCCATAAACCAGGGTATTGATCAATGACCTCCGACAGCTGCTCAGGATCCGGTTTAATGGACTCCAAGCGAGGAGAGGCATAGATACCTACTGGTTCACTGACGGGCACTGTATAGCCTTGTGATAGCCCATCTAATGGCGGTGCCTGAACCTCACCTTGACCAATCGCCATCAAGTGGCGGTTAAGTGCCGTTTGCAACGTCGATTGATACCGGGTACGTTCTCCGAGGATCACAACCTGCTTATAAGTATCGACCGCGGCACGATGACACGTCACATTCGTAAAGTGGCGGCAAAGCCACTGTGAGA
This sequence comes from Candidatus Endobugula sertula, assembly GCA_001723645.1. Classification (GTDB taxonomy): domain Bacteria; phylum Pseudomonadota; class Gammaproteobacteria; order Pseudomonadales; family Cellvibrionaceae; genus Endobugula; species Endobugula sertula. Next base: position 29,975 of record MDLC01000025.1, on the reverse strand, counting down.
ATGCTTTATCCAGCACATAGTGCGGAATAATCAATACCATGATTCCACCGACACAGAGCGTATCGAAGGTGCGTTTGTAAAACAGCTTTTCCAAACGCTCCCCGGACTCTCCATGCTGGTGATCAGCCAAACTATTACCGTAAGGCGGGTTTAGCCATAGCAGCTGAAAACCCTTGATCTGAATCAATGTATCGTTAATGTCACTGTGCAGGCACTGGTTCAGTCGTGGCTTAGCGGCATACGCTCGGTCACGATCCAACTCAACACCATACAAACGAACCTCTATGTCATCATCGAACGAGGTTGATTGCTGACGCAGCCAATCACCGGTCTCTGCGATCGCTGCCCCTTCTCCACAACAAGGATCCAGCACATTGATCACACCGCCTGATACGGGCGGCTGAGCGACGGTTAATCGTTCCAACACTTGGGATGTGGTGTCCTCATCCGTGGGGAAATAACCATTTCTTGCATAGTTACGCGTAACACGCTGAAACATCAAAGTCATAGCTCACCTCCACACTGATTCGTTTTCAACACCCACACCTGCTGCTTGGGGATAAACCGATAGTTATTTGCCTTCATCCACTGAATTTGCAAGCGAAACGCTGAGCGCCCGATCGTGGGATCCAAATGTACTTCTGCTGGATCCTCAAACGGCCACAACGAGCCAAATATCTCCTGTGGATCCGTCTCTTCTTTAGTAGACTCTCCTTCACTCACAGGATCAGCAGGTGCCTCTTCTCGATAAACCTCTGCAGGAGCAGGTTCATCTAAGGGGTCTTGCTCGATCGGTAGTTCAGGTTCAACCAACGCATCAGGGCCATTACTGTTGAGCTCCATCGCTGAAATATGCGCACGCACCTCAACCATGACACGGAAAGTGCCCTAAATCAATTTGAGAAATCACAAAGGTGCCACTAAACACACCCTCACTCATTTCTTCGATCAGTTCATCTTTCACCGCAAACGTACCGACATCGGTAACCAGAGTGCCAATATTAAATGGCCCATAACGGCCATGAATAGAGCGAATTTTTATATCGCCTTGAGTAGTAAACATACATACCTCCGAATAAAATATTCGAGGCTTCCCTAACGGGAAGCCCGTTAGGGAACACTATGACCTGGCGTTTAATAGTCGCTAGGAAATAGCAGTGTGGTAGCCGAACGATCATGTTCAGTCATAATCCAAAGTTTTGTCTGGCCAATAAGCTCAGATAACTTTTCCGGCAGTTTATAGGATGAGTGAATATGTCTAGGGTTTTCAGTTGATAACCCAACATCATTCAGCTGCTTCGATGTATCACTCAAATCTCCCCAGTCACCTTATCAAGGTGATGAGTAATCACTATTTTTCCTAAAGAAAAGTGATAACGAGTAACAATGCGTGGCGTGGTGTCCGATGATTATCATCAGCACGTGAGCGAGTCTGCATAATAATGCCCTCCAGTTAGAATAAAAAAGAAATACTGGAGAACACAGATACCCTACTGGGATGTATCCCCAGTGGGTTAGAATCGTCGTGTTTCGACGGAGAAAGGAATTTCAGACCAGACTTTCGTCCCGCTGCTATTTCGGATCTGGCGAGCAGCTTTTAAAAAGTAGCGATAGCGCCACCTCTAATTCTTATAATAATTCCACTTGGCGCATATTTCAACATTTTAAATTAATTGTTTTTGACGGGGCTGAGATTTCCATTTTCGCTGTTGAGACCGCCATTTTTTTTCTTCTTTTTCGTAACGAACTACTGAGTACTGGATAAAAGCTGTTTTCCAGGATCCGCCTTGAGGTAGCTTCTGACGCTCTTCCCAGTACAACACAAACTCATCCACATAACCGATGGCAATAAGCTTAGGCACAAAGTGAGTATCTTGTAAGATGGCGAACGTTCTCTCACACGGCATCCAACCTTGTCGCATTTTGGAAGCAGAGTCACGCATGCTTCGCTGCATGTCTTGCTCCATCATTTCTGTTTGTTCCGTCAACGCCCTGTGCTGAACATACTGCATGTGATAAACAAACTGCATATCCACACTATAACGATTGGGGTTATCCAAACGAGAATTGTAATAAAAAATAAATCCGGGGATCTGACCAAAGATCGTCTCTGATGAGAAACCCAATGCCTGCAAATGCTTAATAGTGGCAACGTCGGGCAGCCACTCTTGATCGACAACAGCTGGTAACGATTCAGTCGCTGACCTGTCTTCTTGTTGTCTATTGGGTGAACCTGTTTTAGCTGCAACGCCTTCTTCTGGCTCACGCGGTAATGATTGTTTATTCAGTCGATGGTGCCTCACCGCAAAGGTGATAAATGCGGAGGACGAAAATGCTGTTGCTTGTTGACGAAACAATGCCAGGCACTCATCAATCACAGAGTCATCTAAGCCCATGCTATTGAGTGTCGCTCGGTAATGCTCTGTCGTGTTCTCTTTCATCAATCTACAATCTACACTGCGATTATGGGTTGTTGTTTTTAATCAGCTGGCGACGCTGTTGCGGCGATAGCTTTTCTACCAATGAAGGCTTTTCACCTGCTTTAGAAAGCTTAATTTTTTTCGGGTCAATACCGACCTTTTGACACAAGGCTAACAAATCTTGGATCCCCTCACCGGCTTGATCAGCACCAGGAATATTTTCATAGTGATCCATATCCTGTTGCCCAGTAGTTGGCTCTTGAACGTGTTGTGTTGGGAATGGAACTACCATCGCTGGCTCTCCTCTATCGTTTCTATTGTTATCGCATGTTGTCTTAATACTTCGTTTAAGTAATATCGGGGTGCATTACACCCCAAACTACCGTACTCTTTTAACCTGCTTCACGAGAATTCAAAATACCAAAAATAATTTTGGGGTTTTGAACCGTCGATAATAAGTCTAAGAGCTTATCGAATTCCTCCAGATCCAGCCCTTCGCACTCGAATTGCTCGCCTGTTATTGAGTCTTCGATGTGAAGAGCAAAAGTCCCTGCAGCAGAGACACTTTCCTCAACAATATACCGACCTATGGTTAAGGTATTCTGGTATTGAGTCGCCATAACGTTTCCTCAGTCTTTTAATATTGAATAAAGGATAAGGAGACGCCCTGCGGGGAATTCTCCCCATCGGGTTAGCATTATCGGATCAGGCTCAAGCCTCGCTGCGATTACAGATCCTACGCACAGCTTTCTCAAAAGTCATCGTAAAAAGACGATGGGCTTCTGAAACTATATTTTTTGTCGGTCCTCTTCACACGGACGATTCATTCTCTCAATATGCAGTCGTCTTAATTCTGGTGACATACTCGCAATGTCACACGACTCTATTGCCCCTGGTAATCTCTCACGGATTTGCCCTTCATCCAAACCCACCAACACACCAAAGGCAATGAACGATTGAATATCTGCAGGGGCACTGTCTGCACCAAGTGCCGCAATCATTGACTGTGTTGCATCACGACGAGCCTGTCGGACTGCCGCTTGATGAATTGAAGGTAACGCTGTAATTCTCTGACTCATAATTTATCCTGATATTTTTTTCAGGCCCACTTTTATCCTTGATAAATAGCAACGCCTGCTTGTTCTGCCGCTTTAACCAATGCTTTATCCAAACTAGCCAACGCCAAACCTTCACGAACGGCCAATTCCAAGTAAGCAGCATCATAACTACTGAGCCCATAGGCTCTGGATAAGCTCAGTATCCGATTAAACGACTGACGCGATGTCAGTGGATCGGTGTCAATCGGTAGGGCTTCTAGCTGAGATAGAAAACCCTCGACTTCACTCACCACAATATGGTCTTTTCGTTCAGCGACCATCAGTACATTAACTACTTCAAGGTGCCATAGCCCAGGGACCACCGCATCAGCGTCCGATAAACTACGCAATACACACTCTGCGTAGGCCTGGTCTTTCGCATCCATAGACGCTAACAACCAACGCATCGTCACAGAATTATCCAGGACAAATCGTTTCATGCACGTCCTTCTGACTTAAACGCTAACAGTTGCTCATCTGTCACTGCTGGTTTTCTCAATAGCAACATTTTATCGATCGTTTCTTGCACCTGTAGGCGCCGGGCTTGTTCACTGGGAACAACATCAGCTACCGGCTTCCCTCGATTAGTAATCGTAAACGACTCACCGCCTTCAACCCTTCTCAATAACTCGGGCAATTTGGTCTTAGCATCATAAGAACCGATTTCTTCTCGCATCACATCAATCTCTCTATTAACACTAGACCAGTCTAATAGACCAACACTAAATAATCAAGCCATTAACCTGTATTCATTGAAACTGGTATTTGATAGAGGGGGTTCAAACTGCGCCCCTCTATGAGATAACAGCTCCTGCCATAACATCATCAGTAATCACCCTTGCCAAAGCTCATACTCATGCATCCAAACCGAGCACAGTCAAATCTGCACAAACGGTGTCATGTATTTGGTTCCGCGCATGTACGCGATATAGAAAAGCGTAGGCAGTCTATAACCAAGACGCCTTGTGAGATACCGTCTATGCTCAATAGTAGGTTCTCACAAAACGTCTCTAGGCTATAAACCTGGCTTTAGAGAGCGGAAGGCACCCCGCTAAGAGTACACATCCGCATGGGGAAGTATTGCTGATTCTTAGACAGCAGAGATGAAAACTGTGGGCATTACCATACAGCTGGAGGAGAAGATGGTAATCAGTTTTCTTGAAACTAACCGAGCTGGATAAACCGTGCTGCTGCTAACCTCGGTACGAACAGCCAAACCCTCAAGGGGCAAAAGATACCCAGAGACTGCTGGGAACAGAAGAAATATAACTATAACGCATCCCGCACATATCCGCAAAACAAGCCTTGATTCAGGTCAGCTCAAAAAAAGCCCTCGATGGAGGGCAAGATGGTCAAGTTACGATCAAAACTGTAATAGTTCAAAGCATGTTTATGAAAACTGACTTATTTCGTTAATAAGCGGTTTAAGAAACTCTACCCCATTAGTTTTCACAACGATAAGAAGACGATTTAAAAGGTCTAAATCTTTATCACTTGCCCCACACATAAAAGAGAATAAATTCACCTCACCACCTTCACCAGCAAGGCTCTCTATAATTCCATCCCATTTAATGCGGTTCCATTCATCATACTCAGTTTGCAAAAAGTAAATTGAAAGCTCTTCCAGAATATTGTTAATACTGCTATTGCTCATTAGATTTCTCCAAGTTAATAATCTATCGGGCAATCAACTTACACACCCATCACTGGGCAACTGTAAATCGCCCATGTGGGTTAAAGATAAAAACCCGCTAACTACAAAGTAGATAACGGGTCTGGATAAGGACTTAGGTTCCATCAAGTCCACAAACAGGGCAAGACAAGATCTTTCCGTCTTCATCCCACTCCATTTTACAATCACATACCTCCCCCGTTTCACGATGTACAGGAAACAGACCTAGACCATGCTCAAGAGCTTCTTTCATCTCATACTCTGGTTTTAGGTTTCTGGTACGGAAATCAAACTCTTCCTTTCTATTCATATTTTTATTCATAACAAACCTCACAAATTTATCTACGCAGAAACTCTAAGGATTTCCACTCCAACTATATAAAGGTGATAAAAACCCGTTGACTACAAAGTAGTTAACGGGTGAGAGGTAAGGTTTAGCCTTGACGTTGTCTGTTGCCTCGTTGAGAAAACGCAACTCGCCAGGTTTTACTATCACGATTAAAACGATAATCCATCTTTTTGAGCAGTGACTTCTTAGACTCAAAAGCAGGATCATCTTGCGATAGCTCCACTTCTGGCAACATCCAGGTAAACTTTTCACTATTCCAGTGATAGCCTGCAGCTTTAACACCCTCTTTACGTGCTGCAAACTGCGGATCATCTTTCGACAATGTAATTTGCAGAGGCATCGTAAACAGGTCAGCACCAACGGTTTCCAATTCACTGAATAAATTATTCGGACTGGCTTTTGTTGATGATTCAGACTGCGTAGACTGAGTGACAGAAGGTGCAGGAGACGATTGAGGAGCAGTTGTTCTTACCGCAGTCGTTTCATGAGTCGCTGTATCTGTCGCACGTTGGTCGTCGTTCTCGTTGCTGTTATAAACCACCTGGTCACCTACTTTGAGGTATTTCAGGCCGATTAACTTCGCATTGAGGTTGACACCCAACTCTCCAGCTCGCTGTGAGTTTTCACCATAAACAAAGGGTTTGTGGCGAAGATTAGCAAACTTGATGTTGGCAAACACTTTGGTATCACGATCAGCAATTGCTTCACGATGCTTGACCAAAAGTGCAGTCACGTCGTCCAGTGCTTCAGGAATAACCAATGATACGTAGGTTTTAGTTGGCTTCTCAGGATCACCTTCGAGTAGTGCAACCGACAAAGAAAGAAATGATTTCGCCCCTTGTTTATTCGGTGTTACCGTCTCGATGTTGTTTAGATACGCCATACCTTCAGTATGTAGGTTTAAGTACGCTTTTTTCTGAGAGTTAGTTTGAGTAGTCATAATAGGATTCTCCAAGTTTAAGAAAGATAAAAATGGAGATACACAAACAACTTCCCCAACGGGAATGGTGTATCCCCGATGGGTTGAAAAACGTAAGATAAGACCGAAGTCTTGAGATGAAATGACAGTGCAAAGCTTTCGCCTCGATCATCACTGCCCGAAGGCTCCGCACTGACGGATGATCTTTTAACAAGGTCAGTGAAATGTCACTGGCTTTGATAACGCTCAATATAGCACCACAGAGGGATTTGTCAATAGGGCTTTTGAGCTACAATAATGCAGCTTCTTGAAGCCAACATATCCAATGAATTCACAAAGGGAACAACCCCTTTATTTTCATTGGCTACCTCTGTGTCGTAGCGCTGTAATCGCTTATCTGCTCGATAACTAGACCACTTCAATAAGGGGTAAAGCAACAGCGCCGGAATCAATGCTCCTCGCTTTTTACGATCAACATGAAATTCAATTTGGTTAAAACCGGACTTTCTCAACCCATAATGATAGTTGCTGTAGCTCAGAGGCATAATATGCCCGCATAATCGCCCCGCATTTTTTTCTTGGATAGAAAGAGGCCCAAACATTTCATGATAACCTGTTAGCAAAAAGCGTAACCGTGACTGAAAATTTAATACATTAGGCGTAGAAAAAATTAACCGACCACCGGGTTTAAGTTTTTGATAACACTGCTGGAAAAAATCATAAGGACGAGGCATATGTTCAAGAACTTCGATAGAATAAACTACATCAAAAAAATCATTATGAAATGGAATATCTGAATTATCTTGAATGCGCTGACAATGGATACCCTCGTATTCATATGCATCAGAATCAATATCACAGGCATACGGGTACTTGCGTGGTTCTTGATTGTTTCCTTCAAGGTACTGTCCAACCTTCTGACTCATATACCCCCGCTCTGCTCCAAAATCCAAGGCTACACTCTCTCTCGATAAGTGTTTGGTAATTAATTGTAATATCACTTCATTTGTCTTTGGGTGTGACGCTGTAGGTTTAATGCTTTTCATAAAGCTCTCATTTGTTAAATGGGTTATAGTTGATGAATAAAACAGTTATTGATAACGCCAACAGGTGTAGCGTAATTGTTGAGAAGATCGTTCTGAATAGTTGTATAGTCGCCAATAATAACGGCCATCACTGATCGGCCCAGATGCTGCGTAAATATAAGCATTCATCCTGTCACCAGAGTTAGAGTTATTGTAATGTCCAGATGCTGAGCACCCATGGAAATAACCTAGTACATGGTTGCCAGTACCACGGGCGCCGTTAGACACTACAACAGAAGGTGTGCCACCTACCGAAGTCCATCGACCACTAACACAGGAATAAACTCGTCCAGATGAATCCACATTAATCGCTCTCCCGGAACAACCACCATTAGGCGTAATCGCACTACGAAAGGTTAAGTTCGTAGTGCTCGTTGTAGTGTTGGTCGAATTTGTAGCAGTAATTGTAGTACCTGATACAGATGGAGCACTCACTGTCCCGGTCACAGACAGAGTTCCTGTAGATACCGTACCCGTCGATAAGCTACTACTATTAAGACTCCCCGTTGCGGTCAGCGAGGAGGTATTGATTGTTGTCGTTGATAGTGTGTTGGAAGACAGATTATCAATACCCGTAATACCATTACCATTCCAATTAAAATCCGCAGTCGGCAATACCGTTCCATCGGGTCGCAAATAATCCAGGTTAGCCGAACTGGTGACGGTGATCGTGATGACTCCCGTACTCATATCATGACTTGCCACAAAGTACGCTTGGGTGACAGGAGTTGAGTACGCACTATTGGCACCATTGATAGCAGACACGATACGGCCAGCAATACTAGAATTCGCCTGACCACGATACATCGGAGCCCCTAGAGAAGTCGTTAATGTCGCTATACCTCCAGAGACGGTAACTACCGTGCTGTACGACAAGTCAAAGTTCAGATTATCAGGAAAGGCGCAGGGAAGATGCTGTAGTGTCCCAGTACCTGCTGTACAAGTTGCGCTATCTTTTAACCATGCAGTACCTGTAAACGTGCCAGTAGTGATACCGACTCCATCTTGGGTAAGTTTAGATTGCAACGCATGTTTGAATTGAGCAGCGTACACGCCTGACTGATCTGCGGCACTATCCTTAAACTGCTCCATTTGCTGCTGAATCCACAGCCAAGTAAGCGTAGAGAATACTAGTATCATTGCATACCCGATCGCCTCTATTGCACCTTTTTGCTTTTTGAAAGAGCAGACTGAACTAAGCCTCATCATATGACCTTTTTGTTAACATCAATTAAAATTTTGAATACTGAACAGCAACCGTATTGGTTGCATTATTACAGGCAGCATTGATGGTTGCTGGATTCACAACGGCTGTTGCATTGGCTTTCACTGTCGTGGTACCAACGATAATCGTATTTGCGCGAACAAACTCTGCATTCGCAAACTTTTTACATAACGATGCACTTAAATTTGCTTGCGAACCCGAAAAACAGGCATCAGCAATACCGTTACAAGTAGACCCATCAAAATTCACGGCACCATTCACATTGTTTACAATTGTCGACCCGCCCCTGTTCCAATTATCCGGTGGGTAACGCCCCTGGTTAGCCATGGCATTATCTAATGTGGAAAAATCAGTAGCGTGTGGAAAATCGTCATATACGGCTTTCACCATAAGACGATGACCATTAAGCAACACCTGAAAAGAAGAGTCAGATAAAAAAACTTTTTGCACAAGTAAGGCTGATAAACCTAAAAATACAAGCACTGCAAAAAGACCAAAGACGATAGGTTCTATAGCCCCTCTCTGTTTTCTATTTATCATTGAATATTTCTTCATAATTAACCTCTATTTTAAGTTTGTAGTAATAAATATTAACGCCTAAAACCATTTTCATAATATTCTTTATACGCTATACCTACTTGCTGACCAGAAAAGCTGACATAGATATTCAAACCAAAAATAGTCAAAATAACTAATGTCATCATCGTAAGCATGAGGGATTTTATCTTTCCCGGTAGTTTTTTAATTTCATCTTCTCCCTCATCTAACAATACTCGACTAAAACTAACTTGATCCACAAAGTCTTCTATATAATCCATCCGATCTCTAGGTACAAAGCCGGTATCAATGACATCTTCAAGTGCCATATTTTCCTCCATACGCTCTTCCATTTTTTCTAAATGTAATCGCATATAATTGGGTGAAACTGATAACAATTTTTCTAGTGCTGATGGGAAAGCAATTCGTTGATTTAATAACGTTCCAAGGCCAACCATAAAAGATGATGACTGAATACCTCGTTGAATTGACCAAGGAGGAAGAATATCAAGCGTTCTGCGAAGGACGAACGATGGTCTTGATAAGGTGTAGATTGTGAACCCAATAATAATTACTATTACAACAGGTATAACCCAGTAATGAACAATCAATAATTTATACAGAAACAAAGAAAAGTGACTAATCTCCGGCCAGTGCTCTTCAGGTAAAATCTGCAAATACTCAGGGACTTGAATAGATAGCTGAAATAGCAACGATGGGATACCTGAGACTATTGATAAAAAACCCATTCCTACTGAGACAATAACAGCATTAGTGATATCCGATTTACTCTTTGCCAACTTAATAAGTTGATCAAACCCCATGGACATATCCTCTCTAGGCGAGGATTCTAAAAGCATTATTTCTTCACGTGGCAACATCATGGCTAAAGCATCAAAAACACTCACATTTTTTTCATCGACCAAGGCTTTCAGTGACTCGAAAATAATCGCATCCCTATTGTTTCTTTCCCTTTTTCGTTTCGCTAATTTACGAAACACCTCAGGAAATGCCATTCGCCCAGTCACAACATAGTTTTTTAATAGTTCATAAAACCGGACACGATAACTGACCGACTTCAATCTTCTCCGTGATTTCTTCACTGCTTTTTCAATATTTATTTCCATATAGAAAAACCCTCACCGTCTTGCCAAGTATTACATTCTTCTCGAAGCATTCTCTTATCAATCACCCCGTAAGCTTGTTCAAAGGTCACAGGATCAATAACTCCCTGCATCATTAATCGAATAGCGTGATAACAATCCGTTTCGGCTATATCCCCCCACTGACTTTCTTCACAACGCTTTACCCACTCTTGATAGAACCCATGACGGTCTTTATTGAGCACGGCTTGTGACATTGCCGCATTAGGCATTACGATCTCCATCGCAATACGACTACCTTTAATGCCTCAATGACGACAATGGTTGCAGCCAGTCGAGGACTTTAAGTACACCTCATCCAGAGGAACACCAATCATTTCTAAACGGGATAACAGTTCTGGATGGGATTCATGATGATCAACAAAAGGAACCTTGCAATGCTCACATAACTGAGGGAGGCGTTTCTGATAAATCAGTGCATTGATATTACCGGCCTGAGTGGTAATGTATTTATCAATACCTTGCCTTTCCAGGCGATCGTAAACAGTAAAGACACCAGAGGTGTGCAAGGTTAAATACACCCCGTGGCCAGACTCTAAAATATTGACAAATAGCCGAGCAGTTTCAACGCCTCGTAATTCCGCAACATAAGCCAACTTAAAATTCATCCGCATGAATTCTTTTACGACTTGATCCATTGCGTTCGCACTATCGGCTGACTTGGATTCACGCACTTCATGCTGTCGAATACCAAAGCGCATTAAATATTCAACAGGGGATTCTAAAGTGCGGACTACCTTATCCGGCCTATCACGTTTTATAGACTCCAGCTGAACTTTCGCGGTAGTACTTTTCCCACTATTGGTTTCACCCGCTATCGCCACAGCGCCCTTCTCACGATTTTGGATACGCCTAAGTGCCGCTGTTTGATCGTCGGTTAACTGTAAATCTTCTACATCATCAAAGCCTGTTTCCTTGCTTTGATTAAGCAGTCGAATAACAAAGTCCATACCATACGGAAACACTTCTTTAGACTGGTAACGTAATCTAACCACTTCACTATTGACCATAATGGTGCCACCAGCAAATTGCGCACTTTCCATTGAATGCGTGGTTTCTTCTACACTATTTTTCGCAATGCGTTGATAGTAATAACGCATCATGCCTTTAACTTCAGACTCAGTGAGATCGCGGATATATTCTGGAATCGTATCAATGTCGTACAAAACTTCGTACAGTCCCTTACGGGTTGCATGAATCATCAAGTCCGATGAGCCTTGTGCGACTGCATCTTCAATAATTTCATGGAACAACTGCTGGTCTTGCTGCGTAACTTTCTCTTTCTCATCTTCATCACGCTCTGTCACCAGAATGCGTAAGATGCTGGATTCGGCCTGAAGTACTTGCACGTCATACTCACGTAACAATTTGGTACCGACCATATAAAATTCTTGGCTGTTGTGTGCATCTGGGCTAACCAACAGTAAAAGCTTTTCACTCTCTTCTTGAGCCAAGAGCATAAAAGACCCCATAGGGGTTTTAATACCCAGGGATGCAAAGACACGAGACTCTTCCTCGTAGGCTTTCCAACCTGGACATAATGTATTTAACTCATCAACACGCCGAATAACTGCTCCCATACCGCCTCCTATTGAATCAGTCCTAACGGCACCTGCGGTTCACCCAGGCTCGGTGAAGTCTCTGGAGCTGTCGGTGTCGGACTTAGCCAATACTGCTGTTGGTTGGTCGTGAGGGCGCGATCGTCAATATGAGTAATGACCTCTTTGTTCGGTAAGGTTTCTTTTTTGCGGTATTGCAGAATGTTGCCCCTGAAATAAATTTCAGCAACGCGATCACCGTCTGCTTGTTCATACATACCGACAAAAACAATAGGCGGGTAATACGTTGTCCCACCTGCCCCAGTATCTACTGTTGGTGGTGTATCACTGGCTGGATCCGGTGCTGGTGGCTGCTGCTCAATTCCTTGACGTTTTTTATCGATCAGGTGTTGCACCGTCCCACCATACTGTTCAAAACCCGTATTAGGCGCAGATGCTCCACCTGCATTGTCTGGTGGCGGTAGTTCATCAACACCCGCGAATGTAAACGATGAGCCCAACAGAAGAGCCATGCTCAACGTCAGCGTGATTTGTGGTAAATGACATCTCATGATAAATACCTACTGGTCGCCTTGAGTGGTGTAATTGCCCGTCAACTTCCACTCAACAGATAACTCTGTCCTGGACAATGACGATTGATTGGATGTAGTTTTCTTTAGTGTCAGCGCAAGAGATTGCACATGAAAAACCGATGGGTTTAATAGCTGAATGGATCCCAACAAAATGGTGATGCCGGTACCATCGAGGTGCCAATCGCCCACCACCAAGGAGCCCACTGTCTGGCGTGTCGGTACCGGTGCCAGGGAGAGGTACGATTGAGCAGGTTGCGTGTTTAAGCCAAAGCGGCTCACATCATCTAGGCTATCGAACTCTTGTAATTGACTGACATGCTGAACGTCAAAGTGTCGAGTGTTGGGCAATGTCGTGACATACTGCCGTACAGCGCCTTGATCACGTAGTGAGGAAAGCAATCTGTCTTTCACCGATAAAGGCAACACTTCAGTGGCTTGCTTCGGGCCGTCAAAAGTCATTTGAGATTGACTCCCTCGCGCTTGTAAGAGATCCGCATAAGTACCAATAGCGGATGACCATTGCAGCTCACACTGATCACTCATAAACCCGCATTCAACACGCTGTAATGTCCAGCCACGTGTATTCACCGGAGTACGATCGACCAATGCGAGAACACGCTGCGTCCAGGCTACGTTACTCCGATGTATCCCACTCTCCTGTACCACACGAGTCACAGTCGCATTATGCGTATCCATGGCGATCTCAGCGGGATCTTGCTCCACTTGAGCTGCGACTGGCTCAGGAGCCAGCCACTGCTGATACGCTTGGTGAGCGGCAATACCAACAACACAAGCGCTTATCATTGCCAGCGATGCCCATAACCATCGACGACTGCCATAGTGAATCAGTGCAGGAACGTCTGAGCTATCTTGTGGATCAAAAAAGGTATCCACATCGATGACATCAACGGTTGCCGGATCCCTATCTAAACTTGACCAGTCCACCTCATCCCAGAAGGTATCATCACCCACACACGTAAAATCCGGGTTTAAACTTAATAGCTCAGTGGCCATCGTCCTGATTTCATCTTCATCAGACACCACATCCTTACCGATAATGACCATGCCTCCAGCCACCGCACATAACCAATACACACCGTCTTCAATCGGTAATACCACAATGGCTTGCTCATAGGTTTGGTCAACCAATACTGCTGCCGATCGAGCACGACGACCCCGGCCTGCGTTGGCCACCACCCCGAAAAGAGGTAACGGCGTATTCACATCGTTCGTAGTCTCAACATCCTCATCGTCTCTGTCAGGCTCAGGCGCGTAACAGAGCGTACCGTAAGTCCCTCGGCTATCCTTGGCCAGCTGGCGACAATGACGCACAGAGGCCTCTTTGCCTTTGACCTGGTGCCACTCCAAACCTAACGCCCACAGCTGCCCTTCAATACGAATAAACTGTGCATTCTTAAATTGACGACTTTTAGCCATACCGACCTCACTGAATCCAGGTCGTCATGACATACAACAAATAATTACGCTCATATTCGCTTTCTTTGTTACACCCGGTAATACACGAGGTTTTTTTCAAGGTATAGCTATCGCTACGATTAGAACGCTCGAAGGTGTAATTCAGCAGTACACGTGATTGACCATTTCTGAACGACAACGTATTTGAATATTCATCATTCAACGTCTGTGGTGCATTTGAGATCAACCCATCCCCTAATGTAATTTCCTCCGTACTCGCTATTGAAGACTCATCAATAAAGATTTCAAAGGACGCTCTCTGTGGACTTTGTATTTTGGGGAGCAACGCTACACCACGCCCTTCAAACAAGTCCTCAATCACATTGTCAGCCACAATATCATCGCCCGTATCCGATGTACTGGCTTGCGATAAGAAACGGCTAACACCACCGATTTTGTGGTTATAGGCATTGTAATTACTCACCGGAAATTCTTCGGTGCGAAGCACAGACACTTTTCCTTGCGTCGATAACGCATCTAAGAAGAGCTGCGAACCATTGAAGGCATTTTGCCGGTTGTTCTGTACGGATAGTCCACTACCGCCATCAATGGCTCCCCGTGTAGTGGTTAAGTTAAAGAGTTCCCGATTCACACGATCTTGGACGATATTAAGATTTAACCCGAAGTTATCAGTACTGCTTTTACGCACATTGACAATCATTAACTGGATACGTGCTTCACGTTCAAACCGACGATTTTGCTCTTCAACATACTTACCCACTTGGGCAATCACATCTGGGCTATCGGTAACATGGATATGTCCACCGGCACCGGTGTTGACCACGATGCGGCCATAATTACTGCGCATTTCCATAATCGCAGGCTTCGCTTCTGCCCAAAAGTTTCCACGAATTTCTTGTGCCACAGTCAGTGATGATGAATTATCAACAGAACCTGTATCGGTCTGCGAGCCAGATTGTCCGGTAGTACTGGTTTTCGTAATGGTCTGTGTTTTTGTCGATTCATTGATCGTAAATGAGGCGGTATCAAAGTAATACAACGTAATCCCTTCAGAGCGAGAATAACGCCAGTAAATACCCAGCTCTTGAGTAATCACATCCATAGCTTCAGCTAGGGTCACATTGGTCAGATTCGGACGATACACATCAGTCGGAATAAACTCGGCTAACTCGTTATCATTATCGGAGGTATTTTGTTGTTGGCTAGGGTCTGCAATCGGTTGCACACTCGAACCATCTACAGTCGTTGATGCTGATGATGTTATGCGTTTCTCAATTAACTCAGGGGCTCGACGAACATTGACACCCGTGACCTGTGTGACGTAAGAAGATAAGTCCTTGAGTGTCATTTTAAATCCGCGTACAAAACTGTAGCGACTCTTCTGAAGACTGACGGGCATAATATGATTAGAACGAATTAAATTGGTAGACACCCACATCGCATCCGGTTGCACACCAATGGCATACGCATCCCGTGCTCGTCGATCAGCTTCTACACGATGAACGCCGTCATGAAAAATTTTATCAGCCTTCTCATAGGCTTTAGTTGATTCCGGTAATGTACCGGCATTGCTACACCCTAGTAGCGATAATGCAATACCTGCCTTTACGGTTAAAAGTCGTAATGATCTCTGCTGTCTCATAGGTTACTATCCAGGTGTAATAATTTAATGGTCACAATTTTATTTCCGCCGAGAGCATCAATATCAAAATAACGTGGCGTATCTGCTTCAGCATAAGATCGCTTCACTTGACTCAAACACTCTAAAAAATCGCACTTAAAAATCGCATCCGCACCAATAGGAACAGTCACAAAATACTGATCCTTATCTTTAACGTTCCATACAAGGTTGTTATAACCAGCTCGCTTCACCCATCGACGTAACGCAGACTCCAGATCCTCACCTCGGTAAAAGCGATAGACGGTCGGTGCTTCAACCACCTGTTGTGCAAATGCCTGATCCTGCACTTTCGATGGATTTTTATCATTGCTACCCGCAACCACTCGTTTATCGGGATCGTTGTTACGATCAGCGGTCAGTGTCACCAAAACGCCACTACGTGACTGAGGTTGGTGATTACGCGCATCGTAAGTCACATTTAATTTATCCCCTGGTATTCCCGCCTTCCCTAATGCTTTCTCTACCCACCGAGCACGCGCTTTGGCCAACTGCAAACTGCTTTTATTTTTTTTACTGTACGATTGCCCTTGCACATCAATGGACACGAGCGTTTGTTGATTAATCGTTTGAATAAACTGGTTAAAGGCACGTTTGTTTTTAGGCGACTTAACATTGCCTGGGGGAAACTCCAGATAAAATTGATCCGGCTGTGAGGCGGCTTTTTTGAAGGATGTTTCTTTTAACAATCGCTGAACACGATGCTTATCTTTTGCATAGTGAGGATTAATAACAAACCATAATTCACGCCCTAATTTGTTTTCTTTCAAGTGCCAGGCATCACCAGCTAATACCTCTAACGCATCTCGAATAGTAATGGGTCCAAGGCGTCGATGTAATTCAGGTAATGGCTGACTCATCAAGATCGTATCGATAGGTTTTTCGTAACTGTCTTTGATGTGTCGTAGGCGATATCCGGTACCATCGAGGACTTCCTCAATCGCTTCGCCCACCGTACGAAAATTATCACTCAATACAATACGTGTGATTTCATCCAACGGTGAAATTTGCCCCGGCGCTGGTCCAACGCGCACTTGGGTATAGCGATCGGTTTGCACCGTTTGTGCAACGCTGGTGGAGTGAATAAAAACACTCAACAACAGCATGACGATAGAAATAAACGTTTTCATCAGTATGCCTCGTGAATAATTAGTTAGCTTGCTTTTGAGTGGACGACGGCCACGCAAAGAATTTACAGTCAGGGAATTGATTACAACCCAAAAATGGCTTGCCTGTATTAGCGCCTTTTTTGAAATGTCTGATCTGAATGGTGCCTTTACTACATTCCGGGCATTGATCTCCGTCTTTGTAGTTACCACTTTGTGATGATGTTTTTTTGGAAGATGATTTTCCACGTGAAGAGGTTTTTTTTGAATAACAAAATGATGCCAAATCATCTGGCTTTACCTTAGTTTTTATATCACCTTTCTCAAAAGCCTCCATTTCTTTTTGTAGCTGCTGATAAGCGGCATCAACTACTGATAGATAATCGTTTTTACCTTCCGCTATCCGGTCAAACTCAGCCTCTAGTGTTACAGTGTAATCTACACTCATAAACTTGAAATATGGCTCTAACGCATCAACAACAACATACCCTAATGATGTCGGTATAAACTTTAGTGTTTTAGCCTGTCGCTCTACATAATTCATACTGACGATTTTTTCTATCGTTTGCGCATAAGTAGAAGGACGACCAATACCTTGCTTATCCATCATTTGAACAAGCGTCTTCTCAGTCAACACTGCAGGCGGTTCTGTTTTTTTCTCCAAAAGCGATACTGATAAATCACTAAACACTGCGCCCTCTTTAATGACTGGTAACACTTGTTCAGCATCATCATCTTTTTGTGACTTTTTACTGCTTGATTGATTGAAGTACTTCGATGCAAAAGAACGCCAACCTAATTCAATAACTTTACGTCCTCTGGCGACAAACAACTCTTCATTACCATTGACAAAATTAACAGTTTGGCGATCATCAAACCCCTTAGCCAACTGAGACAACAACGTCACTTCCCAAATTAATCGATAAACAGATTGATCCTGTGATTCAAGATTCTCTGGACTCTCAAGATTAATATCCGACACCCGTAGACATTCATGTGCTTCTTGCGCATTCGCTTTCGCGTTATATGAAGGGGGTTTACTCGGCACTGGTAGGTTATTTTTTGTTGCATACTCTCTGACCGCTTCTATAGCCTCTGAAGACATCGTAGGGCTATCTGTACGGTGATAAGTAATTAAACCTTGCTCATACAATCGCTGAGCAGATGCCATAGCTAACTTGGTTGTCAGCTTTAACTTACCAGCACAGAATTGAATAAAAACTGATGTTGTGAGGGGTTTCGGTGGTAATACTGCTGCCCGTTTTATTTCACTTTTAGTATGACGAAGCTCTTTTGTTTGTTCTTTGACTTGCCTTGCTACAGAAACATCAACGACTAAACCATCATCATTACGGTCGTTATCTCTGGGTACCCAATTAGCCGTAAAACTACCACTGTTGTTACTATGATGGACGATCGCTCGGACACCGTAATAAGTCACTGGCTTAAAAGCCTCAATCTCTCTCTGGCGTAAGACAATCAGCTTTAACGCTATTGACTGAACTCGTCCTGCTGTTAATCGGGATAGTCCTGGCAATGATAGTGCGCTTTTTATCTTTTGGGTTAGTAGCTTCGAGACACTGTAACCAACATAACGATCCACTACACGTCGAGCTTTCTGGGCTCTCACTAACGGCCAGCGAATGCTATGAGGTGATCGCATCGCTTTATCAATCGCCGATCGATTAACCTCAGTGTACGTTACACGTGATATTTTCTTCTCATGCTTTTTACCCAAAAGGTTTTTGACATGAGCGGCTATCGCTTCACCTTCACGATCCAAGTCAGTGGCAATGTAAATCGTATCCGCTGAATTGGCTGCTCCTCGTAATCCTGCAATAACCTTATCTTTTCCCGCAATCGTTTCATAATGCGGTTTATGATCGGGTGGTTCTACACCCATCTCTTTTACAGGCAAATCGACCACATGCCCCACTGTCGCTTTGACAGTCAACCCGGAAAAGAAACGAGATATTGTTTTCGCTTTCTTCGGTGCTTCAACAATCAGTAGTTTGCCACCCATCGATTCGCCTTACCCCTCAAACTCGATGTCTTCGCTCATATCGGATGATTGAGGCGGCTCTTGTGGAGTGGCTGGTGCAGCAGCATCTTGTGCCGGTGCAGCGTTATCAGCAGCAGCTGGCTTCTGGGTATACGTTACACCTTCAATACCCAGTGGGGATAAAGCAATGTTCTGTGCTGTTACTAATAGCCCTGGAATGGTTTGGCCTTCACGGTCACCTTTAGTGGCCACATAGGAGTTGTCTTGTAGTGTACCCATCACGAATACTCGAGCACCTTTCTGTAACAGTGAATGCAGCTTTTCTGACTGGCGCCCCCACATTTCGACGGTCATCCACATACCCTTGGTATCTCCAAACTCACCATTAGGTTGTCTCACGTTATAGGGAAAACGAACGGACAGTTTCAGTTTTTTAACGGTGCCATCATCAGTAGGCACATCAATCAGCTCCGGGGATTTACCTAAGTTACCTTCTTGTGCAAAGAAATTTTGCATATTCAACTCCTCTCTGTGTTAGTTGATAGTGTGAAAAATGGATTTACTTTGTATCTGTAAACGGTTTCATACGTGGCTGACATTCTCCGCGTCCAGGTTCAACCGTCAGTGCAGCATTGACCTCTGGCAGTGTCGCGTTATCCACATAGAAATGGTTAAAGGGAATAAGATAGCCGTTCACAAATTCCTGAGAGCCATCTGGTTTTTTGAGGCAGTAACGGTGAAGGTTCATAGCGTGCCCGGTACTGACGATATGAACAATGTTCACTCGGAGATTGGCAAAACGCTTAGATAAGCGTCGCCACATATCCTCATTGATACCTTTCATGGCCAAATAGTCTTTAAAGATATTGGGTGAAACGAGAAACACACCATCATTCACAATATGGATATTGGCATCAGGGGTATTCACCGGAATACTTTTTTCGTTTAGTCCTTGTTTGATCCAAGATAAGAAATGCTCAGCAACCTCCAGATTATCTTGCTGCAGCAGGGAGTCATTAATGACCTGCTCAGTCGAAGTATCATTACCATTTGGATCCATTGTTGCTAACATGCTATTTTTACCTCATCCGATGCGCTTTCATCTCTCACAAATCGCACCGGTACACCACGATGCTCAGCCATAGTGATCACATCTAATAAATGCTCAATATGCTCCATCGTTTTTGCCGATACGTTACCCTCCGCCAATCCTCGGTTCATCACATCCTCAAGCTCGTCAAGTTGTTCGCTAGTGACGACTTCCACCATTTCTTGATTGTTTTCATTGTTGCCCATCACACTATCCTCCAATAGCTGTTCAATATTGTGTGCGCAGTGTGGCAATCGGTGGTTAGGTTGACTAGCATCAAAACGTATTTGAAGTGTGCAAAAAAATGCCCACCTAAGTGGGCTAACGATGGGAGAAGGTTAATGAAACTACTTTATCGATAATCAGCATATCGATCGTATCCTGGGATATGCGTTGTAAATAGTTTTTCAAGGTGTTCATTCAGTCTGGCTTTTACTATGACCCGGTAAATCTCCATAGGGATAATCACATGACTCGTAACGTCTTTATTGAGTTGCTGTAGCTCCTTTAGAAATTGGCTGCATACTGGGTTCTTCTCATCAATCGAGGCAATATTGTCGGGATGAGTAAAGTCATTACTGATTAAATCAACCCATTCAATTGAGGCCGACATTCCACAATACTCTCTTTGCCCATATTCCATACCTGGCCCATATCCACCTGTTTCTTCATTCTCGATATAGTAGGATTCCTGTGTCCAATCATGCGTAATCGTCACAAGAAAAGGAAATCCCTCAATCGATAACTCAAGGTGCGTATGCTGACTTTCAACCGCAGAGTAATCTATCGCTGTATCCCAATCACCATCGCATGAGATCGTATTAGTTTTATTAATCAGAACAACGTCAACCATTTATTAAGTTCTCACCCCTCAAAACAATCGCACGGCATTTGTGAAAAACGATCAGGAAATCCAAACACTTCTTTTGTCCTTAACAGATCCTCCCAACTCCAGGTTCTCCCTAGCCCCTTGATACTTGTTAGCTCGGCATTTTGTTCCATGTGTATAGCACGAGCGATAAGCTCTGGATACTGATCTGCCAATTCACGTATTTCAGAGGTTTTTCTATTAGGGCAAAAGAAACAACTGCTTTTACCCGGTTGAGAGAGTTTTGCACGATCAATCGCTTCAATACATTCCTCTCTTCCCCAATTCCAATCTAACAGCGGGTACCATTGAGTGTATTTATCACTCTCATACTTTTGTGCCCTTTGTGGCTCATCAGCATCAAACCCTATGACTTTTGTTATTTTATGACCGGCTTTCCATACGGCCTTCGCAGGCTCCCAATTATTCAACCATTTTTCTTGAGGCTCCCGTTTAAAGCGTTGGCTACAGGTTTTATATCCATAAGCTACCGATGGTAGCGCTTTACGATCCAAGCAATCTTGCTCCAGTGTTTTACTAGCCACCTTCACAACAGTAATACTTGGAAAAGCAATGCTACTTAACCATGATTCCATAGACGCTATATCGGCATAGGTGTGAGGGGACTCTCCCCCCGTATCTGCAAACAAAATAGCATCAGGGTTAATGCCACATTCAAACATTCCTACTAACAATGCCTTACTGTTAATACCACCACCGTAGCTAACCACTAACATAATATGCCTCCCTATTCCTGAACCTTATACCCTAGCGACTCGCTCACATCATCCAAATCATCTAACCCAAAAAATTGTAGCGTCACACTGCCTGAACATTTAGCGGGGTTGTAACGGATGTTAATCGGACGGCCTAGTTGGTTTTCCATATCCTCCGCATAGCGCTTTACATCCACATCTTTTTCTTCACTCTGCCCCTTGGCAATCAGTTCACATTCATGGACAGATATTTTCTTGGCCAGTATGTCTCGCAGTAGGGTTTCTCGTTTTGGCTGAGGTAGCTTCGCAGCTGCTCGCACATGGCCTAATGTGATTTTCTTCGGGTTGTTCAACCACAGTGTCAGCTCATCATCGGATAGGGCCAACCCTGCACGTTTGAGATGCGTCACGGCATACACCTTCTCGATACCTAAAACATCTCGTATGCGCTTATTTTGGTATCCCTCTAATGACAGCAATCTCACCACATACGCTTTTTCCGCGTCACTGATCGATTCAGTCTCTTGGTAGTAACGAATCGCCTCTTCATCATCAAGTAGTATTGGGAGTGTTTTCATCACAGTCTTTTTTAGTCACGTGACTAAAAATCAATATCCTATCAGTTGGCTTAGCGTTTTTTCGGCTTGGTTCTTACTGGCTTTCGCCGTTGCGTTTTGTTGATCGTCACATGCTTCGGTGCAGTGATATTCACGGTGACTTCTTCTCGACTGGTGCCTGATCGCACTCGAAACTCATTGATGTCAATCACCAGCAGGGGGTCACTGTCCCCATCCATGATCAACTCAATTCTGTCGTACTGATACAACTTTGTTTTAAATCCCATATGAAGTTACCTGCCCAAAGGTAATGAATATGCTGATTAGTATATGAATTATACGGCTTGCTCTCTGCAATCAATCTGCCTTCCACAGAGACAATTTGCTGCGCCTCTCACACAGCGAACAATGACTCAAGCCCTGGTATCTCCAGATACGCCTGGTTAATTTCTCTCGCCTGTCGTTTGGTATCAGCATCAATAGTTGCCGAATGAAACGCATTGACCGTATCGCGTAATTGACAGACCGTTTTATATTGATCGTAATGCAGGGCATAGATCGCATTCATTTTGTGACGAATAAAGTCATAGGCTGCAATACGTTGATAGTGTGTTGGATTGGCTTTCAGCAGTCTCATAATGTCCGGCCCCATTTCTTTGTGTACCCCCAATGGGTCAACCAAGGTACTGATTCTGATTTTCTGGTCAGTCGCTTTCGCCAGATCTCCACGCGCTGTCCACATCAAGAAGATTCGATTCTTACCTCCCGACTTAATTCGCTTCTCTCGACGAACATACAACTTGATATAGGGCGCGTTCAGTATGTTGTAATCATTCGCCAGCTTCTCGATCATCGCTTCCGCAGTCTCCACATTCACTTCTGCGTCTCTAACAGCTTCCTCAAGATGCCCGCGCCCCTTATCCATTAAAAGGCCTTTTAAAGAACGTGACACGTCACCTCCCACAAAAGGAACAGACTTATGTAATAGTTGCGCTTCTTTCCCCATTCTTACGATTCTCTCTCAGCATTTTTCTTCAGTTTCAGAGTCTTTTTCCCTGAAGGCTTCCCAGTATCCGTTGTCTTCTTGCCACTGGATTTCATGATCACACTCGTCTTTTTCTTTTTCCCATCATTCTCAGCCTTATCACGTAACTTGTTCATCGCACGAAAACGCTCAGCTCTGGGGTTGCCTTTAATCTTTGGTGATAACTTCGCACGACGAACGCCATTGATGACATCATCGTCCAGTATCAAGAAATCCTTACGATTACCTTTCACATATTTCTCATACGCTTCTTGGGCAAAACGATCATCCGCTTTCACATTCTCCCGGCCAATGCCGGTATAAATCCAATACTCCGAACGCAGAAACATATGGCGAATACCTCGGCCCGTTTCATGAACAATCGCTATCCAGTCTTCTTCGGTGTACAGGCCTATGTGTTTCCCTCCCAGTGCCAACTTCACCAAATCGTCAAATTGCTTAACGAGCTTCAATCCTCGCCATGCCCATGAACAATGAAATTCCGCTTGCAGTGTTGTCGGCTTCTTTGAAGACATTGCGGAATCTTCAAAATCAATATCCAAATAATCCTCCATCGCTGAACCCACATCCTTCGTCATGTTATCCAGACGCTTTTTCGCAGTATCATAGGCTTCTTCGATATGGAGCAGTACATGATCGGCATAGGGGTCATCTTGTTCCGCTGCCGTCCAAATCTCTACGGATCGTTTTGCAAAACGAGTCAGGCCGATGATAGGGGAGAGATGCTTGCTTGGATTCCCACGTCTTCCGGTAAACAGGGAAACAGCCAACTTCGTACGTAACGTCACTTCGCCACTAATCGACTTAAACGCTCCAGGGGTACGAGGGCGTTTAGCAATCTCATCCGCTTCCTCCTGAGTCATTTCACCTCGTGCGACAGCCATATTCAGTTTGCGCTTTTCCGCAATGGCTCTTGGGTCTGAGTCTGATGAAATAGCCAAGAATGCCGACATACCATTCCCCGCAGATTTCTCAGACGGTGATGCCTGCGGCGAACCCGGTGATGGTTTACTTGCCGGCTCTGGGGTCGATTTATCATCGTCGCTGTTGTTACTCACTGTAGCCTCCTGGTTAGTGTTGTTTTGTTCAGAAGAGGGCATATCGACATCCTCTTGCTGTTTTTCTGTTTTCATTTACTCTCATCCTCCGGTGGTTATCCGTGCGGGTAACCGCACCTTCCAGCTTCACCCATGAAGCCTTGCCGCCAATTCATTTCACATTCTTACTTTTATTTTTAGTCACATGACTAAAAACAGCATCCAGCACTTTCTCATCCCATGCTCTGGCCAGTCTCAAAGTTTGGTAGGCTACCAAACAATCAATATTTTTAGTCACGTGACTAAAAACCTATGCCACATCGTTTAAATAACCAATGGCATATCATCCTCAACAGCCTCTTTGATTCTCTGGGCATACTCATCCAGCATTAATCGATTCTCTTTCTCCGCTGTAACCAGTGAGTGGCAGTACCTCACGACATCACGCACTTCGTTCGCTTCGTTTTTATCGGCTTGTATTAACCTTCCCAGCAACTGGCATAGCACATTGACCTGCTGCCTTCTGGAGAGGGGTTTGATTTTAGTCATTAACACAGGGACTGCAGATTCACGAGCAATGAATACTTGTTTGAAAAGGTTAGCCAATACATTCCCAATCAATGGCACATTGCTAGTGATGAACTCACTAATATCCTGATCAGCCAACAGATGAGATTCTTCCTCGCGCGCACGCGCGTAAGAAATATTATTATTTATTTTATTATTAGAACTACTACTACTAGCGGTTAAAAAATTTTTTAACCTGGTGTTTTTATCAGGTTCTACCGGGTTAAAATTTTTATCTTGGGTTGTTTTTTGATCATTTTTGCTCGTATCATCCAAGTTAAATTTTTTATCCTGGATACTTGTGCTGGGTATCTCAACGCTCTCCTCGACCTCCAAGGGCGTATTACCACTTTCTACCGGGTTAAAATTTTTAACTTGGGTAGTGTTTTGATCAGCTTCCCGGTATATCGGAAAGCCTGATTCACTTTCTAAGAACATCCCTAGATTCGCAACACAACTTTGCAATTCGGTTCTTTGTTGTGGAGTGAGCTCGTCTTCTCTTACTGAACGAATGATACTTGCCGCTACAGCTCGCAGACGCTTATTTTTCTTTTCTGACATAACCAAGCTATCCAAATAACTCAGATACTCAGGATCTAACTCTAGGTTCGCAGCCAAACTCAAAGGCTGATCATGAAGTAGGTAAATATCCCCTAAAAACCGTCCATGACTATTTCTCACTGAGCGACAACGTGTCGCCCAACGGGTTACGCGTAACATCGCTTTAGCACTGGTAAGGGTAGGCTTACTACAATTAGCGTGCCTCATTAATTCACTACTACGGGGAGTAGCCCCTGGCTTTCCGGGGTGCGGAATAGCCAGTCGCCACACTTGCCAAGTAATCTTTTCAACTGGACTTAAATCAGGATTGAGTATCAACTGATTGGGTATAGAGCTTTGCCAATTACCTGTAAACAGCACTGCATACTCAGGCTCATGATCGAGGTTGTCCTCATTACCTCTATCTTTTAGCTCTTTCTCCATAACTGCCAGTTGCCGCTTGAGAGTCACAAGCTGCTGGTTCTCATTATTAAAGGAATCAAAACTCACGAAGCAGAACTCCCTGTTGCTTTGCGGTCATAACTCTGTAGTTGATCAATACTCTGGTACGCACGATCTAGTTCTATACCTGTCTCATCATGCAACCGACAATACCGCTCCAACTCACTGCTAGTCTTTTCGTTAAGTAAACGTTTCCAGACAGAAAACACTTTTGCTTCTTGATCATCATCTAACAGCTCAATTCGTCCACGTTCATGTGAAGGCAAATCCAATAGCTTTAGACGCGATTCGTATTCTCTTCGGCTCATGCCCGTCAGTTTATTCAACATAAATTGACGCATACCCGCACGAATTGCCCGATTTTCAGTATCTTGTTCTCGCTGTTTACGAACAGCCATATCAAGATAGAGACCTAAACCACGGGAATGTAGTCGAACATCCACTAGCTGTCCGCGAAAGTCTTCCGCAAACGACAGCTGATGCACATCTAATCGAGATAATGCATTTAATGACTCATTATCAACATCAGCGAGTCCTAACATTTCGATCACCTCCTGGTTATCCTCTCGGACTGCAAGAATGGCTAACTCCAAGGCGTCTTTATTCACCTTTTGAATAGCGTTCGTTATTTTTTTACTCATTGTTTCCTCCTGGCCCTCCAGCCGTAATAACAGTGGATTGTATTGGTAAATCTGTCCGATCTAATCGATCGGGAAACCGTGTGATAGATACCCCTCTTTGTCGGTATAAACAATTCTCCAGCGCATAATCATGCCCATGCAGGCATCAATGCACCCCATGTAAAAAGCAGTTTCTCTAAAAATATCTTCTGATCCTGGACATGAACCTAATGCACGAATTTCAGAAATTTTGCCTCGTGCCATACGTAGTGTTCCTGGGTCAATCTCATGACAATTAGGAAAGGCAAAGAATTTTGCGTTTGGATTGTTCCAATCAAAGTCATCCATGCAGTAACTCAGTACATCAGCGACGTAGCAGAGCAAACCTAATTGACGCCAACGCAAATGAACTTCGGGATCTTGATAGTCACGCTTTTGGTAGAATTTAGCCTCACAGTTCATATATTTCTCTATGACCCGTTTCACAGCGGCTTCATTGAATAAGAAAGGGGGAGCAAGAGGGTCATTTAATACCCGTTCATCTTTGTGATAGACAATTGCGTCATCTAGCGCCCAAAGTTGTAACATCAAAAACGCTTCGTCTTGTAGGCGTTTCTTCAAAATACGGATGCGTGTTACTGGGTTGCCACCATAGTAATCCCACTCACAAATAAACTGCTCGAACGGTAGTTCTAGCATGGCATTCAAAGGTAGCGCGTCACCATCACCGGGCTTACGTGCATGACGACGATTAAGTGCGCTATTCGGATAAATGAAGTTTTGAGTCCTAGTCCGATACCAGTCTTGTGGATGGTCCTGTGGTAACGTCATCTTGGCCGTCATCGCATCTTCAGTGCCTGAAGGTATATCTACATTACACGGTAATTGCTCAGGCCTCGGATGTGCTTGACCACCAATAATTTCTACAGGTTCAGGTTCTTGCAGTGGCACAGCTTGGCGATCATCAGTCGTAGCACCTGGAGGCTGTCGAGTTTCAGCAGTGACAACCGACTGCGTGACTTGAGGATCTTGGATTTCAGAGGCACCTCCTCGTATCGGCGTAACAGAGGCTTTTGTTTCTGCTGATATATCTGTAGGAGGGTGACGATCAAAACCACTTACAGGTCGTTCTGTCGGCGGGGTGCCACCTTGCATAATAGATTGCAACTCAGCCTGAATATGGGGTAACTCACACTCGAAAGCTTTAGCAATTGCTTTCTCTAAACCAAGAAGTGCTTCGTCATAATCAAATAGTTCTTGTTGGTCCAGTTCGCTAAATGCCGTTTGCCAAACCTGGTTGTATTCAGGGTCATCCTCTTTAGCTAGTGCAGTCCACAGCGTTTCACCGTCT
The DNA here is from genome assembly GCA_001723645.1 of Candidatus Endobugula sertula. Taxonomy (GTDB): domain Bacteria; phylum Pseudomonadota; class Gammaproteobacteria; order Pseudomonadales; family Cellvibrionaceae; genus Endobugula; species Endobugula sertula. The sequence goes on along the minus strand of MDLC01000025.1, from coordinate 2,301 downwards.
GATATTAGTTTTCTTATCTTTTTTACAAAGGGGTAACCTGGGCCATCCCAAAGTGCATTAGGAATAACAGGTAACAGCACATCATGCGAATAGAGGAGTTGATTTAGGTTACTATTATTTAGTGGCCATCCTTTAGAATTAATTAAGACTGCTAACTTACTTATTGATAGTGATTTACCTTCTTTTTTCTCGAAAAAAGTTCTAAACCGGTCCGCAGCTCCCGCACGCTCAATCAGAATAGTATATCCATGTAATTCGTTTTCCCTAATATGTTCTGCAAGCTCTTCAATATCATCATGCTCATCATTTTCATCTAGTGACCACGGGATAAACTTACAATCAATACGATAAAAACGATCATCACCAGTTTCTTCATAAAGTTCCCGAAGAATCTGTAACCTTGTATTACCACCACTTTTTATCATGTAGGGCTGGTCTGGTGATTGACGAGTAATTTTGGGAGGATAATCTAACCCTACATTACGAATACTCTCTTTGATTTCATCGTATTTAGGGTTTTTCTTACGTCTATAGTTATCCTTATAAGCCACTAGGTTGTCTATAGTAACGGGTATATCAGTAGGTACTACAGGGTCTGGGGCTAAAACGCTGTCATCTCTAGCCCCTCCAAAACGCTTTGAAGCTTCTGATACCATAGTAGCAGCGTAATCGATCTTACTTTTAGCCATCGTTATTCCTCAAGTTTTCTTATTTACTACTTAACGTGCTGCCGTTGCAGACTTCTCAATTCGTTTGCCTTCCCATTGAGGTTCTAAACCAGAAAGTTTTGGTTCTAGGTCTTCAGTCACTAAGCTAAGCATGGTGAAATACGCTTCACGATTAAGCCTATGTACAGGCGTTCTCATAGCAACGGCTTGGTTACGATAGAACTCTTTATTAGGAATGATGGTATCCAAGACTTGCACTAGATCATCGAACTCGCTATTGAAATATTGGCGAAGTAAAGCAGTGAGTTCTTTTGAGGAGTTGGTTTGAGATATATATTTATTAATCAGTATCTTGACTGATGGAGCCGATCGTCCAGTGAAAGCAGGAAAACCCAGTTTGGGATGAAATTTGTTCTTAACAAGCTCAGCCGTTTCCTGCATGACTACACGAGTAGCCAATACCTCTGGGTTTATAGGTATTATTAGTGAGTCACTAGCCAGTATGATTGATTCTTGAACAACATTTTGATCTCCCTGACTATCCATGATGATATAATCATATTGATCTTTTAATGCCTCTAAAGCGAAACGTAATCTCATGCAATGAGTCATGGACTTACGAAGAAAAGTCGGAATTTCTCCACTGTCACCTTTAATATCATCATTAAGAATGATGTCTAAATTAGGTATTGCGGTTTTGGATATACATCCATCAGTGGAAGCTGACTTAAAGACTTGAATTAAGCCATGGGGGGCTAATTCAGTAATTTCAAAGTAATCAGTTGCTGATTTTTGCGGATCGCCATCAACTATTAGTGCTCGCTGGCCGATATCTGCTATCATTCCAGCAACATTGACAACGGTGGTGGTTTTACCAACTCCACCTTTGGTAGCTACAATACTGTAGACTCTGGGAAAACGTGGCATCTCTGCACTCCTGTTATTAAGTTAATAACTAGGAACGCAGATCAAAATGTACTCAAAAGGTGCTTTTTTACGCCATTACTTGAAACTCAAAACCCAAGCATTCATAATGCTGGGGTCGCTGGTTCAAGTCCAGCCGTAGCTACCATTTTTTCCTTTAAAGTCAAAGCGTTATTAAAATAACAAAATTCAACCCCATTAATATTTTTAAATTTAAGGGCAATATTTAAATACAGCCCCAATCAGCTTATCCATGATCCCAAGTATCCACAATAGCCAACTGCAAGGCATCTTGGGCTTGCTGTGTAATACATCCCCAAGATTACCAATATCGTACTGGGCGAGTGACTGCACCAGCTGATCCACTTTATCATTAACGAGTACGCCTGCATCGGTTTCGATAAGGTCTACTTCATGCAATTCATCACCGAACCACTGCCCATCATTAAACCAGTTACGAATCAGCAATTGATCATCGGATAGGGTATAGCTGGTGCCGCCATCGCTGGTGTCCAGCAGGTTAACTTTAAGATCATTACCTGCTTGGCTAAACCATAATTGTTCGGCACCAATACCCTCGGTAAATTGCACAATATCCTGAATATCTAAAGTCGGTCGGTGAATACCATCCCAGTCATAACGCTCCCGCAAAGCGGGAGGCTTGACGGTTGTTAGCAGCCCTGAGGGCTGCCAAAGTTAATGTTCAGTA
>MDLC01000024.1 GCA_001723645.1 Candidatus Endobugula sertula | reverse complement strand
AGAGACTGATCACGTTTAATCGCAGGGGGTGATCATTTTCAATTGGAGAAGGTGTTCATCTTGGAGTGGAATATGCATTAGCCTTAGAAAAAGACGCCCCTTCTCCCAACCCATTTAAAAAAATCAATAACTTAAAAGGTTTACGCTGTTTAATTGTTGATGATATCCAACTTAATGGTGAGTTAGCAAAACAACATTTAGAATCGCTTGGTGTAGAATGTGTATTTGAGCAACACTCCTCTAATGTCATCACATTATTAGAGAACGCCGTAACAGGAAAGAAACCATTTGACATCTCAGTGATTGATTACTTAATGCCACACATCAATGGTGATATTTTAGCCAAAACTATAAAAACGACCGAAAGCATTCGTGATACAGTATTAATCATGCTGACTTCTTCTACCCGAACTAGCTACACCAATTGCTTCAAAGACGCTGGGTTCAATGGGTATTTAACCAAGCCATTAAAGTTTGGAGAGTTAGAAGAAATGGTATCTTTCGTCTGGGATAACATTATGGAAGGGAATAACAATATCTTTATCACTGTAGATGACTTCCCTTCAAGGAAGACCGGTTCGCTAGGAGATAGTGCACTCCACTTTAAAAAGCCTTCAATATTGTTAGCAGAAGATAATCGAGTCAACCAAGGGCTAGCAATAGAGATTCTAGAAACTGCAGGTTGTATTGTCGATGTTGTTACGAATGGGAAACAAGCTGTCAGTCGAACCAACGAAACAGCATTTGATCTAATTCTTATGGATTGTATGATGCCTGAAATGGATGGATTTGAGGCTAGTCGAACTATTACGGAAAAAAACAATTCCGATGCTCCTATTATCGCCTTAACGGGAAATGCAACGAAAGATGATCGGGAGCGCTGCCTTGAGTCAGGAATGAGTGATTATTTAACTAAACCTATACGTAAAAATGAATTGCTCAGAACGATAGCTAAATGGTTACCTGATTTTGTTGACACTGAATGCCATCAAGAAAAGATAATGTTTAGTAACTATAAAGTCTTATTAGTTGAAGATAATCGAATTAATGCTGCCATGGCTGAAGAGATGTTAAACGATTTAGGCCTATTAGTGACTATCGCCAAAAATGGTGTAGAGGCTATAGAGGCTGTGCAGAAAATAAAATTTGACCTTATCTTTATGGATTGTATGATGCCTATTATGGGTGGCATTGAGGCCACACAAGAAATCAGAAAATTAGAGCAAAACAATACCATTAAGTACTGCCCTATCGTTGCACTAACGGCGAATGCAATGGCTAGCGATAAGAAAGCTTGTCTAGACGGTGGAATAGATGATTTCATTGCAAAGCCTCTTAAAAAAAATGTGTTAAAGAGCATGTTAGGTAAGTTTTTAAAACCCACTATAATCAAAGTACATAAAGTAGAAGAAGAAACAGTGAAGAATAGTTTTGATCCAGATGTACTTAAAAGCTATAAACACATTATGGGGGATAAATTTGAACATAGCATTAAACACTTTATTGAAGACTTCAACATTATGTTTAGCAAGCTAGATAGTGCTTACAGAAATAAAAATATCAATGAGATACATTATATAGCTCACACAATCAAATCTACATCCGCTACTATTGGAGCTATGGACCTATCCGATATAGCATTAAGATTAGAGAAAGAAACAAAAATACAGATAGAAAAAGAACAAGATAAAGTCATATTACCCGAACATATCATTGATCACCTTAAACTAGCTTTTGACAGTACAGAACAGCATTTACAAAAAGTTATTCATTGAGAAAAAAACATTTCTATCACATTTAATAACAGGGTTGATTGAATAACTAAAACATTTACAATCACACATATTATACGCTATATGTCATAGACTCGATTATACCACTTTACAACTCTTTAATTTTCATGACTCAATTCATTATTTAATATATCAGCAAGAAAGATATTTACTTTAACAAACTCGGACTTAATATTATTAAGAATAGGGGAAATATCATCTATTTTTTCTTTATCAATGGTGTCACCATCCATGCCTTTAGCTAAAAATTCTATCTTTTTTGCATATTCAGAAAGCGTTGTAGCACCAATTTGCTTACTAGAGGATTTAATCGTGTGGGCAGGAGTAATGATTTGCCCTGGATCAACCTCATCAATACCTAGCTCTATTTGAGTAATATATTTTTCTGTATCTTCCATAAAAAATTGTATCATCAGTGGGAATTTCTTTTTCATTGTTTTCCTGGCTGCCATAAAAGCCTCCATATCAAAATCATCCGGCAATAATGTTGACTCAAATAGATTCGTATTATTTTCTCCATGACCATGTTTTTTAGGCACATCAGATGTAACATTTTCCTTTTTAACAGAAACATCTACAATATCACTATTTACCAAGATATCTTCACCCGTTTTTTCGTCTAACCATTTCGAAAGCATAGGATAAAGCTCTTGTCTTCTTACCGGCTTAGAAAGATAATCGTCCATTCCTGCCTTTAAACATTTCTCTTTATCTCCTTTCATAACATTAGCCGTTAATGCAATAATGGGTAATTGGCGACCAATAAGGTGTGGTAGTTTTCTAATATTTTCTGCCGCTGAAAAACCATCCATAACTGGCATCATACAATCCATTAATATAAGATCAATACTATGGTCGTCACGGATTGCTTCTACAGCAGCCTGACCATTTTCAGCACAAGTCACTGTAATGCCTTTTTCTAACAACATTTCTTCAGCAAGGGCACAGTTAATTCTATTGTCCTCCACTAGTAAAACATGACTATGATTAAGTTTTTTATCAATATCATCGAAATCTAAACCTTGGCCAGAATTATTTGATATTATTGCGTTATCTAAAGCAACCAATTTTGAAGAATTACCGTCTTTTTTTGATTCCCATACTGTAACTAATATCTGTAGTAATTTTTCATTTCTTACAGGTTTAGATAATATGGCAGAAACGCCGGCATCGGTTAATTGATTAATATATTCCTGCTCTCCCATGGATGAAAGTATGACAATAGGAATATCTGATACGGATTCAGTGGATTTTATAGCAGCAGTTAATGCTCCCCCATCCATCTCAGGCATCATATAATCTAATATCGCAAGATCATAGGGTTCCTCTTGTTTAGCCGCTAATTTTAGCTCTTTCAAAGCTTCTGGACCTGAGGAAAATGCTACGCAGTTTATTCCAGCAAGATCTAACTGCTCTTTTAATAAATCTCTATTGATTTCTAAGTCATCGACCACAATGACCTTTAAACCTTCCAATATATCGGGTGTGGAAATACTCTCATGAGCATTATCATCAATCCCAAGAGGAATAGAAAGTAAAAAAGTTGACCCTTTACCTTCTATACTGTCAACTTCAATACTTCCGCCCATCATTTCTATCGCGACTTTACATATAGATAAACCAATACCAATTCCTTCATAATAACGAGTACTTGATGAATCCACCTGTGAAAACTTTTCAAAAATAACGTGTATTTTTTCTTTGGGTATACCAATTCCTGTATCTTTTACCGTTATATTTATATATGTTTTTTCTGATTTATCGTCTTCTATAGTAAATTTTTTCTCTTTTTCTATATCTATAGTCAAGGATACATAACCTTGCGAAGTGAACTTAATAGCATTTTCAATAACATTTATTAACACTTGCCTAATTCTAGTAGGATCACCAACCATAAATTGTGGTGTTCCTGGAACGTAACGAAGAATAAGCTCTATTTTTTTATCTTGAGCACGCGTAGTTGATAACTGTATAACCTCTTTAGCAAGCACTTCCATATTAAATGAACGACAATCTAAAGACAGGGACCCGGATTTCATTTTTGAATAATCTAAAACATCATTAATTAGTTTAAGAAGATTTTCTGCAGAATCTAAAATAGTTGATGTATATTTTTTTTGCTTATCATTAATATCCATCGCCATAAGGTTTTCAGCATTACCAATAATTCCATTCATTGGTGTTCTTATTTCATGGCTCATACTTGATAAAAATTCATTTTTTGCCCTGTTTGCTCTATATACGTCTTTATAACCTTTTGACAATTGGCGATTCACTGGATATACAATAATAAAAAATTTAATGAGAAATATCAAAATCAAACAGAGTATTAAAATTCCTTCAAGGTCATCCAGCCTTACTAAAATATTATTATTGTCCAATAAATTAATGAAATCTGTTAATTTAATACTTAAGCTATTATATTTCTTGTTTAACTCAAAAAAATCATGATTTTCATATGAAAAATTATCCGAAGATATCTGGGATACTTTTACTCCTTGATAAATATATTGCTGTATATCTTTGTCAAGTGATAAATCACCACTAAAATATAAGTGATAAACATCATCCTCCAGATAATCACCAACTCCATTTTTCGAAATATAGGTTTTAATTTGTTGTTGCAACACATTGATTTCTTGAGATTTATCTTTAATATAACCACGTATTTTATAAATATTAAAATTATCACCCTCTCTTAGTAAACGATTAGCCCCGTTTAAAACCTCTCCTATGTTAAATCGTTGCTGGCTAAGCATATTAATCAAAACTACACTTTTATTTTCTTGTTTGATAATTCTTGAGACAGAATCAAAAGAAAAATAATAAATACAAACAATAATAATAAAGCCAAGAAAATAGCGCCTATTCACAGAACTAACAATACTGTTAATATACTTTGCTTCCTGCTTTTCTCCGCTATTTTCTAGCGATGATATTTTTTTATTCATATGCTGAATATTCTGACTATAAGCTTTTTATTCTTTCACATACAAACTCAAATGCAGCATCAATTTTTGGTAATAAGTCAGAAACTTCTTCAACCCAAGAATCATCTAATGAATTTTTTGCTGTATGCTCTATAATTTCGGCCACTTTCCCCAAGCCATTCAAACCAAAACTATAACTTGAAGATTTTAATGGATGTGCATTTTCCGCAACAATTATTGCATTTTTAGATATCACACTTTGTTTAATATTTTCAATATACTTTGAACTATCTTCTATATATTCGTCAACTATAGTAGAAAACTTTGCCTTTAATATTGCTTTTGTTTCACTATACATTTCGTTATCTATTTCACAGATATCTATACTATTTTCAGTCACTATTTGATCCTCCATATTTCATTTAAAAATATCTATATTGTTTTATAAATTGTCACATTAAAGCAATACGTTAATATTTTAAGAAGGTAATATGAAATCACCACTCTATATCGCTATCAGAGTTAATTATCGCCGTTACTTCGTTCCCAGCATCATTATAAATCAACTTATCAAAACTTATTGCGTTCGCTTGAGCAATTCCTCGCCCATGATTATCCATTGCTCTCGAAGGGTCAACATCCATATAGTTTTTCCAATTAAACCCTCTGCCACTATCAATTATTTTAAGGCTATATTCATCACTTTTATTTTTAAATATTACTTCTACTTTTTTACCCTGATGTTCAGGTAACAAAGACCGCCTCAGTACCTCTTCTCTCCAAGTTCCTTCTTTTATAAGCCATGTTTTTTCCTCGTAGCCTATAGCTAAGTTCCCATGCTCTATAGAATTGATTAGCAATTCTGCGATTCCGGGGACAACTTTTTCAGGGTCTGGAAAGCAATTTGCTACAAAACATGTTAAACTCTCGGCCTCCAATAGATCACATATAAAAAACCGACAACTATTAATCAAAGAAAAGCTTTTTTTATGCTGACTCATCTCTCCTGATAATATTTTTTGCTGCTCAGATTCTCTAACAGCAGCAGATAAAACAGACTCCAAAATATTTTCATCGATTGGCTTTGTTAAATAGTAGTAAACACCTGCATCTATCCCTTCCTTTATTTGCTCTGGCTTATCTGATCCAGTTTGCATAATGACTGGAATATTTTTTAGGTCTCGATTATTTTTTATTTTTTCAACAAACTGCAGTCCATTCATTTTTGGCATTTCTCTATCAATAACAACAATATCTACGTTAGTGCCAGATTGAACAATAAGATCCCATGCTTCTTGCCCATTACTTGCTATTAGCGTTTTATGGCCCAAACTTTCTACTCGTTCCTGTAGTATCATCAACATTGCTCGATCATCATCGACAATCAATGTTCTCGCCACCTCATTAGACATAATAATTTTCCTCTGTTAGCGTTCAGTTAGTGCGGTTTTAAGTGATAAATGTATAGGCTTAAACAAATAAGACAATATTGTTTTTTTCCCCGTGATAATATCCCCTTCTACTGTCATTCCAGGTAGAATTGAATATTCATTGGAAGATTTTCCTATATATTGTTTAGATAACACAATACGAACCTGATAGTAAGCTTGATTTTTATCGTCTATAAAAGTCGTCGCTGAAATAAAATCTAAAACCCCTTCAATGGTTCCATATCGAGAAAAATCGTATGAGCTTAGCTTAATTTGTACTGGTTGACCTATATGAACATGACCAACGTCTTGAGGAGAAAGTTTTCCATCAACAACCAATTGAGTATTTGATGGTAAAATTTCCATTAATTTTTCTCCAGGTTTAATAACACTACCTATAGTATTTACTTTTAATCCCTTTATAACTCCATCGACTGGAGATTTAACTTCTAAGCGTGAAACTTTTCTCTTTAATTTCAAAATGATTTCTTTATTCCGCAAGATCTCTATATTGGTTTTTTCTAAATCTTGATAAACCCTCTCTATATAATCCGCATCTAATGACTCTAATCGTTGCTTAAATTCATCAATAGCACTTCTTGCTTTAACAATCCTTCTATTAATTTCTCGTATTTCCCCTGTATACTCAGCAACCTTTTGCTTGTACTCAATAATACTTATTTTAGACGTATAACCTTTATCTTCTAACTGTTCATGTAAGACTAACGCTTCTTTAGTATATTTTAAGCTTTGAGAAATTTTTTCTCTTTCAGCAAAAAATATTTCAACTTCATTTACTGCTTGCTTATATTGATTTAAAACCACTTTTTTTTCTTTATTTTTTTTATTGTTCATGCTTTTCAGTATATTCTTTTGAAAAGCAATATAGTTCTCTTTTTCCTCACTATTTAACAGCTTAAACTTATCATTATCGAAAGTCACTTTAGTTCCATATAGAAAAGACTTTAATCGGCTTTCTTTTTCTACCAATGCTTTCTGACTTGCCATTATCTCGGCTAAATCTTCTGCTGCTCCGCCATCATTTATTTTAAGTAATATTTGCCCTGCTACAACATTATCACCTTCTCCTACCATAATATCAGTAACAATTCCGCCATCTAAATGTTGAACAACTTGAGAAAGACCTCTAGGAACAACATCACCTTTAATATTGGTGACTTCATTGATATTGGTAACTGCAGCCCATAGAACAAAAATCAGCACGGTTACACTAATAGCAATCATTGTTAAACGAATAATATGTGGGTTTGCTGACTCTTCAAGTTTAACTGACTGAGGTAAATACCTTAGTTGCTCTTGCTCGCCTTGAACAATAATTTTCTTGTCGAAAAAATTATATAATTGATTTTTTATTGATAACTTATTATTCAGTAAAAATTTTATTTTCTTCATTATTCATTACTCTGATTAATGGTATGAATAATATTTTGGGGGTCACCAACTAATGGCGATGCACCGCTGCGCAGCAAAATAGCGATATCAGATAATTTAATATAATCCTCCCTATGAGTTACCATCAGAATAGTTCGGTGCCCCTTCCACTGCATTATCATATCGTGAAAAGCATCTCCAGCATGGCTATTTATAGCGCATAGGGTAGTTCATCAAATAACATTAATCGTGTGTTTTTAATATACGCTCGGGCTAAATTAAGTCTGTAAGCAAGGCTCGCGGGTAGCTGATTTGAGCCTTTACCTATTATAGTGTTCATGCCATCAGGCAAGGCACAAATATCATCCCAAGCATCTACTTGATTCAAGGATACTTTTAATATTTCGTCACAAGCTAAAGGGTCAGAAAAACGTAAGTTTTCAGCAATAGTGCCTCGAAAAAAGTTAGGAATTTGCGGGACATATGCAATTTTTTTCTCAATTCAATACTATCTAATTGCCGAATGTCTAAGCCATCTACTCTTATCGAGCCTGCCTGTGGCCGATACAAGCCGTTCACCAATTTGAGAATCGTTGATTTGCCAGAGCCATTGCCTCCGGTGATAACAACTAACTGCCCTGGTTTAGCATCAAAATTTAAACCTGCAAAAACAGGATCACTGTTTTTTGTGTAACGCAAGCCTACTTTAGAAAAGGTGATTTCACCAACAAGCTTATCAATATGCGAGCCTTTTTGCTCTTCAGCTTGCTCTGTTTTTATGTCCATCAAACGATTCACCTGTTCAATGGCATTATTAAGCTGTTCAAAACGCGGCAATGAATTACATAATATTTGAAAAGGCCCTAGCACTCGCCACACTAATATCATGCAGGCTATCATAGCTCCCGTTGACATCTCACCAACCCAAATCCTTTCAATACTTAGAGCAACTGTTAGCATACCAGATAAAATAAAAATGAAGTACGCAACAGATTCTATGATTGATGCAATAAAAGAAGCCCTGAAACCAATCAGGGAGGCTTTCCCTGACAAATTTCTAAATTGTTTAAACCAAACACTAGTTAATCCATTAACACGTAGGCCATGCATTTTTTCAAAACTTTCAAATGCCATCTGTTGCCGCAAAAGTGCGGCTTTTGCACTTTGCCTAATTTCTATTTTTAGCTTAGGCCGCATCCAAAATAATAATATTAAGTAAAATAATGCTGTGGTAATTGGAATTAACGCAACATAACCACCAATTATTGCAATAGCACCAATAATAAGCAAAGTAAAAGGAAGTTCTATAAGTGCAAGAAAAAGAGAACCACTAAAAAAATCACGCACGGACTCAAAAGCTCTTAATCTTGCCATTTGTGATGCAACAGAAGCTCGCTCTGTAAATATAGGTGGCATAAAAGAAAGCTGCTCAAAGATTTTATTACTAACAATATTATCCAAACGAGCACCAAACCAAACTAAACTTTGTAATCGTAACTTGCGTAATATAGCTTCACACCCTAAGGCTAGAACAGCCCCAACCATAAGTGGTGTTAATATCTCTGGTGAATGAGCACTAATCACTTTATCGTAAACTAACATGATAAATAAAGGAGCACCTAAGGCAACAATATTTAGTATCACACTCACTGTAAATACTTGCCAAAAAAGACCGCGGAACCTTTCAAGCAAGGCCCGAAACCAAGAAAATCCTGATGTTGCTCGATTATCTTCTGAGACATCTTGTTCAAGATCTTCTTCTTTTGTGAAAAAATATGCTGTACCTACATATTTTGTTTCTGAAATATCTATATTATCTGAGGATTCAGACTCTCCATAAAAAATAGAAAACTGTTCAGTTTGGTGACCTTCGTTGCCATATTTACATTTATTCATGACAACTGAAGGTTGGTTCTCTGCATTCCTAGGAATAAATAAACAAGGCAACAAGCGCTCATCCAAGTCACAAACCCTTAATGTGATGGAGCGTCCAATATAGTTAAGATGTGATAAGCTATTCAGGACATCGATTAAATCAAAGGAACTATCTTTTTGGGGTAACGCTTCGCAAATTGATGTGGGGTCCATTGTTGTATTAAGAGACACCATTAATGCCGCCAAGCATGCAGAGTATTCTGAACCATCCCCCTTTTTTGCCAACCAATTGGACTTACGCAGATAAGCCAGCATATCACCAACACTGTCTTCCTCGATAAATAAGTCACTCGCAACAGCCATGTTCATAATCGAAGCTCCTGATAGGGTAGTACATCATGCTGCTTACTACGATCAGAAAATCGTCGTTCAACTAAATGCCCATCCTCTAATACATATTCCTTTTGAGCTAAACGAAGAATATTACGATCATCACTCACCAATATCATTGTTACTTTGCCTTTTAAACGAGCTAATAAGCGATACAATTGGTTGTAACCATACTGATCTAATGCTCTGTCTGCGTTATCAAATAGTAAAATTCTTGGCTTTGAGGCCAGTACCCGAGCAATAGCGATACGTTGTTTTAATCCTGGAGGTATAGGGTCTGCTGTTCCGCCTTCTAATTTAGTATCAAACCCCTCTGGTAAGCGAGAAATATCTCCTTGAATACCAAGTAGGTCTATTATTTCATTGACCTTTTTCATTGAGATTTCATCAAAGGCGGTGAGGTTTTGCATAATAGTTCCTTTAAAAATAGTCCCCTCCATTGCCATATAACCTACATGCTGGATCAATTCTCTAGCTGGATAGGAAGTCGCTGGTGCGTTATTAACTAAAATATCCCCCGATGTAGGGCTATACAACCCTGAGATAAGTTTGAGCAAAGTCATTTTACCACAACTATGATCACCAGAAATAGAAATACTTTCTCCTCTATGGAGATTTAAGCTAATATCATCGAATAAAATGGATTCATATTCACCATAAGAAAATGACATATTCTTAATATTCAACTGCCCATCTTTTTCGCCCAATTCATCTTCATTAACCCTCTTTAAAGAAGGCAATAAAAATGTTGATTGAATTTCTTTTTTAGATAATTGAAAGTCTTGAAATCGAGTCCAAATACTTAATGCTTTTTGCACTGGGCTCATAATTCTTCCAGAGAGTAATACACAGGCAATCAACGTCCCCATGGTGAGTTCACCATTCATAGTCATTGGTGCACCAATGAAAACTATAGAGATCATCATGGCTTGAGTAAATAGAGCACCACAATTGGCAGCAATATTACTTTGTTTAGCGACTTGATAGCTGGACAGACTAGAATTGTACTGTAACTGCTCGTAGTGCCTTTGAAATAGCCTTTCCAATCCCATTGATTTTAATGTGTGAATGCCATTTAAGCTTTCAATCACAAAGCCCATCCGCGACTCAGTAGCTGCTTCTTGTTGAACGAGCGCATTCTTAAGTTGGATTCCAAGATACCAAGCAACAACTCCAAACAAAAGCAATAATATAATTGGAACAAAAACCAATAACCCCGCTAAATAAGCAATTAATATCAAAAAAAGAATAACAAACGGTAAATCAATTAACGTAATCAATGCCTGGCCACTAGTAAACTCTCTGATTTTACTGATGCTGTTAATACGTTGTAGTTGCTCACTAATAGTTTGTCCTTCTATGGATGACAGTTCAGCCCCTAGCATATGACGCATGGTATTACATAACAATGTGTGTTCGGAAACAGCACCAGCCCAATTAATAACATACGACCGACAAAGTCTAAGAACGCTCTCAAGCATGACTGCAATTACAACGCCTGCAATTAATATCTGCAATGTACCCTTACTCTCATTAACAAGAATACGGTCATAAACTTGTAGCGTCATAATAGGTAGTGCTAATGACAATAAATTTGAAATTAACGACACACCAATCAATGTTGAGCGCTTATTAGAAAACGATAACTGAGGATTTCGAATTGCCTCATCACCAAACGAAGGCGACAATAAATCACATAGTTGTGCAAAGCATTTTCTATAAGAAAAAACCGGAGTCTTAACTAACAAGCTTAAAAACCTCCGCTAGGATCTGTAAAATTATCATCTTGGCCAGAACTACCATTATCATGATGAAAAATACCATTACCATCATTTAGAGGATCATCAAAGCTATCGTCTTCATTCCCTTTATTTTTCCCCTTACCTTTTCCATTATTTTTGTCATTCCCAGGCTTTTCTTCGAGACTATTTACCCAATTCTCTTCTTGATCATTGGCCCATGCGGCAACATCACCCTCTGGGCTATCATCCAGCATATCTAACCATCCATTACCATCATTTATATCGATCATCGAGTCCATTTCCATTTCGAACAAATCACTCCCCTGATTATTCGAATCATCATCTAAGGCGTCATCGTCTTCCTTATCTTTACCTTTATTTTTCTCCTTACCTTTCCCCTTATTTTTTTCTTTACCACTACCTTCGTCAGATTCGCTATTCTTTGGACCATTACCTGGGTTATCTGCATCTACTCCGTCAGCATCATTGCCATGCCCTCGGTTGCCATCATCCGCTGGCTTTTCATCATCTAAGGGGTCATCGTCTTTCTTATCTTTACCTTTATTTTTCTCTTTGCCTTTCTCCTTATTTTTTTCTTTATCACTACCTTCGTCAGATTCGCTATTCTTTGGGCCATTATCTGGGTTATCTGCATCTACTCCGTCGGCATCATTGCCATGTCCTCGATTGCCATCATCTAAGGCGTCATCGTCTTCCTTATCTTTACCTTTATTTTTCTCTTTGCCTTTCCCCTTATTTTTTTCTTTACCACTACCTTCGTCAGATTCGCTATTCTTTGGACCATTACCTGAGTTATCTGCATCTACTCCGTCGGCATCATTGCCATGTCCTTGATTACTATCATCATCGGCATCACTCTCTCCCGACGACATGCCATCTGATGTGTCATCCACACCGGTATCCGTATCGTTCGGGCCGTTACCCGGGTTATCCGCATCGACTCCGTCAGCATCATTACCATCTCCTTGGTTACCCTCATCATCGGCATCACTCTCTTCCGACGACATGCCATCTGATGTGTCATCCACACCGGTATCCGTATCGTTCGGGCCGTTACCCGGGTTATCTGCATCCACCCCGTCGGTATCATTACCCTCTCCTTGATTACCCTCATCATCAGCACTAGTATTGTCATCGGCATCACTCTCTTCCGACGACATGCCATCTGATGTATCATCCACACCGGTATCCGTATCGTTATTGCTATTGGCCGCAGCGGTATCACTCTCTGAAGTATCGCCAGAGGTATCGTTATCTAAAGTATTGGCAGATACATCTTCCGTTATTACATCCTCATCACTCACATTGATATCATCTGTCACTGCATCCCCTGAAGTATCATTAACATCCGTATTAAGATTATTTATATCATCACTAGCAGGTTCAAAAAACTCATTAGAACTTGAAACAGCCTCAGTATTTGGATCAATAGCGCTGAAGTCTTCTGGAAAAATACTATCTGCTTCGTTACTACCAGAATTATTATCATTAATAATGTCGTTTGTATTCACATTACTTTGTGCACCACGACTACTTAGATCGTCGCTACTACTAAGATCATTAGGATTATTTATGGGGTCGGCGCCAATATCCTCATTAGCAGTTGCAGAAGTACTTTGCTCATTTGTCACACCACCTTGTGAATCATCAACAGTTTCATCATTTATATTTTTTTGTGATTCCCCATTATTTTCAGCTGAAGTTATGTCTGCTCTATCAGATACGTTTTCTGCTTTTTTAATATCAGACTCTTCTTTATTTATAAAAGTATCATTTTCTATGGAGTCACCATAATTCAGGCTGCTAGACACTGGCGTGCTGTCGCCAGAATCATCTTCAAAATGAAATTCCATTTCCTTAGCGCCCAAATCAGCATCAGCCGACTCTTGTAATACAGTGAATTGATCTAATTCCTCTCTAGACTTGTCATCTTCATTTTTTGAATCTGCATTGCCTATATCTTTATCGGCCATAAAAACTACCCTATGAAAATCTATCCAACAACAACCCTAGTTCAATTAACTGAGTCAAAGAGATAAAAAAACATCTATTTAATTGACAACAAGAACCTTTTAAAAAACCAAAAAACTAGTTGTAATAAAAGATTAGTTCAAACCTAAAGATTGAGCAAAACTTATTCTTTATAGCGCGGATTCAATTCGTAAGTACAATTTTTGGGAGAGGCAAACTAAGCCGACCTGCTGTGTACGTTTTAGATCATCAGCGACTGTGCCATAACCGACGTTAACCACTTGGGCAATCGCTCTGTTACTTAAGCGAGCATCATGATGAAGTTGCAGAATGTCTTTAATTTTATGCATTGATGACCTCTGTTTGGCCACTGCTTAAACTCCTCGCCCAAAAAAGGGCAAGAGTAACTGCTGCAAAAGATAGATAGAGGGTTAGTTGATTGGTCTGACCAGCATTAAAGCACATAAAATGAGGACAACAAACAGCAGGCTCGCCTCTTTAATACTGATTTGGCGACTGGTAATGGGCCTTGACTGAGTACGCCGCACGTATTTATCAATCTTATAGTCCGCAATATCATTAATCACGCATAATAATCACCCCTAAAGTAAAAATCAGCAGTATATCCCTATCGGGTATGCCTTCTGCGACGATCCATAGTGCCTTAAGGTTAAAGCCACCGGCTTTAGCCGATCAGCTGCTAGTTAGGTAAGTCCAACATGGTTCCTTCCTTGGAATCGCCTGAGTACTGCATTAGCCAGTCAATTGTCAGGTTTGGGGGCTTATCGACGTTGGAGCAATCACAGAAACAACAGCTTATCAAGCCAGTTTAGAGACTATTGTCCTGGTTTAGGTACTTGATAATATTTGCTTTCGCTACTATAAACGTTAAAATGCTACGCTTGGAGGATTTTGGTGCCTACGCCTGTAGGTTAGTGTGCGCAAAAATCAGTAATTTGACAAAATATTTCTATTTTTCTGTTTAGCGATGCACTTTAAGGACGTTATTCGGCGATATGAATTCTATCTCTGTGATTATCAAAAGTTGGGCTGCGTGGGCACCAGGAATAGAACGGGCCAATGAGTGGCAACTCTGGGCAAAGGACCAAAAGCAGGCCCTACAAGATGGAGAGCCCCCTTCACCTAATATTCCTTCTATGCTAAGACGTAGGCTAAATCCACTTGGGAAAATGGCATTATCCGTTGCTCAGCCACTGCTCAATAACCATAGTAAAACACCTTGTGTGTTCTGTAGTCGTCATGGGGATTTAGATCGTACTCTCGGCTTACTAAAATCTCTGGCCAAACAAGAACCACTGTCTCCTACGCACTTTAGTTTATCAGTACACAATGCCATCGGTGGAATACTTTCAATTGCCCGCAAAGACCCTAGTAGCATCACCGCCTTATCCACGAATGATATTAGCACCTGCCTGTTAGAAGCAATAGCTATTATGGATGAACAGAATAGCCAAAACGTACTTTGTGTTATCTATGACAACCAGGTTCCTAGCATCTATAACGACGGACAGATAGGTCCAAATTTTCCTTACGCAGTAGCTTTTTTGTTGTCATCACCCAAACATCTCCTTGCTGATGACGCTATTCAATTAAAGTTCTCAATATGCGATGTAGACACTCACAGTAGCGCTGCTTTTAATAATAAATGTAGCAATGAGCCTCAGGCACTTTCTTTACTGAAATTTTTGCTATCTACAACATCCCAAGACTTACTACTTTCCAGTAGACGACATGCTTGGTTTTGGTCAAAGGCTCATCAAAATGACTAAAATTAATAAAGGGTGGCGTTTATTAGCAACGGGGCTATGCTTTTTAATATTCGGCCTGGGTGCTTTTGTACTCTCCTGGACACTGATTCCCATTGTGTATTTTTCCTCGCCGAAAGGTTTGCAACGTGAGCGTCGAGTTAAGGTCTTCATCCATTATGCATTTCGTTTATTTGTCCATATCATGTCAATATCGGGGGTACTCACCTACAAAGTGGATAATTTCAAGCAACTTAATACTCCCGGGCAATTTATTTTAGCGAACCATCCTTCACTAATTGATGTTGTACTTTTAATTGCTTTTGTAAAAAGAGCTGATTGCATTGTGAAAAGCAGCCTATTACGTAACCCTTTGACAAGGGGTGCCATGAAAATGGCTGGATATATCGCCAACGAAGACCCTGAACAAGTCATCCAACTGGCTACGGAGTCACTAAATCGAGGCAATAGCCTCATTATTTTCCCTGAAGGCACACGGACAACACCAGGGAGAAAGTTGTCAATGAGAAGAGGGGCAGCCAATATTGCCTTGCGGGCAGGTTGTGACATTACGCCTGTCGTTATTACCTGTAAACCGACTACACTGACCAAAGCACATCGTTGGTATCATATACCTGAAAAGCGTTGTCAAATTTCTTTAGTATTGAGACCTAAGCTGAATGTAGACAAATTCCGACAAGAAGAAAAACGCTCGCTGTCAGCACGAGAATTAACTCGTTTTTTAGAAAACTACTTTACCCAGGAGTTAGTAAGATATGAATGAATTGGAGCAAGAACTTAAACAGCTGATTATTGATACTCTGGACCTCGAAGATATCAGTATCGTTGATATTGACAGTCACGAAGCCTTATTTGTAGAAGGTTTAGGTTTAGATTCTATTGATGCCTTGGAATTAGGCTTAGCATTACAAAAGCACTATAACATTACATTAAATGCTGATGCAGAAGAAACTAAGCAACATTTCGCAAGCATTCACCACTTAGCATTATTAGTCAATAGTCAACAAAAGACTAGAGGATAACGACTATGTCAGTAGACCGAGAAAAGTTATTAACACGAATACAAACGATATTCGTTGATTTATTTGAGTTGGAAGCAACAGATATTTCCCCTGATTCACACCTCTACGAAGATTTAGATATTGATAGTATCGATGCAGTGGATCTTGTCGTCGAACTCAAAAAGATGACAGGTAAAAAAATCAAGCCTGATGATTTTAAACGTGTCCGCACAGTAGGCGACATCGTTGATGCTGTTGAACAATTGATGGGGCAGTAGTGTTAACAACTATTTCTCTATCCACTTTATTACGGGTTTCCCTAGCAAGCCTGACGTTGCTATACCCAATCGTTGTGTTTGTTGGCCTACAAAGCGTTGATGCACGTTACCTGATTCTATTACTCATTATCATAGGAGGTATTAGAATACTAAGTTTGGGGAAATCTCCGCTCAATCACTGGACATGGTTACCTTTACTAGTCGTACTAGCCCTCTGGACTTGGGTGAGTAATACTTCTATCAGTTTAAAACTGTACCCGGTATTTATTAATTTAGGCTTTCTTATTCTTTTTAGTACGAGCCTACGGTATCCGCCCTCCATTATAGAACAGTTGGCTCGTTTTCAGGACCCACAATTACCAGAGCGGGCTATTGTTTACACGCGAACGGTGACGAGGGTTTGGTGCTATTTTTTTGCCATTAATGGTGTTATAGCCTTTTTGATTACATGCTTTGGGTCAGATGCTATCTGGGCAATATACAACGGTCTGATTTCTTATTTATTAATGGGAGTTATTTTTCTCGGTGAATGGCTAATACGCCAGAGGGTTATTAAAAGCCACGATGACTAATTTTGTACCACTTGAAAGTTTACTAACGACTTCACGCGCAGCTAAACGAGTAGTTAGTGTTCGTGAAAATAAGCAGCTAACATGGAAAAATTGGTTAGCTAAAGTAGCAGCTTGGCAAACGGCATTTTCTTCCCGAGATGAACGAGTCTGGGCACTTTATCATTCAGATTCGCAAGAGCTCTCATGCATATTGTTCGCGCTCTGGTCATTAAACAAAATCGTATGCTTGCCCGGTAGTAAGCAACCTGCTCTGGTAGAACAACTCACCCTTGAAGTCGATGCTTTTGTTGGTGAGTTTGACCATACCATGACAATTCAGCCCTCCGGTCAACCCGGAAGCCTAATTAAAAATACCCTGAACCTTGATGCTCCCTTACTACAAGTTCATACTTCTGGTTCGACAGGAAAGCCTGAAGTCGTTCCAAAAACCCTGAGACAACTCAGTAGAGAAATTCTGCACCTGCATGAGTTATGGGGCCAAACATTGAACCAAGCCTTGGTCCTATCAACGGTTAGCCATCAACATATTTATGGATTGTTATTTCGAGTACTATGGCCTTTGGCAGAAGGATGGTGTTTCAATGCATCAATTTGTGAATACCTGGAAGAAATCACTCAACACAATACCAATAACCTACCGATACTTTTAGTTTCCAGCCCAACACACCTAGGACGAATACCACAATACGTCAATCATTATAGTATTCCTCATATTCAGAATATTTTTAGCTCTGGTGCACCTCTAAGTAAAAAGGACAGTTTATTAGCTCAACAATTTTTCAATGTAAAAGTCAAAGAAGTGTATGGTAGCACTGAAACTGGAGGCATAGTCTGGAGAGAGCAGGTAGATGATATTGATGCATCATGGCAACCAATGCCTAATGTGGAGATTAAAATAGGAGATAATGGCTGCTTGGCCGTTCGCTCTGAACACTTACCAAACTCAGAGCAATGGTTTCAAACAGCTGATCGTGTACGAATGAGTAATCATTCCTCATTCACTCTACTTGGAAGAGCTGATCGTATCGTCAAGGTTGAAGGGAAACGAGTATCTCTGAACGAAATTGAAAACTGGCTATTACAATTGCAAGAGATAGAGACCGTTCGACTTGTGGTGCTGGAAAGACAGCGCATCGAAATTGGTGCGGTAGTAGTATTGTCGGCATCTGCCCGCACAACGCTCAACAAACTGGGAAAACGTGCATTCAATCAACAGCTCAACACACATTTGATTCAACGTTTTGAGCGTCCCCTATTACCAAGGCGCTGGCGTTATCAACAACAGCTACCTACCAATTCACAAGGTAAGGTTCAGCAACAAAAATTGTTAGATTTATTTATGGTACCTTCGTCTACAAGACCGCAGCATACCCAACAAACAATATCAAAACGCCCACGCTTACCTACCGAGTTAACCTGTAAAAAAAAAAGGGGGGATGACTGGCAGCTGACACTGTATGTGCAAGAAGATTTACTCTTTTTTGATGGCCATTTTGATAAAACACCTATTTTACCGGGTGTTGTACAAATTCATTGGGCTGAACACTTTGCTCGACGATTATTTACTGTCAAAGGGCAATTTATACGCCTAGAAGCCATTAAATTCCAGCAAGTTATCCCTGCTGGTCACCAAGTTATACTTAATATCTCCTACCATTCAGAAAAACAAAAAATTAACTTTAGTTATCACTCCGACTCAGGACAACACTCTAGCGGAAGAATCGTATTTGGTGGTAGTTATTAATGAACACTTCTTTTAATCCTTGCATTATTATTCCTGTGTACAACCATGAACATGGATTAACGCTAACTCTAGATCAGATTTGCGAGAAACAAATACCTATTATTCTGGTGAACGATGGTAGCAATAAAACATGTCGTTCAGTGATGGAAACTCTCACCAGGCAGAACCCACTCATTACTAGGTTAATTCACCACCCCCATAATCTAGGTAAAGGAGGAGCACTCAAAACGGGTCTACAAGCAGCCTACGAGATGGGCTTTAGTCATGCACTACAAGTTG
The DNA here is from genome assembly GCA_001723645.1 of Candidatus Endobugula sertula. Taxonomy (GTDB): domain Bacteria; phylum Pseudomonadota; class Gammaproteobacteria; order Pseudomonadales; family Cellvibrionaceae; genus Endobugula; species Endobugula sertula. The sequence goes on along the minus strand of MDLC01000024.1, from coordinate 27,710 downwards.
ACGCAGACGGCCAACACAATACAGATGATATTCAACACTTCATACACTTGGCTCAAAAACATCCCAATGCGATTATCTGTGGCTGCCCACTTTATGATGAAAGTGTCCCCAAACATCGATTTTATGCCCGTTATTTAACCCACATATGGATTTGGATTAATTGCTTATCGTTTACAATAAAGGATTCTATGTGTGGTTTTCGCTGCTATCCATTAAAAAGTATTGTTCAATTGATTCATTCAGAACCAACCGGCAATCGTATGGAATTTGACTCAGAGATTATGGTACGTTGGGTTTGGCAAGCAGGTCAGGTAATAAATCTTCAGACCAAAGTCTCTTACCCTATTGATGGTGTTTCTCACTTTGCACTTTGGCGGGATAATTTACTTATCAGCAAGATGCATACCCGATTATTTTTTGGTATGTTGTGGCGTTTACCTAAATTATTATTATTGAAAAGTAGCTTAGCTAAAACAAGGAAGGTATACCTATCATGATTGAGGAAAAAACAAAAAACGAGGATACTCATTGGTTGCAAATACAGGAATTAGGTGTGCTACAGGGCATGCGTTTTATGTTCTTTATTTATCGTTGGTTAGGGCGCGGAATATTTAAGATATGCTTATACCCTGTCATCGTTTACTTTTTTCTTACCAAAAAACAGGCTCGACAGGCATCTACTGAATTTCTTTTTCGTATTCGCACGCAAGGCGGCATACCTCAGGATGCGAATATTTACTATTGGAGCTTTAAACATTTTTTACAATTCGGAGAAAATTTACTAGATAAACTCGCTGCGTGGTCTGGAGATATTCGAGAAAAAGATATTGAGTTCTACCAGCTCGATAAGTTTTCTCAATTAGTCAATGAGCGCAAAGGAGCTTTAGTGATTGTCTCTCATCTAGGTAATCAAGAAGTTTGTCGCGCGTTAGCAAGTGCAAACCCTCAAATCACACTAAATATTCTTGTACATACAAAACATGCTAAAAAATTTAATCTGTTACTAGAAGAAACTAATAACAATAGTCGACTACACCTCATTCAAGTAACAGAAGTCAAACCATCAACCGCCATGATGTTAAGAGAGAAACTGGATGCTGGTGAAGTTGTTGTCATCGCAGGTGATCGCACCCCCGTTAATGGAGGCCGTCAAAGTATGGTTTCATTTTTAGATGCTCCAGCTGCATTCCCACAAGGCCCCTATATTTTAGCATCGGTACTACACTGCCCAGTCTACTTAATGTTTGCCACTAAAAACAATCAGAATTATAAAATATTTTTTGAGCCGTTTACTGACAAAATATGTCTTAAACGACAGTCTCGTGAAGCAGACCTATCCTTTTGGGCACAAAAGTTTGCAGATCGCTTATCGCATTACACATTACAATTCCCGTTACAATGGAATAATTTTTACCACTTTTGGGGGGCTGACTCCACTTTTTCTGACAAGAGATAGAAAATACTGATTATGATTACGCTTGATAATTCCCACCTAACCATTGAAGATGTTGCTAACATCGCTTTACAAAAGCAAAATATCCAACTCAGCTCGGCCCCACAGTTTCGCGAACGTATTGCTAAAGGTTGCAACTTTCTCACTTGTTTATTACAAGAAGATGGTGAAATATATGGTGTTACCACAGGTTATGGAGACTCTTGCACCGTATCAATCCCCTCTAATTTAGTCACTGAATTACCTAAACATCTCTATACTTTTCATGGCTGTGGTATGGGAAACACACTAAGCCCCATACTTGCCAGAGCCGTACTGGTCGCTCGACTGGCTTCTCTCTGCCAAGGTTATTCTGGTGTTAGCGAAGAATTATTAGAGCAATTGGAACATCTACTGCAACACGATATTATTCCTTTAATTCCAGAAGAAGGTTCTGTAGGAGCTAGTGGTGACTTAACTCCCCTCTCTTATGTGACGGCAGTGCTATGCGGTGAACGCAAGGTATATTACAAAGGCCAAATACGAGGTACCGCTGATGTTTTTCGTGAACTATCTATCAAACCCTTAACATTACGTCCCAAGGAAGGCTTGGCCATTATGAATGGCACAGCAGTTATGACAGGCATTGCCTGTATGTCTTTCAATCGTGCTGAATATCTTGCACAATTAGCAACCCGAATTACTGCTATGGCAACCCTGGCAACTAATGGTAATGCTCATCACTTTGATGATATTTTATTTCAGTTAAAACCTCACCCTGGCCAACAAAAAGTCGCCGCTTGGCTAAGAGAAGATTTACATGTCGGCGAACCACCAAGAAACCCAAAACGTCTGCAAGATCGCTATTCTTTACGTTGTGCTCCCCATGTCATTGGCGTTATGGAAGATTCATTCCCGTGGCTACGACAGCTGATAGAAAATGAACTTAACAGCGCTAACGACAACCCGATTATCGATGGCGAAGGAGGACATGTATTACATGGTGGGCACTTCTATGGCGGACACATTGCACTTGCAATGGACACCTTAAAAAATACCGTTGCCAATATTGCCGATTTATTGGACCGACAAATGGCACTCATGACGGATACTAAATTTAACCATGGACTCCCCGCCAATCTATCTGGCGCAGCAGGAGAACGCAAGTCGATTAATCATGGTTTTAAAGCGGTCCAAATAGCCACATCTGCGTGGGCTGCCGAAGCACTCAAGCATACTATGCCAGCGAGTGTATTTTCTCGTTCAACCGAGTGCCATAATCAAGACAAAGTCAGCATGGGGACTATTGCTGCTCGTGATTGCCAGCGTGTATTACAACTTACCGAACAAGTTGCTAGTGCAGTTTTATTAGCCTGTTGCCAAGGTGTTGAACTTCGCATACAACAAGGGGAAATTTTTCAGCAAAATCTATCCCCGGAAATTGTTGACATGTTAAAGGCAGTAAGAAAAATTAGCCCTCCATTAAAAGAGGATCGCGCGCTTGATACCGAATTAAACCTCATGGTAAATGCTATTCAAGAAAAAAGTTGGAAACTTTACAAGAATCACTAAAAATGAAACATACCACTCAAACAACAATAATCATCCCCTTCCACGATATTGACGTTATGGGAGTGACCTGGCACGGGCACTATGTTAAATATTTTGAAATAGCTCGATGTGCTTTACTGGATAGCATTAACTATAACTATGAGCAAATGAAGGCATCTGGATATATCTGGCCAATTATTGATATGCGTATTCGCTACCCTCAGTCTGCAGTTTTTAACCAATCTATCACCGTAATAGCTAATATTGCTGAGTGGGAGCATCGATTAAAAATTGAATATCAGGTATTAGATGCTGAAACATCTCAACGTTTAACTCGTGGTTATACAATACAAGTCGCTGTGGACGCTACAACGGGTGCAATGTGTCTCGAATCCCCTGCTATTCTTTTAAAAAAACTGGGGATAAGCGAGTGAATAGTACAACGATTTCTCTAATCAGGAAAATGCACAAGACAAGCCTTGTGCATCTGATATTAAATCTATCGATAGCTATCATGGTTTATTTACCATTAGACGCTATCGCATTAGAGAAGACAGGGCTTAATCACCCATCTGCTTTACTCACTGCTGTCAATGAGCAATTGCAAATAAATAACTACATGAGTGGCTATTTCGAGCAGCGTAAATTTATTCATATTTTGCCTCAACCTTTAAGCTCACGAGGTAAATTTATATTTGATCATTCAGGCAATCAGGCCAGTACGCTGGAATGGATAGTCACAACCCCAATCGAAAGTCACCTCATCTTCAACCATCAGGGAATACAACAAAAGCATGAGGGACGAGTCGTATGGCAGGCGAGTAATCAACACGCTGGAGTGACCACCATAGGGCGTATCTTAAAAGCAGTACTTAGCACTAATTGGTCAATACTTGAATCCTACTTTTCTATAGAAGGCCACATCCAGGAACAAGCTTGGCAATTACAACTCATTCCACAAGAAGAACAGCTCAAAAATGTTATTGCTCGCATTACTCTCCAAGGTGGAACTCGCCTTCAAAAAATGACCATCTTTGAAAAAAACAGTGATCGTACCGAACTGAAATTTTACACCATCGCTCCGTGAATGGATAACACTACACTCAAGGAAGTTACTCCTTATGCATAAGTTATTTCTAACAATCACTAATCACTTAATAAAAACCAGATTTTACTTGTGGAGCTTGGTGGTGCTGGTTTGTATTATAGGGTTGAGTACCCATTTATTGAACGGGTACTCATTTGACAGCAACATTATCGCTCTACTTCCAGAAGATAAACGTTCTATAGCCAAGGAGCTAGCAGAAATACACCTTGCTAATGTGATTAATCGCCAACTTATTTTATTGTTAGAAACCGACAATAATAGCTCATCTGAAAAATTGAATAGTGCAGAAGTAGCTTCTCACTTTGTACGATCACTGGTAGAGAGCCAATCTTTTGCGGCAGTTCATGGGGTAGTAGAAACAGCCCCCTTGCAAACCTGGAGAGCCTTTTATCAAGACAAACGTTATCAATTATTAACATTTAAAAACAAACAACAACTACAGGAAAATGGCAATCAGTTAATGAATGAAAGCCTTGGGCGCTTGTACAGCCCTCTCGCATCATTGATAAGCTCACAGCCCATAGATGACCCACTACAACTATTTTGGCAATGGCAAAACTCAGTAATACCAAAGACAGTATTTGAAGTGAATAATGGTTGGTTAACACGATCCATAGCAGATAAGCACTACCGCATGATCACGATTGAGTTGTTAGAAAGTCCTTATAATATCGCTTATCAACAACGGGTTATGAGTGCCTTACAACAAGCTCAGGAGCTCTTGCCGACACACACCCGTCTATTAAGCTCTGGTTTAATTTTGCATGCAGCGTATGGAGCCAAGCAGGCAAAACAGGAAATGTTGATAATTGGTATAGGCTCTGCTGTTAGTATTTTATTATTATTATTTTTATGCTTTCGCAGTTTTACCTCCGTATTCTTAGCCTTTATTCCCTTGGTAATAGGCTGCATAATTGCCTTAAGCCTAAGCATGTTATTATTTGATCGGGTCCACCTTATTACTCTGGCATTTGGTGCAAGCTTGGTAGGTGTTGCTATTGATTATCCCCTTCACTATTTTTGCGCTATCTTTTCAACAACAGAGACAAAAACGGGAGCAAAAACAGAGCGACCTCATAAATTTTCAACCTTACGAAAAATTTTACCCAGTTTATCCATAGGCTTGATATCCAGTGTTTTAGCTTATGCAGCACAAGGCATGGCACCTTTTCCGGGATTACGCCAGATGGCCTTCTTCTCTGCAATAGGATTAATAGGCGCCTGGATGACCGTGATTTGTTGGGTGCCTGTTTTGCAATCACACACCAAAAAATTTCACTACAAGTCTGTAATAAAACAATTGAGTCTCTGGCAAAACTGTTGGCCTACCATAGAATCCAGGGTCGTAAAATATTTATTCATAGTATTCAGTTTCATACTCATAACCATTGTAACATCAATAAACACTAATAATGATATCCGTTTATTACAGACATCACCGTCAACGTTGCTCCAACAAGAAGCTAACATACAGAAATTATTAGGCAACACGAGATTAGGACAATATTTTGTATTGCAAGCTGATTCTCCTCAAGACCTACTAGAGCTTGAAGAAAGGTTCTCCACACGTTTACAAACGGCAATTAAGAACGATTGGATATCAGATTTTATGGCGACATCCAGTTTTGTTCCATCATTTAATCAACAATATTATAATTATCGCTTAATAAACAATGAAGTTTATAAAAAAGAAAAATTGTTATCTCAATTTTTCAAACAAACAGGATTTACTGATCTTGAAGCTGGTGCCAAACAGCGTTATGAAAATACTCGTTTGCAAGTATTTTCCCCTACTGACTGGCTTGATTCTCCGGTAAGTCGACCATTTTCCCATTTATGGATTGGAGAAAATAATCACCGTTACTATTCAGTTATTACTCTAAATGACAAAAACGAACACGCTTCCTACAAACGAAAGCAATATTTATCTTCTCTCGCAGAAACGAACAATAACATTGAGTTTGTAGACAAGGCATCTGATATCTCCCAAATTCTTCGACATTACAACAATCAGTTAATACAGTGGCTGCTATTGGCTTATGGACTTGTACTCGTGTTATTACTTACACGTTATCGCCAACAAACATGGCGTATCATTGCAGCACCAATACTTGCTAGCTTAATCGCTATCAGCATATTGCATATCAGTGGTTCAACAATCACCGTCTTCCATATACTTGCTCTACTCCTCGTATTGGGTATTGGTCTGGATGCCAGTATTTTTTTACAGGATACACAACATAATCCCTATACCTGGTTGGCAGTGCTGCTTTCATCAATAACAACCCTTCTCGCTTTTGGTTTGTTAGCCCTCAGCTCCACCCCTGTACTCCATTACTTTGGTGAAACAGTGCTATGGGGTATTCTAGCGGTTGTACTACTGGCCCCTTGCTTTGTTAACCGCTCGTCTAAAGGGAGCAATGCATAATGAACGGGTCGCTGTTTCCTCAATCGTATAAGTTAATAAGGTTCACCAATAACAAAGTTCAACAAAAGTGTAAATGGACCACGACGCTTTTGTTCACTGCTTTATCATTACTGTGTGGATGTACCATATTGCAAGTGGCCAACCCTTTACCTTCTTTGCCTTTATTGGCACCAACAGCCTTGGGACATGAGTGGCAAGTTAGCCAAACAGTGACCTTACACCCACGAACAACAACACTAGATAATCAGGAGAAAAAAACTTCTGCACTGTCTTTCATAGCCGCATGGTCCGTTACCCAACATCAAATAAATTTTGTTAGCTTGACACCCATGGGGCAAGTATTAATGAACCTTCAGTATGATGGAAAAGAGCTTGTTGAGCATTATTCCCCGATACTCAATAAAGCACTCCCAGGCAAGGAAGTATTAATTCAGCTACAATTAGCACATTGGCCATTGGCGGTCATTAACCATCAATTCCGATCCACTGATTGGCGAATAGAAGAACAAGGACTTAACCGCAAAGTTTATTTAGGAACAAAATTGGTTTTAGCTATTTATAAAAAACCAGCAAGTACTGATTTAAAACGCAAAGAAACTCTAGAAATCATCAATTACCCTATGCAATACTTATTATCTATTGAAACTATTAACCAGACACTGTTAAATCGAGTACAACAGCCGTGAAACGTTCTTCGGTCTATCTCAACCATCTAGGTATCGTTTGTGCACTTGGTGACGACCCTGACACTATCCGACAGCGCATGGCTGTTGGTGACCCCGACTGCTTAAGTTATACATCTGATTTCATCGCAGATCGCTTACTACTTTTAGGTTTGGTAGAAAAACCTCTACCCTCATTAGCCTACTTTCCTTCACAGGAGCAAACTCGCTGTAATCAATTACTAGTGGCTGCAATGTCGCAGATTCTAGAAGCCTTTGAGCAACTCAGAAATGGTATTGACCCACTGCGTATTGGCATTGTCCTAGGAACCAGCACTAGTGGAATAAGCGAAGGCGAGCAAGCCATCAATACCTTATACCATCAAGGTTGTTTCCCCAAGAATTTCAACTATTCTCAACAAGAAATGTCGTCGCCTGCAGAATGCTTGGCACGGTGGCTAAATATCAAGGGACCCACTTATGTCATATCAACTGCCTGCTCTTCTAGCGCAAAAGCACTCGCTAGCGCTCGCCGTCTACTACGTATGAATATTTGTGATTTAGTAGTTTCAGGAGGTGTTGATTCTCTATGCCAGCTAACAGTTAACGGGTTTGATGCTTTAGAATCTGTTAGTGAGCAACGTTGCCAACCTTTTAGCCTATCCCGAAATGGTATTAATATTGGTGAAGGGGCCGCGTTATTTCTATTAAGTCGAAATCATGGGCCTGTTTCTCTGACTGGAGTTGGTGAAAGTTCTGATACGTATCATATATCAGCACCAGATCCCAGCGGAGCGGGAGCAGAAGCAGCAATGATACGAGCCTTACAAGATGCACAATTATTCGCTGATGAGATTGATTATCTCAATCTCCACGGGACAGCGACCCCTCAAAATGATAAAATGGAAAGTCTGGCCGTAAAACGGGTATTTAATAAGGGCATAGCCTGTAGCTCAACCAAGCCTTATACTGGCCATACTTTAGGTGCCACTGGGGCCATAGAAGCTGCCATATGTTGGCTAACATTGGTTCAAACGGATAATGATTCTCGTCTCTACACATTACCCACCCATATATGGGATGGACAAATTGATACAGAACTGCCCTCTCTAAACTTGGTTACGCAAAATACTCAAAAGGAAAATCTACGCTATACCATGAGTAATTCATTTGCTTTCGGAGGTAATAATATATCCTTATTGCTGGAACGTACCCAATGACACAGCCGCTCTACAACATTCTTGATGTTGTCCCTCATTCTGGCACCATGTCATTACTGGACACATTGATCAATTATGATAATGAATCACTAAGTGCTCAACTGACTATTACCGAGCATAGTTGCTTTGCCCAGACAGATGGTGTTCCCGCTTGGATAGGTATAGAGTACATGGCCCAGGCCGTTGCCGCCCATGCTGGTGTACTCGCGCTCAACAAAAGGGGTGATGTCTCTATTGGCTTATTGGTAGGCACACGTAGATATAGCTGTAACCAGGCATGTTTTCCTTTTGGATTAATCATAAACGTTACGGTTTATAGAGAGCTTCTGGGAGATAACGGCCTGGGAACTTACCGCTGTGAAATTGTTGCGGATGGCATCGAGGCAACCGCTAATCTCAATGTGTTTCAACCCGATGATATCGATCAATATTTGAACAATAAAAAATAAAAGGTTTACTTTATGGTCAATACTGTTTTAGTAACAGGGTCCAGTCGTGGCATAGGCAAAGCAACTGCGTTACGACTGGCTCAAGATGGTTATAATATTGTCTTACACTGCCGCTCAGGGAGTAAAGGCGCCGAAAGGGTCAAGCAATCAATAGAAAACTTAGGGCGTCAGGCGCGTATTTTACAGTTTGATATTGCAGACCGTACTGCTGCTGAAAACTTATTAGCGGACGTTGAAGAATATGGCGCCTATTATGGTGTTGTTTGTAATGCAGGCTTAGCAAGAGACAATGCTTTTCCCGCTATGAGCGGTGAAGATTGGGACCTCGTCGTCCACACTAATTTAGATGGTTTTTTTAATATCCTTAATCCCCTCACCATGCCTATGGTGCGCAGACGTAAACCAGGCCGTATTGTTGTATTATCATCCGCTTCCGGCATGATAGGAAACCGAGGGCAAGTCAATTACAGCGCTTCTAAAGCGGGTCTGATTGGTGCCTGTAAAGCATTATCATTAGAACTTGCCAAACGCGCGATTACTTTCAACTGTGTGGCGCCTGGATTGATTGAAACCGACATGGCAGATGAAGCCCCTGTAGAAGCAGCCATGAAAATAATACCTGCACGTAGAATGGGAAAACCCGAAGAAATCGCAGCTACTATCAGCTTTTTGCTTTCAGAAGATGCTGGTTATATTACCCGCCAGGTGATAGCCGTTAATGGAGGGCTGTGTTAATGAAACGAGTAGTTATTACCGGAATGGCTGGTTTGTCCCCTATCGGACTTGACTGGCAAAGTGTCTCCAGCAACCTTAAAGCAATGAACACCGGCATTCAAAGAATAGGCGAATGGGATCGTTATGATGGACTCAATACTCGTTTAGGTGCACCCGTAAATGACTTTGAACAACCGGAGCATTATGAACGCAAAGCAACACGTGGCATGGGTAGAGTTGCCTTGCTAGCAACTCGCGCAACCGAACTTGCCTTAGAAGATGCAGGTTTACTCTACAACGAATCAATAAAAGATGGGCGAATGGGCGTCGCTTATGGTTCTTCCGCAGGTTCCCCTTCTGCCATTGCAGACTTTGGTAATATGTTGCTTAACCACAACACCGATGGCTTAAATGCAAACTCCTACATCAAAATGATGGCCCATACGGCTCCTGTCAATATTTCTGTTTTTTTTTGGCCTTAAGGGCAGGATTCATACTACCTCCAGTGCGTGTACTTCAAGCAGCCAAGGCATTGGCTACGGGTTCGAGACAATTCGTTATGGACAGCAACAAATGATGATAGCAGGTGGTGCTGAAGAGTTATGCGCAACAGAAGCCGCTGTATTTGACACCCTATACGCCACCAGTACCCAAAATGACTCCCCCAGTGTTACCCCATCTCCTTTTGATCAAACACGCGATGGTTTGGTCATTGGTGAAGGGGCCGATAGTCTCATTCTGGAAGAACTAGAATCTGCACAGGCACGGGGAGCAAAGATTTATGCTGAAATAGTCGGGTTCGCAACCAATACTGACGGCGCACATATCACTCAACCACAAGCCGCTACAATGCAAGCTGCTATGCAGAAAGCTTTAGATGATGCGGGTTTAACCGCCAAAGATATCGGCTACATTAGTGCTCATGGTACTGCAACGGAACTTGGTGATATTGCAGAAAGCATTGCAACCTACAATATTTTTGGTGACAAAACGCCTATCAGTGCATTCAAAAGTTTTACTGGACATACATTAGGTGCTTGTGGCGCTTTAGAAGCATGGGTAGCGATTAATATGATGAACGAAAACTGGGCTCACGCAACGGCTAACTTATCAAATATTGATCCTCAATGTGCTGATTTAGATTATATTCAGGAAAAATCACGTGTTCTCGATACGGAGTATGTAATGAGTAATAATTTCGCTTTTGGTGGCATTAATACTTCACTTATTTTTAAACGTTGGAATTGACTCTCACATAGCCGTTCAAAGACATCGTTAAAATGACAAAGACAGATTTTAAATAAAGCAATCGTTACAGCTGTAATGGTCTAGCAAAACTGTAGAGCAACAGCAAGTCGCATGATTTTCCATACACCAGATTTGACTATAGCTCTAGCCACCTTAAATTCAGGCAACTGAGCACCAACAATCCAAAACAAACTCTCTTGGTATACTCGTCAAAATAAAAAAATTATTTTAAACTACAAAGCCTAAAAAGGATAATTCAATGATTAATAGAATACTACTTACTTTTTTCATCTTAAGCTATTCAGCATGGGGACTTGCTATTCCTAAGGATGTAGTAGAGGAACTTGATACTTATATCTCTATATTCAAGTCTGGCTTTCCCTCAGAACAAATTGCTGTTGCCAAAAAATTAGAATGGTCGGGACTTAGTGATCCTAAACTTTTTGACCTTATTGAAAAAAAAATTGCTTGAAAGCTATTTAAGTAAAGGAAACAAAGAAGACATTGATTATTTATCTTGGCTAGCTAAAGCGTTGTCTTTTTCTGGACAGAAAAAATATAGTCCAACACTGTTGGAAATTGCAAACAACAAAAGTGTGGCGAAAAAATTGAGAAAATATGCTAAAATTAGCATCCCTGTACTAGAAAACTATACGCATTGGAATAATATTATTATCAATGATGAACAATGGGATGACAATTTATCGATAAACAATAATCGTTTTTCTTTAATGATACGAAGTGATGAATTTCATTTAAATAGGTTAGCGGCAAAGCGAATCCATTACCAACATATTTACAAACTCGAACTTCTAGATCTAATCGAGCAAAAGCTAGTGAAACACTATCAGAGCACTTATAATAGTAAACTATTTATTAATAGCTTTGCCTGGATGACCAAGGCTCTGGCAGGCTCTCGTATCCCAAAATACAAAAAAACTATAGAGCTTATTTCGCAATCAGCCAGACATAAAAAACTGCGATCAAAAGCCAAACGTTCCTTAAAATATTATTTATAAATTATCCAATACCACTGCTTATTTTTTCTGTAAAAATAGGACAAAATATCGAAGGGCAGCTTAGAAAATAAGCTGCCCTTCACCATTGTATAACCGTTGGTAGTAATAAAACTTTAAATCTTTTCTTGCATATGCTCGTAATTTTTTATTTTTGGCTGACTTTGCAAGATATCCAATAGTTTCTTTATATTGTGGATATTGGGAGCCGGCTAATGCTTTGCTCATACCGATAAGAGCATTAACAAACAAATGGTCATTTCGACTGCTCTGATAGTGTTTAAGTAATTGCTGTTCCAACGAGTCCAATAATTCAGTATGGTAAATATATTTATGATGAATATGTTTTGCAGCTAGGCGTTTTAAATGGAAGTCATTGCTTTGAACCATCGAAAATAAGCGATTTATATCTATTGGCCAGTTATTATTCCATTGCTTCTCATTGAAAATAACGGTATTCCAGCGCTTATAATCTTTAAGGGTAGAAATACTTAATTTTGCGTATTTTCTTAGCTTTCTTGAAGTTTTATTATTATTTGCCACTTTCAGAAGTGTGGTGCGATATTTATCTTGCCCAGAGAAAGCTAAAGCTTTAGCTAGCCAAGATAAATAATCAATGTCTTCTTTGTTTCCTTTACTTAAATAGTTTTCAAGTAGTTGCTGCTCGATAAGATCGAAAAGTCTTGGATCCTCTAAACCAGACCATTCCAACCTTTTAATCATTGTTTTTTTCTCTGAATTAGAACCAGTTTGAAATATAGCAATGTAGCTCTTAAGCTCTTGCTCTATAGATGTAAGTACATCAGAAGCTTCGTTAACTCGCTTGGTATTACTAACAGACAAGTTATTATTTTGGTGGCTTTTATAACGTTTAAGTAGTTGATACTCTGCTAAGCCCAGTAATTGATTGCTGTAGTTACTTTCATGATACGCCGCATTCTTTTTAGCTAATTTTTCTAAGTGTAAATCACCACTTTGGATCATTAAAGCAAAACGATTGATATTATTGGGCCAGTTATCATCCCATTGCTCTCCATTAAGAATAACTTTATTCCAATTGGTATATTTAGGCAGTAGTTTAATGCTTATTTCTATATATTTTTTTAATTTTTCATCAAGATTTTTTTGTGCAAGCATTTTTTTAAATGTAGCCTGATACTTTTCTTGCCCAGAAAAAGCCAGTGCCTTTGCCAACCAGGATAAATAATCTATAGTGTAAAGGGAAGAGCTTTGCAAATATTTATTTCCACCATGGGTTACATAATCTTCAGAGCCACCCGGGTAATCGATATACACTGTAGAATTCTCTATATAATCGGCATAGCTTACCAGTAATTTTTTCTCAATAAGATCGAACAATCTAGTATCACTAAAGCCGGCTGATTCTAATTGCCTAGCAACTAGTTGTTGACTGGATGGTGTTCCCTGCTGAAACTCTTTAATGTGAAATTCCAGCTCCTGTTCAAGCATTGCTGGCAAAGCGAATGAATACCCCGAAAAAATTATTAGTAGGAGTGCAAATAAAATTTTTTCTTTCATCATTGTTATTTATTCTCAATATTTGAAGAGTGCTGATTTCAATTTTTCAAACTTATCTATGTGCTAACATCGCCAAAAAGTGGCGCTATTTAGTATTATTCAGGCTTATACGCAGCCAAATACACTAAAGTTTCTTCTCTGGTACCTTCTCTATCCTTAGCTGACTTCCATCCTATTTTTTCCAATAGCCCCAAATCAGCCCGACTCCACCATAGAAAAGGTTTTGATACATTTTCGGGCTGATAGATAAAACCAGCAGTGCGAATCAATTCAAGATATTCTTCATCTGTTTTTTGCATATCCATAGGATGACGAAACAATACTTTGATCACTAACGAATGAATATAACGTCGGCATGATTCAGCAAATAGTAGAACACCACCAGGTTTAAGTAGCCGGTAAAATTCTTGAATAGCACTTTCTTGATCAATAAGGTGGTGAAATGTCTGATGGCAAAATATCATATCAACAGCGTTGTCAGGTAAATTGATAGAGGCAGCATTATTAATCATAATTTCAATATCAGACTGGCAACGCTGAATATTATCCTTTGAACGTTTTATCACTTCAGGATCAACATCAACACCAAACATTTTATCGGGCTTAAAACGTTTATCCAGCTGAACCAATGAATTCCCATGTCCACAACCAATATCAAGGATCGTTGGATACCGCTCATGTTTAGGGAACATAACTTCTTCAAGTGCATCTAAGGAGAGCTTGAGGACATGATGAATCCAAATATCAGTATTTAAGAACCAAATGCCAAATGCAGATTCAGGTACCCATCCCGTTGGGTATTTAATAGTGCTTTTCTTCATATCAATAATTGGTGATACTTTGTTGCTAAAGGTTGATGGTATTATAGCCATCAACCGCAATTACTTTGCTCTGGAATAACTCATGGGTACTTAACACTCACTTGGTGAATAGCTGCCTGAACTTCTGCATCAACCAGACTAAACACGCATCCCAGCTTATCATTAGAGGGGGTTCGATCTAAGAATAAGCCCTGTTGCTTCTACCAATCTTTACTCGGCAAATTTAGCAATGGATACCCGATCATCCGCACCACAAACTATCCCACACATGCAAAGAATGATTAAATACACCAAATGACAGACTCTTGTTCGCTCGACTCCAGGGGCGATAGCTCACTAAAAATAACCGTTCGTGTAAAAAATCAGCTCTGAGAGTTTTTATCCTTTTGGGGGGAAAAGCGCTATTCTTCAAATATTTGCCGCTTTTGTCAAGCCGGCTTAGAGGCGATAACAGAATAAAAACCAACTATTAAACACGCTCGATGGTGTAAAACGCATTAAATGGTGAGAATCTATGTCTCCAAGTGCAAAACTTGGGGACATCACATGAACACTTCGCGTATCAGACCCATCCCTTTCAAGCTATCACGAACCAACGAAAAAATATCCATCAACCTCGACGAACCCAAACGTTGGCAGAAACGGTCAAAGTCGCTGTGATCCGGTATGTTTTCTCCTAACGCCAAACCACAAAACCATTGACCTGCAATATTCTCTTGAAAATAACGCTCCATCTCTCGATCACTGAACCCCTTATTTGAATTTCTAGATATCATTAGAGTTTAAGCATCATCAATACTCTACTCCAAGTACTGTTTTAAATAATCTGCCAATGCTCGGGTCGCATCTGACATATGGACACCATAACTAATCAAACTAATACCAATGTCGCCAAGCTTTTCAAGCTGCTCTGAGGAGGAAATGGTTTTCAAATTTTGAGGCACTGTACTTTCTGCTAACACAGTAATCCCCAAGCCTTCTTCGATAGCTGCTTTAATACCGGCAATGTCCATAATGGTATAAATAATTTGCCAAGGTACACGACATCGATTTAAGGTGTTGATTGCTCTGTTACGGTAGATACAACCTTCTGGGGCAACAATTAAAGGGAAGGTGGTAATATTATCAAGATAATACTCTGGAGATACCACCCAGACTAATTTATCTCGCCTAATATATTCACCTTTAACCTGACTTGGATCATCGACAAGCGATAAAATTAGATCATATTTGTTTTGCTTAATATCTAGATTTAAATTACGGCTCAAATCACATTTGACTTCCAATGCAATCTGAGGGTTTTCCCGAGAAAATTTACCAACGATTTTAGGTAGTAACGCCGTCGCAAACTCACTGGGAATACCCAGCCTGACTTTTCCCTCAATCACTTTTTGGTCAAGGTCATCCATCAGTCGGTCATTAAGCTGAAGAATTTGCCTAGCATAGGGCATCAACGTTTCCCCTGTAGGGGTTAGCTGAAAATTATGGCCTTTACGGTCAAAGATCTTTTGACCTAATAGTTCTTCCAATTTTTTTATTTGCAGGCTGATCGCAGATTGTGATCGTGCCAATTGATTACCGGCCTGGGTAAAGCTCCCCAGTTCAGCAATCACTACGAATGAGCGCAAAAAATCAGTAGGTATGTTTCTAGCCATTTAGCGTCTACCCCTATCAGCCTGCGCTTGGCTACATTGACTTATCCAGATTAACTCTCCTGATAACTATCAATGCTTGGACAAGAACAGATCAAGTTTTTATCTCCATATACATTATCAACCCGAGCAACAGGTGGCCAGTACTTGTTCAGATTGTGGCTTTCTGTATCAGGGTGGCTCGCTGTTTTACGACTATAGGCCAACTCAAGATCATCTCGTAATAATAAATCGACAGTATGGGGGGCATTGACCAGAGGATTATCATCAACAGGTAACTTGCCACTTTTCACCTGCAGGTATTCTTCATGAATAATTAACATCGCTCGACAAAAACGCTCAAGCTCAGCCAGATTTTCACTCTCTGTCGGCTCAACCATTAACGTACCTGCCACCGGAAAACTCATCGTCGGCGCATGGAAACCAAAATCAATCAAGCGCTTGGCAATGTCATCTACACTAATGCCATCGACTTTCATAAACCGAGTGTCAATAATACACTCATGAGCGACTAGGCCATGACTACCTGTATAAAGGATAGGGTATTTGCTTCCTAAACGATGTGCAATATAGTTGGCATTTAAAATAGCTATTTGTGTTGCTTTACGCATACCCGATGCACCCATCATACGAATATACATCCAGGAAATCGGCAGTATTGCTGCACTACCAAAAGGTGCTCCACTCACCATATTGCCCTTACGTTCATGGTTAATACCATCTTTCGGCAAAAATGGTTCTAGATGTTTACCTACACTAATAGGTCCCACACCAGGACCACCCCCACCATGAGGAATACAAAAGGTTTTATGCAAGTTTAAGTGGGATACATCACCACCAAATTTACCGGGTGCAGCAACACCTACCAAGGCATTCATATTGGCACCGTCAATATAAACTTGACCACCTGCATCGTGGATAAGCGCACAGAGATCGGTAACATGCTCTTCAAATACCCCGTGAGTGGAGGGATAGGTAATCATGATAGCCGCAATACGTCCAGGGTTTTCCTCAACCTTGCTACGTAAATCTTCCAGATCCACATTGCCTTGATCATCGCACTTAGTCACGACGACTTTCATATTAACCATTTGAGCGCTGGCAGGATTAGTCCCATGAGCAGAGCTGGGAATTAAGCAAATATCTCTCTCCGATTCACCACGAGATTCATGATAGGCTTTAATGGCCAACAGGCCCGCATATTCACCTTGAGAGCCCGCATTAGGCTGTAATGAAACCACATCATACCCTGTAGCAGCACATAGCATTTGCTCAAGCTGGCGGATCATTTCCTGATAGCCTTTTGTTTGTGATGTTGGAGCAAAAGGGTGTATTTGAGCAAATTCAGGCCAAGTAACTGGCACCATTTCACTGGTGGCATTGAGCTTCATTGTACATGAGCCTAAAGGGATCATAGAACGATCCAAGGCAATATCCTTGTCAGCCAAACGACGCAGATAACGTATTATTTCTGTTTCCGAGTGGTACTGATGAAAAATGGATTGTGATAAATAATGATCCGTTCGTAATTGCTTCTTTGACAAGGTATTGATTTCATCGCCACTCGCCTCAGCCGTCACCCCAAACCACGACAGAATGTCTTCCACATCGTCTGCGGTTGATGTTTCATCTAGAGAAATTGATACACTTTGTTGATAAGCACTGAGGTTATAACCTGCAGCAACCGCTTTATCTGCTATATCTTGTGGCTGATCGACAGCAATATGTAAAGTATCAAAATAACTATTATTCAATACCACAACGCCAGCGCCAGATAGTGCCTGGGCAATACTGGCGGTTAAGCTGTGTACTCTTCGGGCTATTGCCTTCAAACCTTGTGGACCATGATAACAGGCATAAAATGTCGCCATCATGGCTAACAATGCTTGCGCAGTACAAATATTGGATGTGGCTTTTTCACGACGGATATGCTGCTCACGGGTTTGTAGTGCCAGACGATAAGCGGGTTGTCCCAAAGCATCAATGGACTGACCAACCAAACGTCCAGGCATAGAGCGTTTGTTTTTATGAGTCGTTGCAAAGAACCCAGCATGAGGGCCACCAAAACCTAATGGCACACCAAAGCGCTGTGAATTACCAACAACAATATCCGCACCTAATTGTGCGGGGGATGTTAATAGCGTTAGCGCCAATAAGTCAGTCGCCATAATCGCCAGAGCACCATTTTCATGTGCCTGATGCGATAAGGTCTGTAATTCATGAATATCGCCATACGTCGTCGGATACTGAACAACAAAGCCAAAAACATCTTCCCAACTGGCTACTGCCTGGGTTTCATCAAACTCGGTAATCGTAATATGTAGCGGCTCAGCACGAGTACACAATAGCGCTTTAGTCTGCGGGTGACAGTGACTGGATACCAGAAAGGTATGCTTTTTGCCCCGTGCAGCATGGTAAGCCAACGTCATGGCTTCAGCGGCAGCGGTACTTTCATCCAGCATGGAGGCATTGGCAATATCCATACCGGTTAACTCAGTAATCATGGTTTGAAAATAAAAGAGTACTTCCAAGCGACCTTGAGAAATTTCTGGTTGGTAAGGCGTGTAAGCCGTATACCAGGCTGGGTTTTCCAGTACATTACGCTTAATCACCTGTGGCGTATAAGTATTGTAGTAACCTTGACCGATCAGGGTTTTCAATACCTGGTTTTGACTAGCCATGGTCTTTAACTCTGCCAAAGCCTGCTCTTCATCAACAGGAGCAGATAAATCCAATGGTAAATTATTTGCAATACTGGCAGGTACAACCTTCTCGGTTAAACTATCCAGACTATCATAGCCCAGTTGCTCCAGCATATATTGCGTGTCGTGCTGATCAGGGCCTATGTGGCGCTCTTGAAATTGACTCATAATGTTCTAAATCCTGTAAAAAAATAAACAAGCTAATACCACTTAAACCTGACGTTACCCTGCTTTATTAACACTTAACAACAAATGGATATTTAACCACCTGCACGGCCAACTGTTTCTTTCTGACTTGTACATAAACAGTTTTACCGACATTCAACGCATCACCTTGATCGACAGTCACCCGAGCCAAAGCAATAGAATGGCCCAGTGTCGGGGAGAACATGCCACTGGTCGTCATTCCCACGACTTGTTCATTAACAATCACCTCCTGATGAGCACGTAATACTCCCTTACCTTCTAATAACAAACCCATCATTTGGTACTTTTGTGGTTCAAGAAGCGCTGTTTTACCTACAAAGTCACGTTCGTCAGTCAAGGATACGGTCCACGCTAAACCACAATCCAAGGGGGTATGTGCTTCATCCAAATCATGACCATACAGTGCCATACCCGCTTCCAATCGTAATGTATCCCGTGCACCCAAGCCACAAGGCGGAATACCCGCAGCATTCAGTGCTTCCCATAGGCTGGGGGCTTGTACTCCGGGAAGCACAATTTCAACACCATCTTCCCCTGTATATCCAGTACGACCAATAAAGACATCACCTGCAAAACCACCTTGAAAACGTTTTAAAGAACTCGTCAGTGACGCTAGATGTTCTGGCAATACCTGTTGCAGTTTTGCCAAAGCCGCAGGGCCTTGCACAGCAATTAATGCCAGTTCAGGTTTTTCGGTAATGGTTACCGAATAGCCTTTTGCCTGGGCTTGTAACCAAGCCATATCTTTTTCATTAGTTGCAGCATTCGTAATTAAACGACAGTGTTCATCACTCAGGTAATACGCAATTAAGTCATCAATCACACCACCGTCTTCATTAAGCATACAACTATAGATCGCTTTGCCCGACACACTACTGGCTTTTGCAATATCATTAGCCAACACATTCGATAAAAACGACAAAGTGTCTTCACCCGTAATATCAGAGACGGTCATATGTGATACATCAAACATGCCAGCATGTTGACGTACATGATGATGCTCTTGAATTTGAGAACCGTAATGAATCGGTAAGGACCAGCCACCAAAATCAGTCATATGACCTGCACAAGCCAAGTGTTGTTCATAAAGCGGTGTGGGACGAGGTAAAACCGTATTACTTCTCATGGTAAAGTTGCCTGTTCATTTTTGTCATCAATAAATGTCTAAAGTCAGACACGATTAACCTCTAAACTTTATTCTTCAATCGTTGCGACACTAAGCCTCGTGATTCACCCATGCCTCTGTACCACAAGTTGAGCGCTTAATAATAGCGTTAACCTGACGGGTAAATCATTTGGTTACAACAAGGGTATAATCACATTGGGTACAGGTCAGTTCAAACAGTAACCGCGTTCACTGATATGGATTATTGCCCTGGTCTCTGAAATCACCAGCCCACACGGTTTATGCCTTGTCAGCAAGGTCGCCGGTAATCAACACAAGAGAAACAGAGATGTTGATTTAAAGAGTAACGTGTTAACAAACCCTAGTGCTACTTATTATTTGTGATAATAGCACCATTTGTAAAATTATTATTTTAAATTACTTCATTTAAAAAGCCAATCAAGTAATAGTACAGAAGCGACAAGAGAAATAATGGCTAATTATTGGGCAAGCGGGTGCTGTACTTGCGCTTCTTCCACCCTATAGTCCTGATCTTAACCCTATTGAGAAAATAGTGGGCTCAGGCAAAAGTCATTCGAAAACGAGAGAGAGGCGATGTTGATACCGTATTTTCCGAGCATATGTCTTATGACAAATGATCAGCATCAGCTATATCAAAAAATTCTCCATCACTTTCCTCTATAACGACAGCCCGTCTCGCATTTGCCATTGAATCACTATAAAATGCTAGCCCCTATTTTTAGCCCAAAAACACACCTTACCCATGAATATCAGAGACCTTCTCAATCAGCGCTTTACCAAAGCCATGCAAGCTGCCGGTTTGCCCAGCGAATGTCAGCCTCATGTTACTCCCAGCAAGGCTAGTGGTAAAAAAAGTCAATTTGGGGAGTATCAAGCGAACGGGGCTATGGCTGCGGCCAAAATAGCAAAAGCTAAACCCGTAGATATTGCACAACGTATTGTGAATCAGCTGAATATTGATGATTTAGCTAGCCAGGTTGATATTGCAGGACCAGGTTTTATTAATATTACTCTAAAGCCAGAATGGTTAGCTCGTGAGATCGTCACGGTCAATCAGAATAAAAATTTGAGTATCCAGCCGCCATTATCACCACAGACGGTTGTTGTTGATTATTCTTCTCCTAATTTGGCAAAAGAGATGCATGTAGGGCATTTACGCTCTACCATTATTGGTGATGCGATTGTCCGCACCTTGGAATTCCAAGGCCATAAGGTCATACGCCAGAATCATGTGGGTGATTGGGGCACTCAATTCGGTATGCTAATTGCTGAATTAGAAGAGCAATTACAAGATGGTGAATCTGCTACACTGGCCTTAAAGGATTTAGAACGTTTTTATCAACGTGCTAAAAAACATTTTGATGATTCTGAAAATTTTGCCAATAAGGCACGAGACTACGTTGTTAAGCTACAGTCTAATGACGAAAAAACACTTTCTCTTTGGAAACAATTTAAACAGGTTTCTTTGGCACATAGTCAAGAAATTTATACGACATTAAACGTTTCATTAACTGAACAGGACGTTTATGGTGAAAGTGCCTATAATGATGACCTCGGGATATTGGTTGATGAACTGTGCGCCCAAAAGTTGGCTATTGAAGATCAAGGAGCCCAGGTGGTATTTCTTGAAGAAATGCCCGATAAAGATGGCAGCCCCAGCCCAGTTATTATTCGAAAACAAGATGGTGGGTTTTTATATGCTACTACTGACTTGGCCGCAATACGCTACCGTGCCAATAGCTTAAATGCAGACCGTATTCTCTACTTTATTGATGCTCGCCAATCTTTACATATGCAGCAAGTATTCACGATTGCCCGTAAAGCAACATTTGTGAATAATCAAGTCAGCCTTGAGCATCATGCTTTTGGTACTATGATGGGAAACGATGGTAAGCCCTTTAAAACGCGGTCCGGTGGCACGGTAAAATTGGCTGATTTGCTGGAAGAGGCTATAGAGCGTGCAGAAAAAATTGTTGCAGAAAAAAACACTGAGCTGAGTGACTCAGAACGTAAAGAGATTGCACAAAAAGTAGGTGTTGGTGCGATTAAATATGCCGATTTATCAAAAACCCGTACCAATGATTACATTTTCAATTGGGAATCCATGTTGAGTTTTGAGGGCAATACAGCACCGTATCTGCAATATGCCTATACCCGGATTCAAAGTATTTTCCGTAAAGCCGGTGTCACTGGAAATGAACTGAATACTCCCATTACTTTAACTGAAGATGCTGAAATTGCTTTAGCAGTCAAAACTTTGCAATTTTCTGAAGTTATCGAGCAAGTGACGAAAGAGGCTTACCCTCACCTGTTATGTCACTATATTTATGATTTAGCCGGATTGTTTATGCGTTTCTATGAGCAATGTCCAATTTTAAAAGAGGGGATCGATGAGACAACGAAAAACAGTCGGTTACAATTACTTTATGCGATTGCCAATACTCTGGGTAAGGGCTTGGATTTATTGGGTATTGACACTATGGATAGAATGTAAATTAAATTTCAAGCATCACATAAAGGAGTTGCCCATAAGCTAAACATACCAATGTGAGCTGAAACTTTGCTTTGGTGGCAAAGACTGGAAACGCTTAATTATGTTGACTGACTTTAACCGAGTACAAACGTTGAGTATATTGATTTGACTGATGAGCAGTAATACATAATTGTTCCTTAGCACGAGTCATTCCTACATAGAGTAAACGGCTCTCTTTAGCTACATATTCTTTTGTATCTTTCAAAGTACCTATTCCCATACAAATGACATGAGAAAATTCCAGCCCCTTACTACTATGACGAGTCAGCAACGCTACACACTCATCATTCGGTCTATAGTCTATCTGTTGTAAACAGGGTAGATTTTTTTGTTTTAGCTGTTCATACAGCCGTTTCCCCAACCAGTTAGCAGGAAAGATGACTGCCATTTCATGCCAGGGAACCCCTTCTTTATTCCAGGCAAATAAACGTTGAGAGATAGTATCCATTTCTTCCTCTAAGGAACGGCATAAAATAAAGTCCGGTTCAGGGCCTGAATTGCCTGCTACTTCGGGAGCAATTAATGGAATATGATCTTCATCGGCCTCTTTTTCTCTCATAAACTCCAGAGCAAAACGATAGGAAAAATTTAGGATCTCGCGGGTATTACGATAATTTAGTTTAAGAATGGTCGTGCGACCTCGGGCCTGAATACCCACACTGGATAATGAAAAATCAATACCCCCTTTATCTTGATAAATCGCCTGGGCGTCATCATAAAGCAGGAGTAAAGAGTCATTCTCCTTATCAATCATTTGAGTAATGAGTTTTAACCATTCTGCTTTAAAATCATGGCCTTCATCAATCAGCAGCGCACCATATTGTTCGCGAGGGATTAAGCCTTTATCCACAGCATTAATCACCGCTTTAACTTGTGCATCCCATATATCATCTCCGTCCTGCTTGACATCAATATGAATAAGTGGTTAACTGTTGTTTACACTAATAATGGAAGTGACACACCTGAACTGTCGATACAATATTTTTTTGAGCAATAAATGCCTTCAACTTGCGCGCTAATGTTTTATTAAAACATAAGACTAAAATTGGTCTATGTGTGGTTTTTGCTAAATACAAGCAACGATAAGCTAAGATGAGAGTCTTACCTGATCCTGCCACTCCATGAATGACCCGATGACCATCTCCCAAACTACGTGCCAACTGTTCCTGTTGGATATCCATAACCTTAACAATATCAGGAATATGTGAACTTGGCTCTTCATCCGTACTAAACAAGTCTAGACTTTTAGCGGGAGTGATACGAATTTCAGGAAATAAATGCCAACGAAAGCGATCTACTTGAGGTAGTGTTAATTGACTGCCAAATTGATAAGTAAACATATTCCATAAACGTTGTTGAAACCATTCAGCATCTGTACTGGGTAGCATTTCATCTTTACAGAGCGTTAAACGCTTTGGCAATATAATATCATCAATATCTTCTACTAAGGCTTCACTCAGTTGTTGTCGAGTAATATTGGGAAATACCACACCATAACCCCAAGGACATAGTAATTTACCTTTATGCTCTTGATTTTTCTGTTGAAGCATAGGGTCTTTTTCTAAACGACGAATATAATGGATAGCACACTGTCGAGATTGCAATAAGGGATTCGGTTTAGTTTTTAAACCAGTAGCCAATAAAACCTCAAAGGTATCTACATTCATATTGCGAATGTTATCTAAGCTCCAGTCTTTGACTTCTAAAAACAAAATACCTTGACTAGGATGCAGAATAATAAAATCGGCATGACGCCTTTTATCACCTAAAGGAATATCAAACCAACAAAGGTAATCATTTTCTAGTAATTTTTCCAGGCGGTCAGCAAAACGACGTTCGCCTCGGGTCATAGGCTTGTGCAGAGAATCGTTGTTGCGGATGATTTTGGTCATCGGGAAGTATAACAACTGGCTTATTATTTTTATCTAATATGCTATTGGCATTTAACATTGTCAACATGGTAAAGCGTGTAAAAGCATACCTTTTCGTCAATATTCCGCTAGCGAGGAGGTTGATCCTCTTTGCTTGTCAGAAATAAGGGCGCTCGTGGGGACTAGGCCATCTTGCTTAATCTGGCTACTTGGTGGCTTACCGAGTCACATTTGAGCGCAATCTTTACGGTGTCCCCGTTCAATTTGCCAATTAACATGTCTGTATGACGACTCACCCATCAAGCAGATGAGAAAGCACATTTGTTGGAGAAACTCTGTGTTGGGGAAATCATGCAGCAGCTAGTTTAGATGAAGCGGCCCTGTCTAGAGCCTTGCGATTATCATCTTGGTGAAAACTGATTTGCGCGAATAAAGCATGGTCGATATACCATTAAGTGAAAACGAAATGATTACCGTATCAGTGGTGCTTAGGTTCTCGGTCGTGTGTTTACCCACGCAGGCTGATTGAATTGTGTCTCTGAAAGATCAACTGGCTCTAGTAAGCGGGGTCATAAATCGACTATAATGGCCGATTTATTCCGAAACACCCTTTTATACATCTTAAAATAAGCGGCACACTATGTGGGGACACCCATGATAGTACTGGAACTTTGGATGTATTATGCAACTAGGAGCTTGCATGTCCGACAACAAACAACAATCTCGAATCAAAGATTTGATTGCACGCGGCAAAGAGCAAGGCTACTTAACCTACGCCGATGTTAGCGACCATTTACCCGAAGATATTTCCGATCCTGATCAGGTTGAAGACATTATTCAGATGATCAATGATACGGGCATCCGGGTTTATGAAACCGCACCAGACGCCGAAGAAATCCTGATGACAGATGGCGATGCCTCAGCAGACGAAATTGCAACCGCAGAAGCGGCAGCTGCACTGGCCGCCGTGGAAGAAGCAGGCCGTACCACTGACCCCGTGCGCATGTATATGCGTGAAATGGGCACTGTTGAACTGTTAACCCGTGAAGGCGAAATTGCTATTGCCAAGCGCATTGAAGAGGGTACCAGAGATCTGATGCATGCACTTGCCTGTTGGCCAGGCACCGTCAGTAGACTGATTGAAGAATACGAACTTATTAAAAAAGAAGAGCGTCGTATCCCTGACGTTATCGCAGGCTGGCTAGATCCTACAGATGATGTTCCGTCTGCAGGCCCATCAGCCAACACCGCTAATGGAAGCAACTCGGATAATGAAGAAGAGACTGAATCAGGCCTTGACCCTGAAGAAATCAAAGAACGTTTTGGACGATTGAAACAACAGCTAATCAAAACAGAAAAAGCCATCAAGAAACATGGCAGAGAACATCCCAAAACGGATAAAGAGCTAGTTGAGTTAGGTAATATTATTAAATTTTTCAAACTGCCGCCAAGACAGTTTGAAACCATGTATCATGCCGCTCGTAGCGTACTAGAAAGCGTTCGTCGCGAAGAAAAGAACATTATGACGCTTTGCGTTAGACGTGCAAAAATGCCGCGCAAGACTTTTATCAAAGAATTTCCCGGTAATGAAACCAACGAAAACTGGATACCAGATGTCATCACTAAAAAACGTGATTATTCAGATAACCTCCGCCCATTCGAAGAAGAAATTCTACGCTCACAGCGCAAGCTGATCAACATCCAGCAGGAAATTGGCCTGGAGCTATCAACCATTAAAGAAATTAACCGTCGTATGTCAATTGGTGAGGCACGTGCTCGGCGTGCAAAAAAGGAAATGGTAGAAGCCAACCTACGATTGGTTATTTCAATTGCCAAAAAATACACCAACCGTGGTTTACAATTTCTTGATCTAATTCAGGAAGGGAACATCGGTTTAATGAAAGCCGTGGATAAGTTTGAATATCGTCGCGGTTATAAATTCTCCACTTACGCCACTTGGTGGATTCGCCAAGCGATCACTCGATCAATTGCTGACCAAGCACGTACTATACGTATCCCCGTGCATATGATAGAAACCATCAACAAGTTGAACCGTGTTTCTCGTCAAATGTTACAGGAAATGGGGCGTGAACCAACACCAGAAGAACTGGGTGGGAAAATGGGGATGCCGGAGGAAAAAGTCCGCAAAGTACTGAAAATTGCCAAAGAACCCATTTCGATGGAAACTCCTATTGGTGATGATGAAGATTCACACCTAGGTGACTTTATTGAAGATATCACCATTGTTTCGCCAGTAGAATCTGCTACTGACGTAGGTCTAACAGAATCGACACGTGATGTACTCTCGGGCTTAACAGCAAGAGAGGCCAAAGTACTGCGCATGCGTTTTGGTATTGACATGAACACTGATCACACTCTGGAAGAAGTGGGCAAGCAGTTTGATGTGACTCGTGAACGCATTCGTCAGATTGAAGCCAAAGCACTACGCAAACTTCGCCATCCCAGTCGCTCGGATCATCTAAGAAGTTTCTTGGACGAATAGAAAAAAGCAGGTATCATGCGCATCTTCAAAAAACTATTTATCGGTAGGTCCACGGTTCTTATGTAAGGTTGTTTTTATTTGCCTATTTATAGGTGTGATTTAGCCTTTAAAATCATGTAGTTAGCGGTATAATAGTTTTTGCATATTGATATGCGTTACGCTGTAAAAAGAGTGTGCATAGACCAAGCACATTAATTTTGGTCTTAGGTAGAATGATTACCGACTAATTGGAAATGGGCCCTTAGCTCAGTTGGTTAGAGCACCCGACTCATAATATAAATTGTGACCTGTAACAGTAATGTTGCATGGAAAAATTGGATGAATTGCTGGAAAGCTAAACTTTTATCCTTATAAGGTAAAAGCATGCCAATCAGCAGCCAAGCTTCAGAAGTGTCTGAAGAAGGTTCAGAGACTAGGTGGAGCAACACGAACTTGTTGCGTAATACACCATTAGCGTCCAACACCCCACCAATTAAGCGATTTATCGCGTCTTGAGGGTGATGATATAGTCCAGGCCAAAATGAAAGTTTTGGAATACCAGAATCGGTAGGTCCCCAGTTCAAGTCTGGGAGGGCCCACCATTTCCATTTTTGCGGTTCTATAGTGTTCATGTAACCATAGTTTGGCCAATGTATGGTGTACTAGTAAAGCAAAGCTGGCCATTTTTTAAATCAATTTGAATCAACAAGAATAGTTTACGTAGTAAATACAACCCGCATTAAATCCTGTTCTACACCATCAGAAAATACCACGCCATTCTCTGACATTAGCGATTCCAAGACTAAAGAATTGCTGCGTATCACTTCACCAAATACTAAATTTGTCCCAGTTGCGTATTCCACTGAAGATGATCACCGCCAACGATTAAACATGATCGCTTTTTCTTCCTAAGCATTCAGAATGTTCT
>MDLC01000023.1 GCA_001723645.1 Candidatus Endobugula sertula | reverse complement strand
ACTGACTGATCACGTTTAATCGCAGGGGGTGATCATTTTCAATTGGAGAAGGTGTTCATCTTGGAGTGGAATATGCAGCTCGAATATATAAGCTTTAGGGTAGGGTATTAGCTCTTCGCATATATCTTCAATTCGTACCTTGACAGGTCCAAACTCTGATTGCACCTCACCAATAAATACTTGGTCAAAATTCGGAGGAGTACGCTTTGGTATGTAGCCCAGGCTTACCATGCATTCCGATAGTTTTTGTGCTCCTAAAGCCATTAGCCACCCGACATATTTTTAACTTCTGGTTGGGGTTGAGGGCGAGGTTTACTTTGCCTAACGATTGCGGCAGCAGTTGTGGTGATTAGTGAAGGTATAAATGGCATTCTGGAACCAAAGGCGGCTAGTAGCTTTTGGTTTGCCTCTTGGCTGCTGCTCGCATTCAGTAGTGCAGATTTTAGAAGCATTCCAAATTCACTTGCTTTACCCAGAATTATATTCTGTTCATCATCATCAATATTTCTTGGGAAAAGCGCGGGCTCAGTTTCGTCAATTGGACTATCTACTCCGCTGGATAACTGGCTGTACAAATTATTTGCACAGCATAAAAGGGCTTCGCTGTCATTCTTAAAAATAGTGCCTCTCGAAGCTTGCTCTTCGAAGGTTTTCACTACGCAAGCCATGAGAGTGATAGAGGATGGCCCACCTTTTTTAAACACATAATCCCGCCAGGCTTTCATGTAGCGGCTGATGCGGCGAACTATTTCTCCATAGTCCATTATATTTCCGATAAACCATTGACTGATTTGTTTGGGGTCAGACTTTATCCAGTGCTCTTTGTTTCGCATCGCCATGAATACATTTTTACTGTCAAGTAGCTTTTTTTCCATGCTCGCATCTCTAAAGTGCGATTTATTAATGGCTTGTGCCATCTCTTCGTATTTTTTTCGTGGTATGGCGTAGAGCGGTACGTCGATATGTTTTTTATTATCTAAAATAATTCTTTCGCAGGTTGGTTTTGAATCATCAAATTCCCACCCAGAATTTGAATCACATAGTTTAATCAGGGAATCATTGACAATCTTAAAAAATAAGTCTTTGCTCACGATGGGTTTGTCTTCGAACAAATCCGTTGGGAGATAAACTCCATCATCAAAATCAATTTGTTGGGGAGGTGCGTGGCATGGACTGTTAGCGGTTTTATATACAAAAGAGCCTTGAGGCGCGAATTTAGGTTTTGTTTGACGAAGCGCTTCCTTTTGGCTGGAGTCTAGCTTTCTTATCGACTCAGCAAGATGTGGTGATATTTTACTTTCATCTATGAAAAAACGCCCATGCTGGTCTGGTGTGACGCTTTGATGTGTTTGCGTGAATGCGTCGCGAATAGTATTCCGAATAAGTGTTTTGGCCGCTTTAAGTTCAGCAACATCTTCTGGATCAGGCTCAAGCCGGGAAAGAAATTGCTGTGCTAGCAATTTATGGGCATCGTATTTCATTTCTTGGGTCACTCCTGGGTAAAAAATTGTTGTTGTGCATTGTGGTTAAAGAAATCCATGATATTCGCTTGCCCAATTGCTTTCTGACCTCTCTCTTTCCCTCTTCCTCGAAGCATTTGAGCTGCACTGTCACTCGCATTATCTAAAGTGATACTTTTACTTTGATCCGGAGTGAGTTCTTCATCAATAAAGGTGCATTGATCTCCAAGAAGATGCTCCACCATTTTGTTTTGCATTTCTTCATTAGCACTTAACGTCATTTCAATAAGCTTTCGGCCAACCCCCCAGCCAGTGAGATAGCCCCACCCATGAAACCATCCACGTTCGCTATTGAGTACTCGCTTTGACCCCATCGTTCCCACACCCATTAAGTGAATATTTTCTTTTGGTACTTCTAAGAAGTGTGTAGCTTCATGGTACGCAATGAGTGCTGGACCGTTTGCGACAAGACCTCCGTCAACATTGAAGGAATCATTCATCAAATGGGGCGAGAAGAAAGTGGGGGCAGCGCTGGTCGACAATGCGACATCTACCAATGTTAGGTTTTTATCTATTCGAAAGTTTTTATGGTGAGGTGTTTTATATACTTTTGGTGAACCTGAAGTACCATTTACGGCAGGAATAGTGACTCGAGTATTGAGGTCTTTAATACGCTTATTGTCGAAACATTCTTCAAGCACGGATTTTAAAGGCTCGCTACTGTATAAAGACCCGAAAGCCTGTCGAAGTGTTTTTGCGCTTTTTTTAGGGAAAATTTGTTTGCGGTTGTCATCTAAGATTTCATAAAGCCGTCTGGCATTTATTCCTGATGCTAGCCCCAAGGCCAAGATGCCTCCAATCGATGTCCCAGCGATTAGATCAAAATGCTGGGCAATGTTGTAGGAGCTATCGTTATGAGTCTCTGCCAGAGCTTGCTCTAACTGCGCCAATATAGAAATTGTATATAGACCTCGAACGCCCCCGCCCGACAGTGCAAGTATTTGGAATCTCAACAGGGGTCTCCTAATTTGGCATGCCATCTTTTTGTGCAATTGATAGGCAATATAATGGGGATGGCAGTGATAAAAGTCAATCTTGGTAACAAAAGTCATTATAAATGACATTAGTCAGTAATACCTGCTATGATTGGATTGTTAATAAAATTGTTTGAGAGCAATCGCCAGTGATAGATGAAGAACAGCTCAAGAAAATAATTGGAACGCGTATTAAGGAATTACGTACTAAGTCAGGTAAAAAGCAATTAGAGCTTGCATCTGCGGTGGATTTGAAGAGAACCTCAATCACTAATATTGAGGCTGGAAAACAGATGCTAACGATTCCGGTGTTGTATCGAATTTGCTATGAGTTAGATGTCAATATTTTTGACGTGATGCCTGAATTTGACGACTTGCTTCGCCATAAAATTGAGGCAAACCAGAGCGATAGTAGTGTAGAAATAGGTGGTAAAACGATGGCAGCATTGAAGCGTGTTCGAAATGTTTAAAGATAGCAAAACACTAGTGGGGGCTATTTTATGATGAGTTCGAAAAGGGTTGAAGCTAAAGCGCGTAAACTGTTAGAGCAGTCTGGTATTATTACTGCGCCAGTTGATGTTGAATTGGCTGCGAGAACCTTGGGTGTTGAGATCGAATTTGATGATCTAGATGATGATGTTTCTGGGTTCTTATCCGTTGACCCTAGCCGATCCGTAGCTGTCATCAATGAAAATCATCACCCTAACAGGCAGCGGTTTACGATCGCTCATGAGCTAGGCCACTATGTTCTCCATGTGGAATCTGAAGAGGGGCTGTTTATTGATAAAAAATATACAGTCCATCATAGAGATCATAATTCTAGCCTTGGTACTATTGAGAAGGAGAGAGAGGCAAATTTATTCGCTTCATCTCTGCTGATGCCCAAGGCGATAGTTCAAGCTTTACTGGATGATCTTAGCGTTGATTTCTTTGATGAGTTTGAGACAAGCTCGCTAGCTAAACGCTTAGGGGTGAGTGAGCAGGCTTTGGGTTTTCGATTGGCTCGTTTAGGGTACGAAGTGGGAGAATAATTCTTCACCCACTTCGTAGGGATCGCCCTACATAAACTCATTTGTTGGTTTTTGCGTGTTTTGCCTTGTTGCTTAACCACTCGTTTAAGTCTTCAGTAATAAGAACGGATTCCTTTGCTCTGGTGACGGCGACGTATAACACTTTTAGTTCATCATCTAGCTTTTCACTTTCTTCATGGTGCTGAAGGCAGTACAGAAAATCTTCAGCGAGGCCTACACGCTTCCAATCTCTACCCTTAATCCTATGTGTCGTGGACAGTACTACATTCGCGTCCTTTTCAAATTTCGCAGCTCTTTTTTTGATTTTTTGCAGGTCGTCAAGAAGTGTGCCAGCGTGTTTTTCTACTAGCTTTCCGCATAAAAGTAAGTCGCTATCAATCGCAGTTTCAGCATAGGCTAGCATTTCAGACCATCTAGAAAATGCGCATAATTTCGGATGGTTGTTGTTAGAAAGCTCCCCTTTGTATAAATGGTACGCACTTATAAGAAGGGATGAAAATTCGGAAAAGTCCAGATTTAAGTAGAAAGATTGTTTGTTTTCGGAAAGGCTTTTTGCTACGGAGTAAACAGAAGCTCTTCCTCTAGTGAGGATTACATCGCAATCCAATAGCGCAGAGTTGTAGGTGATCACCTTCGAAGATTTGTCTTGGTCAAACGAGCTTATCGAGTCAGATGGTTTCTTTTTCAGTGCAGATAGTACTTTGTTTGCAAGCTGTGCAATATTGCTTCCATACCTAAAGGACTGGGTAATACTCAGTTCTTCGCCACCGATTAGCTCCATTGAGTTGATAGCGCCTCTCCATCCATATAGCTGTTGAAAATGGTCGCCGGCCGCGATGATTTGTACATTGGGAGAATTTTTTATTATTGAATAAAATGATCCATTTAAATCTTGAGCTTCGTCAAGGAAAAGACGTTCGCAATGGTCGGGAAGTGACCCTCCAAGTAGTGACCAATATTTTGTAACGAAAGATGGTGGGATAGAATTGGCGTTACTGCCAAAACTATTAGTTAGATAAGCATCCCAAAGTGAATTTGCGTAATACAGTAGTTGTTTTCTTGCGTCTTCGTTTTCAATTACTGAGGGCACATGTTTGTCATTTAGCGTATCGTCAGCACTGTTAGTAAAATTCTCTACGATAATGGCGACTAGTTTAGATATCTTGTTGCCTTTTAGCTCCTTATTCCCGTCGAGCTGGTGGTTTGGCTGGATACCTAGATAGCGAGAGATATCAATATTACTTAATTTTTCAAAGCCTATATCGTCTCGTGTCCAAGGAGAGCGCTCAAGTCCCTGTTTGTACCCTAATGAGTCAAAAGTTAGGGCTGTTATATTTGGGATGGTTTTCTCAACTGAAGTAACTATCCCTTTGTTGAAAGCCATGTAAAAGGTATTTGCTTGCAGGTCGTGGTGGCTATTTAGATGTGCCATTTCGATAACCGAGGTTTTTCCACAGCCTGCGTACCCTTGTAATTTGAGGGTGTCAGTTGTATCTGTCAGTGTCTGTATTACAGTTTCTTGCTCTTCTGTGGGGGTAAGATTCGTTGAACGCGCGGGAATAATTGGCCTGCTAGCTTGTATGTTGGGTTTTGCTTGAGGTTGGTTATCTTCCCGTTCAAACTGTTCGTAAACCCTTTGGGTGTTCTTGAGTGAAGATAGGCTCTGTCTTCCTTCTGTATTTATTTTGTCCGAAAGGTCTATGAGTCTCAAAAGCATGTCAGTATCAGTTGTTTCAGAGTCGTGTAAGCGCCTCCTGAATTCTTCAATTAAGTGCTGGTAGCTATTTGGCCAGAACTCCCCGGATTCGATGTCTAAATAGGTTAATAATTCAACAAGCCTTATTCGTCGTAGATTTTTATCAAGGGCTACATTCAAAAGGCTGGAGTAATGGGGGATTAGATTTTTCATCGCGATTTACACCTAAATGTCTGAGTTTCATTGCTCAGACATTTTGCTTGCTTTGGGTATTTAGGTGAATAGCAAATGCCAATTATTGATGAATTGAAGTAGAATCTATCTATTGATTGATTTGAGTGGGAATGCTTCTCGCTGGGTAAGAAATGTAAAGAATTTGGGCGTGTTTGGCTCAAAATGAGCTATTTCTTTACAGAATATTTTACATTTCTTCTGGTTCTGATGTCTGAATAATATTAAAGGGTATATAAAACAATGAGTTATGCTATTTTTTGTTGCGCAGTTTGTACTCTCAAGTATTCAGAACCCTTTAACGAATACTACAGAATGTAATGTAAAATTTACCCTTGGAACCCCCATATTTTGGGGGTTTCTTGTTTTTTGCTATGTAAAATATCTATTGCCAATATCTTTATTATCGATTACCTTTACAAAACGTAAAGAATGGTAGTTGGTTACATGGATGCTTTAGCAACTAAACATATTGTTTCTTCGAATGGTGAGCGGTTAAAGCTGCTTGTCTCTAGATCCTCAGGTATTCCTCTTTGTTACCCCAACCTCTATATAACCCCTCAGATTAGGGGGAGGTCCAAGTCAATAGCTACTACTCAAAGCTTCATTACATCGATGAAGGTTCTATATTCCTGGAATCATGAGTTCTCCATTGATCTTGAGGGTCGTTGGGCCTGCGGTAAATGGTTAACGGTATGGGAAATTGATTCACTTAGAGATCATTGCTCTTTTGCTTTAAAAGGTAATACGATTAGACCAGTTGAGGTGTTGCATCTCAAGCAGGCTCAAGGGCATGAGCCCCGTACTGTAGATATGAGGTGGTCTAATAGATTGACACACTCCAGTTAAGAGATAATCGCCCAAACTGGAGAATAAGATGACCACAAGAAAGAAATACTCAAAGCTGTCCGTGATATTGCTAAAGCGAGTGATAATACTTATGGCAGCCGCCGGATGAAAAAGGCGCTGAACGCACTGAGCTACCCGGTGAGCCGGAACACAGCACGAAAGCTGATGAAGGAGGCGAACGTGCAGGTAAAATACAGAAAAAAATATAAAGTGACAACGGACAGCGATCATAAAAAGCCGTTATTTGCAAACGTACTGGATCGACAGTTCGATGTGAATGGCCCAGATCAAGCGTATGTGTGTGATATCACGTATTTGTGGACACGGGATGGTTGGTTATATTTGGCTGTTGTTATCGACCGTTACTCACGAAAGGTGGTTGGCTGGAGCATTGGTTCAAGAATGAAGACGCAATTGGTGTGTGATGCATTGACAATGGCTGTTTGGCAGTGTCGTCCTACGGTTGGTTTGATTGTCCATTCAGACCGCGGTTCACAATATGCCAGTAAATCCTACCGACGATTACTGGAGACCCATGGCTTAACTGGGGTGTGAAGAAATGCTTGATCACCTCAGATTACACCGTAAAATTCTCCACTTTTTTCACATATCTGAATTAGTTATACTAAGTCTATGTTCTAGGCTATTTTTCTAAAAATAGACTCAAGCTTTAACGTAATATCCAATTATTAATACTGTTCCGTTTGGGTAAATAAAGATAATATGAGCCTCTATTTTTAAAAGAGAAGTGAGTGATACCGATAATTTATAAAATAGCAACGCTAACACGATAGAAGGATATTTTGCATGAAAAAGTTTTTAAGAGAAAATATAGTATTGATTGCTGGGGTAACGTTACCTCTTTTGTTAACGGTGATATTTTTTATTGCAACACAGTTTGATAAAGCTTCAAATGAGTATCCTCTTCATAGCGTTATTTATACTGATCAGCCAAACTACAATGCTAACCGCTCATCTTACCAATTCGTCGTTAAAAAAGATCAGTTACATTTTGTATATACAGCTTCAGATACAGGCCAGAACTGGAAAAAGCCTCGCTTATATGTTTTTAACCCTCAGGCTAATACCAGCCAGGAAATTGAATTACCTATTATTAATGAATCTGATACTAAAATAGATATTCCTCTACCGTATTTTGCTTCAAAAACTATTAGTACCTTGCTCACAAGCCCAGATGGCTATACTTTTAAATCTAATTATCGCCATAATGTAAATATACTTACTAGTTTGTTTGGTGGTGGAAGCAAGTCACGCAATAGAGTTATCTTAAGCAAAGGCTCTTCCAATATCATTATTCCTGATGCCGCTCGTTACAATACACACTTTATTGGCTGGATTGTGGGGGAACAGGGTGTTGCAAATGGAAAATAGTAATATCATTGAGTCAAAAGAAACCGCGCTTGCTCAGATTACACAACTTGCTCAAGAATTTGATGTGAGTCTTGATGAAATTGGGGCTAGGTTCACCCAAAAAAATAATCAAGATAAAAGCGATAAATGGTTAAGTCGTTTATTGGGTTACTTGGGCGGAGCATTTGTGTTCGGTGGTTTAGCATTGTTAATTTCGATGCTTTGGGATGATCTCAGCAGTGTGGCACGGGTCATTATCACTTATGGTCCAGGCTTGGTTACGTTTATCCTGAGCATTATTGTTTTAAAAGATCCGCGTTATGATAAAGCATCCACGCCCTTGTTTTTAATGAGCGCAATTTTGTTGCCAACGGGAATGTTTGTCTTTTTACATGAATATGCCAAAGGTGATGATGGCCAATTAGCAGCAATGATAGTATTTGGAATTCTTGCGTGTCACTTTCTTGGAGCTTTTTTTCCATTAAAGCGTACAAGCTTGTTGTTTTTTGGTTATCTATTTTGGAATGGCAGTATTGGGATCTTAATGGAGCGCGCTGGTGTTTCTGGAGAGATTTTAGGGATAATACTTGGTGTTTCAATTATGATGGTTGCATGGTCTATAGACCAAACTAAGCATCGTGCTATTGCACCTTTTTGGTATTTCCTTGGGAGCATTGGTTTATTATGGTCCATATTTGATTTGATTGAGGGCATTTCCCCTATAGATATTCTTTATTTACCACTTACTATTTTTTTAATGTTGGTTAGTACGCGGATACATAGTCGAACGCTGTTGTTTATTTCCACCTTGGCGTTGCTGGGTTTTTTAGGTTATTACACAGGAGAGTATTTTGCCGATACCACTGGTTGGCCAATTGCATTAATCATAATGGGTTTTATGCTAATTAGTGTCAGTGCTTATGCAGTGCAATTGGGGAAGAAGATTAAGTAAAATATTGATTCAGATGTGGGTGACCGTAAGTCACTTAGGTAGAAGAATATGATATTTAGACGTTATACTGTGCTTGAGTAAATGCCTCTTGGTTAAATAGGAATGTAAAGAATAAAAGGTTAATATCCTTTATTCTTTACATAATATTTTACTTTTCATAATAAAATTATGGTAACTTGATGATTTTTAATGACTTTTTGGGTAGTGATATATTTCGGGTATTTAGAGTCCTTTTGAATGACATAAAAGATTAATTGTTAATGTATTTTTAGGTTTATACTCTTTAGCTAATGGATACTTAAACTATTTTTTAATATTTGAAGCCTTGTTAGTGTGTCAACTTTAACAAGGCTTTTGTGTTTCTATAGCGGTAAAATTTTAGTGATGGTAATGGGGTTTGTTGATGACCTTTGCCAAAAGAGTGGGTATCCATATGTTTACTCATTTGTTCAAACGTTAGTCCTTTCTGCAGATATTTTTAGCGGAAATCGAGGCTATAGGTCATAGGTGGTGTTATGCCATTTTATAGCTATTTTGTTATACCTGAATATCAAACGCTAAGGGTAGATTAGCCCTAAAGTTTAGTATTTTTTATCACTATAGGGTTGTCACCGAGAGGTTCCTGTAGGGACGGTGGCATTTGCAGATAGAAACCTTTTTCTTCAATAGCTTGCAAGACCTCGTTTGCTTTAGCCAGGGCCAATTGTGTATTTGGGGTTAGTAGTAAAGTCATTACCAATTCTGTTTTCCCTATCTGCCGCAATAAAGTTTTTGGAATAGAGTCTAGACCGTGAGTCTTATTCACATAAACGTACATGCCTTCTTTTTTTGCACAACGGTAAATAGAACAAAGTCGTTTCATAATGGTTATGTATCAATTGATGGTTTAAGAGTATGCAAATAATCCAGTAATGCAGTACCTATAATATCTTGGCGCCAATCAGTTAGTGATGAAGGTAAGTGATAATGACCTTCACTCTTCTCTTCTGAAGACCCCTCTTTTGAACGAATAAGTTCTTCATAGTCTTTTTTTCGGATTAGCAATTCCTGAGGCACATTTAATGTAGCAGCGATATGACTCACCCGTTGTTTCAATTGTTTCAAAATAGTGATTTGTTCTGCGTTTAGCGGCTTGGGTAAATGCGCAGGATAACTGGACGTATCGTTCACTTCGGTATTTAATACTTCAGCAATGGTTGTTAAAAGACATTGGCCTGAAGCCTCGATACATCGTGTTTGTATATCCTGAATACGTTTTAGTTGTTGCATACTGTTCGGTAATCGACGAGCTAAATCAAATAAGCTGCTATCTTTTAACACACGACTTCTCGGGACATTCCGGGTTTGTGCTTGTTGTTCTCGCCAAGCGCATAGTGCTTGTAGCACAGCTAACTGATGAGACTTTAATTTCCATGCCTTTTTTATACGTAAGTAATAGCTTTCTTTATGATTGGTATTGCGCAACTTATCAACCATCGCATCACAATCCGATTCAACCCATTCAATTCGCTTTTGTTGTTGCAGTTGTTCTACTAGAATTTGATAAATGTCTAACAGGTAGGCTACGTCCAATGTTGCATAATTAAGTTGCGAGTCACTGAGGGGACGTTGCAGCCAGTTTGAGCGCGTTTCTTGTTTGGGAATATCAATCCCCTTAATGTCTCGTAATAGATTAGCATAACTAATAGAGACACCGTAACCCGCAAAGCCCGCTGCTATTTGTGTATCAAATAACGATGCGGGTAATACGCCCAACGTAGATTGAAAAACGTCTAAATCTTCTGAGCAGGCATGAATCACTTTAACAATGGAAGAGTTCGTTAATAGCTGAGTTAAAGGCTTAGACTGTGTGATTTTCAATGGGTCAACTAGGTAAATCCCCCGACTATCTGCAATCTGTAGCAAGCCAAGATGTGGGTAGTAAGTACGGCTACGAATAAACTCAGTGTCCAGAGCAATCGCAGGTTCTTGGGATAGTTGTTCGCAGAGGCGAGTTAATGCCGTATCACTGTTTATCCATTGATAATCAAAAGCTTTCATGAATTTTCTTATAACGAACGGCGACTAGTGAAGGCATGCATAAGTGTTCCACCATCAATAAATTCCAATTCTCCACCCAGTGGCACACCATGAGCAATACGGGAAACTTGAACACCACACTGGCGTGCTTGCTCGGCAATATAATGTGCCGTTGCTTCTCCTTCTACGGTTGGGTTTGTCGCTAAAATCAATTCTTCAACCGTGTTTTCAGGTTCAATATTTTGCAAACGTTTAAATAATTGGGATAAACCCAGTTCGGTAGGTCCAATACCATCAATTGGGGACAAACGACCATTCAGCACAAAATATTTCCCTTGAAACGTACCTGATTGCTCAATGGCTACTACATCCGCAGGTGTCTCTACTACGCAAAGCAAGCTATCGCTGCGTTTGTGATTGGAACAAATAAAACATGTTGTTTGCTCGGTTAAGATACGACATTGCGAACAACGCCCAACACCGTCAATGGCCTTCTCCAAGTTGACTGCCAAACGTTGAGCACCCTCTGGGTCACGTTCCAGTAAATGCAGGGCCATACGCTGAGCAGATTTTCGACCCACGCCAGGTAAACAACAGAGGGAATGGATTAATTCGTCTATGAGTGGGCTAAACAAGGTTTATTCTCGAATGACATGATACTAAAGTTAATTTCATACTTGGGCGAGTGGCATGTTTGAATCAATGGTATGGGCTAAAAAGGCATCTTAAAACCAGGAGGCATTTGAAAGCCGGAGGCTAAATCTCCCATTGCTTCTTTGTTTTCTTGTTCAACCTTACGTACAGCATCGTTCACTGCAGCCGCTAACAAGTCTTCTAGAATTGATTTTTCTTCTTGGAGTAATTCCTCCGATAACTCAACTCGCTTCACATCATGACGACCATTCATGGTGACTTTCACCATGCCAGCACCTGACTCACCACAGACAGTACGGTTTGCCATTTCTTCTTGGATTTTTTGCATAGCTTGCGCTTGCTTCATTAAATCTCCTAGGCCTTTCATGTTCTTTTCCTCACTATTTTGTTCACTGCTCTTACTATGTTCATTGCCAAGGCGAATAGCCCTGATTATTTTGCTCCATCAACAGGAGCAATGGAATCTTCTATAACCATTGCATCAAATACTGTCTGTAATTCCTGTACCACCGGGTCTTGATAAATGGAGCGCTCTGCCCGTTGCTGACATTCTTGTTGTTGCCGAATAATAATTTGTGCGGGTGTTTCTGATTCCACTTGCCCGATCCGAATGGTGACCTGCACAGGCTCAGCGAAATATTCACTCAATAACTCAGCCAACCGCTGCTGATGTGATTGATCGTAAAGTGTACTTTGCTGTTGATCCAAAATAAATGTTAATTGATAGCGTTGGTTTTTAATGTGACTACTGACTAACTGGCAATTGGCGGCAGTACTTTGTAGTAAACCACTCGAATTAATCACAGCATACACTATTGGCCAATGCTTTGATGAAAATTCTGCTAGAGGAATTTTCGGCGACGAATTGTTGGATTGAACCTCTATTGACACATTATCCACGGTCTTTATAACGTTAGCATCAGTAGCTTTTGGGGTTGAAGACATTATCTTCGCAGGTGATGATTGCTCTAATTCTGGTTCAGAGGGGAATTCGGAGGCAACTAAAGGCTCAGACTCACCTGGAGACTGAATGGATATCTGTTCAGTCTCTGCCATTAGAGTGGCCGTTTTAGGCTTTTTTATTGATTCTGTGTCCTCCTCACCAATGGTAACAGGTACCGCAGTTGCTTGATCCTCTCCAGTAGAAGATTCAGTATGTGAGACAGGCGCTTGAACTGTTGAGTCAGGATGTCTGGGAGTTAATGGCTCTGCTGTTGCTTGGGACTTGAGTGGTTTCGAGGGTAGGTGGATCACACCCTGAGGCTTAAATGCTAACATACGTAACAGTACCATCTCAAAGCCGCTGCGTGGGTCAGGCACCAATGGTAAATCGCGGCGCCCCAGCAAAGCGGTTTGGTAATACAACTGCACATCTTCTGCAGATATTTTCTGTGCAAATTCATAAATCTGCTGGCGATCTCCCTGACTATTATCTACAGCTTCTGGTAATGCTTGAGCAATAGCGATTCGGTGGAAAATGGTAATTAGCTCGGCCAGTGCTGCACGGTAATCTGAGGCATGTTCTGCCAATACATCGACCGCTTTAATCAAGGCTTTACCATCTTCAGCGACCAGGGCTTCCAGTACCTTGTAAACGACAGACTGATCGATAGCGCCCAACATGGTACGCACATTAGCATCGGTAATCTTACCATTACCGAAAGCAATCGATTGGTCTGTTAAACTCAGGGCATCACGCATACTGCCATCAGCAGAACGGGCTAGTTGCCATAAGCCTGCTTCTTCGAAAGGGACCATCTCTTTATCCAATACAAACTGGAGGTGAGAGACAATTCTTTCAGGGTTCATATTTTTTAAATTAAACTGCAAACAACGGGACAGTATGGTGACAGGTAGTTTTTGTGGATCAGTGGTTGCCAGCAAGAATTTTACATGAGGAGGTGGCTCTTCCAGCGTTTTCAGCAGTGCATTAAAACTGCTGTTGGATAGCATGTGTACCTCATCAATCAAATAAACTTTATAGCGCCCTCTGCTGGGAACATACTGTACATTTTCCAGCAATTCACGGGTATCTTCTACTTTGGTCCGTGAGGCTGCATCGACTTCGATTAGGTCAACAAAGCGCCCATCATTAATTTCAATACAAGCACTACATTCATTACAAGGGGTCGAGCTGACACCAACCTCACAATTCAAGCATTTTGCTAAAATACGACCAATCGTCGTTTTACCAACTCCTCGTGTTCCTGTAAACAAATAGGCATGGTGCAGACGATCATGATCCAGAGCATTAACCAATGCTTGTAATACATGCTCTTGTCCAACCATTTCACGAAATGTACGTGGACGCCACTTACGGGCGAGAACTTGATAACTCATGGTTAGGAATGATTCTGTTTAATGGGCTAAGTATGAATTATAACGGAAGTGGGGTCGAACGGCTAACGAAGATGTAGGGAGCAAATGTTCAACATGAGAAGTTTTTCAGCGCCAGCCCTAGTAAGAGCGTCTTGCATTGGATGCTTAATGCCTTGCGCTGTCAATATTAGGTGGAGTCCTCAGCCAGCAACACTCCGGCACATAACAATACTGCTACCGTTGCTCCCTTCCGGGCCTGGCGGGGTTTACAGATAATTATTGCGAAGGAACTGACTGAGTTCTCCATAATGGCTATTGATGACTCAACGGCGGGCGTGGATTATGGAGACTTTTTTCATAAGTTGCAAGATCATTGTGGCATACCATTAGTCAAAAAATTGAAGATTAACTATAATTTTATTTATTTACCCTTTATCCATATTGTTTTGAGTCTTGAAGTTATAATGAAAAGTTATTGTATTACTGTTTTTAAATCGATAGTCCATCCTGGTAGATTATTATGTATTTTGATTGCTTATTTATCTTTAACTGTGATTGCTTTACCAGCGTATAGTGAAATTTATCGATATATAGACCCTGCGGGTCGTTTGATCTTTACTGATAAACCCAAACATTCCGGCTATATTCGCCTGGAAAAAACCCTTAAAGGCTGGACTCCTGTTACATTGCCATTTTCTTGGAAAAGAAATCAGAAAAAATTTTCTTCTGCCATTAAACGTGTCGCACAACGGTACCAGCTTCCCCATCATCTACTGCATGCGATTATCACCGTCGAGTCAGCCTATAACCCCCAAGCTAAATCCAGAGCTGGTGCTCAGGGACTCATGCAGCTTATGCCAGCAACGGCGCATCGGTTTGGGGTCAAAGACCCTTATAACCCCTACCAGAACATTAATGGGGGTACAGAGTATCTGAAATATTTACTGAGTTTATTTCATAATGACTTGAAGTTAGCACTGGCTGCCTATAATGCAGGGGAAAATGCGGTGATAAAATATAATAAGCAAATACCACCTTACAAAGAAACACAAAATTACGTCAAAAAGGTGTTAAAGCACTACCACAAATATAAACGCCATGATAGAGGTTAGGCCGTATGTTTAAGATGTAACACATCTAACCATTTACTTCCCGTAGGCTTTTGTTTGATATCAGCTTCACTTTGTCGATGTTTTGAAGGTTTATTGTTGGAACAGCGTTGGCGTTGACCGAACGATTGAAATTCTTTCTGCAAATCAGTAGGGAGTTGACTAATAAATTTGATCGTTATCCGTAATAATTCTTTATGTGGAGTCAGCATAGCTTGTTCCAGCATGGAAAATAAAAGCTTATTGCCTGTATAGGATTTTATTGTAAAAGGACGACCTGTGACAGATTCATACTTATTAGCCAAAGCGAGGAAATCGCCTTCTACTTGAATATTAATCTGCTCAATAAAGCTTTCCCAGAGTTCACGGTTCATAAAATCGCACCTATTCAGATTTATTTTTATTGGGCGCCGGTAGCCGATAGATATCGTTGATTGCTATATTTGAGAGGAATATTAGCTTACCGTCAAAGGGCAAAAATAACTTCACCCCCTTTAAAATGTGATAAAGTTCTCATTTTTACAAAAAGATCTAAATGCTATAAAAAAGCTAACAAATTGGCATATAGTTGTCAACGACACTAATATGCTTTACATAATGTGAAATCAGAGCGAATTTTATACAGTAACTCAATCAGCGAATTCCATAATGAGACTGGACTTAAATGGCACTGCAGACTAGCGGGCACTGAATCAGTACTCCTTAAACCAAACGCATCGATAAATCTACCGATTTACAATCCTTTGTTAGAGCACCAATGGAAACATAATCCACACCTGTTTCAGCAATACTTACCAGTGTGCTTTTAGTGATACCACCGGATGCTTCTAATCTGGCTGGATGGTGGTGATTGGCATTGTAGGCAACTGCTGTGTACATGTCCTCTAAAGAAAAATTGTCGAGCATAATAATGTCGGCTTCAGCACATAGTGCTTCTTGAAACTCTTCAAGGTTTTCAGTTTCAATTTCTACGATTTTGTCTGGGTGGTTGGCCTTAGCAGTGATGACTGCTTTAGTAATGCCATGGCAAGCAGCAATATGGTTTTCCTTAATGAGGAAAGCGTCGTATAAACCGATACGATGATTAAAACAGCCACCACAGGTAACCGCATACTTTTGAGCGGTACGCAGACCTGGGATAGTTTTTCGGGTGTCTAGCAATTGTACTTTGGTATGTTGGACCATTTGTGCATAATGGTGGCTCATTGTGGCGCAGGCTGACAGGAATTGTAAAAAGTTTAAGGCTACACGTTCTCCTGTCAGTAAACTGCGGACTGGGCCTGCAAGAGTAAATAGTGTGCTATTGGCACTGACTGGGTCACCATCATTAACCCGCCAATCGATGACAACGCGACTGTCTAACTGTTTAAAGACTTCATTCACCCAAGCTTGGCCAGCAATCACACAGTCTTCCCGAGTAATAGTGAGGGCTTTTGCTTGTTGATCTGCGGGAATAAGCTCTGCGGTAATATCACCGCTGCCCACGTCCTCCTGTAAAGTTTGGGTAACCGTACGGGTGATGTCTTTTTGCAAAGCTTCACTTATGGCTGGCATGTAGAGGTCTCCAGATTCGAAAAACAGCCGATTATACGGATTGTAGCTGTGACTGTGTAGGGTTATTCACCTGACTGCGACCAGTTAACATGATAGTCACAGTGTCCAGTATTGGATGTTTAACATACTGCTCTATCGATATTGCTTTAAGATCAATTGCTCTCCTCTTTGGGTAAACTCAATATCTTTTAATGCACTCATCCCCAATAATAT
This sequence comes from Candidatus Endobugula sertula, assembly GCA_001723645.1. GTDB lineage: Bacteria > Pseudomonadota > Gammaproteobacteria > Pseudomonadales > Cellvibrionaceae > Endobugula > Endobugula sertula. The sequence goes on along the minus strand of MDLC01000023.1, from coordinate 30,797 downwards.
GCTATCGCTTTTGACCATGGAGGGGTTGATACTGGCGTTGACTTTATGGAGAGTAATATTACCGATTGTCAGTTGCTCAAGCTTTGTACGATACACTTCGATGACGCCATTGGCAGTGTTAGCGTATTGACGAGCGCCTTTTTTTAAGCCTAGTTGATTCGCTGTCTTTTCAGGAATAACGACATCAGTAGCACCGGTATCCAATAGAAAAATGACAGTTTGTTGGTTAATTTTACCGATAGTGACATAGTGGTGGTATTTATTACGTTGCAGTACCACGGTATTACTGGTTGATGTTTGTTGGCTGTCAGGATTATGATTAGGATTGTAGGAGTGTTTTTCCCAGTTAGTAAAGAAGGCCATCAATAGGATCAGGAGAGTGGCCCAGGCTAGTATCATCATGATTTTGCTGGCCTTTGGGCTTTCTGTATTTTTTGTCATAGAACTTCTCTAAAGGGTAATAATTACTCGGGATATGATAATGTAGCTTTAAGAGTTTTGGATATACAACTGCTTGAGCAGTTTTGTGGCTGTTTGGACATCGAAAATCTTAAGCCCTTGTATCTGGTGACTTTATAACCCAACAATGGGATGGCATTGGTTCAAATTCTTCCTAACATAGGTCGGAGAAAGGCTGGCAGTGTAGTATGACACAATTTCTACTGTGCCTTTATAGGGCTTTAAACATGATTTTTTCGTTGTATAGTTGAACAATGATACATTGTCATACTCCATGTGCTTACGAATACAATGTACCAATGTGGTCGTCACGATGTGTTTTTTTAAGAATGCGGCGTATAGTTTGAGCTTCCCTATACTGGGAAAGGGTCCTTCTAGACTTTTTTATTAAAAAAAGATACGGTATCCATTAAGCAAGCTGTGTTTTTTAAAAAAATAATAATGTTTTCAACGCAGAGGAAAATATAATGAAACTCATAGTCAATAAATCCAACCAGTCCACTATTTTAAATTTCACCGAAGGTGTGCTGATACCCAGTGTTGGCTGTTGCTGCCTTTGCAGTTGTAGTTGCAGTTGCAGTGCAGCGACAGTGTCTGGTAAGGCTGTAAGGCCATATGACAGTACAGCCCAACATGCATCTGCGGAGGGTGAGGGATAGTAAATGACTTCCCTGGAGGAAAACAATAAAGCGTCGATCACTGATGATTCCGAAAGTCACACACCAAAGCGGAGTCAAGTGCCGCTTCAGCGTTATCTGGAACAAGATCACCCGAATACGCTTGAAATCTTGTCCTTTTCCGAATCAAAAACAGCCAGTTGTTATTTGGATACGACGGCTGTTAGGGTCTCAGATGCCATTTATGGGGCATCCGGAGTCAGTGATGTTAATTTCTTGAGCTTGGAGTATCTACTCAACTTCAAGAAAAGCTCAATAGATCTAGGACCTATGTACGGGGCTTCAACCTACGCAAGTTTTAGTGCACGTGCGGCCCTTTCACTGGTGGATAAAAAAGAGAAACATCTTAATAACCAATGCCAGGTACTAGCACTTCCACCACCACAGAAAATAGAAAAATCTTTTGATTCGTTGATTCGCGAACGGAGAAGCCATTCAGAGATGAGCGGAGAGCCATTAACTCTCGGACAGTTATCAACGCTTTTGTTCTATGGTGATGGTGTGACGGGGGATAAAACATTTATTGATCCGGTTCAAGATGAGTCCTGGCCAAGTATGTCTTTAGGTGAGCCAGACCCTTACTATGTGCGAAGCGCTCCTTCTGGCGGTGCACTTTATCCCATTGACCTGTATTTGTTGGTATCTAATGTAGATCAACTTGAAAACGGTCTATATCGATATCGTCCTAACTCACATAGCCTGATCAATGTTCGCCCCTTGTCTGACGATGATTGGGACGCTCACAAAAAAGACGCCGCGACGTGGGGGGATAATATCCATGCAGAAAAATTCAACATAACTATCTTTTACGTATACTCCCTATTCAAAAACTCTCGAAAATATGGCGACTTAGGGCTTGCTTTTGGTTTTATCGAAATCGGCATGATCGCTCAAAATATTCACTTGGCAGCCCAGGCTTTAGGGCTGGCGTCTAATTGTATAGGGGGAGGTAGTAAAGTCATGCGCGAGAGGTTTCTAAACATTGATGGCCAATCGCAGCATTGTTTACATCAAATGATTATTGGCCAGCCGGGATAACTATAGAATACGTTTAAAAATATCGGCTATGTTACTTAGAACTAGAAGTTAAAAACATGCAACAATCGAAGAGCCTGAAACCTCATCGAATTTACGTCCAATATTGTTCTTCGCGGATTCGGAGATTGTGATCGATTATGCAAATCGGTTTGCAGAAGATACCGGATTTGACATTGACATACTGAAGCCGGAAGACATGGATGAGATATCGAATATGGACCTCACATCCCGTGATGAAGCTTATGATGTCAAGTTGCATGAACGACGATTCTCCGAAAAGTTTGACTCCTACGCCTGTGTTGTCGGATGTCTGGAGCGTCCTCGAGTGAGTTTTTTGCGGAATTTAAATCGCATTTTACTACCGTTATCAAAGCCTTCGGTGTTGTCACTGATTGACGGTCCGTTTGCTTCGGTGATGGCGATGAAACCACCGGAAACTGGGTGTTTTGAGTGTTATGAGGCACGTCTGATGGCGCGCATGCAAGACCGGACAGTTTATAAAGAGTACGTTGAAAAAGTGCGTTCTATTTCAAAAGTACCACGTTCAGCCGGTAGTGCTGCATTATTGCACGGTGTTGCGAGCACAGCGCTGCTGGAAGGCGTGCTACTGCAAAAAACCAATCGAACACGATTGGCGGGGAGGGTTCAATCAACATTTATTCCGCTGCTTGAAATTCAAATGCAGGATTTACTGCGTGTACCTGTCTGTCCGGCCTGTGGATTTTCAGCTTCAGCGGTTCCGGAAGAGATGTATGCCTCTTCGAATGCGATACTTGATACCATCACCAGTCGAATGGTGTTGACCAATGATGAGTAACTCTTTGCAAGCTGATGTTTCAGCCCTTTTATCGTGGGAGATGTTGTTTTGAAATTGAAATACTATCCTCCAACTCGGCACCTTACCAGCATGCACAAGAGAATGAACGGTCATCAAACAGGACTAAGTAGTTCAAACTTGGTTTTTTTCTCCAACCCAGAAGGTAATCAAAGGCTACAGTCACTGAGTGCGAGGATGCCGGATTATGACAAGTTGCTGATGGGTGAAAATAGCAACGTTGAATACCACCTTGCTGGATATGGTTTCTATCAGGAAGAAGCCTTTATCCGGCTGATTGGTGAAACTGCCGAACGTTACGCATTGGTTTCCAGCTCACATATAGTAAGAAATAATTTTATTTCAGCGAGTTATAATGAACTGACCGGACAGGCGAATGTTCTACCTTGGGAGTTGATCAATATTTTCTCCACTAGCGATTATGAACGATTGGCGAAGGCTAAAACAAGGTATGAGCCTCTGTCTAAAGATGACAAAATTTCGTGGCTCTGGTGCCCATCACTATTCCAACCGGGTGAAAAAATAGCCATACCTGTCCAGTTTCTCTACGTGGGCTTGTCGTTGCAAGAAAAATGGTTTGTCACTGGAATTTCTAAAGGCACTGCTGCGCATCGTACCGTTAAACAGGCATTAAAGGCAGCGCTCATCGAAGCGATTGAAGCCGATGCGTATATGCTGAGATGGTATGCTGACTTACCTACGCGCAAGGTTGAAATTGATGATGATATTCTTCAAAGCATATGTCGAGAGTTAGCGGGTGGTTTGGACCTAGAACCATTGTTTGAAGAGCTATCTATGCCGGATTTACCTGGACATGTATTAAGCGCAGTGTTGCAGAATAAAAAAGGGGGCTTACCCACCATCATTAATGGCTTGAGTGCAGGTTTTGAACCCAAGAGAGTATGTTACCGTGCTTATGTAGAAGCGCTTGCGATCCATCCCTTGGCGCGACGTGGATTACTCTATATGCCAGAGGAGTGTACCGGTTGTGACGATCGGGCATTTCATACGAATTTGGATTCGAATGTTATGTATTGGGCAAGCTGCAAAGATGCCGATAAAAAACTGTCTTTCATACAGGGGCGACACGCAAATGAGGTTAAATTGAGTCAGTTACCTGATGATTCTACTACTACAGATGAGGAATTGGAGGCTCTGATTAAGGGCCTTAGCAAGATTTCAGAGTTCGCTGTAGCCTTTGAAATTACGCCTGTTGAGTTGGCTCATTCAGGGTGGCACATTATACGTGCATTTATTCCGGAATTGATGCAACTGTCACTGCCGTCATTCCCCTATTCACAACATCCAAGACTTCTGAAATACGGTGGAGTGGCGCATAATATGCCCCATACAGTACCATAACCATTGAGTCATGGTCTGGACGCACCATAAACCAGTTGAGTTGTAGATAGAACGACTAAGGCGCGGTAATCCACAGCGATTAGTTAAGGGATCTAGGGGAAACATAAGGTCATTGTGGCTCTGGCCTATAAAACTGCTCCTAGGGCAGGGTTGCCTTAACCAAAGAAACACAAGCTTTATCCTCATATTATTGGTCAATTCCGTCAACGGTGGTCATCTCACATTGATTGAGAGTCAAACAGTGTCCATTCTAATGGTCGGATAGTTGGCGGAAATCCACTTTGTTGTTATCCCGTTTTATTGACCATCCGGAAAGTATTCATATATGACTTCTAACTTATTACGTTAATCGTTATTATGCTAGCTCATTATGCTTGAACTGTGGCTATTTAAGAGCCTTATGACAAAAATAACTAATATTGTTCAAGGGTGGTTGACAACTGCTCGCTGGGTTCCTTCTCCTAATTTTAATGCACGTCCAGAGAATACGTGTATTAGCTTATTGGTTATTCACAATATCAGCCTGCCTCCGGGGCAATTTGGGAGCACTTATATTGAGTCATTTTTTCAGAATCAGTTAGATACAGAAGCCCATCCCTATTTTGCGACGATTGCTGATTCGCAGGTATCTTCGCATTTTTTAATTACCAGAGATGGGGAACAGGTGCAGTTTGTCTCGTTGAGCCATCGAGCATGGCACGCGGGTAAGTCTGCTTATGATGGGATAGAAAATTGCAATGATTTTTCGATTGGTATTGAGCTGGAAGGTACTGATACGATCCCTTATACCGATCAACAATATTTATCGCTAGCCGATCTTACCAGAACTCTGCTAATGGCCTTCCCTGATATGGCACCAGATCGAATTGTTGGCCATAGTGATATTGCGCCAGAGCGTAAAACTGACCCAGGGCAAGCTTTTGATTGGCGTAGATACCGGACATTATTGTAATTTGTGTTATGGTGTGCCATTAATTACTTTACTGATGTTGTTCAGTAATATGCTAAATAATAAGAATGGGCCTATTAGTGAGGAATGACACCATGTCTTCGTTTGATATTGTTTCCGAAGTGGAAAAACATATTTTAACCAATGCGGTTGATCAGGCTAATCGCGTTATCGATACCCGTTTTGATTTTAGAGGTGTGAATGCCAAGTTTGAGCGTAACGACTTTGTGGTGACCGTGTGGGCTGGGGTGGATTTTCAACTGCAACAATTATTGGATATATTGCAATCTTCTCTGCATAAAAACGATATTGATATTAAGTGTCTGGATATTGGTGATGCTAAACCGTTGGGTAAACAGGTGAAGCAAGAAATCATTGTACGTACAGGTCTGGACTCTTTATTAGCGAAAAAAATTGTTAGGTTAATTAAAGACAAAAAACTCAAAGTTCAGGCACAGATTCAGGGCGATCAGGTTCGTGTATCGGGTAAAAAACGCGATGATCTACAACAAGTGATTGCCATGCTAAAAGATGAATGTCTGGACATGCCGCTTCAATTTACGAATTTTAGGGATTAATGTTTTCATTGGGGCAGTGGCATGAATCACCGTATTGCACGTTCTTTCATAGGTTTTTGGCGCCACTGGCCACTAGCAAAAATTGTTCATTTGGGATTATTGGGATTTTCAGCAGGAATTCCCATCCTTCTTATTTTTTCTACTTTATCTCTCTGGTTGAATGAGGCTGGTGTTGAGAAATCAGCAGTGACTTATTTTAGTTGGGCTGCTTTAGGGTACTCTTTTAAGTTTGTGTGGGCTCCTATAGTTGACCAGTTACCCCTGCCTCTATTGAGCCGTTGTTTAGGAAGAAGAAGGAGCTGGCTATTACTGTCTCAATGTCTTGTGATTTGCTCGATTCTTTGGATGGCTAGTATAGATCCTGCTTATAGTCTTGTTGTTATGGCTTTTGCAGCAGTGGCGCTTGGATTCTCTTCGGCTACGCAAGATATTGTTATTGATACTTATCGTATTGAGTATGCAGAAGTAAACGTTCAGGCGCTATTATCATCAGGCTATATTGCAGGTTATCGAATAGGAATGATTGTAGCCGGTGCTGGAGGGCTTTATTTAGCAGATATTTTTGGTAGCAGTCCAGAGGCATATTTGTATAGTGCCTGGCAAAAAACATATTGGTTTATGACTTCGGTCATGTTTGTAGGGGTTTTGACAACATTATATATACCTGAGCCTAAATTTCAGGGTGGCAATATTTACCCTTATAGCACTACTACCTATTTACGTTTTTTTGGCGTATTTTTACTATCAGTTGTCCTATTTATTACGGTGTTTCAACTTTTCCCAACATTCAGTTTGGAGATTGAAGGTTATGCCGCTACATTGATACATTTTCTAATAGAAGCAATGATTTTATTGATAGCGATTGTGACAGCGGTAGGTGTGGGTTTTTTAGGGTCGAAATATCGTTTGGTAGATAGGCGAATGTTGGTAGAAAGCTACTATTTGCCAGTCAGTAATTTCTTTAGCCGTTACGGCCAATTAGCTGTTTGGGTACTATTATTGATAGGCTTCTATCGAGTTTCTGATATCGTGATGGGCGTTATTGCTAACCTATTTTACCAGAATCTTGGCTACAGTAAGACGGAAATAGCGAGTATAACCAAGGTATTTGGCCTGCTAATGACTATTCTAGGTAGTTTTTTAGGTGGTTTCTTAGTTTTGCGTTGGGGAGTGATGAAAATACTATTACTAGGAGCTATTTTATCTGCAATGACTAATATTATTTTTGTATGGTTATCTGTTGTAGAGCCGACTTTACAGGCCTTAACCGTTGCTATTGTCGTTGATAATTTAAGCGCAGGCCTTGCAGTTGCGGCGTTTCTTGCGTGGTTATCTAGTTTAACCTCGATATCATTTACAGCGACGCAATTCGCTTTATTTAGTTCCATAATGACACTGTTCCCTAAATTGTTAGGAGGTTATTCTGGCTCAATGGTGGAGAATGTTGGTTATTCAGCTTTTTTTCTATTTACAGCCTTACTGGGTGTTCCTATCATTATATTGATTCTTTTTCTTCAAAAACATCTCCAGATCAAGGAATGAATGGATATTTAAACTGATTGCGCCACCATAATGGTACCTGACAAAATCTGGTTAATATTCGTACATTCCGTTTAATGTCTAACACTGCGTCAGCTCCCCTTGCATTTGCTTATTTCACCTCCATATCTCCAAGAGGTCAAATACAGGAGCTTGTTTTGAAAGCGCTATTTTTATTATTTGTTATTATACCCATTGTTGAAATGTGGTTGTTAATTACTGTGGGACAGCAGATAGGGGCTTTGCTTACCATCGGTCTGGTATTACTGACAGCCTTTATTGGTGTGGCCTTATTACGCTATCAGGGCGCTATGACACTAGTGAAAGCGCGGATGAAAATGAGTTCTGGTGAATTGCCTGCCCGCGAAATGGCCGATGGCTTATTTTTTGCCGTAGGTGGAGCCCTGTTATTAACGCCTGGTTTTGTGACAGATGTGGTAGGCTTTGCTTGTTTAACACCCGGTATTCGTACCTTGATTATTGGCTTCTTAAGTCGACATGTTTTGCGTTCCAGTATGCATTTTCAATTTAATCGTTTTCAGCATCGGAATACTAGAAAAATGAAACAGGAAGATGTGCTTGAAGGGGATTTTAAGCGCCACAATGATTAAATGGTAAAAATTTTTTTTTTTAAACTTGAAAAGAGTATTGCAGGCCCCATCTAGGTTCTCGAATTAAAATAATTTTTATGTGGCGTCATTGCCATCTAAAGGTAGTGGTGTTATTTAACTGTAAACCCTTATTGGAGATAGAAAGTAATGAATATTCGTCCTCTTCACGATCGTGTTGTTGTACGTCGCCAGGAAGAAGAAAAAACTTCTGCTGGTGGTATCGTATTACCTGGTTCAGCAACAGAAAAGCCTAATCAAGGTGAAGTTGTTGCTGTGGGTATTGGTCGCGTACTGGATAACGGTGACCTTCGCCCTGTTGATGTTAAATTGGGTGATGTTGTGGTATTTGGTAAATATGCGGGCAGCGATACCATCGAAGTGAATGGTGAGGAATTAGTGATTCTTAGCGAATCAGATATTAAAGCGATTGTTGAATAATCAACTTTTGGGCTTTTTTGTATATAAAACAATCAATTCACTAAACTATTAGATAAAACTAAGGTAAAAAATCATGGCAGCTAAAGACGTAAAATTCGGTGACAATGCTCGTCAAAAAATGTTGGCTGGTGTTAATATACTGGCAGATGCAGTAAAAACTACTCTAGGCCCCAAAGGCCGCAACGTTGTTCTCGATAAATCATTTGGTTCTCCAACCGTGACTAAAGATGGTGTATCGGTTGCTAAGGAAATTGAATTAAGCGACAAATTTGAAAATATGGGTGCTCAGATGCTGAAAGAAGTTGCTTCTAAAGCATCTGATGATGCAGGTGATGGTACTACGACAGCGACGGTATTGGCTCAGTCTATTGTTAGTGAGGGCTTGAAATCGGTCGCTGCGGGTATGAACCCAATGGATCTTAAGCGTGGTATTGATAAGGCAATCAGAGCTGCGGTTGATCACATACAATCAGTTGCTCAGCCTTGTGCTGACAGCACATCTATTGCTCAAGTAGGCACTATTTCTGCAAACAGTGATGAGCTGGTAGGTTCTATCATCGCTGAAGCGATGGAAAAAGTGGGTAAAGAAGGAGTGATTACTATTGAGGAAGGTAACAGTTTCGATAATGAACTGGATGTGGTTGAGGGTATGCAATTTGACCGAGGCTACCTATCTCCTTACTTTGTCACTAATCAGGATAACATGACTGTTGAGACAGAAAATCCGTTGATTCTATTGGTTGACAAAAAAATCTCTAACATTCGTGAGCTGCTCCCTATATTAGAAAATGTTGCTAAAGCAGGTAAGCCTTTAGTGCTTATTGCTGAAGATGTTGAAGGTGAAGCATTGGCAACACTGGTTGTCAACAACATGCGTGGTATTGTAAAAGTAGCTGCTTGTAAGGCGCCAGGTTTTGGTGACCGTCGTAAAGAGATGATGCAGGATATCGCTACTTTGACTGGTGCTACTGTTATCTCTGAGGACATTGGTCTTGATCTTGAGAGTACAACTCTTGAGCATCTAGGTACTGCCAAGCGTATTACTATGAGCAAAGAAAACAGTGTGATTGTTGATGGTGCTGGTGAAGCAGCTGATATACAGGCACGTGTTGCTCAAATTCGTGCACAGATTGAAGAGTCAACTTCTGATTACGACAGAGAGAAACTACAAGAACGTGTTGCTAAGTTAGCTGGTGGTGTTGCAGTTATTAAAGTGGGCGCAGCTACTGAAGTTGAAATGAAAGAGAAAAAAGCTCGGGTGGAAGATGCTTTACATGCAACTCGTGCAGCGGTTGAAGAAGGTGTTGTACCGGGTGGTGGTACGGCCTTGATTCGTGCAGCAGCAGCAATTGCAAATACTGAAGGTAGTAATGATGATCAGGTGGCAGGTGTTGCGATTGCCATTCGTGCGATGGAAGCCCCACTACGTCAGATTGTTACTAACGCAGGTGATGAAGCTTCCGTTGTTGTTGACAAAGTGAAAAGTGGTGAACGTAACCTCGGCTTTAACGCAGGTTCTGGCGAGTATGGTGATATGTTAGAAATGGGTATTATTGACCCAGCTAAAGTGACTCGTACGGCGCTACAGGCTGCTGGCTCTATTGCTGGTCTGATGATTACCACAGAAGCGATGGTGACTGATGTGCCTGATGAAGGTACTGCTGGTGGTGGTGCGCCTGATATGAGTGGTATGGGCGGTATGGGCGGCATGGGCGGCATGATGTAATCATCATGTAACCTGTTCACCAACGCTCATTGCGTTTCAAGAAGCCCGTAAGTCTATGATTTACGGGCTTTTTTATTGCCTGTTGTTGTTCAGGTTGTTTCATTTTGTGTCACCAAGTTGCACTTGTCAGGGGGTATAAGGTGGGGTATCGGTTTAGACGGCACATCCAAATTCGGTTAGAATTTGCAGTGATACCCCACTTTGGCACCCCTAGGCAGGCAGAAAAATGGCACTCACAGCACTGGAAATCAAGAGTATTTCATGTCCCCCTGATAAAAATCAGATCAAAAAATTTGATGGTAAGGGATTGTTTTTATTAGTAAAAAATAACGATTCCAAGCTTTGGCGGCTGCGTTATAAGTACGCAGGTAAGCATCAGGAAATGGCTTTAGGAAAATACCCCTCCGTACCCCTAAGTGAAGCTCGAAAGTTGGCAGAAGAAGCCCAAATACTGCTATCTCAGGGTATCAATCCAATGGAAGGCAGGAAGGAGCGCAAAAAAGCCAGCAATCCTCAAGACAGGGCTTTTAGCGTTATTGCGCTGAAATGGTGGGAGCAGCAAAAGGACTCATGGAAAGGCGATCATGCAAACAGGGTCAAACGCTGGATCACCCAAGATGCCAAAGCAATAGGAGGCTTGGCGATAGATCAAATCGACGCAGGCCATATCACCGATTTGATGCTTTCCATTGAAGCAGCCGGAACCCCCAAGAAAGCACCTGTCGTCCTCGCTATTATCAGCCGTATTTTTGCTTATGCATTGGCACACCGCCTGACTCGTACTAATCCAGCTCAAGGACTTTCGTTGCGAGATATTCTTAAACCCATGCCAAAAGTCCAGCACCATGCCGCCATTGTTAAAGCATCGGAGCTGGCGGAATTAATCAAAGCCATTGATGAGACGGATTCCGGCTACTACTGCACGGTAGAGGCATTAAAACTGATTCCCAGAGTCTTTTTGCGACCCAAGGAAATCAGAGGCTTAAAATGGGATTACATTGATTTTGACGCTGGTTTAATCAGAGTCCCGGAAGAAGATATGAAGCGCAGCAGGGAGCATCTTGTGCCGATGGCAAAACAGGTAGCCTCTCAGCTTCAAGAAGTGCAGAAGTTCACAGGCTATTCCGAGTATGTTTTTCCCAACCAAAGGGACAGCAGCAAACAGATGAGCAAGAATGTTTTGACGAATCGTCTGCGAGATTTGGGTTATCCAGCTGATGTGATGTCGGCTCATGGTTTTAGAAGTACAGCCTCTACCATACTGCATGAGCAAGGCTGGAATCATGAAGTGATTGAAGTGCAGCTGGCTCACCTGACAGGTACGGCGACATCCCGTGCCTATAATCGCTCTATCCATTTGGCAAAGCGCAAGAAAATGATGCAGGAGTGGGCGGATTATTTGGATGGATTGAAAGCGAAGGCGTGATAGATTTTCGGTTATCTTCGGTTTTGCATCCAAGCCTCAATATCACTTTTTAACCAGCCAATACTGCCTGTACCCAGTGGTAATCTGGCAGGGAATTGGCCTTTGCGTTCCATTCGCCAGATAGTACTGCGCGAAACACCAACAATTTTCTGGACTTCGTGCGCCCTTAGTATTCTATCTTCGGTGTCGGTTGATGGTTTGGTTGGTGCTTGAGGTGCATTACCTGTCACATTATTCAACAAGTGTTGAAGGAGCTGATAACCAAAAAGTTGAACTTCCGTTTGGCTAACCTGAATGTACTGGATTTCTTTCTTATCCACCAACTTTTGCAGGTCGGATACCGGACAACGCAGAAAAAGGGCAGCTTCATTCAGGGTGAAGCGTTGATACAACGCAACCCCCATGCTGTCAGCTATCTCTTTTAGATTGTCGTCAAAAGGTGGTTGCATTCGGCGTAGGTTCGAGTCAGTTAATGATTTTATCTACCCCATTGTATTATAATCACGGAATGGCATACAGCGAACATATCTACACGCCAGATGGCGACTCACTGGAAGCACGAATCAGTGCTTACAAGACCGTGCGTGAAGCATGGCTTAATGCTGAGGCGAGCCTAAAATTTCTGGATGATGATCTCTGGGCAGACAGGCTTGGTGACAGGGATAATGTTGAGGAAGCCTATAGGATCAGCACTCGTAGCTTAAAAATGGCGACTGATGCAATTAGCCAAGACGAAATCCAAATCGCTATTACTCAGGGTTTTGTGGATGCAGAAGAAGCTCGGGAGTTTATGCAGCATAAACGCCGAGAAGAAATGCAGTCTATTCGGGACAATCAACAAGCCGGGCACTCTGCAACGGATCAGCATAAATAGTTTGAACTTAGTCTGCTATAGCTAGGCTCAAATTACGTAGTCATTTAGTTTTAGTTGGTGTTCTTCCCAGAACTGCGCTAGAATTGTCGCAGTTCTGGGGGGCGACTGTGACAGACAAAATAACTTTAAAAACAAAAGACATCTGTGACGCCTTAGATATAGGCCGGCATCAGCTGCGAGCATGGACTGATGGTTTGGAACCTTATTGTCTTAGGGAAACTAGAGAGCGTTCCGCATGTAGGTATGATTCCGCTGATTTACTGTACTTTGCAGTGATTAAACATATTGTTGACAATTGTGGCTTGACGCTACCTTTTGTGGCTAAGTTTTCTCAGCAGTTGTATTTATGTATTCGAGAGCCTAATAGCTTGACTTCATCCCCATTCTTATTTATCACGAATAAAGGCAATAGCTGTAAAAGGCTAAACCTTGATAAGGTCACTCAGGAAGGAACGATCATCGATTTGCAACCAGCCAATATACTTGTATATCAGTTTCTTGGTTTATCGTCTCAGCAGGGGCAATTGCCATTGGGCTTAAGGGAAGTGAATTAATATGTTTCCTTCTAAATGGCTACAAGCACTTCGGTTGGATAATAGGCACTCGCCTGAGTTAATACGGTCAGGTGATGACTTAAGTGGTATTCCCCATAGTTCGATCATCCGTCAATCCTTTGATGAGCTAAATTTAGCTGCTGTACATTGTATCTCTGGCGTACCAACAATTGCCTTTCTTGTTCAAGACGCTTTTAATCAGGTTGAAATCGATACTGTCCATAAAGCGCTTTGGAATCAAGGGCTGGCAACCCTCTTGCTTGTAATTTCTGATGAAACGCTACGAGCTTATTCATTGTCACAACTTCCCGAAGCGGCTAGTGAACAGTCCGACAAGCTAGTACAAATTTTTGGCCTTGTTAATGATGCTCTTGAGTTAAAAGACCTTGTTTTAGGAGTTGAGTCTGGAAGATTCCTTGCTAGCTACGAAGACAAGTTTGATTCAAAGCATAGAGTTGACCAAGTACTTCTAACTAACCTTGAAACAACAGTGAAGCGCTTAGTAGATTGCGGGATTGCACTTGAATCTGCACAAGCATTACTCATGCAGGTTATGTTTATTGCCTATCTTGAGGATAAGGGAATTATTACCCAACAATACTTTCAAGCGGCAACCAGAAATCTACAGATAGATTCATTAGTAACTCTTTTAAACGATGGTCGGGTTAACAAGTTCACTCAGTTATTCAATTTATTAAAACAACACTTTAACGGTGATTTATTCGTTGCTCCGTGTTCATTTGATGCAAACGATCAAGTGGAAAAATTAGGTTCCGAACACATAGAGATATTATCCGAGTTTCGAGCAGGCAATATTAATATTGCTTCTGGCCAATTTCAGTTTTGGCCATATGATTTCAAATTTATTCCTATAGATTTGATCAGTGCTGTCTATGATAGGTTCCTTGGGTTTGACCCAAGAAAAAAGCGAGCTTCGGGCGCGTATTATACGCCAATGTTTCTTGCTGATTTGGTCGCAGAGCAAGCTTGGGAGCAGCTTTCTTATAAACAAAAAGTAAAAGGTTGTTATGTTGATCCATCCTGTGGGTCGGGTATTTTCCTTGTACGTCTTTTTGAAAAAATGGTTGATGATTGGCGTATCAATCACCGCAATCAGCGTCCAACTTGGCCTGCATTATTATCTATGCTTAAGCGCTTGCATGGCTTTGATATTAAAAAGGAATCCATTCGTGTTGCGGCTTTTTCTCTGTATATCGCGCTATTAGAAAATACGCGTCCTACAGAAATCATGGCCTTAATGGAAAAGGGTCGATTGTTACCCAAGTTATACGGCGAATCATTGCGCGCCATAGATTTCTTTGAGGTCTCTGAAGAAGACAATCAGTATGATTTGATTGTCGGAAACCCCCCTTGGGTTAGCCGTCGTGGCGATCAGGTGAGCGCTGAGAAATGGTGCAAAGATAACCAGTGTGGAATGCCAGCAAGAGAAGTCGCTTGGGGCTTTGCATGGAAAGCACTGCATCATACTCATAAAGAAGGTGTCGTTGCCTTGCTATTAAAGGCAACTAGTTTTCTAACCAACCATAGCAACACAGTTATAAAAACGCGTAAAGAGTGGCTGAATAGTATTTATCTTCTGCGCGTCATTAATTTTGCAGATACCCGCTTTCAGTTGTTTGATGGAGGGGATGCACCGTCTGCATTGATGGTATATAAGCCTCAAAATGAATCTGAAAGTTATCAGTTTGACTATTGGGTGCCGAAAGCCGACTTAAATTTGAAAACAAAAAGGATGATTACACTTAGTCGTACTGACCAAGCAAAATTGTCAATTGATCAGGTGATCGAAGATCAGCTCCTTATGAAGCGCCGTATGTGGATGCAGACACCAGACGCTAAACTCTTCCAATATTTGAGTGGACTCCCTGCGCTAAAAAGCAAGTTAATTACATACCAAGAATCTAAAAAGAAGATAAATAAAGGCCATGGAAAATGGGTTATTGGTCAAGGCTTTATTCCAGCTCAAGAGCATAAGCTAGGGGACAGCGGTTATAAAACCTCGAAATCAAAAGTTGTTACTAATATTCCTCATTTAGAAACAAAGCTATTCCAACCGTTAGTTATTCCAAAAGTTGAACCTGATTCATGGAGTACGAGCACTGTTTATAGAAAAGGTTATGAAGAAGGGTTTAAAGCCCCTCATGTTCTTATTCCTCAAGGAATTGAAAGCACTCAAGGAAGGCTGCGAGCAAGCTTTTCCAATCAAGATTTTAGTTTCAGGGATTCAATACAAGCTATTCACTTTGAAAAAGTAGATGAACAGCAGGCTAAATTTTTAACGCTGCTACTCAATAGCTCTTTGACAGCATGGTTTTTGTTTCATCACAGTTCAAATACTGGCATGGAGCGTGACAAGGTGCATCAAGAACAGCTTCTTGATATTCCTTTTCCTTCAATAGATAACTTGGCAGACAAAAAAGATGCAAAACTGGCATTTAACAAGGCCATTAGCTTGATGGATAGTCTGATAAACCAAAAAGATGAATTGCTAAGAAGTGATGTATCTTCTCATAGAGATGATATTGATCAAATAGTGTACCGCTACTTTGGTTTGTCAGAATTGGAAATTCTTCTGATAGAGGAAACATTAAATCATATTGTCCCAAGTATGCAGCCTAATGCACGGTCTAAAACGTTACCGAGCTTGTGGCTGGATACATCTGAAAAAGATTGGCAGACTTATTCTGAGAGATTATCAATCGCGTTATCAAAGTGGCTGAAAAAACCTTATCAAGCGACTACCGAACTTGTAGGAGCCTCTTCTGATCTTGTGGTTATTAGTGTCCATTTAACAGGCAATCAAAGAGCAAAGAGATTTTCTGT
Source organism: Candidatus Endobugula sertula (assembly GCA_001723645.1). GTDB lineage: Bacteria > Pseudomonadota > Gammaproteobacteria > Pseudomonadales > Cellvibrionaceae > Endobugula > Endobugula sertula. Next base: position 14,887 of record MDLC01000023.1, on the reverse strand, counting down.
TAGAAAAAATGATGGACTAGACGCTGTGTTGCAGAAAATTTGGAAATCTCTACCCGACGGTATATCAAGTAACTTTCAATTAATTCCTGATTTTAGAATATTTGTTGATGATGTCCTTTATATGGTTAAACCGAGGAAGAGAAGGTTTTGGTTAGGGGCAACTGCATTAGCAGATGCGGATGCTATCGCAGCAGACTTATTGAGTCTGGCAGAGTAAGGGCTTTCAATGATAATAGGAAAATCATCGATCTGGCGGAACTCTCTAATTGATATAGACAAACAGGTTATTAATTGTGTTGAACGCGTTTGGCCAAAAGTAATAGGTAGATTAACCCAGAGAGAACGGGAAGATGATATTACACAGCGGTTGGTTGACCTTCTACGTGATGACCGAGTTATATGTCAATATGGCTTTCTTAATATTCATTTTAAATTACGGAAAAAAGACAGGGCGGGAGACTATACGACAAAAGGAATTTTAGATATGGCACTTTTTCTCGACCAAGACCATGAAAAATATATTGCTTATGAATGCAAGAGATTAAATATAGTTTCTGACCAAGGTAAGAGAAAGGCCTCACTTGCTGGCGCTTATGTTGAAGAAGGTGTTGTTCGTTATGTCACTGCCAAATATGCTGAGAAGTTGCCATATGGGTGTATGCTTGGCTATGTAATGGATGGTGATATCGATTTTGCGTTTCAACAATTAAATAATGCTATAAAAGAGCGAAAGGATTTAACTTGTCTTGAAACCAGCAGAGTAGCTTTGGAAAATAGTTTTTTCCCAAGGTTTGAGACTTTCCATAAAAGGGAGTCCTGTGATCCATCATTTACTGTACGCCATCGATTGCTTTCGATGGTTTAACATTGAGAAATAGAGTCGAGGATGTTTTTTCTTATGAGTGGTAGGGGTTTGCCAGTCTATTTTCAGGATGAAAATATCTAATCTTTTTCATGAGTTCCATTTTTTTGTGTTTAACTTGCTTTTCCTGAGTCTTGCATATAATAAAACCAGCATCTTCGATCCACTGTGTAAATGTTCGACCTCCTGTGGCAGTGATTTATCCTTAACACTCATCTCATGACTGAAACCAATCTTGTTGATCCAATGGCCGAGATAGCCAATGATTGAACACCGTTAGACCCACAAAAAAACATTATCCCCTCAGCGGATAGTGGCGTTGCTGAAATCATCAGTACGGAGGCCAACTATGACCGTTGGTCAAACTTCCTGTTTCCTCATAGTAAAAGCGCCGAAATTTACGGTAGGCGTACCAAACAATGGGAAGCAAAGTTACCCGATGGACGTATCGCTGAATCCATGATTGAAATAGTACCCGCTCAGGATACCAAGAGTTATACCACCAAAACCTATGATGTATTTCTGGCTCTGATTGCTTTGTGGAAAGAGCGCAATATGCCTGATGATTCAATGGATCTATTTTTGAGTGATATTGCTAAAAAACTAGATTTGAAACCCAGTGGTAAAGCACTGAACAGCATCTTGGAGGAGCTACGTTGCCTTGAGGAAACCAAAATCTCATGGGTATTCTCCTTTCAAACCAAAAACAACACTGAGGAAACATACAAAGGCCAGAGGGTGTTGAGTGTCTTCAATTACGTAAAAATCAAAGAGCGTAGTCAAGGTTCTGTTATGAGCTGAAAATGTACGGTGCGTTTTTCCGACCATATCATGGAAAACATCCGTAATCGTGTGACAATACCAGTCAACTTTACTGCGCGTAAATCCATCAAGTCTGAGGTGGCAAAGGCGCTGTACAATCGCGTGGATAGCCTATTGGCTAAAATGGATAAGCATGAAAAAACGGCTATTAAATTGATTGATGAGTTAAGCTTAAAAGCTAGTCGCTATGAATATAAGAGTCAGCGTAAGGCGTTTGTCGAATTACTGAAGAAGAACCTTGATGGTGTACCGCTATCCAGTGTGGATGCCTTCCTTTGTGTTACCTTACTCGAAACCAGCAATAAACAGGATTGGAAGTGTGTTTTTACCAAACAAAACCATAGTAAACCAGCTACGGTCACAAGGCGTTTGGTGGTTGTGAATACCGATGCAGACCATCGTGAATATCTGGTTGACATAATTAATACCGCAATAGGGGGAAAAAAGCAGAATAGCCGCCTCTACCATAAGTATGCACTGTATTATTCAGAGAACTTGATTCGTCGTGCTATCGGTGAGTACAAAGAATTGGTTAAGCATTGAACCATTCAAAATAAACAGGGGTATTTTACGGCTTTAATGCACACACTTTGCCATAAGTTGAATAAGGAATGGATTAATCCTTGTGATAAAAACTGTCAATACCGCCCTGAAAATCAGTTGTTTCCCGACAAATAATATTTTCGATCCGCTGTGGCAGTCTTCGCCATGACCATTTCATTAAAGTCTTTGTAATCTTCATACAAACCTGATTTATTATGAACGGGGATGGTCTGAATTTCAGCGACTAATGATTCTGCGGCCTTGCATCCCTCAATGTCATTATCCAAAAATAGATAAAGCTCAGAGGGTTGATATTTTTCTACAGCATCCAGCACCTTATTTCTGAGGCTGATACTGTTGAGAATAATTGCTGAATTCTGGAATTCACGAATTCTGTAATAACTGAGATATGCCCAAAAATCCATTGCCGATTCAAACACGGCGATTTTTTTATGGGGTTGAAGATTGATGCTAGTAATGTCTTTGATACCCAAACAGCCCTTGAAACTCTTTAGTCCGCTCTTGCTATTAAACTCGCAGCCACCACTATCGTTAAGCCACGCCAGAGCGAAGTAGTAAGATTCTGGCAGGTTGAAAAGTTGGTAATTGATCTCTTGCAACCCGTACTTAATAGCTATGGCAGGATCAATACAGCGATAACTCAGATATTGTAATAACACCGGATGTTGTAGCCCTTGAATGCTCTCGATTATAAAGCTGGAGTCTGATTCCAGCTTGGCATACTCGCTATTGGTGTTTACGGGCTTGGTATCAGTATCCGCCCTACGTTTGGATTTATTAGAATAATAGCGACCTTTTTGTAGTGCAGGGAATTCTGCTACGTAATCACCAGCATAAAGCTTCGATTGACCGAGCCAGCGGCAGGCTTGAGAGCGAGTCATATTTTTATGTTCGGCTACCAAGTCAATAATATCACCACCAATACCCAGCCCTTTATCATGCCATTTATTCTTCACCACATTGAGATGAAACGATGGTGTGTCATCACCACTACGGATAGGGCTGTGGTAGTGATATTCTTTGCCACCTGAAGAACTGTACACAGGAAAATGCCCGTGCAGTGATAGATAGCGAACAGTAGAGATATTGTGGGCTTGTTGCCAAGTCAGGTTCATGATGCTATTGCTTAATTAGTATCAGGGAAGTCAGGATAACGGTGCCTTGTTTCCGTTACTGCACCGATATGCTCATCGCTGATGGTAAAATCATCAGTGTACAGAAACAGTCATTCTCTCAGAATGCCATGAAGATTTATGTTTGAGAATATCTCTTCGCACCTCAGCAAGTTTCAGGCATCCGAGTAAATGAAAACTCTGTAGTGGTATTTTTTGTTCATCTTAAAAAAGTTATGCCCTCAAAACGAGAGGCAGGTAAACCAAAATATCCGTTGCACACAGAAATCCCTACCTGCCCCTCGATACTGAGGGCATATTGGATATGAGGTACTATTTCTGTGTGCCTAATTGTTATACCCACAACCGATTGAAATGCAAATCTAAGTCATGGCTTTTTCATGCTTGAGATTATCAGCTTCCACACCCGGAGAACATCAGCAGAGAGTCAATCAACCACTGGATTAAGTCTACAATAAGCGGTTTTAAGGGCGTTCTATAAAAATATCCAAAGGACTGAACGCCGCTTAAAAACTGATGCCCGTCAAATGTTTTTTGAAAATATTTGCAAGTCTTATGGTTCGTTCGCAATTTTTTCAAAAACTGTGTTTTGCTTTATCTGTAGCAAAGGTGGCAAAACACGACATTGGACTGGCACCACCCGCATTGTGTTTAATCAGTGGGATTAATCGTCCTACTATTTTATTTTGTAACCAATTAATTATGCCAAATTGGAATTACAACAACGTCACTATCGGCGCACCCATTAACGAGGTTAAAAAGTACCTTGTATTTCTAAAAAAAGAGTATTGTTCGGCTATGTTCAACATGCACCTGTTATATCCAGAAGTCTTTTCAAAAAAGGACAAAACCTGAGAGAAAGGCTGGGATTACAATTGGTCTGGCGAGCACACGGGGAGTAAGTGGTTTGCTGAGATAGGCAATATTGAACCCATGGGAGATCACATGACCGTGCTAATTTACGATACAGCGTGGCAGCCTAATAATGCGCTTCTCGAAAGGCTTCACAAGGTAACAGGTTGGTACATACTGAATACCTACGAAGAGCCCGGCGTGGGCTTTGAAGGCTTTTTCTTTTGTCAAAATAACAGTTGCCGTGATTATCGCTATATTTACCATCCAGACTGTGAAATTTGCGGTAAAAGACAACATCCTAATTTCGTTGATTATGACGACGATGATCGTTTGGGTTGCAGACATTGCTTGTTAGGAAAACCACAATAGACAGGGGGCTTAGTTGCCCTTTTTATATTCTAAATTTTTTAAACCTATGGAAAACGATATACACGAATTACAAATGCTTTTTTGTCCGTTTGGCTTTCTTGATATGCAAGCAGCTTGTCATATCTGAGAAGCGGTTTGATTATATAAGCGGGAGCTATTTGAAATTATTGATAATTTTAAAGAAAGTTGTGGAGAGTGCGGTTATACCAACATTGACCCCATATATAGCCTGCTTGAATATATCCTGCAAATGGCTAGAAGCCATATCGAAAAAGTGACAGGATACGATGTTATGAATGACTTTTCAGGTCATGGAACGGAAATTTATACGTATGGCAATTACCTATGCAGCAGCTACGATTATTCAAGTGAAGCAGTATCGGAACTCAAGGAAAAAATAGCAGACCATTTAGACTGTCTGATGCAGAACAAATGGTGCCGCTATGTGCTATCTGAACTAGAAATTGGGGTGAATTAACCCCTTTTTTTGTCGAGCCTCTGATAGCACTTTTGACCATCATCTTGAGTATTTCGATACAGCACTTTGCCAGCATAAGATGCCACGTTCTTATACAGCATTTTCAGTTTATAGCGCCGCTTCAGCTTTTCAAATGAGGGGAATTGGTCAATGTCAGAGATTAGGCAAGTACTGCGACTCGTGTATTTAATCTGGTAGAAAGCCAACCCTTCAGCTGCACGAGAAAACAAGAACCCTTGAACTCCCTGATTCGGTGACTTGGATAACAACAGGCACTCGCTATCTTGGGTATAGCTTAGATTGTCCGCATACGATCGTAGTGATGCGTTGGCCGTATGCAGGCCGATAACCGCTAGCAATGTTTCGCTCTCAGGATCGGTGACTTCAAAAAACTGATCCCAGTCTCCATTTAGCCTTTGCCGCCTACAGTGCCTGATTCCAGACTCAGGGTAGCCCAGAGCAACCAAAGTCTGCTGGAATGTCTGACAGAGCCTCTCAGTAGTTGTGGTTCTCATATTAGCTACCTTTTTCTTTTAGGTGAAAACTTACAAAATCCATAGAATGCACAGGTGTTCGTAACGAACCATTTTGGCAGGTTGGTACAGGGTGCAAGATTGCAAGTTCGTAACGAACAGCGTAAACTGTCCGAGTCTTCACCTAATCTTCACACAGTGAAAATCAGGCAGAAGACCGGACGAACTTGCATCTTGCCAAAGGCCAGCCCTTGGAACCCGTGAGGGGGATTTTACCAAAAATTCCCCCTTCAATCCCCCTAAAGGTTTGACATTGGCAGATTTTGAATAAAATGGGTTTATATCAACTTTTAAGTACTGCCAATGATCAACCAGAAGAACAAGCCAAACCTATTGATACCTGTTACTCCAGAGGAGCAACAGGCGCTTGCTGGCATCAAGGAAACGTTTAAATCCTCACTTCTTAGCATCATGGAAAAGAACAACCAACTCAATGCCAAATTTGATTTGACCGCCGTGTGGCTAGAAACTGATGATCTGCCAACGCTGTATAGCCAGTTAAGCGATTTGAAGCACTGCCTCGATAGCTTTCGCCCTATCGCACCTGAAACCATCATGGATATGGAAGCATCATGGGACATTCAGTACACCTATGAATCGAACCGTATCGAGGGTAACTCGCTGACCTTGGATGAGACGCTGCATGTCATCGAAAAAGGCTTGACCATCGGTGGTAAACCTTTGAATGATCACTTAGAGGCGATTAATCATCAGGATGCTATTCATTATATTCGTGACCATGTTTGTAATAGAGCAGTTGAAGGAAATGCAGACAGAAGCAGTCAGTTTACCGAGCGCACCTTACTCACTATCCATAACCTAATTCTTAAAGGCATTCGAGATCGTGATGCTGGCAGTTACCGCAGACAGCCTGTTTATATCTTGCAGTCGGATGGAAAGAGGCATGAGTTTCCTGATGCCTATTTATTACCTAAATTGGTTGAGGACTATTTTATTTTCTATAACGAAAATAAAGACACCATGCACCCTGTTGAAATGGCAGCACACCTTCACCAACGATTAGTCAATATTCATCCCTTTATTGATGGTAATGGTCGTACTTCGCGTTTAGTGATGAACCTGCATCTATTACAGCAAGGTTATCCCATCACGATTATCGATTCAGAGATGGACAAAAGGCAGGAGTATTACCGCATTTTAGGGCAGTACCAAAGCGTTTCAGATGGAGACAGCAAACCCTTTGAATTATTTGTTGCTCAAAAGGTGAAAGATGCCTTGTTTGAATATTTGCAATTTCTATCGGCGGATCAAAATGAGGATGCGAAAGACAAGGGCTATTACTTTTTCAAAAAAATAGCCCCACACTTACCATCTAAATTTAAGCCTAACAAAAACACTAACGAATAACCATGAACACACCCAAGGATAAAGAAACCGACAATGCAAATCAGGAGCGTGTAAACAAAGCACCTGCTGGCTTGTATGCTGTGCCAGAGTCACCAGAGTTAAGCAGCCTGTTAGCATTGGCAGATACACTGCATGAACGCCTTCAGGCAGCGAAAGAAGCCAATCCTGATTTGTGGCCTACGATTGTTTCTAAACTCAGAGTGGATTGGACATACAATTCCAATACCATTGAAGGAAGCACCTTAAGCCGAGGCGAAACCCATTTCTTTTTGACGGAAGGGCTAACTGTAGAAGGCAAGCCGCTTAAAGATTTTACCGATGCACAGAGCCACGCCGAGGCAATCGATTATTTGCATGATGTCGTCGCGAATAAACGCCCCATCACTGAAGGGTTAATCAAGGAATTTAACGCGCTTTTGCTTTCAGGTGTTAAGCACACCGAAGCGGTTAACGCACAAGGGCAACGTGTTAAAAAGAAAGCCCATCCGGGTGAATACAAAAAACAACCTAACCATGTTGTTCAGGCCGATGGCTCACTCCACTGGTATGTCGAGCCATTGCAAGTGCCTGAACAGATGGAAGCCTTGGTGAATTGGCTAGCTGACAATATTGATCAACACCACCCCATTATTGTTGCTGCTTTAGTTCACTATAACCTTGTCAGAATCCATGGTTTTGATGATGGTAATGGCCGTGGTGCGCGTATCATCATGAATCTTATTTTAATGAAACAAGGTCTTTTCCCGGCGGTGATCCGCACCGAGAAAAAACGTTTGTATCTGGAAGCACTTAAGCAGGCAGACAGTGGTGACATAAGCCCTTTTGTTCAGTTTGTTGCCAGCGAATTGATTCAAACACAAGAAAAAGTCATTGCCGACTTGGAATCCAAACCTCAGTAGACCCTAATGACCCGCTATGAACGAAAAAAGGAGAGAGTACCAACAACAATACAGGGAGAAATATAAATCCCAAGCCAAGCGCGTGAATCTGACTTTCAGTCAAGATGAACACCGCTCTTTTTCTCGTGCCGCAAAAGCGGAAAACGAGAAGATGAAAGTCACCACCTATATCAAACAACTCGCACTGGCAGGGCTGGAACAACAAGCCCATATCCCGGAAGACATCAAAGCTGAACTCAAAACCCTGCGGTTTGCCATTCATAATATCGCCAACAACGTCAACCAGATGGCGCATTATTCCAATACTGTGCGTAATATGACTATGAGCGATGAAAACAACCTGCTGCAATACCTCAAACAACTGGATGAGGTGATTCAGAGTTACACCGAGGGGCGTATTTTAGCAGGAGGGCAAGGAGGCGATGATCATTAAATCCATGTCTCGCAAAGAGCCTTCCTTCGGCCAGTTGGTTGAATACATGTCAGATATTGATAAGTCTGACGAGCAGTACAATGTATACCAGAATCTCTACAGTCGTAAACAGCATGATATTGAGCAGGAGTTTTTACGCAATGCTGCTTATATTGCCAAACGTAAAAACGGAAATTACCTCTACCACGAAATATTATCCATCACCAAAGCACAAAAACTGGATGACAAAAAGCAAAAGGAAATTTTGCGCGATATAGCTTATGAATATGCAAAGAAAAGAGCATCAGAAAATCTGGTGTTCGGCACACTGCATGATGATCACGATAACCACCTACACTACCATTTACTGATCAGTGCCAATGCCAGCGGCGAGTCAAAAAAGACCCGTCTTGCTAAAGCTCAGTTTGACAAAATCAAGAAAGAACTGGAAGCACGGGTATTAGAGCATCACCCTGAATTAGAACAAACCGTGGTGATAGGAAAAGAGGCTGGCGAGAAGTTATCCAACAAAGGGGCGGAACAAAAACGCCGAACCGGAAAGACCCCAGAGCGTGATCAGCTCAAAGCCAAGCTACAAAACATATTCAGCCAGTGTGATACCAAGGAGGCTTTTTTTGCTGCCTTAAATAGAGCCGGATTAGAGTTTTATGTGCGTGGAAAAACCATGGGCATAAAAGACCTAGCTACTGAGCGAAACCACCGCTTGAAAACTTTGGGTTTACTGGAAAATTTCCAAGCCCTATCTGAACGTATAGAACTGGATGAAGCCGCTACAGCAGAACAGGCAAGAGCCAATAGTTATAGGCAAAGTGACAAAGCCAGTGATAACAATCCAGAACCAAAATCTGATCCTGAGACTGATTCAGAATCTAAGCAAGCTAAGAAGAAGCAGTCTTCAACCCAGCATAAATCTGAACCTAAGCAACAACCAGAACCAGAGATAGATAGCGAGTCAGCCAGTGTTAAAGAGCAGCAAGATAAACACAAAGCGGAGATAGACGAGATACGACAACAGCAATCTGACAATCAGCAAAATACCAAAGGTGACAAACAGTGATTGTTTCGCTTTCTAATGGGTTGGGTAAAAAATCAGGTCAACCGTACTTTGAAAAAATGAAAAGTTTGAAGATGGCGAATTTGCCCTCACCGCTTAAAGGAACAGTTATTAATCCATAACAAGAAGACACAATGACAGGCTCGAAAAAGATAATCACAATGCCGTTCAAACTGATGGGAGCCGGTGCCATGTACCTGCTCAAAGGTCATGTCTTGAACAAAACAACAGGTGCGGATTTTGCGAACAAGTCCAGCTACCGTGATTATCTGAGCAGCAGTAATAATGGTCTATTGCTGGATGGGGATTCTCTTCGTCTATCAGAGCAAGAGAGCTTTCAAAATGTCTGTGTGATGGCGCGTGTCGGTGCCGGTAAAACCTCACGTTACATTATCCCCAATGTGTTGGATAAGGCACGAAAAAAGTGTTCAATGGTGATTAATGACCCCAAAGGAGAAGTGTTTAACGGAACTTCAGCCTATCTCAAACAATGCGGCTACAAAGTCATAGTCATTGACCCTGAAAACCTTAGTCGTTCTAGCTATTTCAACCCATTAGAAGAAGCCAAGTCAGATATAGAGCTGGAGCAAGTAGCAGAAATACTGGTTCGTGCTGGGATACCTTCAGGGGGTGGGAAAGATGATTTCTGGCTACAGGGCGCTATCCGCTTTGCCAGCCTGTTCATCAAATGCCTGAAAAATGCCGGAGCAGAAAACCCCAACTGATTCAATCTTCACAACCTGTATTACCTGTTCCAGAACTTCGGTCAAGATGGCGCAGCACTGGATGATTTTATGACCCGCTACACCATCTACCCCGATAATCCTGGGGATGAAAGCTTATGGAACGAGTGGAAAGGTGTACTGACTGGAAACCCTGAAGGGGTGCAAAGCTTTGTACTCAATGCCATTACCTCCCTCAAAAGCCTATCGAATCAGAATGTAGCAAAATTAACCGCTAAATCCGATTTGAATCTGGAAGATATTCGCCATGAGAAAACGGTGATCTACCTGATCACGCCAGCACAACATGCTGAATACTACAGTTTTTTAATCAGCCTGTTTTTCCGCAGTGTATTTAATGCCTGCATGAGAAAAATGCCGGACAGAAAAACCTTGCCAGTCTATATCCTCTACGATGAGTTTGGTCATAGTTCCATCCCCAACTTTGTATCAACTGCGAATACCATCCGTGGTTACAAGGTCTCTCTATCCATTATTCTGCAAAGTATCAGCCAGCTGAACGCCAGATACGGAAAAGACTACGCGGATTCTATTCAAGGCGGCTTTAATACCTATCTCACCTATGCCGGAGCCGACCCACAAACAGCTAGCTTCTTTGAAAATATCATCGGTAAAGTCAGGGAGCGTCAGAAAAAAGAATTTGATGATCCAACCGACCAATACAGGGAATACAACCTGCTTAATGCCAGCGAAGTCAGAACCATCGCTTCAGATGAAACCCTGATCGTATCCAGTAACCGCCAACCTGTTCGCCTGAAAACCACCCCTTACTTTGAAAATTGGACATTCAAAAGACAATCGAAGAAAGGGGCTTGCTCACTAGTTGGAGCCAGTCAGGATGAACCACTGCAAAAAGTGAGGCTGTAATGCTGGATACCATTAACGCCATTTTGCGCTTCTTGCTTGATTACCCCACCATCTTTTTTGCTGGCTTGGGTTATTTTAACGGTTATTTATTCAGAGATATAAATCCGTTAAAAATTATCGCCATGATTTTTGTGGTGCCGTACTGCATAGATCTGCTGATTAATATCAACTGGATATACTTGGCTACATTGCCCTTTCTGTTATTTGCTGTGATTGGTTACTGGGGCGTAGATAAAAGCAAACATCGAGCGATGGCTGTCATTGATCTTGGCAAAGATTGGGTGGGCAGATAATGATAAATGAGACCATGAATGAAACCTCGCTCATCTTCACCAGTATTATAGCCTTTGCTCTTGGGTATGGGCTGGGGTATTTCGCCAAAAATATCGGTGGTCTAGCTCGCAGATGGGGAATCTTCACTGTCTTGTTGTTCCCAATGATATTTATCGTACTCTTTGGTGGTGCTGAAGCCATCTACAAAATGCACAATATTGTACTCAGCCTGATTTTTGCGGCTGGCTTTGCAGTTAGGATGATAAGGAGATAACAGGACTATGGATATTTCACTGTTTATATTCCTGTCAGTTGTCATGATTGTTTTTGGTTATATCGCAGGCAACAGTCGTAGTTTCAATATCTGGAAATTACTCTTACTAGGGATGATTCTTGTTCCTTTCATTGATGCTGCCAATATGGGGCGACCACAACTATTTACCATGTTGGGTGCGTTTTTAGTGGGCTATCTCTTGCCGTATGCCCACATGCTAGATGGTTTGGGCGATTCACTCAGCGATTTGATTAATGCTGTGAGATACAAGGATGCTTATGAGGATATAAAGCGCAAAGAGGAAGAAGTAGAAGAGCTTCGCCGTAAATATGAACAAGCCGAGCGTGAAGCCAACAGCGGCAGGCAAGAACAGGAGCGACAACGAAGAAAGCAGCAATCGCAAGATTACCGAAAAAGCCAGAAAAAAGATAAAAAGCAATCGTCAGGTCAGCACAAGACAGACGAACAAAAATCACAATATGAATATCAGCAGAAGAAAAGCCATACTCAGCAATCTTCCAGTGGTGATTCACGCAAGAGCAAGTACCTGAGTATCCTTGGTCTCGATCCAAATGGCACCTACAGCTATGCCGACATCAAAAAAGCCTATCGGCGGCAAGCCTCAAAGCACCATCCAGATAAGCACCATGATAAGGGCGAAAGTGTATGGCAGGAAATGAACGAACGGTTCAAAGAAATTCAAGAAGCCTATGAGTGGCTGGCTGTGACTAGTTGATAGGCTCTTATGAAAGCGGCCTACGAAATAGAAATACCGACCAATATCCTTGAGAAGTCTATAGATGCTGCTTTATCTAGGTCGGCCATGTCGAGAGGCGATTTTTTTCATGAAATCCGGGCAGCATTCAAGAACAATATGGAGGCAATCTTTGAAGCCAATGGATTGCCAGTAAATTGCAATGAAAGCCTTGGCCATACAAATTATTTAAAACAAGGTAAGAGTGTGCGTTGGAGTCCTATCGTTAAATACACGGGGTGGAATAATGATATTAAGAAAGAATTGGACTTAGAATTTTGCTCAAAGTATGGGCATGATAACTACAGCTTGCGAGCAATAAACTATATTGACAGATCGCCTGCTTCTTTTCCGGCTCTTTCATCGTTGTCCGATATTTTCTCTATCGGGAATATTTTACTGTTGGTAGAAAATAAGGATTGCGATGTGACACTAACCTTGGGTGATGGCATTCATGCAACGGGCTATGTACATCAAATTTCCAAGAGAAAGAAAAAGTCCTATTTTTGCTTGCTTGGCATATGGTTTTCACCTGATCTTATAAATCCTCTAATTCAATCAAAGTTAGCTGAGCATAAAGAGAGTAAAGACGAGTTGGATGAAATAAGGCTGGGTACTATTTCTTATCCAATGCTTTATATCGACCGAATTACAGGCAATCTTTTTACCTGTTCTTGCTTTGATGAACGCTTCGATATTGGTCATGATATTGAACGTTTCTTACCTTATGGGAATAGCGAAGAAGGACTGAGAAATCGAGTAAAAAATATCAGAGTAATGGAGCATATTTGCCATTTCTGCAATGGCGGCATCCCAAAGCAGGAGTATGGGCATAAAATGTACTATTCGTCTTTTCTACAAAGGTATTTGCCCTATCATAAACTCCTGTCGCGGTTGAATTATGACCGGGAAATATATGAGGGGGAGGAGTATAGGCAGGTTGAAAATGAATTGAGGGAACAGTTTGGTTTTCCAAAAGTAGGTCAGCAGTGGGTTACAGAAACAACGCTATATAAAATGGTGTGCATGATATTTCCAGATCATGAAGTGATTCATCATTATCGTGGAAATGAGCTGGAAGGGCTTGAGCTTGATATATGGCTACCTGATTTGAAACTCGGCATAGAATATCAAGGTGAGCAGCATTATAAAGTGATTGAGCACTGGGGCGGTCAGGAAGGATTAGAGAAACGAATTGCGAATGACAAGAAGAAAAAGAGATTATGTAAGAAGTTGAACTATTATCTGATCGAAATTAAGTATACCGAAGAAATATCAGAAGCACTTGTGAAAAAGAAAGTGGCGAAATTGGGATTGTAGTTATGCGTTACGAATACAATGAGCTAAGAAAATATGGTGGCTAGATGAAACTATCAGGATTAATACCGCTTTACAGAAGCATGAGAGAGCAAGATATTGGGCGATACAAGTTCCGCTATGAACTCAATCACCTGACATTTGACTGCCTGTTTTTCATCGACATTGAGCCGTTTGAATTGGTAATGGGCTGCTTGGGACATAATTTCGCCGTGTTTAATGAAATAAAGCAGGGATTTGAAATCAGCCCATTTATTGAACCAAAAAGCACATTTTTTGATTTACTCAATGCTCTCAAGACAACTGATGCCAGTTTCAATCGATTTGATCCAGTAGATTTTTTCAAACAGTTCAATGAACAAATTCCCGAACATGCCAACCCCCGAAATATTGTGAAGCCTTCTGATGTAGTTCGTTATTATTCTGATATTGAAGAATCTGACAAAATTCACTTTTGTGGGTGGCTGGATAACAATATAAGAAGAAATAAAGTGTCTGAAAGCAACTTAGAAAAAACTCGCCGCCTGATGGGGCAGCAAGTTTATGAATTTGCCAAACGTCGAAATCAAAGTACAAAATGGACGCATGATCAATCTATGGCGGTTGATCTTTATATGCCAGATTGACAATGCAATTATTAAATGGGGAAGAGTGGTAAATGACTAAAATGCTGGATCTATTTGAAGATTATCGCTCAGCCGTCAATTTGGATGAGCTGTGGGATAAGCTCCATTTGCGTCTGGCGAATTTTGGTATTACCAGCATTTTTTATGGCTTAGGTGGTTCTACAAGGTTGGTTGAAGAGCAGGGTATTATGTCTTCCATTTGGCATAAGACCTCTCACCCAGAAGAATACCGAGCAATTTTTGACCACAAATATTACATAGATGATGATCTAGGCTCATTACATTGCATCTACAAAACCACTCCTTTCATTTGGCACGATACCAGCCAATGGGGCAACCCGACTGAGCGGCAACGAAAATTTATGCTGGATTCGTTTGAGCATGATATGGGGGTTGGCGTATCGTTGCCGGTTCGCTTTAACCATTATGGTTTCGGAGGGCTTGGTTTATGTGCAGCTGAAACTGGTGAAAAGGAATTCGAGAAAATGTGGCAATCCAAACAAGAAGAAATTGTAACGATCAGCCACATGTTCGATGAACTGGCTCGTGATGAGCATCAAGCAGATATTTATCACCTAACACCCCGTGCGTATTCCACTGAAGATGATCACCGCCAACGATTAAACATGATCGCTTTTTCTTCCTAAGCATTCAGAATGTTCT
>MDLC01000022.1 GCA_001723645.1 Candidatus Endobugula sertula | reverse complement strand
ATCATCAAAACTAAATCTATAGGCCAAGCCTTGAGAGTCTCACTAGTCAAACGAGTGGCTTACCTGTCATTGAGTTAGGGCTTTGTTGAAACACCCTGAAAAAGTTGTATGGTGGAGGCGGGGGGATTTGAACCCCCGTCCGCCAGCACTCCGTCCTCGGCTCTACATGTTTAGATTCCGTTAATTAGTTTAACCTTCTACAGCCCAACGGGCAGGACGTAGTTGGCGAGCTCAGTGATATTTAGCAGTACGACCCTGAGTATGTCTTACTGCGATCCTGTTCTATTATGACAATCAGTAGCGCGGTACAGACACCTTGCTAAAGACCGCTAGGACCGAAGTCGCTAGAAATGGCTTTCAAAAAACTGCTTACGCAGCTAGTTGAGCACCATTGTAGTTGTCATCATTTGCAACTATAAGATTGTAGCTTTGGGTTTACGTGATTGGCTACCATCACGACATGCACCTTGGATTTTGTCACCGACGTCGAATCCTAATCGCCCCCAATGTTTCAAAATTAAACGAACCTACTAAGGGGTTATTTATTCTACCTCAATTTAATGCGCTTCTAAAGGGTTATTGCTTGTTTGCGATTACTTACCCAAACCATAGTGAATACAGGAAAGTAGTTTAATCGGTACATCATGAAGTTGTTCTGGGCCGTGAGGGATGTTACCGTCAAAGGCTAGACTATCGCCTGCTTCCATATGGTATATATGGTTACCATGGCGATAGGAAATAGTACCCTCTAACACGTAGATAAATTCCTCCCCAGGATGAGAGAAGCTAGGATAGACTTCAGATACATCATTCATAGTGACTAACAAAGGCTCGAAGCTAAATTTACTGCCCCTTTGATAAGTGAGTAATTGGTAGGTATGGCCTTTGTCGGTACCTCGCCGAACGACCTCCAAACCTTCACCCATTTTGGTGAATTGGGCATTGCCATCGGGTCGGTTAAAGTCATTAAACAACCGGGAAATAGGCAAACCAATAGCGTTACATAAACGATTGAGGGTTTCCAGGCTAGTAGAGACTTGGGCATTTTCAATTTTACTGATCATTCCCTGACTAATACCGGATATACGTGCGACATCAGTAATTTTGAGTCCTTCTTCCTTGCGCGCATTTTTAATTGTCATGGCTATATATTGATCAAGCCCAAATTGCTTTCCTGTGATATTTGACACGATTTTCTCCTTATTATTTTTGCTTTTTATTTGACCCCATCATGATCAGGCGCTTATTTAAGTCGGTCGACGATTCTACAAGTACTTATCGCCTTTTACCTCACTGATTAAGTGATACAAATCAACTATTTATAAATTTATAAGGACATTTTCGAAAAAAATATTCCTTTTAAGAAAGTATTTGGTAAACTGAATTTTTTTTCCTGAAGAGAAAGATACTGACAGCAACGATAAACTAGCACACGCGTACGGTAGTTCTACCCTAAGGGGAACTAGGGATGATCTCAAAAATAGAAAAGTTTGGTATGGATAATTAAGATTAAATACGCATTACGCGGCTCATTGATATTCACGAATAAGGCATTACCCGCCAATCATGTAATGAAGGGGCTGGTTTTGCAGTTTAAGGATTGGGTATGGAAGCTCACGGCCCAAATTTTATGGTTCGTGGTCATCTTGATACTTTATCTATTTCAAAAACTTATTTAGAAACGCTGATCGAGTCAGCACAAATGTTTGATTTTGATATATTTGGCACAGTTGTCTTTACCAAGACCATTAAATGAAACAGATGTTATTGCAGCCTTTCATCTCAACAAGGATGCTGACAATTTAACATATGAGTTGGGTGATTTAAGCGGTAAACGTAATGACAAACACCAATGAGTGAGCGATGTAGATTATGTTGGTGTTAAGCTAATAATAATCATATCAATACCAGATCGCGTAGGCACAATGACGATTGCCAAAAGATTGTACAAGCTTTTAGCCAAAAGCGAGGCGATTTTTAGCGATACCTTTCTCTCACCAGCTGGATCAGATAAGCACCAACTCCATGTGCCACAAAAGATACCTCCCGTAAAGGTGGGTGAATGGTGACACCGGGTGTCTATTATGATCAGCAGTTTAAAGCGGTTTATTCTTGGAACATATCACGGTATTTCAGGCAAAGATTTGCAGGAGTATCCCAATGAACTGAGTCACTGTTTCAATCATTGACGTTAGAAAAAATAATTGCCTCTTCAGCTATGGTCTCTTTGTACGAATCATTTACCTTGCAAATTAAGCTGATTTTTAATTAGAGGCATGTTAACAATTATGTTACTGCTATAAGATAGTGGTAATAAGGTGAAGCTTAAATATACACAAACGTTGTTTCCACAGGAGTAACACGTAATGCCTTATACCTTATTAAAATACGGTTTGAATAAAAATGTTCCATTTAAAAAGCACATAGGTCTACCACAACCAACAGAATTAAAAAAGAGTTATGATGTTGTCATTATCGGTGGTGGTAGTCACGGCATTGCTATCGCTTACTACCTTGCTAAATACCACGGTATTACTAATGTTGCAGTATTAGAAAAGGCTTATTTGGGTAAGGCCAACATTGCATATAATATCACGACGGTTCGCTCAAACTACCTCACACCTGAAGAGGTGAAGTTTTATGCTCAATCATTAAAATTGTTCAAAAGAATGTCCCACGAATTCGACTTTAATATGACGTATTCCCAGCGTGGACAGCTAACCTTAGCCCATACAGATGCGGCCATACGTTCATTCCGCCAACAGGCAGAAATTAATCAGTACTATGGTAGTCATTCAAAATTAATTGGTCCCAAAGATATTCAAGAGCTTGTACCAGCTCTGAATATGAACCCTGCTCACAAGCCAATATTAGCGGGTCTATGGCATATAGACGGTGTAACTACAAGTCACAATGCTGTTACTTTCGGCTATGCGAAGGAAGCAACCAAACGTGGAGTTGAATTACATCAGCTCACTGAAGTAACGGATATTATCGTGGAAAACGGCAAAGTCACAGGCATTAACACGAACCGTGGAAAGGTAAAATGTGGTGTTGCAGTACAAGCAGTGGCTGAATACAGTTCATTAATAGCTGAAAAAGCCGGTTTTAAAGTACCCGTCATATCCTATCCTTTACAAGCAATAGTAAGCCAACCCATGAAACCCCTCCTTGATCCTCTAGTAAGTTCATCAGCATTACACTGTTACGTTCAACAAACGGGTCACGGTGAAATTTTATTTGGTGGTGGCTATGGCTCCTACCCACCCTATAGTACGCGCGCTACCTTAGAACTGAAGGAAACTTTATTGGCTCACGCTATTGAGATGTTTTCATTCGTTGCTGACCTACGTTTATTGCGTCAATGGACAGGGGTCGCAGAGATGACTTCAGACTGCAACCCGATTATGGGATTAAGCCCGGTAGAAAATTACTACCTGGATGCTGGTTGGGGAACCTGGGGATTTAAATCAACCCCCATTTGCGGTAAAACCATGGCTAAACTGATAGCCAGTGGTGGCAAGGTACCTGATTTAATTGCACCTTTTGCGATGGATCGTTTTCATCGACTTACTCAAGTCAATAGAAATGAAGGCAAGTCACTAAGGGTAAAAACAACATAAGTATACGTTTAATAATAAGCCAAAGTATTGCCATAAAATGTATCTGTTTTATGGCATCATGGCTCTGATTTCATTATCTTTATGAAGATTTCATTATCGAGCTTATGGTTAATCTACCACGAGCACATCATGTACAGTCCATCTAGAGCATTAGTTGTTTATGGAACTTAAAAATGAGTTGAGTGTAGAACTGGGACAATACTTGCGGGAGTCTCAATGGATGGTGACAACGGCGGAGTCCTGTACAGGCGGGGGTATTGCACAAGCTATCACTAATATAGCTGGTAGTTCTCAATGGTTTACACATGGCTTTGTGACCTATAGCAACCTGGCAAAGCAACAATTATTGGGGGTTGATGCTTCTTTATTCGATTCGGTGGGTGCTGTCAGCTCAGAGGTTGTTGAAGCTATGGCTGAAGGGGCTAAGGCAGTAGCTAGAGCAGACTTTGCTATTGCTGTAAGTGGTATTGCTGGACCTGGGGGTGGAAGTACTCAAAAACCAGTCGGTACGGTATGGATTGGCTGGTCAAATCGAGATTCTACTACATTTAGCCAACGATATTTATTTTCTGGAAATAGACAAAGTATTCGAAATCAGTCGATTATAGAAGCACTTAAAGGTTTGATCAAAATCATTAAAATAAATACTGTATAAATTAACAATACTGATTGTTTGTACAGTTTTCGTATGGTATAGTGCGCCTTCTGGTTATAAAACAGGGCCTATCAGAAGCAAAGCGTTTCAGTTAATATCTACCTTAAAGACACTGTTATTATGGAATCGAATAAAAATAAGGCGCTAAAAGCCTCATTAAGTCAAACTGAACGACAATTCGGCAAGAACACCGTTATGCAAGTGGAAGATCGTTTGGCTATTTTTAGCGACCAGATTCGGATGAAAATGGTGTTCACGCTGGATCATCCTATATCTACTATAGAAAAAGTCTACACACGCTTTGGTATCGTTGACCTTAAGCTTGCAAATGACAGTCTATATAGTTTTTAGGTCGTTTCCGCAACCTAATCGCCCACTAAATTTTGTTGTAGGCACTCTAAAAATACCAAAATAGTTAATAGGAAATAATTATGGATGCAAATAAAGAAAAAGCTTTGCAAGCTGCATTAGCTCAAATTGAACGGCAGTTCGGAAAGGGAACTGCGATGAAATTAGGTGACAAACCTATTGAAAAAATCCCTTCTGTTTCCACTGGTAGTTTACCTTTAGATATTGCTTTGGGCATTGGTGGTTTGCCCTATGGCCGTATCATCGAAATCTACGGACCTGAATCTTCGGGTAAAACGACATTAACACTAAGCACGATTGCTCAAGCTCAAAAACAAGGTAAGACATGTGCGTTTATTGATGCTGAACATGCACTCGATCCTAGTTATGCACAAAACCTTGGGGTAAATACTGATGATCTTATCGTATCCCAACCAGATACTGGCGAGCAGGCGCTTGAGGTTACAGATATGCTTGTACGTTCGGGAGCTGTTGATGTCGTTATTATTGACTCGGTTGCGGCACTGACACCTAAAGCAGAAATTGAAGGCGAGATGGGTGATCATCATGTTGGTCTTCAGGCACGTTTAATGTCCCAAGCTCTGAGAAAGCTAACAGCGAATATTAAAAATGCAAATTGCTTGGTAATTTTTATTAACCAAATTCGCATGAAGATTGGCGTAATGTTTGGAAATCCAGAAACAACTGCGGGGGGGAACTCATTAAAATTCTACGCCTCTGTGAGACTGGATATTCGTCGAATTGGTTCTGTTAAAGACGGTGACGAAATAATTGGCAGTGAAACACGCATTAAAGTTGTGAAAAATAAAGTATCTCCCCCATTTAAACAATGCGAAACCCAAATATTATATGGCCAGGGCTTTAATTATCTTGGCGAATTGATTGACCTAGGAACAAGACTCGGGTTGATTAATAAAGCCGGTGCTTGGTATTCCTACAAGGGCGATAAGATTGGTCAGGGCAAGAAAAACGCTACAGTATTTCTTGCAGAAAACCCAAATGTAATAGAGGAATTAGATAAAGCGATTAGAAGTGAACTTCTTGAGGAACCTGAATCAAATGCTGTTGATATCGAGGCATTAGAAAGTTAAGCTCACATGAACACCTGTCAATTAAAACACCTCCATAGAGACTGTGACCTTGGGCTGTTTGTCTCAAATTTTGGCCGTAAATTCCTTGTCGCTCTTTAACCAAGCCGCGGTAGTTCTTAGGTGCTTTCAATAAGTCATTTTTATTTCATTTTGGCTACAGCTTGTCGTAGCCAAAATGATCATCCAACTCAGTATTGAGGGCCGCTTCTACCGTGATTTTGTTCAGCATACGGCTGAAGTCGTTGAGGTCTTTCTCTGTTTTCAGGCTTTTGGTCAGCGCTTTGGTAAAGGCTTCGAATTCTTTATGGTTCGTTCTGTTTATCTCCAACCATGAGGTTCATGTGATCCCCTGATCAACAAAATCCGAGCACTTCACTCGATAATTGCACTATAATAGTGCACTAATACATTTGTTTGGTTTTAAGCTTTTCCCAGAGTGCTAAATGACAATAAATACTGATTACCATTTATTACTGGACAGTCTGACTACGGCAGTTGTACTGTTGGATAGTGACTTTCAGATTGCTCACGTCAATACAGCCGCCGAGTCGCTACTGCAAATCAGTGTACAAAGGGTCATAGGTTCCAGGTTCAATCAGTACATTTATGAATCCTCGGTTGCAATGCATAAAATGCAACGGGCTTTTTTAGAAAAAGAACCCTACACTCAACGAAAAGCCATCTGGAGCTTACATACCAGTAAACACATGACCGTCGATTACACTGTCACCCCTTTAGCAGAATCTCAACAACTGTTATTGGAAATTCAACCACTCGACCGCCTACTGCGGATCAGTAGAGAAGAGGCCCTACTCACTTCACAGGAAACTACCAAAAATCTGCTGCGAGGTCTAGCTCACGAAGTAAAAAACCCATTGGGAGGGATTCGCGGAGCAGCCCAGTTACTGGATAGGGAGTTAAGTAATGATCATTTACAAGAATATACCCATATTATTATTGCTGAGTCTGATAGGCTAAGAAACCTCGTTGACCGTATGCTGGAACCACGTAGTCTATCGGCACACCAACCTACGAATATTCATAAAGTTCTAGAACGGGTGGTTAGTGTTATAAAAGCCGAGGCCGTTGAAGACGTACTTCTGCAGCGCATTCTTTTTAAACGTCACTATGACCCCAGTATACCGGAAGTACTCGGTGACATTGAACTCTTGATACAGGCAGTATTAAATATTGTCCGTAATGCCGTACAAGCGTTGATTGAAGACAAAGACAGTACACACCCGCAAATCACTTTGGGAACCCGTATCCACCGCCACTTTACCATTAACCGTAGGCACCATCCCTTGGTCGCTTGTATCAGTATTGAAGATAATGGCCCAGGTATCCCTGCAGATCTTATTGAAGATATTTTCTATCCCATGATATCGGGTCGTGCTGAAGGTTCAGGTTTAGGGCTTGCCATATCTCAACAGATGATTACCCAACACGATGGACTAATCGAGTGTACTAGCTCACCAGGGCAAACCGTGTTTTCTATTTATATCCCTTTGGAAATCCATGATGATTAAGCCACTTACAACGCTTTGGATTATTGATGATGACCGCTCTATTCGCTGGGTGTTAGAAAAAGCACTCCAGCAGGAAGGACTGGATATCACCCCCTTTGATAATGGAGACGAGGCACTCAAACAACTGGTTCATCATCAGCCGACAGCTATTTTAAGCGATGTTCGTATGTCGGGTATCAACGGACTCGACTTGTTAAAAGTACTTCAGGAAAAATACCCCCAGATCCCAGTGATTATTATGACTGCCCACTCCGATCTGGAAAGTGCTGTTGCCGCTTATCAGGGGGGCGCCTTTGAATACCTTCCCAAACCTTTTGATATCGATGAAGCCACAGGCGTCACTCGACGTGCTATTGCGCATTCTTATGAAATCAACCAGCCACCACAAACAATCACTGACAGCCAGCAACCCGATACAGAGATGATTGGCGAAGCCCCCGCTATGCAGAAAGTCTTTCGGGCAATTGGACGCCTATCCCAATCCAATATTACCGTTCTGATTAATGGAGAATCCGGCACAGGAAAGGAACTGGTCGCTCATGCTCTTCATCGGCATAGTCCACGCAAAGAAGAAATATTTATCCCTCTTAATATGGCTGCTATTCCAAAAGACCTCATTGAATCAGAATTGTTCGGACATGAAAAAGGAGCTTTCACAGGTGCCACCATGTTGCGTCAAGGTCGTTTTGAGCAAGCCAATGGTGGCACATTATTTTTAGATGAAATTGGTGATATGCCTGCTGATACACAAACCCGTTTATTACGTGTTTTAGCCGATGGCGAATTTTATCGTGTAGGTGGACATACACCCGTTAAAGTAGATGTTCGTATTATCGCCGCCACTCATCAACATCTGGAAGAGTTGGTTGACAAAAAACAATTTCGAGAAGATTTATTTCATCGTCTCAATGTGATTCGTATTCATATACCCAAACTGTCTGACCGTCGAGAAGATATCCCTAAATTGACAGAACTATTTTTTAAACAAGCCTCTGCTGATATGGGTATTGAGCCAAAAGTGCTATTACCAGACACTCAAGATTATCTTTATCAACTGGCCTGGCCTGGTAATGTTCGTCAACTGGAAAACACTTGCCGTTGGGTTACCGTTATGTCATCGGGACGTGAAGTACATATCAGCGACCTGCCACCAGAATTATTAACGCAACAAGAAGATCAAGCTATCTCAAATGAGTGGGATAAGCACTTACGTTATTGGGCCTACCAAGTCTTTGCCCAGGGTAGAAAAAACATTCTTAAAGAAGCGGTTCCGGTTTTTGAAAAGATACTGATTAATGCTGCCCTGCAACATACTTCCGGACATAAGAGTGATGCGGCTGAGTTATTGGGATGGGGAAGAAACACCTTAGCCAGAAAGCTTAAAGAGCTTGATATAAAATAAGCAGCTAACGAAGCGCAACCTGGACTAGCGGGGGCATTTGAATCGGATAAGTTCGGATAAGTTATGCGCACAGAAAAGCTCTCGATCTCATTTCGAAAGTCCGCCTGAATTTATCCTGCTATTTATGTTCAGGAGTGACTAATAAATTGCGCTGAGTGCAGTTTGCTTCTTTATTTCTTAAAAAACTCAACTCGATCACGCCCCGTTTTTTTAGCATAGTACAATGCCTCATCAGCTTGTTGCATCAGTGTCTGCGAGCTATCGGTTTCGTGAGAAGTACTGCCACCCACACTGGCGGTGACTTTGATCGTATTTAACCCGGTATCATCGACAGCAATATCGAGTGTTGAAATATTTTCCCTGATGCGTTCTGCAATAATACCCGCACCTAATGGTTGGCTTTTGTTAAGAATAACCAGAAACTCTTCACCACCATAGCGATAGGATAAATCAGTTTGGCGAGTGGTAGTCGTAATGGTTTTTGCGACTTCCTTCAACACCTTATCACCAACGGCGTGACCGTAGGTATCGTTAACCCGTTTGAAATAATCAATATCTATCATTAATACGCTAAAGTGCTGTTCATAGCGTTGGGACATCTGCCATTGGTGGTTAATTGTATGTTCAAGTGCACCTCTATTTCCCAGTCCTGTTAAGGGGTCATGTAATGCTTGCTGAATAGCATCTCGATAGTTCAGCGCGTTGCGTAAGGGGTAAACTAATATACCCAATAGACTTTCTATTTGTAAAAGTTCTGCTTCTGTAAAACGTTGTTTACGACTAAAAATAATATTCCCCAAATAATGGTTTTCCAGGTTTAATGAGTAGTCTGCGGTATGTGTATTAACTTTGCCCAATTGAATATCAATCAACTTTTTCTGGTGGCTGTAATGACAACTGTGTATTTTCAATAAATGCTGAACTTGGCCAAAAAATAGCTCCATCAGAGGTTCCAGTTTCAGTGTGGTTTGTAACAAAGAAGTGAGCTTAAGCTGAATGCTAGATTCCTGTTGCTGCTCAAGAAGCTCGTGAATCGTATTCCCTGTTACTAAGTGTTGGGTCCCTTGCTCTAATGTTTTGAAAACGGTTGTTGTCATAATTGCTACCCATCAAAAAATATATGATGCTAAACTTCTTATCGACTCATTGTGTCGGTGGTTTAGCCATATTTTACTATTGACCTATTTTTAATCACATTTAGATTACCGCGAAAATTGTGCCAAGCCTATAGCATTTATTTTTTTCCTTTTAAATCATATAATTATCTCTTGGTGTAGGGGTGGTGCTTAACATATGTCAAAAAATTGACGCGATACAGAAGGTTGAATAAGGTGATTTTTATCGCCTGTTATTGTGGCAATGGCAAATTATTGCCACTTGCGGTTGAATGTAAAGATTGGGACAATTTCGGCAATTTTTCCAAAATGATAGGATGGCGGTTTAGTGTCTACAATTGGTTTGTTTTTTGGTAGTGATGAAGGTAATACTGAACGAGTTGCTGAGTTAATACAGCAACGACTAGGAAGGGAGCGCGTCACTCTTTACGATATTGCGGATGTCACACAATTGGAATTCTCCGAATACCAGCAGATTATCTTAGGCATCCCAACATGGGATTTCGGCCAAATTCAATCTGATTGGGAAGAATTCTGGGAAGAGATACAGGCAATAGATTTTACGGGTAAAACCGTAGCGCTATTCGGTTTGGGTGACCAATTTGGCTATGGCGACTATTTTTTAGATGCCATGGGGATGTTGCATGATGTTATTGTTGCTAACGGAGCGGATATTGTAGGGCATTGGCCAACAGAAGGTTACGATTACGAGGCTTCAAAAGCAGAGGTCTCTGGTGCCGGCCTATTTGTTGGTTTGGCAATCGATGAAGATCAGCAAGATGAACTGACCGAGTCCCGTATTGAGCTATGGTGTAAGCAAATTGATAGTGAGTTTTCCGCGTAATGCACCGTTACTAAAAACCTATTGGCTTTCAATGTCTTATTATATATAACAATAACTTCATAAAAGCACTCAAACATTATGTTATTAAATACTATGTCATCAGGCAAAGTGTCACCACATGTGACTCATCAGCTTATTCAGTCACTTGGTCACTCCTTAAACCATATTATCCTTGGAAAATCTCAACAGATTCAGCAAGCCCTAACTTGTTTGTTGGCCGGAGGACACTTACTCATTGAGGATTTGCCAGGAATGGGTAAAACTACTCTGGCTCAGGGGTTGGCCAGGGTTTTGGGGCTAGCGTTTCAGCGAGTTCAGTTCACCAGTGATCTACTCCCTGCAGATATTATTGGCAGCTCTGTTTTTCACCAGTCCACGGGCAAATTTAGTTTTCACCAAGGGCCAGTCTTTACTCAAGTTTTGCTGGCTGATGAAATTAATCGAGCTTCACCAAAAACTCAAAGTGCATTATTAGAGGCCATGGGGGAATATCAGGTGACGATCGATGGTGAAACCTATGATCTGCCTGCTCCCTTTTTTGTCATTGCCACACAGAACTCAATCAATCAGTCCGGAACCTTTCCTTTACCAGAATCACAACTGGATCGGTTTATGATGCGCTTATCGTTGGGGTATCCAACACCAGAAGCAGAGAGGCAGTTACTTGAGCGCAATCACTCACAATCTACATTACTGAATACTAAACCCATTATTACACTGGAACAACTCATAGAGCTGCAGAAACAAGCGCATCAAGTGAATGCCAGTAGTAGTGTGCTGGATTATTTGCAACGTCTGGTAAGTTATACCCGTGAAAGTGCACAATTTATCTCCGGTTTATCACCACGGGCGGTATTATCGTGGTTGCACTGTGCGAAAGCGTGGGCCTTGATTCATGGCCGTGACTATGTGATTCCCGACGATTTACAAGCCTTAGCAACGTCGGTCATTGCTCATCGCTTATTGCCAAAAGACAGCCTTGATGAAGCTCGTATCGTTATTAACAACATGTTACAAACCGTGAGTGTAGTGGAGTAGCTGAGCCCGAATGATGCATTGGTTTGAATCGGCGTATCGGCTGAAAGCGGGTTATCATGTATAACCTGTTCGAGAATGCCAAACACTTTTATCAGCGATGGCTACAACGACGTATTCCTCCTAATACTTATCAAATACTGTATCGGAAACATATTTTTATTTTTCCGACCAAGGCTGGACTGAGTTTTTTGGGCACCATTATTTTATTATGGCTACTAGGCACCAACTATCAAAATAACTTGATTATCGCTTTAGCATTTCTTTTGTTGTCTCTATTACATACGTGTATTTTTTATACCTATGCCAACTTTTCCGGGTTATCTATCCAACTTAAAGAGGTTAAACCCTGTTTTGCCAAGGGTTCAGCAAGTATTGAATTGGTGCTAAAACAAGGCCGTAAACCGAGCGCCAACAAACGTGATCATCACCGTATTACGTTAGGTTTTCCTGGGGAACCTGTAGTAACCGTTGATATTAAATCACAACATACCGAAACGGTGGTGTTACCCTTAACAGTTTCTCGGCGGGGCTGGCATCACGCAGAACGCTTAGTAGTATCGACGATATATCCCTTAGGCTTTATTCGTGCGTGGGCACATTTAGACATGGATGCCAACCTATTGGCTTACCCTCAACCTATTGCTGCGGATCTGCCAATAGCGAAGGTAATAGCAGTCACCCCAAATGACCATAAGGAATCAACCGATAGGTTAGCGGTGTCTGATGGGGTAGATGATATTTCGCACCTGCGACCCTACCAACAGGGAGACTCTCCACGTTATATTTCCTGAAAGTCCTATGCAAAAGGACAGGGGTTGATCACAAAGGCCTATGAGAGTGTAACCACAGCAAAGTGTCAACAATGGCTGGATTGGCATGACTTTGCTGGTATTAGTACAGAGGGGCGTTTATCCCGTTTATGTGATTGCGTGTTACAGTCTGAGGCTAAAGAGTTGGTTTATGGTTTGATCCTCCCTCATAAAACAATATCCTTAGGTTCAGGTAGTGATCATCAAGATAAGGTACTGAGGGAATTAGCGCTCTATGAAAAAACAGAGGGTAATCAATAATGCATTACCTTTCCATGACAACGTATGATTTTCCTCTGACACGCCCCTTATTAATTGGTTTGTTGACTGTATATAGTAGTGCTATTGCCTTACATATACCTCATCTACCATGGTGGGTGTTAATACTGTATCTGGGAGTGATGCTTTGGCGTATTAATATATTGCGTGAGCGTTGGCAAGCACCGGGCTTAGTCATACAGATAGTGCTAGTTATCAGCATCTGCTTGGGTTTGTTGTTGGAGTATTCTCAGTGGTTTGCTCTAGACCCCATGATCACTTTTCTGACAATGACCTTAAGTTTTAAAGTGTTGGAAATACGTCATCGACGTGATTATTTGGTAGTGATCTACTTATCTTACTTTGTGATTGCTTGTAGTTTTTTATTTAATCAATCCGTATTGCACAGCCTCTTGAGCATGGTGAGTCTATTGATAACAACGGCAGCTTTAATACAATTGTATTGTTTACAATGCCATACTGCCCGTATGCTACGTTTATCATTGTTCATGTTATTGCAGAGCGTCGCGTTGATGCTGGTACTGATACTGGTGTTGCCGCGTTTAAATCCTTTGTGGTCAGTACCTCTACCATCGAATACTGGAGTCACAGGAATCAGTGATAGTATGATACCTGGTGACTTTAGTCAGTTGATTCGTAGCCATAAGCTGGCTCTCCGCATTACTTTCGAAGATAAGGTGGTTGATCGTTCACAGATGTATTGGCGGGGTATTGTCTTTGATGATTTTGATGGACGTCGTTGGCAACGCTCTCAATCTATTGAAACAGCCATCAATTCATCAATAAGCAAAAATGTATACGCTAATATTCAACATCATCTCAGTCATAGTACCCATAGTGTTCACTATGAAGTACTCATGGAGCCAACAGGACAACACTGGTTATTCGGCATCCCTGTGTTAGACGTACAGGGACAGCTATCTTCGCTTATTTATACACCGCAACAGGAAGTACTGACAAAAAAGAAAATCCATCGGCGCATTAAATATCGTGCGATATCTTATATCAATTCCACAGGGCCTGTTGAAACGTTGACAGACAAAGAACGTCGCCGTTTCATTCATTTACCTCAACATGTTAATCCTGAAACTTAGCGTAAAGCCAGAGAATGGAGGCAACAAGTGGAAACCGATGCTGAGTATATTCATCAGGTACTGGATTTTTATCGGCAAAACTTTACCTATACACTGGCCCCACCCAGGTTGGGTCAGCATACCGTTGACGAATTTCTCTTTTCTACTCAGCAGGGTTTTTGTGAACATTTTGCCAGTAGTTTTACGGTACTGATGCGAAACGTTAGTGTTCCCGCTCGTATTGTTGCAGGTTACCAGAGGGGAATCTGGAGTGAAGATAAGCAATATCTGTCAGTACGCCAGAAAGATGCACATGTCTGGGTTGAAGTCTGGTTCGAAAATCAGGGATGGGTAAGAGTAGACCCGACAGCTGCAGTTGCTTCCGTTCGTATTGAAGAAGGTATTGATTCTGCATTGTCGGAATCTGATCGGGTGCAGTTAAACCAGTCACAAAATACTTTTCAGTGGTTAAACCAGCTATATAGCCAATGGCAGCAGTTGGATTATCGTTGGCAGCGTTGGGTATTGGATTATGATGCTAACAAGCAGCAAAGCCTACTCAGAGACTACTTGGGAAAGATAACTCCTCTAAACATGGCGCTGGCTCTTTTTCTTCCTCTATTGCTTATCATGCTGTTATTGAGTTTGAGTTCATTTCAGCATTGGTTTGCTCCTGTAGCAATAGAAGTGAAATTGTATCGGCAACTACAAAAAAAACTGAGAACCCTAGGTGTTGTGGATCAGCAAGGTGAAACAATAGCGGACTACTGTAGACGGGCATCTCGGGAACACCCACATTTAAAAACACAACTTCATCGTGTAAAACAGGCGTTTGAGAGAGCGTTATATGGGGGGGGCAATGAATTTGATGCCGTTGACACAGAGATTCGTAACATTCAACGTTAAGTCGTTTTCTAAAGTGGTTAAGGCTCTGATAAATATCTATCTCAGGCTTCAGCCAGAAATACCCCTCTTAGCGGTGCAGGGTGCCCTTCCATCGTTTTACGATTATCTTTCGGGTCAAGAAATTCTGCCAATGAATGAAATCTCATCCATTCGGTTTGCCTTTGCTCTTTAGTGGAGGTTTGATTGAGGTCAACGAGCCTTGGGTTTTTAAAGCCGCATTTTCTTAGCCAGCTAATGAGTGTGTCAGCACTGGGAATAAACCAAACATTATTCATCATAGCATATCGCCCCTCCGGTACTAGAGTATCTCCTCGTTTTCCATCAATGAGCAAGGTTTCCAGAATCAGTTGCCCCCCAGGCTGTAGTGTTGCCTTTAATTCTTTTAAGTGGTCCATCGGTGAACGTCGATGGTAAAGCACACCCATAGAAAACGTGCTATCGAATGCTTGTAAGTGCTCAGGTAAAGACTCTATGCCTAAGGGGAGTACATCTACCGGAATATCCCCCAAGAAATGCTTCATCATATAAAATTGCACAATAAAACGAGGGGATGGATCAATGCCAATAACACGTTGAGCACCTTCCCCATAGCTACGTAGACAGTAATAACCATTACCGCATCCGACATCTAATATTTGCCTGTTCGCCAAGGGAGCAATATGAGGCAATACCCGTTGCCACTTCCAATCAGAATGCCACTCGGTATCAATACAAATACCGTGGATATTGATAGGACCTTTGCGCCAGGGTATTAATGTTTTTAGGCATTGTTCTAATTGTGCTAAAGACTCAGGGTTGCAATCTGTGCGTTGCCCAATAGTCACGGTGTTTTTTAAATCAATGTAGCTAACAATTGTGTTGGGGAGTGCTCCAAGAGCCTGTCGCCATGTTGCAAGATCACCATAACGTTGTTCACAGAGGCCCGATGTGATTTGTTCAGGGAGTTGCATCAGCCAACGTTCAAGATGGGTATTGACCAATGAATGTAATAAAGGTTGATAATAGGTAAGCATAGGAACTTAATCTTATTTAATAGCAATAAACGAGCAAAAGGTAAAACATTGGAACCAAATGTCAGCGCTGGTAAACCCGCAGTCTTGTAATCGTCGTCGGTGTGTATCCATGCTGTCGCTGCGTAATACCTTTTCCAGGGCCGTACGCTTTTGTGCAATTTCCAAATCACTATAGCCATTGACTCGCTTAAAATTGTGATATAGCTCGGTCATAAGATTTTGGTGCGGCTCATTATCAAAATGTATCTTTTCTGATAATAATAAAATGCCACCAGGCAAAAGACCATCGTAAATACGCTGTATGAGGGCTTGTCGTTTTACCAGCTCAATAAATTGTAGGGTAAAGTTGAGTACAACGACAGAAGCCTTTTCTATTGGAACACACTGAATATCTTTGCAATAGATATCTACAGGTACTGTTTGCTCGTCCGCATCAATAATTTTTTGACATCGGTCAATCATGGCCTGAGAGTTATCAATACTAATAATCCGGCAGCGATCGCTTTTAATACCGTGTCGCATGGCTAAGGTGGCAGCCCCCAATGAACAACCCAAATCATAGCAGTGACTGTCAGGCTGTGCGTAACGTTCGCAAATATCACCGATCATACTCAATATAGCGCTATAGCCAGGTACCGAACGTTTAATCATATCGGCAAATACGCTGGCAACCTTGTCATCAAAACAAAAAGGAGAAACCTGCCCCATAGGCTTGGCAAATAGGGTGTCTGATAAAACGCCTACAGGAGGGTTGGGTGACTTCATAGGTATGATCGTTTCGTGCTATTTCAGTACCTATTATATCGTTGACGGCTAAAAATACCTAAGAACTTAACCATTGGCACCCTGTTTTTAGCAGTTTAAACGAATGGCTATGACTGGTTACATAAACTATTAAACAGGTTCTTAGAGATTGGCTCCCGAGCGGCACTTGCATAAACCCCCTCCAACAACCTAATGGCGGGGGTGTCGGGTCAAACCCTTGGTGCCACTGATAGTCTTACCTAATAGTGTAACTGATATGCAAAATGATGTCGTTCAGTGACTGTAACAGATGGTTCTGTTTATATTGTTCAGTAGCGTTGGGGAAGGTCAAAGTCAGACTAGCACTGCCATCACCATCGATAGGTAGGCCTTCAAATGCCAGATATTTACTGTTGTTGAAGTCCAGTTGGAACTGACCGCTATCATTGATACCGTGTGAAATCGCCGCGCTGGTACAACTCTGATGAATGCCACCACCACTACCACTGTAACTCAGCAGTGCCTGAATGTCCTGATACGGTCCCAATAGCACTGGCAGGGAGACACTGACCTGCTTGATACGGCGAACCTTGTCGGTACCGACGACACTATCGGGATAGTCAGCGTTAATATTGAGCGCTGACAAGTCGATAGTGGCAATCAAGGAGGTTTGATCTGTTGCGATAAATAGTGTATGTATGCTGCCAAATGCTGTACCACTTGTCAGTACCTCATTCACCTGTGCATTAAAACTGCTGTCTGCCAGTTCCTCTCCCATCGCTTGCGCCATCGACACGGTTCGGCGTACTTCCAGCGCATTGCTATCCCAATCCAAGTAGGCGGTTTCCATTTGTGCCAAATTGAGCATCAGTGCCTCACCACACAACAAACCCGCGTGGTTATCATCCCAGGCACCGGGTTGGATAAAGGTCGCAGTGTCTTTGGTTTCCCACTGATAGCCCAATTGTGCCTGCATACAGCGCGCCACTGCCAGATCGTAGAACTGGTAGAATAATGACGACAACTTGCCTTGCATCCAGCTATAGAGTGCCTCATTGCTGAATTTGGTTTGCAGAAAATCCAGTTGCTCCTGCCCCTGTTGCTGTTGGGTCTCCAAGATAGTTTTTTGCATATCAGCAGCTTGCTGTTGTACTTGTAAAGCGGCTTGTTTTGCCTTTATTTCTTCTACGGCCAGTTGCGCATCATCGCGGTTACTTTCCCACTCTTGAGTACGACGGCGGTATTGCTCTGAGGTTTCTTTGGCTTCCGCCGCTGTGGTATTAGCTACTGCTGTGCCATCCAGGCCGTAACCTGTGGCATTGAGTATGGCACCGAACTGCATACCTCCGGCAGCCAAGCCGAAAATATTCGGTGCCATATCGAGTGAAGCGCCCGCCATCTTGGACGCGTTGGCGGATACGGTCAAACTGCCAGCGGCAATGCGGATGTCGATACAACTTTGCTCGGAGTGACTGATCCCTTCGTCCAGCCAAGCTTGATAGGTTTGCAGTGACGCCTGAGCACGACTTAAGGTTACTGCCAGGCTATCCTGTTCGGCTTGAAGCTGCTCAATATATTTGTCCTGCTGTTTAATGTTGAGTTGTAGCAGATTCTGAGCTTGCGTGAGCATCAGCGTATTGAGTGCCTCAGCATCTTTTTGTGCGAGTGCCGATTGTAGCGTACCACCATACTGTACCAGTTGTGCCACCAGATTGCGGGCGCTCTCCAGCATCACCGGAAAACGCTGGATGACGATGCTGACGTTAGGCAAGCTTGCGCCGCCAGTGGCGCTGGCTGCTGCCGCCGCACTTTGTAAAGCTTTGGGGTCCGCTGAACTAGCATACAAAGGCAGGGTTAACGGCTGACCATCTATACTTAAATGATGACGCAAATTAAACAAGCGCTGGTCCAGTATTTGCCAATAACCATTCAATTTTTCATTTTCCGATGGCAGGAACAAGGCCGTCAGGGAGTTAGCTGTATATACTTGTGGTGCATTGGTCGCCTCACTAAGTTGCATGACTGGCGCATGACTCACTCGCTCCAGAGACTGTAAACACTGAGTTTGCAATACTGTAGACGCTGCCACACCTAGGGTCGGGTTGGACCAGTTACCCGCTAGGGGCAGATCCGGTTCGGTTCCGAGTAGGTTGAGTGCAGTCACGTACCACATTTTAGCCTCGGCCAGGGTATCGGGTTCCAGCAGGCGATACGCCATATCACCACGGGCGATTAGCAGATCCAGCAGCTTCATATAGGTGGCGACCTTGTAATGCATGGGGTCACCCTGAGCGACAATATCCGGGTCGGTACTGTCGGTCTGGGACTCATCCCAAGCGGTATCTTCCTCCAGGGGACGTACATTCCATTGTCTGTCCACATGGTGCGCCGTGGGGTAGCTGCCCTCAATATAGCCCTGCGGATTAAACACATACTGTAGCCAACTTTCAGCCTCTTCAAAGTTTTGTGCCTGCAACAGTTTTTCAGTGACCAGCATCGGTGTGTAGTAGAATAACTCCCAGAAGTACAAACCATTAGCCCCACTAAAGTCCATGGGTTCAGTCGTTGTTGAGACGACGGATGATTGTTTCAGTCCTGGTGTGCGTCCTTCATTGCTGGTGTTATCATCACTATAAGGCGTCAATATATCGGTCGTTTCTTCATAACTAAAACGTTGGGTCTGATCTGGTAACAACATACCTTTTGCAAATTCAAAGCGCAGATGCAAAATAGTTGGCCAGGTGCCACGACCGGTATAAGGCAGATATACACGTTGGCTAACCTCTACATCGACAGACAGATTGCCTTCAGCGATAAGAATGTTGTCGACATCCGCCTCGGCTTGATACTGGTAAACCCTGTACCAAGTTTCGTTGCCATGTGTATCAACATTGTATAGATCAAACACCAGATCGACATAACCACCGTTGCCCAATTTGGGTTCTGGCAATTGTTGTGTCTCCCAGTTCAATACATTGTCAAGGCTACTATTGGCACGTTGAATCAATTCATTGGCAAATAGTGTATTTAAACGTGTGCGCCTGGGACGGTTGTTGTCTTCCAGATACAATGTCTGTTGGCTGTTATCTTCGACAACCTGGAAATAATCTGCTGGATTGGTTTCTATTGCTTCATTTTGGGTCGCACTAATGTCAAAACTTTGTTTGAAAACCTCAACATTGCCCTGCTTCACTATCAAGGTACGGGTTTGCTTCAAACCACCCACTGGGATATCGTAGCGATAAAATTTGCTTGTTGGCACTGTACCACTTTGAGTTAAAGACTCTGGTCCTTCACCCCAATCATAGGTAATGGTACCTGGCACAATGTAGGCGGTGTTACCTAAAGTATAGACACATGACCAAGCAGCGCCGCTTTCATCGGCCACTTCGATGAGACAGTCAAAAGATAGACCTTGTTCGACGACTGGTAGCATGAGGGGTATTGTATTTATGTAATCATTCTCTGGAGCAGTAGAAATTATCTGATCTTCTATTGCTCCCACTGGCGCTTCAGCGCTGATGGTAATCCATTTAGCAACAGGACCTTTTTCAACGTTTAAATAAATCTGATTAAATTCGTACTTGCCAGAGTAATTATAATCAAGGTATTCGATATCATAACGGATTTTCCCTGGCTCAATTTCGGCAGGGTCTTTCTCCGTAAAAGAAATATTGAACGGATCAGACACCATCTTAGCATTATAAATTACGTTTTTTGACTTCGAGTTTTTTACTGTAATATATTTATACTTACTAAACAAAATCTGAGAGTCTGCATAGCTAATAGTCACTTCTACATCCTTTGATGTTGATTCCTTGTGAATAAAGTCGAACTGTTTTATTGTCAAATCACTCCTTCCGGTCGTGCTAGATTCAACACCAGAATCTGTTGATATATAACCATCAACCGTATTCCTAGTTTTAATATCTATGGCCATTTCGTAAATAGCATAAAATTCTCCGAATATTTTTCTTATAGACGCATCCACAGTACATGAAATAACATCAAAAGAATCACCAGAGTTATCCGTTGGGTTACCCTGTTGAAGAATAGCTTCCGGTGAACTGGAGTTAGTGAGCGTGAATGTTGCTTGTGCATTATACGTCAGCACCGCCGGTACTGATAAGTTGTCCACCTCTTCACTGACAATATCAACGTCACTGACATTCAACGACTCGTCAGTGGTATCTATGGCTGTACCTGGTGTAGTTGTGACGGAGTAACTGACAGCGTTGATATAGCGGATAATTTTATTGGGTGTCGATGGACCATTCAGATTACGGTAAAACAAGCTAAACACATCCCTGACCTTGCTGTCATCATCACTATCAACAGGAATAGGGTTATATTGCATACCACTATTAATAAAGCCACCCGTCCAAGGATCTAAATCGCCCACGGAATCATAACCCACTCCGCCGTCTTCTCCGGTAGGATCATATAACATCGCCAGTATGGCGTTCTGCAAGGGGTGATAAGAGAGATACAAATTAAATATGGGCCCCGATGCAGGAATTAATGCGGCCGGTATATTCAACAAGGCAAAGCCCACTGCCGGATTCCAGTTGCCATTGATTTTGCGATACGCCAGTTGCAGTATATATTCATCAATGGTGCTAACCACCTCACCGTCGTCATTAGTTTTGGGGCGCGAACGCAGTTCTACCCAGCCTATATACAGACGGTTATTGAAAATCACCGGTCGTACCTGATTGAGTACCGGATTGATAGGGGTATTGATTTCCTCCCACCCGGTCCACGCCGAAGCAACGTAACCACCGAGACCATCATCGGCTTCGTGGTTGAGGCTGCGCCAGAAATAGCGGTAAGGTTCGGTATTGGTGCGGCCGATAAAATAGCTGCTCCCCTGATCCATGGTGGCAGCATGGTGGTAACCACTGAGTACTTTCAGGTTGGCGATATCTTCAAAATTGTTTAAATAATTGAGGTAAGCCACTTCTACCGAATCAC
The DNA here is from genome assembly GCA_001723645.1 of Candidatus Endobugula sertula. Lineage (GTDB taxonomy): Bacteria > Pseudomonadota > Gammaproteobacteria > Pseudomonadales > Cellvibrionaceae > Endobugula > Endobugula sertula. The sequence goes on along the minus strand of MDLC01000022.1, from coordinate 28,022 downwards.
TGGACAGTTTACTCTGACTGATTTCGTCCAATAGGGCCCGCTGCAAATTGGTCTGATTGTAACGCAGGGTCGGATCGATATAGTTTTCCGGGTAATACGCCAGTTGCGATGCCCCAGCCCAGGTACTGTAGCGCTTGTTATATTGGTCCCACTCAACAAAAAAAGTGTCCAGTTGCTGGGGCTTATCAACATTGGCTTCCAGTCCCTGAAGACAGCGGTTGATATATAGTTGTATGCTGGAAATAGCCTCAGCCAGCAAGGTGGTATCAATCTCGGCACTCACTTGATTATCAATCAACAGATATTGGAAGAGTTCATCCCGGTTTTGTAGCGGGATACCATTGCCTCTCAGGCTTTCGGCCTGAAAGCTATTGAGATAATAGGCGCATAACGCGGTGCTGAGGGACTCATCCAAGCTGCGTTTTACTGTCAAGCCTGGCGTTTCTGACAAACCGGCCTGAATATTGCCATCCAGTGTCTGCCAACTGGTGTAATCGGCTCGCAAGGACTGACTTAACAGTGAATCTACTACGCTGACGGATACACCCAAGTTGTTTGCGGTTTGCAACCACAAGTCAAGATAACTGGCCTGGGTGGCGGTTAACATGGTGGCGGTATCAAGTCCTATTGCCGTGGCCGCCTGTGTTAATTCGTCTGCGGGCTGTGCCAAGTATTGGGCCAGTAGGTCGATACTGAGGCTATCATGGTCCAGTGCAGTCAGTAACTCGCTGGCTTGTTCACCTGCGGCTTGTTGTAGTGTTTTGAAGTTGGCGATAGCTTGCAGGTTATCTAACGTTAATGACAAGATGGTTTGCCCATCTTGCAGTGTTGAAGGCGTATAGACCAGCAAGGCCAATTCCACTGTGCTTAGTTGCCAAGTATGGATGATGAGCGACAACTGTGCCAGTGCTTGGCAGAAAGCAGCCAGTTTTTCAGTATCACCAGTGGTACTATCGTCATTATCGTAACAGGCGACAATTTCCTGCCAAAATAGATCAATGGAGGTCAGCGCTAGTGCCTGCTCAGCGGCAATGGCGTCGATCCAGTCCTGCACTACCAGCGCCTGATCCACTCCGGACAAACTCAGCGCACCGGCCAGATGCGGAGCGAAACTTTGCTTCAATAGTGTCTCATCATCTACTGATTGGTATAGAGTGCGTAGCAGCGCATCCATTTCGGGAGTGAGTGTGGTGAGATAGTGGCTTGTAGTCATGGCATAAACCGTGCTGACTGACAGATGTTGTGCCTTCAACCATTGACAGGTGGTGTATACCACCTGTCGATACTCCATCAAGGTTCCAATCAATTGGCCGTGGACTGCCTCGGTTTTGTTGTTGAGTATCAATATGTACTGTAATTCCTGTGGTGTCAGTTGATGCAAATTAGCCCACTGTGCCACGCGATATAGATCACTGATACGCGCCAGACTTCGTGCATAGCTCAGACTATCGTGGTCACAGAGCGCTGCCAATACACCTAAGCCGGTATCGTCTACACCAAAAGCCCGTTTTAGCACGGCACGTTGTGTGCTATAGACCTCATCATCAGGGTCAAAGTTAATGGTATTGTCGACATCATCTGTAGTGAAGGCCTGGCCATTTAATGGTGGATTATTAAATAGGCGGTCAAATTGGCTCAATTGTCCTTCTTCGGCGTAAACATTGATATTCCCACCCGCTAACACAACGGCATCATCTTCGTTAATGTGGTAGCAGGCCTGATAGTTCAACACTAATGCAGTTAACAGTAATGTCTGCGTATTAATGCTGCACACAGACGTCATATTGGACAGACGGATCAAGACATCCAGTGTACTTGAACTCAAGCCGGTGTGTTGGCAATAACGGATGAATTTACTGAGTTTGATCAGATCGCTGCTGCTAGCGGTACTAAATGTCAGCGTAAAGTTATCTTCAGATGGGTCCGTATCTGGATACCATGCGCCAGGGTTGCATATATCTTCATCACCAACACCGATAACCAGCTTATAACTGTCTGTTCCGGCTTGTGCATGATACTCGATAGTGCGATAGCCATTAATTAATGGTAGGGAGCAGACGGTTCCGTCTTCACTAGAAAAAGTATCTGGCTGACCAGCAGTAATGTGCTCATCATCCAACTTAATATCAATATAGGTACTGGGTTGGCCTTCCTGCATCACTGCAAGCGCGGCAAAAGTGATACAGCGATCATTGATCGACGGTAATATAGCCACTCGGTCTGTCACTGATTCCGGTGCTTCAATAGTCACTCTGGCAATACATTGATCCGCAAAACCCAGCCATTGCTTGCTGGTTGCATTTAAATATTGACCGCCATATTGGCCTGGTGTGGTGATCAGGTTCTCCTGAATAGAGTCTTTAACCTGCACCGAGCTGGCCTGCAATTGCGTATTACAGCTCTCACGAAACGAGGGCAAAGACAGGTAGGCATTAAGTTCATTACGACTGATACCCGTATGGTTGCAAAAAGTATCAACATCTGCCAGTTGCACTGCACTAACGCCAGCTCCGAAATGTTGCTGTAATTGGGCGTTAAGCTCTGTTGCATCAGTGGCAATGGGTTCGAGCAAAGCCTCAACCAGTACTGGTGACAAATGGTTGCTAAAGGCACTGTGGATAACCTTGGCCGCGTTGTCAGTTTGTCTGGTGGCTGCCAGTTGTTCGGCAATGGTTTCGACATCAGTGTTTTGTGCTGAAAACGCGGCCTCAATACCAGAGAAAGGCGCGTGATAAGGCAAATCAAATGGGTACAGCTGATTGCTTAGATTTTCGTCCAGATCGGCTTCATTGAGGCTGGAACGTAAAATATTATTGGATAGTGCTAAGGAACTAATGGTTGTGTCCATATTACTCTGGCTTAACGGCAGGCTTTGCAGATCAGGGCGACGCTGGTTCAGATGTTGCGGTTTATCCTCCTGATGCAACTGACTGCCCTCACGATATAATTCAGTGAGGTAAGCTGCGGGTGAAAATACTGATGCGACTGACTCTTTGGGGACGTAGACATCAGCACGCTGACCGAATTCTGTTTCATAACCGCCAACGGCTTCGCTCATAGGATCAATGGCCAAGTGTGGAATGCTTTGCAATTGCGGATTAGCGTGACTTAATAGTTTGCGGTGGTAAGCCTGTAAATGCTGTACATGCTGTTGTGCAGCACAATACAGTGCGCGGGTTTGACTGACGCTTAATTGCTTACGACAGGTTTGATGGAATGTGTCAAAAGACTGTTGAGCGATATCCACCAGCGATGAATAACCCCATGACGATAATGTGTCAGCATGGGTTTGATATAGATTACGAATTGTTTGGGTTGTGGTCATTGTTACTCCTTATGGGTTTGATATTAAATGATGACTATCATGCCAGCTTCACAGTTAATGTGGGTACAAAACCACGTCCCTAATTGACCGGTAGGGGAATGGCAAGTCCCTAGTTGGTCCAGTGGGGTTACACACCTGGTTGCGATGGTACTTAATAAGGGATCATGATTGACATGAATTGACGTAATGACCAATATTTGGCGATTGGAATGTGCGTGGCACACCTCTTTTTGATCCATTACTGCACTATCTTACGCAGGTATTCAGCTAACCAAGTTATCATCACTAAAACGGCTTATATAAGTAAAGTCCTTTGCTACAGGCGATGGTTTTTTTGTGATAGTCATTAACATTCTAAATTTTTTTGAGGTAATGTCTGACATTTTTCTTAAGTTATGTTAATTCAGCTTTTCTCATCTTGTTTTTGCGACGGTATGAAAAATATTGAGCAGGTTTTAACACTCTGAGAATACATCTTTATACGCTCTATCTTGTTCCTCCAAAAAAAGAGAGCAGGAACAACTTTCGTACAAGCACCTGACTTCTGAACTGAGTGGTAAGTACGGTGTGCTGATGTTAGGGGTAAGAGCGACAGATTTTGCGTGATCCTTAAAAAAATGGTCTATTCTGATAGTAATTACTTTTATTTGAGTGAAGATCGTTTATGTCGTCTAGTCATTATGAAACATCTCGTGTGTTGATCGTGGATGACTTCCATAACTTTCGTAGAACCTTGGCCAAAAGTATCCATGATCTGGGCTTTCGCCATATTGATAGTGTTGCGACCGGAGAGGAAGCCGCTAATCTATGCCATAAACAGCACTATGATCTTATTCTTTGTGATTATAATCTCGGTGATGGTAAGAATGGCCAACAATTACTGGAAGAGCTTCGATATCACCAGGATATAAAAAGTAGTGACATTTTTGTCATGATTTCAGCAGATACCAGTCGCCATGTCGTGATGTGTTCCTATGATTGTGAACCAGACGCTTTTCTGACAAAGCCGATAACAGGTAAGGTTCTTGAACAGCGAATTAAACGATTAATGGCGCAGAGGGAGGAGTTGTCCAGGGTATACCAAAGTATTGAAAAGGAAGATTATCAAACAGCTATTAATCTGTTATATGACAATATACAGCAGCAATCACACTATATGGTTGATTGCCAAAAGCTATTAGGTGAGCTTTATATCAAAGAAAAAGAATATGGTCTAGCTGAGCAGCTATATAAAGATATTTTAGAGGCTAGGGAATTGGATTGGGCCTTGGTGGGTTTGGCTAATGTAAAAATTGAACGGGGTGAAATAGATAGTGCTTTAGAATCCTTGGAAGATATTATTTTTAATAATCCGTCATACTTAAAAGCGTATGACAGTTTATCGAAAGCCTGCTCTTTGGCAGGAAATAATCATCGCCTGCAGAAAGTGTTAGAGATGGCCACAGAGGTTTCTCCTATGTCGACATCCAGACAAAAATCTCTTGCTGAAATCGCATTGGATAATGGTGATGTCGAATTGGCAGTCAAAGCATATAAAAAAACGATTAAATTTGGTGCCAATTCTCATCATGATACTCCAGATAATCACCTTAATTTTGCTAGAGCAATCACTAAAGTATTTGATAACGATATTGATAAAGCAAAAGAATTTAGTCGTGAGGCAACATTACTGCTAAACAATTTAGAAGACAAATATCAGGTTAGCCCTCAACAAAAAGTACAGGCAAAATTACTTAATAGCCAGATACATGCTTTAGAGGGAAATAAACAACAGTCTAAAATTTTACTGAATGAAGTAGAAGATGTTTTGGAAACGACTATTGAAAAAAATATAGAGCTAGATATTGAAATAGTGAATGCGCTGATTGCTAATGATAAGCGTATGGAAGCAACAACAATGCTGAATGAGTTAGTAGATCGCTACAAAAATGATCAATCCGCCCTTGAAAAACTCGACCCTTTGCTTAATGAGCCTGTCAGTGAAAAAGGTAAGAAGATGATAGCTCAGATTAATAAAAAAGGTATTGCAGCTTATCAGAAAAAACAATATGAAACTTCCATTAATTTTTTCATTCGGGCACAAAAAAAGTTTCCTCGCTATATTGGTTTAAAACTTAACTTGATTCAGGCAATGATAGGGTCAATGCGAGATAATGAAAATAATGCTTATAAAAAGCAGTGTCAATCAACTTTTAAAGTGATTGAACGTTATATTACACCAACCAGCCCACAATTTTATCGCTACCAACAGCTTCACACTATGTTGCAAAAAATACAGTGAGCAATTTATGAGTAAAACAATATGAATAAGCAACCTAACAGTGAACATGTCTCGCCACAAAAGAACGGAGTAGATTTGGATTTTTCTTTAGTGTTGGCGCCTAGTGTTCATGACATGAAAAATTCTCTCAGTATGTTATTAAATTCTTTAGAAGAAATCATCGAAGAAGCGCCTGCTGAAAATCAAGGCCAGAAACGTCGATTTTCCACTTTGCAGTATGAAGCAACACGTATTAACACAGAGCTGATACAACTGTTATCGCTATATCGCTTTCAGAATCAAACCATGGTCGTCAATATTGATGAAAATTTTGTTATGGATACGATTGAAGACCAAGTAGCCAGAAATGATATATTATTTAAAACTCAGGAAATTGAGCTGGAGATTGATTGTGATGAAAATTTATCTTGGTATTACGATAGTCATTTAATAGGTAGTGTTATTCATAATGTTTTGGTGAATGGTACACGTTATGCTAGTCATAAGATGCATTTAGGCGCTCAAATAGAAAACGATTGCTTGTTGTTGACGATCTCTGATGATGGCAATGGCTTTCCTGATGGGATGATTAATGCAGCCTCACTAGATAGTGAGGCCCACAAGGATGGCAATAGTACACAGTTCGGTCTGTTTTTTGCGGCTCAAATAGCACAGGTGCACAAACAAAAAGATCGTTATGGAAAAATAACATTATCCAATGGTGGCTTGTTGGGAGGTGGGGTTTTTGAAATATCACTACCCTAATAACGATGTGGTAGAAATATTTTAAGCTTAAGCCTGATATTTCATTTTATAAGTATAAGCGTGTCAGTAATGAGGTAACGGCTGTTTCTACACGTAATATTCTTTCGCCTACATGAACACTTTTGCAGCCAGCTTGATTCAGTTTTCTAATTTCGTAAGGTATTAATCCACCTTCAGGTCCAATGACTAGAGTGGCAGGTTCCTGTAGGTTATAGGGGCAACGGGTTGCACTTTCAGGGTGAGCGACAAGAGAGATAGTCTCTTTACAAAGTGTCGGTAAGTGATCTTCGACAAAGGGTTTAAACTGTTTTTCCAGTATAATCTCGGGCAAGATGGTATCTTTTGCCTGTTCTAATCCAAGGATTAACTGCTCATTAATTTTTTCTTTGCTAAGCAGTGGAGTTTGCCAATAACTTTTTTCAACGCGATAACTGTTTAAGAAGATAATTTTTTTAACGCCCATAGTTGCACAAGTTTGTAATATCCGCTTAAGCATTTTGGGGCGCGGTAAAGCGATAATCAGGTTTATCGGTAAACGAGGGGGTGGCAAGACATCAAGACTCGTAGTTAAAATCACCTGCTGATTGTCAATCTGTTCAATAAGGCCAGTCCCTATAGAACCATTCAGTAAACCGACGTTAAGTCTACTGCCTACTTCTACTTGATGTACTGTCCTAATATGCTCAAAGCGCCGACCATATAATTTAACACAATTATCAGCGATAAAATCAGTATCTAATAACAGAATCAAGTTCATTTAGCTTACCGATAATCGCCCCTATCTGTCGCTAACAAGAAACAATGGTATGTGGTTAATGACTCAATTTTATCTCTATCTGCTTACCACAGATATAGGTTTTCTGCAGTTTTCTAAATACCGCCTTTGGCATTTCTTTAGGCAAATCAATCGTTGAATAATGATTATGGATTTTAATATGCCCAATCTGCCTACTAGGTAGATTGGCTTCATTGGCGATAGCACCGACAATATTTCCAGGTTTTACACCATCGTTATGCCCCACCTCAATACGATAACGATTCATATTCTCATTGCTGTATTCACCCGCACTACGTCGAAGTTTTTTACCATCTCTGTGACGTGAACGTTCATGGCGGCGACGACCTTGACGATCCCCCCTATCTTGGAAATGTTCCCTTTCTTTAGAGTAAGATCGTTCTTCTACAAATAATGGCTGTTCACCCTGAGCTAGGCACGCCAGGGCCGCCACAATATCTTCAGCCGCTAATTGATTTTCCTGCAGATATTCTTCGATGATTTGTTGATAAATCGTCAGGTCAACATTTTGTGCCGTATCAGTAATACGCTGTTTGAAGCTATCAGCCCGTTTTTGGTTAACCGCATCCGTACTGGGAACATCCATACGAACAATATCGCTTTTCGTTGCCCGTTCAATAGCTTTTAACAAGTGGCGCTCTCTGGGAGTAACAAACAAAATGGCATCACCATCTCTGCCTGCCCGGCCAGTACGCCCAATACGGTGAACATAAGATTCTGTATCCAATGGAATATCATAATTAATCACATGGCTGATGCGCTCAATATCCAAACCTCGTGCAACCACATCCGTTGCGACCAGGATATCAAGACTTCCTTTTTTAATCTTGTCGACAATTAATTCGCGTTGTTTCTGTGGTATATCACCATTCAGTGCTTCGCTGCGATGGCCTCGTGCAGACAATTTTTCAGACAGCTCAATAGTGGCTAATTTAGTCCTGACAAACACGATAACGCCGTCAAAATCCTCAACTTCTAATATACGGGTAAATGCATCTAGTTTCTGATTGCGATTAACAATAGAGTAACGCTGGCGAATAGTGCTGGCTGTGGCTGTTTTATTGGCAATTTTGACATGTTTAGGATTTTGCAAGTAGTGGTCAGCGACTTTTTTGATCTCTTTCGGCATGGTAGCTGAAAACAAGGCGATTTGGCGCTGTTCAGGCGTATGTTCAAGAATCCACTCCACATCATCAATAAAGCCCATACGCAACATTTCATCCGCTTCATCCAATACCAAAGCTTCCAGTTGGTCAAGGACCAGGGTTTTACGCCTAATGTGATCCATAACACGGCCTGGGGTACCCACCACAATTTGGGCCCCACGCTTTAACTGACGTAACTGGTTATCGTACGACTGCCCACCATAAATAGGCAGGACATTACACTTCATGTAACGGGAATAGGTTTGAAAGGCTTCGGCTACCTGAATGGCGAGTTCCCGAGTAGGGGCTAACACCAATAACTGGGGGTATTTTTTATCCAGATCGATCTTTGATAATAGCGGTAAAGCGAAAGCAGCGGTTTTACCCGTTCCCGTTTGTGCTTGTCCTAGCAGGTCATGACCAGATTGCAGGATAGGAATACTGGCTGCTTGGATGGGCGAGGGAGTTTCATACCCCAGCCCAACAAGAGACTTTAGTATTGGTTGGGGAAGGCTAAATTCTGCAAAGGAACCCAGAGCAGAAGTATCTAGAGAAGTCATAGTTGTGTAAAAAATACCTAATACTGTAAAAAATAAAGGAAACCTGCGAGTAGAATGCTTCTTATATTTAGAAGAGTAGAGACATTCACGGAGGAACAAGGATAACAGAGTAATTAAAGCAGTATAACATGGATATAAGTTGATAGGTGCACATATACTATTCACATTTTGTTAGAATAGTAGGTTAACTCCTGAGAAATAACACAGTCCAATGCCTCATATTCTTGCTATTGATACTGCTACTGATGCTTGTTCAGTAGCAATACAGACTCCTTCCGGAGTGTATCAAACCTTATCGGCTTCTCCCAGGAAACATACTCAGTGTTTGCTTCCTGCTGTCAAATCCCTATTGGCTGAACACCAGCTTTGTCTTGCGCAACTTGATGCTATTGCATTTACCGTTGGCCCCGGTTCTTTTACCGGATTGCGTATTGGCATTAGTGTGGCTCAGGGTTTGGCTTATGGTGCAGATTTACCGTTAATTCCTGTTTCCACTTTACAGACTATGGCTCAAACAGCGGTTCGTCTGGAAATTGCCTCCCCGTCTCAACAGATTGTTCCGATTATTGATGCGCGAATGAATGAGGTTTACTGGTCCGCTTATGCGTACAAAGGTGACCAGAAAAATGTACAATCCATCACTGAGGAATGGATCGATCATCCAGAAAAAGCGATTGATCCATCAATAGTCACTGCGGAAATAGTCGGGATAGGTTCTGGTTGGGCTTATACGTCATTGCAACATCGTTTTCCTGATGCTGCGATAACAGTGGATTTTTATCCACAAGCATACGATGTTGCTATTCTGGCAGAGCAGAAGTATCAGCAGCAACAAACGCTTAGCCCACTTGAAGCCAAGCCAACCTATATCCGTGACGAAACCAGCTGGAAGAAACGTCAGCGAATTCGACAATCATTCGTTTAAATAACTGGAAATCAGTAGGTATTTATGGAAACATTGCATATTATTGTGTTGGCTGTCATTCAGGGGGTGACGGAGTTTCTGCCAATTTCCAGTTCAGGCCATTTAATTCTCCCCAACGGGTTATTGGGCTGGCCAAAGCAGGGATTGACGTTTGATGTAGCCGTTCATGTAGGAACTTTGGTAGCGGTAGTCACGTATTTTCGCCAGGATATTATGGCTATGACCTACGCTTGGTGTTTAAGTGCCTTTAAGCAGCAGCACAGTGATAATAGTCGTATCGCTTGGTATGTTATTCTGGCAACAATCCCTGCTGGATTAGGGGGTCTATTATTTAATGACTTTATTGAAACGAATTTACGAACGACTGTTGTGATAGCAATAACCACGATTTTATTTGGTGTATTGCTGGGGTGGTCAGACCGTAGTGCGATAGTTAAAGAAAAAGAATTAGCGAGTTTAACCGTAAAAATAGTATTCATTATTGGTGTTGCTCAAGCCCTAGCTCTAATACCTGGTACTTCCCGTTCGGGTATTACCATTACGGCAGCCTTGCTCTGTGGTTTTCAACGAGATGCCGCAGCGAGATTTTCTTTTTTAATGTCAATTCCCATTATCACATTAAGTGGAGGTTATAAAGCCTTACAATTAGTTAACGTTGCCGATGTGAGTGGGTCAGATATGGCATTAGGAGCACTGGTTGCAGCGGCGAGTGCTTTTTTATGTATACACTACTTTTTAAAGTTTATTAATAATATTGGTATGATGCCTTTTGTGGTATATCGCTTATTATTAGGTGGTTTTTTATTATTTTGGGGTTTAGGTTAAACCATGACTACGACTTCGTTATTAATGGACCAGGATCATTTTAATGCAGGTCTATTGAATTTTATAAATGCTTCCCCAACCCCATTTCACGCGACGCAAGAAATGGCTCGGCAATTATTAGCTGCTGGCTTTATCGAGTTGTTGGAAGATGATGCGTGGTCGTTGGAAGTCGGTCAGCGATACTTTTTAACACGTAACTTTTCATCTATTATCGCTTTTGTTTATGCTCCTGATCAATTGCCTGATGAAGGGATCCGTATGGTGGGGGCTCATACCGATAGCCCTTGTCTTAAAGTGAAACCTAACCCGGAAATACATAGTCACGGTTATTTTCAATTGGGTGTTGAGGTGTATGGTGGCGCTTTATTAAATCCGTGGTTTGACCGGGATTTATCTCTGGCAGGGCGTGTTAACTATCTTGACCAACAGCAACAACTAAAGAATGCTTTGGTGGATTTTAAAGACCCTGTGGCAGTCATTCCCAGTCTGGCCATTCATTTACATCGCGAAGCTAACAGTGGCAATATAATTAATCAACAAAAACATTTGCCGCCCGTTCTAATGCAAGTAGATGATGACCAAAATCCAGTAGACTTTCGTGATTGGTTACATGCGCAATTACAGTCTCAGAGGATAGAGAGTATCGGTCAGATATTGGATTATGAATTGAGTCTTTATGATACCCAGCCAGCCGCAATGATTGGTTTGCAAAAAGAATTTGTGGCAGCGGCGAGGTTAGATAATCTGTTGAGTTGCTATGTGGGCTTACAGGCTTTGCTGGCAGCAAATACTCATAAGCCTGCCTTATTAGTTTGTAATGACCATGAAGAGGTTGGCAGTGCATCAGCTTGTGGTGCACAAGGCCCGATGCTGGAACAATGTTTACAAAGAATGATTCCTGATCTAGATCAGCGACTTCGTACTATTGGTCGCTCTCTAATGATATCTACTGATAATGTGCACGGTATTCATCCTAATTATGCGGATAAACATGATCAGCACCATGGCCCATTGTTAAACCAAGGACCGGTCATTAAAACGAATGTAAATCAACATTATGCGACTAACAGTGAAACCAGCAGTTTTTTTCGTCAACTTTGCCAACAGAATGAGGTGACCCCTCAGGTTTTTGTCACGCGAAGTGATCTGAAATGTGGCAGCACTATCGGGCCAATTACCGCAACGAGCGTTGGTGTTAAAACCATTGATATTGGTTTGCCAAGCTTTGCGATGCATTCTATTCGCGAGTTAGCCGGAGCTAAAGATGCCATTAAACTGGCGCGTGTATTATCATCCTTTTATCAACAATAAATGATTTTTTATGTCATCCACTGATCCTTTACTTCCTCCTCATGATAAGCAGCGTACTTTAACCGGTATTACCACCACAGGTACGCCTCATTTGGGCAACTACGTAGGTGCCATTCGCCCTGCGATTGAATCCAGTCGACGGGCTGATAATTTATCTTTTTATTTTTTGGCAGATCTTCACGCATTAATTAAAACTCAGACGCCAGAAAACATTCACCAATCCAGTCAGGAAATTGCCGCTACCTGGTTAGCCTTGGGTTTGGATGTAAACAACGCCATTTTCTACCGTCAATCTGATGTGACCGAAATTCCCGAGCTTTGCTGGTTACTGACCTGTATGGCTGCAAAAGGTTTAATGAATCGCGGCCATGCCTATAAAACCGCTGTTCAGGCAAATCAGGAAGCCAATGAAGATCCTGACTCTGGTATTACGATGGGCTTGTATAGCTACCCGATATTGATGGCTGCAGATATTTTAATGTTTAATGCCGATAAGGTGCCTGTGGGGAAAGATCAAATTCAACACGTAGAAATGGCAAGGGATATCGCTGCACGTTTTAATCATCACTTTGGTGAGCACTTTACATTACCTCAGGCTGTTGTCGACGATAATATGGCTGTATTACAAGGCTTGGATGGCCGTAAAATGAGTAAAAGTTATCACAATACTATCCCATTATTTTTGCCTGAGAAGCAATTAAAAAAGCATATTAATAAGATTAAAACAAACCTTTTAGAGCCAGGAGAACCTAAAGACCCAGATACGTCTACCGTCTTCCAGATTTGGCAGGCTTTTGCCAACGAAGAGCAAACCGCAACAATGCGGCAAGCTTTTGTGGAAGGTATTGCCTGGGGGGAAGCGAAGAAAAAGCTCTTTGAATTAATCAATGAAACCATCGGTGAGTCACGAGAACACTATTTCTCTCTTATGGAAAAACCAGATTATATTGAAAACGTTTTGCAACAAGGTGCAAAAAAAGCGAGAGCATACTCCATACCCCTATTAGCCAATTTACGTGAAGCCGTGGGGATTAGAGCATTTAGCGCTTAAAGTAACAACGACTCCCGGGATTTGTGTGTGTCTTCTTTCTCTGGAGGACAACACAAAGCTTATTGAGTATATCTATCAAAAAACTGTCCAAGCTCAGTCATCGCCGATTCCAACTCATCCTTATGTGGCAAAAAAACGACCCTAAAATGATCGGGTGTTGCCCAGTTAAATGCGGTTCCTTGAACGAGCAGAATTTTATGCATGGTTAAAAAATCCAATACCCAGATTATATCACTGGTGATATTGAATTTTTTAATATCCACTTTCGGGAATAAGTAAAGAGCCCCTTTAGGCTTAACACAGGATAAGCCAGGAATATGATTGATCATTTCCCATGCTAGGTCCCGTTGTTCCCGTAATCGCCCGCCAGGAAGAATCAGCTCGTTAATACTTTGGTAACCTCCCAGGGCTGTTTGTACTCCCAGCATAGCGGGGGCATTGGCGCATAAACGCATAGAGGCCAACATATTAATGCCCGCAATATAGTCCTTTGCACAAGCTTTGTCACCACTGATCACCATCCAACCAGAACGGAAACCGGCCAATCGATAAGCCTTTGATAGGCCGTTAAAGCTAAGACATAGCACTTCTTGAGAGAGGCGTGCTAAAGGAATAAATGTTGCGTCATCGTATAAAATTTTACTGTAAATTTCGTCAGCAAAAATAATCAGTTTGTTTTGTCTTGCAATCTCAATCAGTGCCTCTAACATTTCCTGCGAATATACGGCACCCGTAGGATTGTTAGGGTTGACAATAACAATGCCACGAGTATGAGGTGTAATTTTACGTTTGATATCGTCGAGATCAGGCATCCAGTGAGCCTTTTCATCACAGACATAATGTACGGCTTTACCTCCACCCAGGTGAGTTGCTGCAGTCCACAAGGGATAATCGGGCGAGGGGATCAGCATTTCATCACCCTGATTGAGCAATGCTTGCATAGACATGACAATCAGTTCGCTGACGCCATTGCCTAGGTAAATATCATCAATGTTGATATTGGGAATGCTTAAACGTTGGCATTCATGCATGATAGCCTTACGTGCTGCAAATAATCCTTTGGCATCGGTATAACCTTGGGCTTCACGAATATTGCTCATGATATCCTGAATGACTCCGTCAGGAGCATCGAAACCAAAAGGGGCTGGATTACCAATGTTGAGTTTAAGAATGCGATGGCCTTTTTCTTCTAAACGATGCGCTTCGGTTAGGATGGGGCCGCGAATATCATAACAAACCTCGTTTAACTTGAAAGATTTTTTTATCACAGTCATTGTTTAGCCATAGTCAAGTGCAATAACATTGTACTATATGTAATAGTAGCCTATTGTAGTCAACAACGTGTCGATATATATTGAATAATCACTATATCGGCAAAGGATTATCAATAAAAGGCCAAAGGTTATGTCAGATCAGGACACCCAATGGAAAGAAAAGCTTACACTGGATGAGTACCGAATATGCCGTGAAAAGGGTACTGAACCAGCGTTTAGTGGATGCTACTGGGATACCAAAACAGCAGGCACTTATTTCTGTAAGTGTTGTGGGGAAGCCTTGTTTGACTCTTCTGCCAAATATGATTCAGGCTCTGGTTGGCCGAGTTTTTATCAACCTAAAGAGAAAGAGGTTATTCTTGAAGCGGTGGATAGCACCTGTGGCATGATAAGAACAGAAGTCATGTGTCGTCATTGTGGTAGTCATTTGGGGCATCTATTTCCTGACGGCCCACAACCCACAGGCATGCGCTACTGCATTAATTCAGCGTCCCTATCGTTAAAGCCTAGTAAGTAGTGGTAGTCAGTCATACAGGCAATGCTTAAGAAGACTTAGGAGGAGAAAGCCAGTACTTGAACGGAGTGGAGTGAGTTCAGAACCACTATTGGCTTTTCTCATTTGACAAACCCTTCATTGACATTACATAGAGGCACGCTGATTAGTGTCGCTACAGGGTTTTATGCAAAGCGGATATTAACGACACTTCGGCATGTGATAAGCTTGTGCTTTTCATCACGGAAGGAATATCCAATCCTTGCAATAGCAACTGTCGGGCTTCTTCATAAATCACCTGATTATCGGCCTGTTTATCCCTTGCTGCTTTACTATTTTGTAAGTGTTCAATATTCTGCAGTTGATTGACTTTGGCTTCCAGGGTTTGCTTATGATGATCAATATTTTTCTTTGTTTGCTCTTCTGCGTAAAATTTTTTTTCCAGCATTAGCAATTGTTGGCCCATACCCATTACGCTATTATTAGCCGCTAATAGGTCATGTTGCAAACGCTCTACTTTCTGATAAAGTAACTGTATTCTGCGGTGCCTTTGCCCACCCCATACAAAATACAATACTACCCCAAAGCCAATCATTACCCATAGTAATTGAGCTTCAGGTAAGCCCGACCATGCACTAAGCACATTAAGGTCAATCATGTTTTACACCGTTATGAACCTATATAAACTCAGATTACTCTAGATTAAACATCATCCAGTTCAGCCCATTCCGAATCAGTGAGTAACTTATCCAGCTCTATCAGGATTAATAACTCATCATTTTTGTGACAAACCCCCTGAATAAACTTCGCACTCTCATCATTACCGACATTAGGTGCGGTTTCAATTTCTGACTGACGCAGATACACCACTTCTGCCACACTATCTACCAAAATACCAATCACATGGCTGTCAGCTTCAATAATGACAATACGGGTATTTTCAGTCACTTCACCAGGTTGTAAACCAAAACGATGGCGCGTATCTATAACGGTAACGACGTTACCACGCAAGTTAATAATCCCCAATACATAAGCTGGGGCGCCGGGAACAGGAGCAATTTCAGAGTGCCGTAATACTTCCTGAACCTGCATCACATTCACACCATAGGTTTCACCTGCCAAACGAAAAGTCACCCATTGTAGAACGGGATCATCGCTGGTTTTTGTTTGTACCGAATTGCTCACCATCTATCACCCCTCGATCTATTGTTTTATCTCTTCTTACTATAGTTAATAATGCTATCTCTGCCAGTGATTCAGACAAAAAATCACCCTGATGACTCATTGAGGAACATTTCACCCAAAGTGGGTACATCGACCAAAATGCACATATGCTCCTTCACTGTACCCGCCATCCAGGGGTGCTGATCACGGTTTTTTCTCCAGCGAATATCTTCAGGGCTCATGGAAATAGGCTGTGCAATATGGTTAACAGCAATCCCCCACTCTAACCCATTGATAACAATCACATACTGTAGTTGTTCACGGTGATTCTCCTTATATCTCTCCGGCATAATAAACTTGGCTGTATTCACTACCTTGATATTCCCCATCGCTGTTTTCTTTATACCCAAAAACCATTCAGCCTGCCCAAACAAAACATTTAACTTACCGTTAGGGTGTATGTGTCCAAGAGCAGCTAAGGGTATGGCTAACTTCAAGCCACTCACTTCTACTAATAAAATATCAAAATTCTGTTGAGCCCAATGAGGTCGACCGTTATCCAACCATTGACTGGATAATGGTTCTATGACCCATTCAGCATTACCTACATCTAAACCTTGGGGTCCAGCTAACGAGGTAAAATCAACACTATCCCTGTCTGTTGTTGAAACATCATCAACAACCATTGACTCCTGAGTATCAAGAATGGGCTTAACGTTGGGCGATACGTTAGCAAGTAATTTTTCCAGTTTTTGCTGTTGTCGCTTATGTTCTATGGGTTGTTCATTATTAACACACTGGGTTTGACTAACATTTGAGGGAAACTCTTCTGATTCCTTAACAATAGGCCCCTCAATTTCAGCTAACAGATCGTTAAAGTAGCTCTCAAGTTGTTGGCGTGGTTTAGGTAACTGCACCATTACATTCCTCCAAGACCCGATAGGCTTTGTCTTGCCGTCCAAAAATACACTTTTTCTGTTTTTCGCTGGGATTTATCCAACCACTGATAGAGGCTACGATAGGAGTTGATGCTATGGCTATTCGAATCAAATAAGTGGGGAGGTATGCCAGCTTTACTGGCATCTCTTAAGCGTGTATCTACGGGGATTTTACTGGGCCATGTCTGAGTACCATACTTATGACGAATACTCGATAATGAGCCAACCGAAGCATGTGTACGCTGATCAAACATGGTCGGCACAATGACATATTCTAATAAACGCTGTTGTGATTGACTCAGCATACGCAGGGTATGAATCATTCGATCCAGACCTTTCAGGGCTAGGTATTCAGTCTGTACTGGAATAATCAATCGATCACAAGCCGCCAAGGCATTAATTAATAAAACCCCTAACACCGGCGGGGAATCAATCACGACCAAATCAAATTCATCCTGTACCTGCTCGATAGTTCGACAAATGACCAAACCTAGCCCACCTTTTCCTACTCCGTGGCGTTCCAGTGTCGCCAATGCTGTGGAGGCAGGCAATAAGGTCATACGCTCAAAACGAGTGGGTATCAGTAATTGAACAATACTTTCCAGACAGATAATGGCTTTATCCTGAAATAAGGTAAATACACTTACCGGAGTGTTGTCTGGGTCACCGCCAAAATAGCTGGTCATTGAGCCCTGAGGATCAAGATCAATTAGCAAAACACGTTGCCCCTGCTCTGCGGCAAGACCTGCAAGAGCCACGGAGGTCGTTGTTTTACCCACCCCCCCTTTTTGATTAGCCACGGTCCAAACTTGCACCTTATTGATACCTTCTGGTTTAGTGTCAGTTTTTAGTCAATTACCACGATTTTTCACACTTCTATAAATAAGGCAATTATCATGCCCCTAAGGGTTTATTAAAACCTAGCGCGCTTTCCTGGGTAAGGTGGAGTCATTGGTGAATAACAACTCGCCATTATCCAACACAATGGGTGTAATACCTTCCTCTTCAGTATTCGCCGGTTTTGCGCACGCCCAACTGCCGTACTATTATCTGCAATAGGCTGATATTCACCATGCCCTACTGCTGACAGATGTTCAGGTGCAACACCATTGGCCACCAATAACCTTAAAATCGCTACTGCACGAACAGACGAAAGTTCCCAGTTACTGGGAAATCGTGCGGTACTAATACTTAAATTGTCAGTAAACCCTTCAACCCGAACCGGGTTACTGACACCTTTAAGTATACTGGCAAGCTCTTCAATAATAATGCCTGCTTGCTGGGTGGGCTGAACACTACCCAGTGGGAATAAAATTTTGTTATTAAGAGAAAGTTGCAGCCATTGTTCATCACTTGTGATGGTTACCGATCCCTCATTCACTAAATCTGCAAGCTTCTCTTTCATTTGCGCCGTTAACTGTGCAATATCTGCAAGAAACGGAGCGTTGTTTTCTACAGGTTCTTTATTGCCAATTTCCTGGGAAGGTAAAACTGGTTCAGTATTCTGCTGGCTCGCGACAGTTTTATCAATCGTTTGTTGTGAGGCAGCAAATAATTCAGTGAGCGTCTTTGACAGTTCCTGATATTTATTTTCATGCATATTTGAAATGGCATACATAATGACAAAGAAACCAAATAACAGGGTCATAAAATCAGCGTAGGACACTAACCAACGTTCATGGTGAACAGCCAGCTCTGTACGAGGCCTACGTAACATTAACTCACCTCATAACCATTTAATTTCAATTCGATAGAACGAGGGTTTTCACCATCGGCCACATAATAACGCCTTCAATAACCAGTTCCTTTAAATGCGATTGCTGATGAATATACAGGGTTAATTTGTTCGCAATAGGAATTAATAGTAAGTTGGCAACAGCAACACCATAAATCGTTGCTATAAAGGCAATAGCTATACCGGCACCCAGTTCTGCAGGTTCTGCCAGGTTTCTCATTACATAGATTAACCCCATAACCGCACCAATAATACCAATGGTGGGGGCATAACCTCCCATACTAGAATAAAACTTCACCACATCCTGGTCACGTTGTTCCGCTAGTAATAAATCCGTTTCCAGTACTTTGCGTAGTGTTTGTGGCGAGCCTTCATCTATTAATAATTGCAGCGCTTTTTTAAGATAGGGATCTTTCTCTCTATTCATTTCGCCTTCCAACCCCAACAAGCCCTTTTGTCGGGTAATTTTCGCCCAATTTGACATTTTTTTGATATACTTTTTATGATCAATGTTCGGCGGGTTGATGATCCAGACAAAAAGTTGTAATGCTCTTTTTAATGATATGATGGGCGTTTGCAGAATGGCTGCACCCAGAGTGCCACCAAAAACAATCAATGCAGCAGGACCATTAAGCAGTTGTTGCCAGGCTCCTCCTTCCAGAAAATTACCACCTAACAAAGCTGCAAATGCAATGATAACTCCAAAAAAACTCAACATATCAAACTTCATAAAACAGTTACCAACCGATTGAAGTACATCAAAAATGCAGGGAAAATCTCCGTGCTAACAATTCATATAACATAAACACTCACAATGCAGATAAATACGTAGACATATTACTCAATGTCAACGAGGCATTCGATAAACGTGCCTGGTCTACAGCCATCGGCATACCATAAACAACACAGCTATCCTTATCTTGAGTCCACACCGTTGCTCGCTGTGCTTTAAGTAATTTTGCCCCTTTGCAACCATCATTTCCCATCCCTGTTAATACAATAGCCAAGGTCGTTGCACCGTATGTATTCGACAATGATGCAAAACTAATATCAATACAAGGTTTATAATTGACCTCTCCATCTGAATCAATGACACTGACTCTTGTAGCATCCTTCTTGTTAATAATAAGCTGCTTTCCACCAGGTGCCAACAATGCTCTTCCTGGTAACAATTTGTCACCGTCACTGGCTTGTTTAACCTCTATGTTACATTGGCGATTTAAACGTTCAGAAAAGGCTAAGGTAAAATTTTTAGGCATATGCTGAACAATCACAATAGGCAGAAGAAAACTAGCTGGAATTTCTTTTAACATGGAAATCAGTGCCGCAGGGCCACCTGTCGATGCACCAATTGCTACAATCTTTGGTTTCCCTGAAGATTCAAATAATGAATCTTTGCCTAATCGATCGATATTGGATGTATTGCCACTGACTGACACTCCTGACAAATCGTTACGTTTTGGTGGTGATTGTTCACTAGAGACTGAGAGAGCATTTTTTGATTGTAAAATATTCTCACCTATCGCTAATAGCGTTTTATGTAAATGCTGCGTAATCGCCTCACTTTTATTCGATATTGCAGAAAAATTTTTGGTAATAAAATCAGCCGCTCCAGCCTGTAGAGCATCAATAGTAATTTTCGCATCAGGAAATGTCATAGAAGACAGCATCAATATGGGCAATGGGTTTTCTTCCATAATTAATCGGACAGCGGTCACACCGTCCATCAGAGGCATTTCATAATCCATCGTCACAAGGTCAGGTTTTAGACTTTTGACTTGCTCAATCGCTTCCTGACCATTATTGGCAAAGCCAACAACCTGCAAACGAGGATGTTCATTGATCATTTCAGCCAATAATTTCTGAAAGAAAGGGGAATCATCAACGACTAGAATATTGAGTGCCATATCATATTTCACTCAGTTTATTGACGATCAAGAGTGTGACAACCAAAGCGCTAGACTGTCCCTGCATATCGCTTTAACATACTGGGCACATCCAAAATTAATGCAATGGTACCATCACCCGTGATGGTTGCACCTGCCATTCCGGGGGTGCCATTAAGCATTTTACCTAATGGTTTAATAACAACCTCTTCCTGACCAATCAATTGATCAACAACAAAACCGACGCGCTGTGTACCTACCGTCACAATCACCACATGGGCTTCTGTGGGTTTTTCCTGATTAGCCGCGCCATTTACCAACCAGTTTTTTAAATAAAATAGTGGAATAGCTTGCTCTCGAATAGACACACACTCTTGACCATCCACAATATTAATTTTTTTCAGGTCCATGTGGAATATTTCATTCACACTGACCAGTGGCAAAGCAAACGCCTGTGCACCCAACATAATCATTAGTGTTGGCATAATAGCCAGAGTCAGTGGTACTTTAATCAGAATCTCTGTTCCCTTACCTAACTCGGATTCTATTTCAATAGAACCATTAAGTTGGGTAATTTTTGTTTTCACAACATCCATTCCAACACCTCGACCTGAAACATCAGAAATTTCTGTTTTGGTGGAAAAGCCTGGAGCAAAAATTAAATTAAATGCCTCTTTATCTGAAAGGCGCTGAGCCGCATCTTCATCCATTAGACCCTTCTCAACGGCAATACCTCTTAACTTTTGCGCATCCATACCACCACCATCATCCGTAATAGATAGTAAAATATGATCGCCCTCCTGCTGCGCGGCCAATATCACTTTACCGATCCTGGGTTTATGATTACTTTCACGCACTTCAGGGCTTTCAATGCCATGGTCTACAGAATTTCTCACTAAATGCACTAGAGGGTCTGCCAAGGCTTCCACTAGGTTTTTATCCAAATCGGTTTCTTCACCAACGAGTTCCAAGTTGATTTCTTTTTTCAAGTTACGAGCCAAGTCACGTACAACTCGAGGAAAACGACCAAATACTTTCTTAATAGGTTGCATCCGCGTCTTCATGACGGATGTTTGTAAGTCTGCTGTCACAACATCCAAATTTGCCACAGCTTTACCTAAGGATTCATCGGTGCTTTTATCGCCTAAACGTACCAGACGATTACGCACTAACACCAGCTCACCGACCATATTCATAATATCATCCAAGCGCTGGGTATCCACTCGAACCGTGGTTTCTGTTGGAGGGGCGACCACATCTTTCGCTGGAGCAGATGATGCTGTAGATTTTGCAGGCTCTTTTTTCGGCGCTGGCTTGGCTGCTTTGGGCTTTTTAGTCGCACCTGGCGCTTTAGGTTCTGTAGTAGACGGCTCACTAACAGCCTCTGACTTTGATTGAGCACTTACAGCAGGGTTGACTCCAGGACCTTTTCCTTTACCATGTAATTGGTCGAGAAGATCCTCAAATTCATCATCAGTAATAATATTACTATCTGTATTCACTGGAGTGGAGGGTTCCTTGGGTTCGGGGTTTGTAGCACTGACTTCCGTAGACGCTACTGACTTGGATTTAGACCCAGGTCCGTGCCCTTTGCCATGTAACTGATCTAATAAATCTTCAAACTCGTCATCTGTAATTTCATCACTATCAGCCTTTTTATCCGTACCGGATGCTTTAGACTCTGTAGTTTCTGTTTTTGGCACATCACTAACAGCGTCAACCAACTGTTCAAATTCACTATCTGTAATTTCATCACCCGCCTGCACAGCGGACTCAACACGCGTTTCATTTGAAATGTCTTCTGTTTCCTGATCCGAAGCCTCCATTGGCCTTTCATCTATTACAGTGTCGTCTTGAGCTTCTTCAGTTCCTCCTTCCTCTAAATCTTCACAGGCCACCAAACGCCCCAAGGTGGCGATGAGTTCAGGATCCGCATTCGGGTTCCTGGCGTTGTTGTACTGCCTCAAATTGGGAATTAACGGCATCCAATGCCTGTAATACGACATCCATTAATTCAGAGGTTACCGTACGCTGGCCATTACGCAAAATATCAAATAGGTTTTCTGTCACATGGCAGCACTCTACCATTGGGTTTAATTGTAAAAATCCTGCCCCACCTTTAACTGTATGAAACCCTCTAAAAATAGCATTCAATAGATCCTTGTCATCAGGCCGTTGTTCCAAATCAACTAACTGCTCTGATAATTGTTCAAGGATTTCTCCAGCCTCTACTAAAAAGTCCTGGAGAATTTCTTCGTCATCAGCAAAACTCATCGAGTTCTCCTCAAAAACCTAAACTAGACAACAAGTCATCAACTTCATCTTGTCCACATACAACATCTTCACGTTCATTCGCTTTGACCTGTGGCCCTTCACCTTTAATATTAGCTGTTTTTTCATCAGTCTCTTCTTGATTTTTTTCCCGAGGAGTGATACCAACTACCTCTTCAACCTGACCAGCAATTCGTACCAGTGAAACCAAACTTTCTTCAACTTCTGTTATCAGGCTAATCACTCTTTTTAAGACCTGACCCGTTAAATCCTGAAACCCCTGTTCAAGGATGATATTCTGTAAATTTTCATTGAGTGTAGAAGTACTACTACCCATTTGTTCAAAAAAGATATCCATGCGTTTATACAACTCCCTAAACTCACTGGCTGTCATTTCGCGACTACGAATTCGAGACCATTCCGCTTTTAATACTGAAGCTTCCTGAGCCAAGTCCATGGATATAGGCGCCGAAGCCTCAACCATGTCCATGTTTTTTCAGCCGCATTTTGTGTTAGTTCAATCACATAATTCAAACGATTCGATGCATCATTAAATTCACATTCATTTTCCATCGCACGTTCAATAGAACAGGTAGCACCACCATCAATATTGAAATTAACAATAGAATCGTGCAAACCCCGTGTTAGTGTTCCAATACTTTGAAAGATATATTTATCTCGGCTCTCCATTAAGTTTTCAATTAACTTTGACGCTTCATCATACTTATCACTCTGCAATTTCTCCGTAAGCACTGCAGCACACTGACGTAATTCCTCAATCATATCCTGGTTGGTCGGTATAGCGAGTTGACTTTCCATTAAAAGTGCCCTTTCATTACTACACAATAATAAGCTGAACCGTAGCCAGCTTATTAAACTCGATCAAATATTTTCTCAATCTTTTCTTTCAGTGCCTGAGCAGCCTCTACTATCTGGTCCTTTTTAGCCTCTGCGGTGACCATTAGCGTAGGCAGATTAGCGAGCTTTTCATCAGCTCTCACTTCTTTTAGAAGGTCAATACCCGTCATACCCGGCATATTCCAATCAGTTACCAAGAAATCAAAGTCTCCCCCCTTCAGCATAGGTAGGGCCGTTAAACCATCGTCCGCTTCCTGAGTATTGGTAAAACCGAGGTCCCTCAATAAGTTTTTGATAATTCTCCGCATTGTCGAAAAATCATCCACAATGAGGATTTTCATGTTTTTGTCCAATGTCGCCTCCACTCACTGATACGCTTGTATATTTATAGTCTAGACGTTGTTTCTAATGTAGCCAGTTTATTCGTCAAAATTTCCAATACTGAGTAGAAATGTCATTTTTGCTATGAAAAACAAAGGATTAAAATAGAAAGCAAACGTTTTACAAACGGCTAACAAGTCAATAAAAATAGGGCTATTACTCAACTTGCCAATCTTTTAGTTTAGCTCGCAATCGCAATGCCGCTTGGCTATGTATCTGGCTGACACGAGATTCACTAACACCTAAAACTTTCCCAATTTCCTTTAAGTTAAGTTCTTCGTCATAATATAACGACAGCGTCAATCGCTCACGTTCAGGTAATGAATCAATAGCACCCATTAACGATCTTTTTAAGATATCCCGTTGCACACTTTCGTCAGGTTCAAGAAATGCCGAACCACTACTTTGACTATTCGAGACGTTATATTCTTCACCTGAAAAAGACTCTTCAATACTAAATAATCGTCCAGAAACCGCATCACGAGACATGGAATGGTATTCATCAAGTGTCACCCCCATTGCATCAGCGACTTCGGTGTCTTTAACTTCACGTCCCAGCTTTGCCTCAAGCTCAGCAATCACCTGGCTAATACGACGAGCATTACGATGAACAGACCTTGGCACCCAGTCACCTTTACGAACTTCATCGACAATAGCATCTCGAATACGTATTCCGGCATAAGTTTCGAAACTTGCTCCACGAGCAACATCATATTTCTTCGATGCTTCAATCAAACCTATGGTACCCGCTTGAATAAGATCATCAAGCTGTACACTGGTAGGCATTCTGGCAATCATATGCTGAGCAATACGCTTCACTAAATCGGCATACTCTTCAATCACTATTCCAGCCGATACTCTGTTTGTCTGTTCGTAGATATCGATACCATCAACCAAAGCCATTAAACGTTCCTTAACCGTTTCAACCACCTTAAAAAAACCAACGCTCTGGCAGGCATACTACTGACTGAGGCAAGCTTATAGGAGCCTGTTATTCTCCTCTAGCCACCTAGATGCGGCCTATCATCACCATGAACAGGAGAGTGCATTGTTCCGAGTAAGTTTTCAACAAAAAACTCAAGATGCCCCCGGGGGGAGGATAGAATTGGCCACTCATCTATTTTTCCAGCCAACTGCCTGTAAGCTTGTGACGCTTTACAATGAGGCGCGTACTCCAATAGCGCTTTTTGTTTTTGTACCGCCTTACGAACATTGCCATCGAAGGGAATCGCGCCCAAATACTGCATGGTGACATCAAGAAAACGCTCGCAAACCCCACTGAGTTTAACGAACAAACGATGTCCTTCCTTAACACTACCTACCATATTAGCAACAACACGAAAACGCACTAAACCATATTCTTTATTCAATAATTTAATTAACGCATAAGCATCAGTTATTGAGGAGGGCTCATCACAGACAACAACAATAATCTCTTGGGCTGCTCGAACAAAACTGACCATCGTATCTGAAATACCGGCGGCTGTATCAATGACCAATACATCCAATTGATTGCTCAAAGCACTAAAAGCCTGAATCATAGCCCCGTGTTGCTGTGGGTTCAGTGTCGCCATTTCCTGAACACCAGAAGCCGCTGGAACAATCCAAATACCGCCTGGACCTCGAATAAGAATATCTCTTAAATCACAGCTACCCGATAGTACATCAGCAATGTTTTTTTCGGCTCTGATACCTAATAATACATCGATGTTAGCTAGACCAAGATCAGCATCTAGTAATATCACTCGACGTCGTATTTCAGCCAGAGCAAGGCTTAAGTTAACAGAGATATTACTTTTACCGACTCCACCTTTACCACCAGTGACCGCAATCACTTGTACTGGATGACTCATCTATCACTTGACTCCTCTTAATACATCGTGACTTATGACCCTTAATTGAGTATAGATGCTTTATGGCATATCGCTTATAAAATACAATTTTCAGCTTTTTTATACGCTTTTTTGTACCTGTAATTGACCATTTTTATACTGTTTCAACATATTGACTGCACGGCTAATAAGCTGAGAAGGCTTTAATACCGCGATATCGTCAGGTATCGATTGCCCATCAGTCACATAAGCCAGTGGTACGCTATGTTCTGACATCATGCTTAAGGCATCACCAAGGTGAGCACACTCATCTAATTTGGTCAATACACATCCGTTTAAACCGGCTATATAGTAGCTGTGTAAAGACGCTTTCAGCATTTGATATTGAGTTGTCGCCGATAAAACCAATAAATTATTCACCTGGGGACATTGCTTAAATATATGTAAGTGAGATTTCAATAAAGGGTCTGTATAACCCATTCCTGGCGTATCAATAAGAATCAGATCATAATCAGACAAACTCTTTACCAATAAGGGCAACTGCTTCAAGTCTTCAACGACTTTGATCTGAACATTCAATATCATGGCCAAGGATTTCAATTGGTTATGTGAAGCAATACGATAATTATCTGTGGTTAATAAAACCAGTTTCTCAGCACCATGATGAATAACATGCCGAGCGGCCAATTTAGCAATCGTTGTAGTTTTGCCTACCCCGGTAGTGCCTAAAAATGCATAAACTCCACCCTTCGCAATCTTATCTGAAATATCATAGGGAATATGACGCGCCAACTCTGCCAACACAGTTGTTCATAGTTTTTGTTTATTAGACGATGATATATTCTCAGAACCTATTGATGCCATTAGCTGATCATTACAGGCATTCGTTAAACCAAGAAGGCTCAGTTGCCGACGAATGTCAGGAATGACTGAATGGACTTGAGAGTCTGAAACTTTTCCCGCTGCCTGTACTTCAAGATACCGATTTTCCTGTATTTCAGCCATTTGCGATAGTTGCGTCTCCAGGGTCTGTCGCATGTCCGCAATTTCTTTATGCAAACAACGGATATCTTCATCACTTTGACGAATATATTGATCATTTTTTTGTCGTTGCATACCCTTCTCAAGCGTGGGCTTTACTGATTTTGGTGGGCTAACTTTCGCTTCTGCCCACTCTTCCAGTGAAACAGATTCTGCTTTTCTGGCAGCTAACATTTTACGATTAGCGACTTCCACTTCAACCGCCAATTCTTGACGGGTTTTGCCCGATGCTGGACCTTTTATTTCAGAAAAAGAGGAAGATTTTTGCGCAGAGAACGCTTTCGAAAATGCAGCTACCGATGTAGCGGGAGCTGATTGAAAGCAAGACGCAGCTTTTTCAATATTCTGTTGATTGGGTGAAGGTGATACATTCAAAATGGGGTCTTTAGCCATTAAAGAAGCCTCAACCGTTGCAACCAATTCTACTCCCTTTGTTGTTCTCTCCGTAGATAAAATCATTGCATCTTCGCCAAACTCATTTTTAACCATATCAAGAGCTCGGCGCATGTCTGCAGCGATAAAACGTTTGGCCTGCATGATATTAACCTCTTATTCTATTGATACTAAAGCCTTCAGACCTTAGATACCTGTTAATTTTCTACACCAATAGATGCTTCTATTGTCAATTGTTTATTATCTGGTACTTCAGTAAATGCTAATACCGACATATCAGGAATAAACAGGTGAATAAACTTCGCCAGCATTAACCTTAAAGGAGCAGCAACCAGCAATATCATTGGTTTACCCTGAATTTCCAGTTGGCTGGCTGTTTCCATCAGTGATTTTTGTAAACGCTCTGCCATGGTCGGTTCAATAAATGCGTTCTCATTAGCGCCAGATTTTTGTGCCTGTTGTACTGAGTTTAGCAATAACTGTTCCAAATTTGGTTCCAGGGTCATCACTGGCAATTCCGATTCATTACCAATAATTCCCTGTACAATCTGCCGCGATAATGCTTGTCGACAAACACTGCTAAGCAGGTCCGCATCCTGATGCTGACCAAAGCCGGTGATAGCTTCAGCAATGCTTCTAAAGTCACGAATTGAAACGTTTTCTCGCAATAGATTTTGTAGTATTTTGCGCAGAATATTAATCGATACTGTATTTGGAGTCATAACGCTCCCGCAAAGCGGGAGGCTTGACGGTTGTTAGCAGCCCTGAGGGCTGCCAAAGTTAATGTTCAGTA
>MDLC01000021.1 GCA_001723645.1 Candidatus Endobugula sertula | reverse complement strand
AGAGACTGATCACGTTTAATCGCAGGGGGTGATCATTTTCAATTGGAGAAGGTGTTCATCTTGGAGTGGAATATGCAGTTATTGGAATGAACTAAGTCATTGGCCTGCACGGTCAATACAATAGTAAAAACTAGTAACAACAAATAGAGTGCGTGGGTCAGTGATAAAAAGGCTTGCATTTCCGGAAGTATATGGTCATTTAGTATAGGCAATCAAGGATTATAGTCGTTTAGCTGAAAAATCCCCAATGATATTCGTATTTGTATAAGAGATAGTCGATAATTTCAACGATGGGCAAGTCGTTGTTTTTTCCGTTATGTTACCTTACGAGTATTTGTAAGGTAACCTGTATTTAATCAGCGCTATTAGCGATTTTTATTTTTTATCGAGTGATTTTTCCAGATGTTCCAGATCGCTAAGTTGCAAATTTCCCGCGGCTTCTTTAAGCAGTAACGTATTGATTATATAGTTGTACAACGTATCAAAATAATTTCTTTGCGCCTGGAATAACTTGCTCTGAGCGTTGACTATATCCACAATATCTCGGGTGCCTGCATCATAGCCTGCTTTAGTGGCTTTTAAGGCACTTTCATTTGAAATAATAGCTTGTTTGCGGGCTTTAATCTGTGCGATATCTGTTGTCACAGAACGATATAAGGAACGAACATTTTGCACGGTTTTACGGTAAGTCAATAAAAAATCTTCTTTTGCTTTAATTGCCTTTTGTGCTGCTTGGCGTTTTTCTGCGGATACTTTACCCCCAGCGTATAGGGGAATCTTTAAATTTAAACTAAATTCGGTAGTCTTGCTATCAGTAACCGTGTTGCTGCCTCCTTCGGCATCAATACTTTGGTCTTTATAAGTCGCTGTGCTGTCAATCGTAGGTAAATGCTTGCTGCTTGCTGCCTTGGCGCTAATTCGGGCGGATTCTGCTGTTAACTCGCTAGCCCGTAATGCGTAATTATTTTTAATTGAAACGTCAACCCATGTCTGTTGTTGGTTGTGGATTGGGGGCTCGGCATTAAAATTGTCCTTCAGTGGGATGATTTTCGTATGCAGTTTACCTGTGAGAATGGTGAGTGAATCATACTGGATATCCAGCTTAGCGGTTGCGTTAATAGCGTTTGCTACAGCGTTATCATAAGCTGCTTGAGTTTCATGGACATTATTAATGGATATCAGGCCTACTTCATAGCGTTGTCGAGTTTGTTTTAACAATGTAGCCTGAGCTTTTTTTTCTGCATTGGCGGTTTGTAGCTGGTCTTTTGCTCGAAGAACATCAAAGTAAGCCTTTGCACTACGAATAATCAATGCCTGTTGACTAGCTTGGTAATTGATAGCAGCAATACGTTTTTCTACTTTTCCTTGTTTGTCAGCATAGCCTGCACTGATATTGAGTATAGACTGGGAGATCGAAATGCCATAACTGTTCGCATTGTTATTGGTTTCTTCTGGTAATGAGCCACTGATATCATGGTGGGTGTGACTAACCGTGCCAGTACCGTTAATTTGAGGTAGCAATGCGGAACGCTTAATGGCCGCAACTTCGATAGCTGCTTGGTACTTTGCATAATCCGATTTAAACTGGTGGTCGTTTTGTTTGGCAAGAGCATATATATCCAGCAGTGTTTCTCCATTTCCATAAGTGTGAATGGAAATGCTCAGGCATAATATCCCTAATAAATGTATTGGTATTCTGATCGTATGCCTAGCGAACATTGGTAATGATTTCTCCTTTGGTGAAAGTTTGATATTGTTGTGTAGTTTGTAAGTATTTGTTGATAATGGCAAGGGGTTTTAGTGTAGCCTTTTACTTTGGTAGGGTCGACAATGGATGTTTTAATTGGTTGATAGTCAAGGTGTGTTATGAGAGATAAACCATTTTTTGCGAAGGATGTAGAATTGATAGATCGTCAAACAGTTTATAATGGTTTTTTTAAAATGGATAAATTACGGGTGAAACATCGTCTTTTTGCAGGCGGTT
This sequence comes from Candidatus Endobugula sertula, assembly GCA_001723645.1. GTDB lineage: Bacteria > Pseudomonadota > Gammaproteobacteria > Pseudomonadales > Cellvibrionaceae > Endobugula > Endobugula sertula. The sequence goes on along the minus strand of MDLC01000021.1, from coordinate 47,679 downwards.
GGTCTACCGATATTGATCGGGAGCTCTTTGTCCGTGGTTCGGCGGTAGCTGCTGTTTTATATGATCCAGAACACCAATTAATTGGTTTAGTGGAGCAGTTTCGCATTGGAGTATTGGATGACTCTCTTAATGACCCTCAGCTACGCCCTTGGTGTATGGAAGTCGTTGCGGGTATGGTTGAACCCAACGAGAGTGAAGAGGAAGTTATTTTGCGGGAGCTACAAGAAGAGGCTGGTATTGTGCCACAAAAGCTGCAAATGATTTGTCATTATTACGCCAGTCCGGGCGGTACGAATGAGCGTTTAACGTTATATTGTGCGATAGCCGATTTAAGTAAAACGGGAGGTTTGTATGGTTTAGCTGAGGAAGGCGAAGATATTCGGTTTTTGACTATACCAGAAAACGACGTTTTCAAAGATTTATACAGTCGCGATTATAATAATGCGGCTACGTTAATTTGTTTGCAGTGGCTCCAAATACACAAAGACCAATTATGATTGGGCTCTTAAGACCTCTATTCATTCATCGGGTGAATAATAATTAGAACTCACAGTCATTAGCCGAGGCTGTCATACAGAGGTGTGAAATTTGATTAAAAAACGTTATCACGTTGATCTACCGGGACAACAAGCTGAGTGTGAAGCAAATTATAATCGTTTGCAGCGTATTCTACAGAATGTGGTGTCGTGGAAGCTGAATGAAACTCGTCAGTATCTATTGGGAAATAGTTTAGTGAGTGAAAGTCGAATTCTCTTTTCGGTTATAGAACAAACGAAATATACGACACTGGTTCACATTGTGCAGGATGTCCCATTGAAAAATCAAAGGTTAAGCGATAAAACAGTGACTGATGATGAGGGAAGGGCAGGTATTTATAATGCCAATGTTCGTTTATACCACGATGTACGACTTGCAGAGGTCGTCGTTTGTCAACCTTATCGGCAGTTTACATCTCGCTATGAATATCCTAATGATGATATGCATCAAGTGAGTGAAAAAATGCAGATTAACCGATTTTTGGGGGAGCTATTATCTCATTGTTTAGCATATGCACGTGTAGATTATTGGGTGACTGTTAGTGGGTAATCGTTATGTCTAACCAACCTATCAAGTTGTTGCAGATTACGGATTGTCATCTGGGAGATAACGTGGATGACCTATTACTTTCTATGAATCCAGATGAAAGTTTGCGGGATGTTCTGAATCTTATTAACCGACAACATCCTGAGAATGATTTTGCTATTTTAACTGGGGATTTGGTAAATTGTCCTAGTCCACTAGCTTATCAGCGTTTATATAATATATTTGCGCAACGACTGTCTTGCCCGTTCGCGTGGTTGCCTGGAAATCACGACTCTCCCAGTACCATGGCTGAGTTTGGTGATGTAGTCAATCGCAAGCTACATACGCTTGGTAATTGGCTGATTATTATGTTGGATACTCATGTCGATGGTCTTGTTTCGGGGCATTTGGTTCAGAAAGAATTGGAGTTTCTTGAGCAGTCCTTACTGGATAATAAAGATAAGTATATTATTGTCTGTCTTCATCATCACCCTGTGCCCATAGGCAGTGATTGGATTGATCGGCAGGCGCTAAAAAATACCCAGTGTTTTTGGAAGGTACTGGATAAATTTTCTCATACTAGAATTGTTCTTTGGGGGCATATTCATCAGCAGTTTGAAATGCATCACAATGATAAAATGCTATTGGCGACCCCATCGACCTGTATACAATTTATGCCGAATAAAAAAACTTTTGCTTTAGAAAACCTGATGCCGGGATATCGCTGGTTTGAATTGCATAGTGATGGCAGTTTTACCACTGGTGTTGAGCGTGTTGAGTACAAGAATTATGGCACAGATTTGAATTCGTCAGGCTATTAGCTTGTGTACATAGCCGTCGTATAAACCATAATTACATATGACAATAACCCTGCCGTTAATGTATTAAATCTACTACCTGCGTACCTCCATCGAATGTTATATCATCACCATACCCATATACCTACTATGTCAATGAGGGTGACTTGGGTCAGCTCTCGCGTTACGATACACTTGTGATGCAACATCATAAAAATGACTGGTTCGATGGTGCAGATGGCGGATGAAACGCTGCGAGCAAACCATTGAACAGAGTGGTGATTATAGTTTCCAGCGTTTTGAACGATTTCATCAGCCAGTCGTGGCATTTTTTGAAATTTGTAAACAACTAACTACCTGACATTAAGGATTATAGAATAAGATTTTATGGCTAATTATTCCTCAGAAGATATTGAAGTACTCACGGGGCTTGATCCCGTTAAAAAACGCCCAGGGATGTATACTGAAACCACTCGACCTAATCACTTGGCTCAGGAAGTCATCGATAATAGTGTCGATGAGGCACTAGCTGGTCATGCCAATGTTATTGAAGTCAGGATACATAAAGATCACTCTATTACGGTGCGTGACGATGGTCGTGGTATGCCTGTTGATTTGCATCCAGAACAAAAAAAGCCTGGTGTTGAAGTGATTTTGTCAACTTTGCATGCAGGTGGTAAGTTTTCGGATAAAAATTATCAGTTTTCTGGTGGGTTACATGGTGTGGGGGTCAGTGTGGTTAATGCACTGTCTCAAAAGCTGGAAGTCACGATTAAGCGTGATGGCAATGTCCATCAAATTGCGTTTTCCCATGGAGATAAAATCCAAGATTTAAAAGTGATTGATCGTTGTGGTAAACGTAATACAGGAACGCAGGTACATTTTCTGCCGGCACTTGAATATTTTGATTCCCATAAATTTTCTATACCGCGCTTACGCCATGTATTAAGAGCTAAAGCGGTATTGTGTCCAGGCTTAAAAGTCACATTTATTGATGAGCAATCCAAGGAACAAGACGAGTGGCACTATGAAGATGGTTTAAGGGACTATTTGGTGGATGCGACTCGAGGGTGGACGGTATTACCGGAAGAACCCTTTACGGGGCATTTTACAGGGACCAATGAGATGGTTGACTGGGCGATTCAGTGGTTGCCGGAAGGGGGCGAAGTTACTCAGGAAAGCTATGTTAACCTGATCCCCACCGCTCAAGGAGGGACTCATGTTAATGGTTTGCGTACTGGTTTGTTAGATGCGATCCGTGAATACTGTGAGTTTCGCAGTCTGTTACCCCGAGGGATTAAGCTGGCTCCTGACGATGTTTGGACTAACTGTGCTTTTGTTTTAAGTTCTAAATTATCTGATCCACAATTCTCAGGACAAACTAAAGAACGTTTATCTTCTCGGGAAGCCGCTGCTTTTGTTGCTGGGGTTACTAAGGATGCGCTTAGTCTCTGGTTAAATCAACATACCCAGGAAGGAGATCAACTTGCCGAGTTTTGTATTGGTAATGCCCAAAAACGTGTGCGTTCCAGCAAAAAAGTCGCACGCAAAAAGATTACCCAAGGCCCTGCATTGCCTGGGAAATTGGTAGATTGCTCATGCAGTGAACCTGAACGTGGAGAACTGTTTTTGGTGGAAGGGGACTCAGCGGGCGGTTCTGCCAAGCAGGCTCGAAGCCGTGAATTTCAGGCAATTATGCCGCTTAGAGGTAAAATTCTAAATACTTGGGAAGTGGATAGCGCGGATATTCTAGCCAGTCAGGAAGTTCATGATATTTCTGTTGCCATGGGTATTGACCCCGCGGTAGACAATTTAGAAAAACTTCGCTACCACAAAATTTGTATACTGGCCGATGCCGACTCTGATGGTTTGCACATTGCGACCTTATTATGTGCTTTATTCCTTCGCCACTATCCTGCATTGGTAAAAAATGGTCATGTCTTTGTGGCTATGCCGCCCTTATATCGCATTGATGTAGGTAATGACGTTTACTATGCTTTGGATGAAAGTGAAAAAGAAGGTGTGCTGGATCGTATTGTTGCAGAAAAGAAAAAAGGTAAAGTCAACGTGCAGCGTTTTAAAGGCTTGGGTGAAATGAACCCATTGCAATTGCGTGAAACAACAATGGCCCCGGATACTCGTCGCCTAGTGCAATTAACCCTGGATACTAATGATGACGCGCATCAGGTGTTGGATATGTTGTTGGCGAAGAAGCGAGTAGCCGATCGTAAGGCCTGGTTGGAACGTCAGGGGAATTTGGCGGATATTGTTTAGTGGACGCGCTCAACACAAGGTGGGCATGCGAAGGGGGCTACTAATGATCATCAGCTTTACCTTTTTGACGGTTGCTTGATTGGAGACGATGATCAATTCAGAGGTTTTCTATGCGTGGTTAATGCAAGACTTCTTACCTAAAGCTCCTATTTATGTCATGGCGTGGTGGTGGGCAATGCCGCTTTTCGTAAACCTGCTAACATGATAGAGCCCATTCAGTATTTTTTTAGTTCGTCACAGCAACAAGATAAAAAAAGCCAAATTAACATACTGTAAATGAGTATTGAGTTGGCGATCGTATCATACTATTTAATCTCCAACGTGTTATCGATTTGATCCGGCATTTAGTGTGTGAGTGACATTGCGCATCAAATCAGCTTTGTTAGCTGTTGGTTGTGTGACCTTAAATCGGGCATTGAGCAAACACGGAACTTATAGTAACCAGGAAGGAGCACCATTGCCTGACAGCCACTGTACAGCAGGACTAATACTCCTTTACTGAGGTGATTCATGGACTGATTAGCGTATTACCGAGAATACGGTCTGATATTGCAAATAATAGAAGGTAACACCGATTTTCAAAAGGTTAACGCCACAAATATTGGTACCAATAACGTATAATTGATCATTAAATAAGATGTATTATTGATGGGATCCATTGTGATGAACGTTAAGACTTATATGCAACAATTGGGTGAATCGGCGAGAACAGCTTCACGCACGATTTCTGCAGCGGATACTGGCCTTAAAAACCAAGCACTACGAGCAATTGCTGATGAACTGAGCCATAATCGTGAGTCATTATTGCAGGCTAATCTACAGGATATGAAAGTGGGCCAACAATATGGCTTAGATGAAGCTCTGTTAGATCGTTTGAGCCTGGATGGTGGGCGTATTGATGCTATGATTGAGGGGTTAGAGCAAGTAGCTGCTTTACCCGACCCATGTGGTGAGATTACTCACATGAATTACCGTCCTAGCGGTATTCAGGTGGGCAAGATGAGAGTGCCTTTAGGCGTTGTGGGTATTATTTATGAGTCACGCCCTAATGTGACCATCGATGCGGCCAGCTTATGTCTTAAATCAGGAAATGCAACGATATTACGGGGCGGTAAAGAAGCATTAAATTCCAATAAAGCGATTGTCCAATGTATTCAGCATGGCCTGCAAAAAGTGGGCTTGCCTGATACCGTGGTTCAAGTTGTTGAAATGGCGGATCGTGAGGCTGTCACTGAGCTCATTACCATGAGTGAATATGTAGATGTTATTGTACCTCGTGGTGGAAAAAACTTGATAGAACGCATTAGCAATGATGCTAAAGTCTCTGTTATTAAACACCTGGATGGTATCTGTCACGTTTATATTGATGATCAAGCTGATATGGAAAAAGCGTTTAATATTGCCTTGAATGCAAAAACTCACCGCTATGGTGTTTGTAATGCTATGGAGACTTTATTGATTGCTGAAGGTGTGGCTACGGAGATATTACCTCGTCTAGTGGGTGCGTATAAGGAAAAAGGTGTGGAACTACGTGGGTGTGACAAAAGCCGAGAGTTGGTTGAAGACATAACGGTAGCAACAGAAGAAGATTGGAGGACAGAGTATCTGGCTGCCATTCTGTCCATTCGTATTGTGGCTGATATGTCAGAAGCGATTGATCATATTCGTTGTTACAGTTCTGGTCATACCGAAGCGATTGTGACAGAAAATATTACTCGTGCACGTCAATTTATGGCTGTTGTGGATTCCAGTTCCATTATTGTTAATGCTTCGACACGTTTTGCAGACGGTTTTGAATATGGTCTGGGAGCTGAGATAGGGATTTCTACTGATAAGATTCATGCAAGAGGCCCTGTTGGACTTGAAGGCATGACTTCTCAGAAATGGGTAGTTTTTGGTAATGGGCATATTCGTGAGTAATGTAATAAGTAGTGAGCGATTGATGGCGATTGGTATTTTTGGTGGTACATTTGACCCTGTACACAATGCGCATTTACAAATGGCATTGGAAGCGAAATCATCATTAAGGCTGGATGAAGTTAGGTTAGTACCTTGCCATCGACCACCCCACCGGGATTCTCCAACGCTAAGCAGTGAACAGCGTTTGGAATTGTTATATATTGCGATTCGTGATTTACCGGGTTTAGTGATTGATGAACGGGAGCTAAAGCGCGACCACTCCTCGTATACTGTGGATACTTTGTTGTCTTTTCGTGAAGAGTTGGGTCAGGAAATAAGCTTGGTTCTTATGGTGGGGTTGGATGCTTTTATTCATTTGACCCAGTGGTATCAGTGGCAAAGACTGCGCAAGTTGGCTCATATTGCGGTGATGCTACGTCCTGGCTGCCCGTTACCAAATAACGGTATATTGGCCGAGTGGTTGTCAATGGTTGATGCACAAACCATTATTCATCAACAGGCAGCAGGTGGTTTGTTACTATTAGAGCAAAGTCTGTTGCCGATTTCTGCGACGGCTATTAGACAACAATTGGCAGAAGGTCAGTTAGTAAACAATACTCCTCCTTTAGTGGCGGAGTATTTGCAGTCTCTAAAATTTAAGTGGAAGTGAATATCAATATGACGGATGAAATCGCTCAATCAGCTATTGCAGCGCTTGATGACTTAAAAGGGCAAAACATAGTCACACTGGACGTAACGAGTTTAAGTGACGTGATGGATATACTGATTATCGCTACAGGAACCTCAAACCGTCACGTAAAATCCTTGGCGAATTATGTTGTTGAAGAACTGAAAAAGCAAGGCCATCAGCCTATTGGTATTGAGGGGATGAATTATGCTGATTGGGCTTTGCTGGATTATGGGACGTCGGTTGTGCACATTATGTTGTCTCAAACGCGTCAATTTTATGATTTGGAAAAACTGTGGGCGCCTATTGATCCTGTCGTAGGTTCTGAAGAGGAATAGGGGCTGGTTGTCAGGATGCCTGTATTATGAAAGTGAAAGTTATTGCCGTTGGTACACGTATGTCGGGATGGGTAAGTGAAGGTATTCAGGACTATTTAAAGCGATTCCCCCGAGAGTTTTCAATCAAGTTTGTTGAGGTTCCTCTAGGTGAGAGGCCCACTAAAAAAGGCAAATCTCAGTATAGTGCTAAAGCAGTTACGCAAGAAGGACAGTCTATTTTGTCAGCGCTTGATCCTCGAGAACGTGTGATTGCTTTGGATGTTAAAGGCGAGAGTTGGAGCTCAGAGACACTTGCCCAACATATGGAAAATTGGCAAATGGAAGGCGATAATGTTGCATTGTTGATTGGTGGTCCGGACGGTTTATCCAGTGAATGTTTATTCCGGGCTCAGCAGCGTTGGTCATTATCGGCGTTAACCTTGCCGCACCCCTTGGTCAGAGTGTTATTGGTTGAGCAATTATACCGCGGCTCGACGATATTAAAAAACCATCCTTATCATAAATAATATTGGTACTCTGAAACATCAACAGACTTTAGAGACAATAGACGCACAGGCTTTATAATATTTATAAGAATTATGCGTGAACGAGAACACTTGAAAGATCATCACCGTGAAGCCAGTATTTTTACTGGTCGTGTTATCGTTACTCTGTTTATTGTACTGGTCATGCTGGGGGTATTACTCACTCGTTACTATAGTTTGCAGGTTATTCACTATCAAAACTACGCCACTGAATCGGATAAAAACCGTATTCTAGTTCAGACGATCATACCTAATCGCGGGCTTATTTACGATACTAATGGTGAATTGTTGGCGGATAATCGTCCGAGCTTTACACTATTTCTCATTCCAGAAAGAGTGAATGATGTGTCTTCTACGTTATCTTTATTGAAAACTATCATTAGTATTAACGATCAAACATTACAAGAGTTTTATGATTTATTGAATGATGAGCGACCCCCATATCAGGCTATCCCCTTACGGCATCGTTTAACGGAAGAAGAAATTGCTCGATTGGCGGTCAATAAATATCGCTTGTCGGGTGTTAGTGTTGATGCCCAATTAGTGAGAAGTTACCCTAAGCCTTATCTTTTTGCACATACTGTCGGTTATGTTGGAAAAATTAACAAAAAAGAAAAAGCACGTTTTAGTGAAGAAGAACGTAAACGCTATAAGTATATGTTGACCATTGGAAAAATTGGTCTGGAAAAGTATTATGAATCCCAATTATTTGGTGAAATGGGATATCAAAATGTGGAAAAAAATGCATTGGGTCGAGTGTTGAGAACTCTGGAGAGGGTCCCCCCTGTCTCAGGGAAAGACCTCAGGTTATATATGGACAGTCGCTTACAGAAAGTGGCGTGGGAAGCTATGGGCAATCGACGTGGTGCCGTGGTAGCCATTGATGTTAAGACCGGGGGAGTGTTAGCCATGTTGAGTACTCCCACATTCAATACCAATCTGTTTGTAACAGGTATTAGCCACAAAGATTACAGCGCATTAACTAACAGTTTGGACTTACCCTTATTTGATCGAACAATTCAGGGGCGTTATCCACCAGCTTCAACAGTAAAGCCTGCTTTGGGTATAGCGGGCTTGGCCTCCCGCTCTATTACACCCACATACCGAATTTTTGATCCAGGTTACTATAAATTGGAAAATGATGATCGCTTGTATCGAGACTGGAATCCTAGGGGGCATGGTTGGGTGAATGTCCATAAAGCGATTATAGAGTCATCGGACACCTTTTTTTATGATATGGCTTACCGTACAGGGGTTGACCAGCTTTATCATTATGGTAGTCAATTTGGTCTCGGAAAATATACTCATATTGATATTCCCAACGAACTGAGTGGATTGTGGCCTTCCCGAGAATGGAAACGTTCTGCTCGACAACTGCCCTGGTTTCCTGGGGATACGCTTAATATTGGTATTGGTCAAGGTGATGCATTGGCTACGCCACTGCAATTGGCGGTCATGGTATCTACTATCGCTAACAGAGGCGTTCGCCATAAGCCTCGGCTCGTTAAAGAAATTGGTGGTGAACCGGCCCAGTCTGAGGTAGTGTCAGCGATGGAAAATGTGAGTGATAAATATTGGGATGTGGTTCATAACGCCATGTATGGCGTTGTTCATGCATCTAATGGAACGGGTCGAAGAATTGGTCGCGGAATTAATTATAAAATGGCAGGTAAAACGGGTACTGCACAAGTTGTTGGTATCAAGCAGGGTGAAAAGTATGATTCTGAAGCCTTGAGTGAGAGGCATCGGGATCATGCGTTATTTATTGGTTTTGCCCCTTTTGATGCCCCTCAAATAGCGATAGCGGTTATTGTGGAAAATGGTGAGGCGGGATCATCTGCCGCTGCACCTGTTGCGCGTAAATTATTTGATGCGTATATTTCGGATGAGTACCCAGAGCAGGTTCAGAGTGAGCTTGCCAGCAGACGGAAACCCTAAATATGTCATCTGTTCGACATTATGACTTTTTACGCAGAATGCCGGAAGCCAGTCATGATTTACGTCAGCGTCTTAGTTTTTGGCAGGTGATTCATATCGACCCTATACTACTATTACTACTCTTTGCGCTGACTGTTTGTGGACTATGGGTGTTATATAGTGCGAGCGAAGGTAACATTCGTATGATGCAACGGCAGGGGGTATTTTTTGTCATTGCTTATATAGGGCTGTTTGCGGTTGCTCAGGTACGATTATCTTTAGTCGCAAGATGGTCGATATTTTTGTATCTGGGAGGGGTAGCATTATTGATAGCAGTATTATTTATTGGGGTGGGAGCAAAAGGTGCTCAGCGCTGGTTAAGTTTAGGCAGCTTTCGTTTCCAACCTTCTGAAATCATGAAGCTGGCGATGCCTATTGTAATTTCCGCTTATCTTTCGAGTAAAGCGCTGCCTCCTCGCTTTAAGCATATTTTTTGGTTATTAATACTAGTGTTTGTACCGACGTCATTGATTATGCTTCAGCCTGATTTGGGAACATCAATTCTGGTTGCTGCATCAGGATTAATTGTGTTGTTCTATGCTGGATTAAGCTGGCGTTATATATTGGCTGCCTTTACCCTGATTGTGATGAGTATTTGGCCTATGTGGCAATATGTTTTGCGTGATTATCAGCGCCAGCGGGTAATCACTTTATTTGACCCTGAGTCTGATCCGCAAGGGGCGGGCTGGAATATTATTCAATCGAAGACGGCTATTGGTTCAGGAGGCATTACTGGTAAGGGTTGGCTTGAGGGGACTCAATCGCATCTTAATTTTTTACCAGAAAGTCATACCGATTTTATTATCGCAGTGTTAGCTGAAGAGTTTGGATTTATTGGCGTAGTGGTATTATTAGCGTTATATTTGCTAATTATTTTTCGGGGGCTGGTGATTGCTGTCAATGGGCAAGATAGTTTTCGGCGTTTACTAGCAGGAAGTATTACACTAACTTTCTTTATTTATGTCTTTGTTAATGTGGGCATGGTTGCAGGCTTATTACCCGTCGTAGGGGTACCTTTACCTTTGGTAAGTTTAGGTGGGACTTCATTAGTGACCCTAATGTTAGGGTTTGGTGTATTGATGGCAATTAGCACAGAGCAGCGACGTGTTGTCAATAAATGAGAATAGATGGTAGCGAGGATCAAGTGATGAATGGGCATTTTTTTGGGTCATTGATGATGGTAGCAGTGTTGTATTGTATCTCCTTCAGTGTAGTCGCTAGAGATTATGTTGATAGGGATGATGTTAGAATTTTTATTGATGAAATGGTTGACGAGTATCAGTTTTCGCGTGAAAAGTTAGAATCTTGGTTTGCTCAGGCCAAGAAAAAAACAAGCATTATTGACACCATATCCCGACCAGCAGAAAAGACCTTAACCTGAGCTCGTTATCGAAATATTTTTCTTAAAAAATCTCGAATTCAGAAAGGTGTGAGTTTTTGGCAGGAGAATAATGAAATACTTAAACGTGCTGAACAGGAATTTGGTGTACCTGCACAAGTGATTGTGGCGATTATTGGTGTTGAAACGCGTTATGGCAGCAACAAAGGTAATTATCGAGTGATGGATGCGTTAATTACCTTGGGTTTTGATTATCCGCCAAGAGCTAAATTTTTTCGTCGAGAGCTTAAGCAGTTTTTCCTTTTGGTCCGAGAGCAGAAACAAAACCCGCTTTCTTTAATGGGGTCCTATGCTGGTGCTATGGGATATGGACAATTTATTCCGTCGAGCTATCGAGCCTATGCTATTGACTATACCAATGATGATTTTGTTGATATATGGAACAACCCAGCGGATGCGATTGGTAGTGTGGCTAACTATTTTAAACTCCATGGTTGGCAGTCGGGACAAGATGTGGTTGTTCGTAGCCATATTAAGGATGGATATAACAAAAGCTTGTTAAATGATGGACTTAAGCCGAAACATACGGTGAAACAATTGTTGGCGCAAGGTTTTGTTCCAGTGACAGAACTGGCAGATCAGTCGGCAAATGTGATGTATTTGCAGGGGCAGCATGGTGCGGAGTTTTGGATGGGGTTGAATAATTTTTATGTGATTACTCGGTATAATCGTAGCCGCTTATATGCAATGGCCGTATGGCAATTAGGCCAGGAAATTGCAAAAGCAAGGCAAGGTGTTTAATCATTCATTATGAATTACTGGATGAGTTGCTGTCGTAGATATTATTTTGTTGTCATTGTTGTATTAACCTTATTGGTCGGAGCTTGCTCGACAACCGTTGGTGTTGCTCCTGTTGAAATTGATTCAACACCTACTCAGGATGATGCCCCAAGTGTTGACAGAGATGTGTCAAAAATACCTGATGTCATCCCTCAACCTGTTGTTCGTACTCAAGCTGGTAATAAATCGCCTTATACCGTTTTCAATAAGACCTATACACTATTACCTGATAGTAAAGGTTACCAGAAACGCGGCTATGCTTCTTGGTATGGCACTAAGTTTCATGGACGTAACACCGCTAATGGTGAGGTTTACGATATGTGGCAAATGACTGCGGCACATAAAACCCTACCTATTCCAAGTTACGTAAGAGTAACGAATGTTCATAGTAATACGAGTGTTGTTGTTCGAGTCAATGACCGAGGTCCATTTCACTCGGATCGAATTATTGATCTTAGTTATGCTGCGGCTAAAAAGTTGGGTTTTGCTGACAGTGGTGTTGCTTTAGTAGAGGTGATTGATGTGACGCCGAATAGTTTTGTCAGTCATCCCCATATTGAGTCTTCTTCCTCCACATTTCCGGTAACTTCAGTATCCTTGCCTAATATGCCAACTTCTGCTGGATTACCTTCAGTGAAAAAAACTGATCCCATCGCCCTCGCCAGCTCTGCGTCTATTCCTGTAGTAGAAAAAACAACTATTCCACCAATAACCTTGCAAGTCGGTACTTTTAAACAGAAAAGCAGTGCTGATAGATTAAAGGATAAGTTAGCAAAAATATTAACCGTTCCGGTAACGGTTATTACTGGGGATAACCATTGGCATCGAGTACATGTAGGCCCTATAACGGATAAACAGACAATAAAAGCAACAAAAAGTAGGTTGTCTGTCAATGGTATACCTTCCCCCTACTTAATTAAATGAACACCCTCTAAACTATTTTTATTCAAGGCGTTATCCTCGGCAGGCAAAACACATTAATTTTTGAAATATCCAACGTCATCATTTGTCTGTGTCTGAGATTAAAAAACAGTACACGAATGCCTACCTGAAACTGCACTTTCTTTAAACCTCGATTGGGATGAGCGAAGATGCATGTGTACAGAAAAAACATCTGTAACATCCGATGATTAGCATGTGATTTATTATCAATTTAAGCGAACAGACTGTTTATTTCTCAGGGCCCACACGCAGAATTTTCATACCATTTGTACCTCCCTGGAGATTATCATGGTCACCCTTGGTGATAATCACCAAGTCTCCCTCTTCGACAATACCTTTTTCTCTTAGCTTTTCAATGGCTTTCAGGTTGGTTTCATTTGAGGTTATGTCGTGATTATCAAAAGGTACCGACTCTACCCCCAAAAATAATGCCACCCGAGCCTGGGTTTTGGGTGCTCGGGAAAACGCATAAATAGGCAAAAAAGAATTAATTCTGGACATTAATAACGTGGTTGAACCGCTTTCGGTAAATGCAATAATCGCCTTAACGCCTTTTAAGTGGTTTGCCGTATACATTGCAGCTAAGCCTATAGATTCATCTACGGCATGGAACTGCTTCGACAAACGGTGCATGGAGCGGCGTACACTGGGATCAATTTCCGCGCCACCGATTGCTCGGGTCATCGCTTTAACTGTCTCTACCGGAAACTTCCCGGCAGCAGTTTCTCCCGATAACATCACTGCATCGGTTCCATCCAGTACCGCATTAGCTACATCGAACACCTCTGCTCGTGTAGGTAACGGACTGTTAATCATGGATTCCATCATTTGCGTTGCAGTAATCACACACTTATTCATATTCCGTGCACGACTAATAATTCGTTTCTGTACAACCACTAACTCAGCATCACCAATTTCCACCCCTAAATCACCCCGCGCCACCATTACAGCATCTGATGCACGGATCACTGAATCTAGGCTCTCATCATTAATTACCACTTCGGCACGTTCAATTTTAGCAATGATGCCTGCATGACCTCCTACATCATTTAACAAACGACGGGCGTTGATAATATCTTCCGCACATCGAGGAAAAGATACAGCCAGATAATCCACATCTATTTTTGCAGCCAGGCCAATATCTTGTATATCTTTTTCTGTCAATGCAGGAGCAGATAAACCACCACCTTGACGATTGATGCCTTTATTATTCGATAAGGTTCCAGCCACTTCGGTAGTGCAATAAATTTTCTTACCTTTAATGTTTTCAACTTTCAACACTACTCGTCCATCATTCAGCAACAGTAAATCGCCAACCATACAATCATTAGGCAACTCTTTATAATCAATGCCTACCGCCTGTTGATGGCCTTCTTCTTTGCCCATTTCGGCATCAAGAGTGAATTTGTCACCTAATTTCAAACTAATCGGTCCATTAGCGAAACGGGAAATGCGGATCTTAGGCCCTTGCAGGTCTCCCAATACAGCAACGTGTTGATGATGTTTCTTCGCTAACAAACGAACCTGTTGCGCTCGCTTTTTATGTTCTTCAGCACTTCCATGGGAAAAGTTTAAACGGACTACATTGACACCTGCGACAATCAGTTTTTCGAGTACACCGGTTTCATCGGTTGCAGGCCCTAAGGTGGCTACTATTTTTGTACGTCGTTGCATAAAATCTCTCAAATTAAAATATCTGTTTATGGACACACTCTATTAAAATGATGCGTATGCACATATGAAAAAAAAGATTCGCACGCAAGAGCGGCAAAGTAAAGTGACTTGATGATAATAACTTAGGCAACTTGAACAGGGATACTATTCATTGTGCGTTCAACAGTATTATCTTCATTCAGATAAACAAGACGGGGCTTAAAATCAGCTAGTTTAGCTTCATCACATTGACCGTAAGCAGCAATAATAATACGGTCACCTAACTGCACTTTACGCGCCGCAGCGCCATTTAAGGAAATAGTACCTGAACCTGCCTCGGCTAAAATAACATAAGTGGTAAAACGCTCACCATTACTGACATTATAAATATCAATCTGCTCAAATTCATACAACCCGGCCAATTTCACCAAATCTGCATCAATGGCACAGGAGCCGTCATACCACAACTCGGCCTGCGTCACACATGCCATGTGTAATTTTCCCTTTAACACGGTTGTTAACATATCAACTCAACCTCTATCTATGAAAAAACTATGGATGGAAAACATTAGGGGTTGCTCATAGGCAGTTCTAAAGATACATTATCAATTAATCGTGCTGCCTCAGTATACATAGCTCCTAATACTGTTAGCCTAGTATCATCCAAGGCTGCAGGTGTTAGCATATCACTACTACATACCTGCAAGTAATCTACCCGAAAGCCTGCGGCTATAATTTGCGATTGGGCCTCAGTTTCAAGTTCCACATAATCCCTATCTCCTGCCACAATTTGCGCCTTAACCCAGTTAAGTGTCTTATTCAGTTGATTGGCTCGAGATCTCTCTGACTCTGTGAGGTAATGATTACGAGAGCTCATGGCTAAGCCATCAGCCTCACGAACAATATCTCCTGCTATTATCTCAACCGGAATACAAAGATCTTCAACCATATGGCGAATAACCGCAATCTGCTGAAAATCTTTTAAACCGAAAACAGCTTCATCGGGTTGAACAATATTAAACAATTTGCTTACCACTGTTGTTACCCCTTCGAAATGCCCAGGCCGACTGGCCCCACAGAGCATATCCGTCATTGTCGGCACAATAACCCGAGTTTGACCGTCCATACCATTAGGATAAATTTCTCGTTCTTCAGGAAAAAATAGATAGTCACAATGAACGGCATTCAGTTGCTGACAATCGGACTCAAATGTCCTCGGATACTGATCCCAATCCTCGTTCAGTCCAAACTGAAGACGATTAACAAAAATGCTTGCTACCGCTATTTCACAACGTGACTTGGCTTTTTTCATCAAAGCCAGATGCCCCTGATGTAAATTACCCATCGTTGGCACAAAGCCAATGCGTTTACCCTGCTGTCGCTCAGCCAGAAGAGCCTCACGTAATGAAGAGATATGACGAAATATATGCATGGTAATTCAAAGGACTGGTGAGTGAGGCGGGATCATACACGTTTGCAACAGGAGACTCAAGAAAGCTATAGAGAGAAACATCTAATGTGGGATAATCAAAATACCAGGCCTTTTAATACAAAAAATCTATAGCAAAAGGAGCAATGTTCATGCACATCGGGCGTCTCGCTTTTTAGCCCTAAGCTATGAGAAAATGGTGCTGTTTTAGTACTCATTAACAAAAAGACTTTCACCATGTCTAAAGACAATTTAGTCCAAGCTCCAAATCTGTTCCATTACCCAAAATACTGGGCGGAGTGCTTTGGCGTAGCACCTTATTTACCTATGAGTCGAGCAGAAATGGAGGCATTAGGTTGGGACAGTTGCGATATTATTATTGTCACCGGTGATGCCTATGTAGACCACCCGAGCTTTGGCATGGCTGTAATAGGACGCTTTTTGGAATCCCAAGGGTTTCGCGTTGGTATTATTTCCCAGCCTAATTGGAGAAACACTAATGATTTTAAAAGGTTAGGGGAACCCAATCTATTTTTTGGGGTTACTGCAGGCAATATGGACTCAATGATTAACAAATACACTGCTGATCTTAAGGTTCGTAATGATGATGCTTATACCGCTCATGGCGAGTCAGGGAAACGTCCTGATCGAGCAGTTACCGTTTATAGCCAACGCTGCAAAGAGGCTTATAAAAGCACTCCTGTTATTATTGGCGGAATCGAGGCTAGCCTGCGGCGCATTGCACAATATGATTATTGGAGCAATGAAGTGCGCCGCTCGATATTAATTGATTCTACCGCTGACATGTTATTATATGGTAATGCCGAACGCGCCATTGCTGAAATAGCCCATCAGCTGGCCCATGGAAGAACTATTGAGGACCTAACCTCTATTCGTGGTACCACCGTAGTACGCAAAAGCCTTCCTAGTGGTTGGAGCGAAATTGATTCTACTCGTATTGACTGGCCAGGCAATATTGACAAAATACCCAACCCTTATGAATATGACCAGTCCCCAAATAGCTGTGAGGTTAAATCTACAGAAGAAAAGCGAGATACTGAAATCGATAGCAAACCCCAAAATGCTACCTTTGAACCTATTAACATTATTCCAATGCCACTGCTTCGTAAAGCAAAATTGGATGAAGACAAAGTCTATATCCGGCTTCCCTCTTTTGAGAAAGTTCGTAGCGACTCTGCTTTGTATGCCCATGCTTCAAGAGTATTACACCAAGAAGCGAACCCGCACAATGCACGACCACTGGTGCAAAAGCATGGCCATCGAGAAATCTGGGTTAACCCACCTCCCATTCCCCTAAAAACTGAGGAAATAGACGGTGTTTTTGACTTACCCTTTCAAAGGCGGCCTCACCCCAGTTATGGTGATACCAACATTCCCGCCTATGAAATGATTCAAACTTCAGTCAACATTATGCGAGGCTGTTTTGGTGGCTGCACTTTTTGTTCCATTACCGAACATGAAGGCCGAATTATTCAAAGTCGATCAGAACAATCTGTACTACGAGAGATCGAAAAAATTCGCGATCAAGTTCCTGGTTTTAAAGGTACTATCTCTGACCTTGGCGGTCCTACAGCCAATATGTATTTTCTGAATTGTAAAGACGATCGCACTCAGGCTAACTGTCGGAGATTGTCCTGTGTATACCCAGGAATCTGCAAAAACCTTAGTACAGATCATAGTCGCACCACCAATTTGTATCGAGAAGCCCGAAAAATTCCTGGTATTAAACGCATTGCTATTGCGTCAGGTCTACGTTATGACTTAGCTGTGGAAGATCCTGAATATGTTAAGGAGTTAGTCACTCATCACGTGGGTGGATATTTAAAAATTGCTCCAGAACATACAGAAGGACAAACCCTTTCTATGATGATGAAACCCAGTATGGGGACTTACGATACATTCAAACAAATGTTTGACCAATATTCGAAAGAAGCGGGTAAAAAACAGTACCTGATCCCTTATTTTATTGCCGCTCATCCCGGTTGTGATGAAAATGAAATGCTTAATTTGGCGCTTTGGCTAAAACGCAATAAATTTCGTGTAGATCAGGTTCAAACTTTTTATCCTTCACCCATGGCATTGGCAACCGCCATGTACCATAGCCAACGAAACCCCCTAAAGAAGCTTAGTTACAAGAGTAAAAAATTGTTTGTTTCTAAAAATATTGATCAGCGACGATTGCAAAAAGCGTTTCTTCGTTATCATGATCCCAAAAATTGGGGCCATTTACGTGCTTCATTGTTAAAAATGAAACGTGGGGACTTAATTGGTAATAGTGCAAAACACCTGATACCTGAAAATGATAATACACAATACCGTTCAAGCAAAAAGGGTGTTCAAAAAGCACGTGGAGGGCAGTGGGATGATAGAAAAATAAAGAAAGGGGTAAAAGGCACATAAAATGTGCCTTTTATATAAACACTGAACTACTTTAAAGCAGACTTACTATATAATCTTTTAAAATGTATAACTCAAACCAGCAGCAAACATAGACGCATCCTTTACCAAATCACTATCGATATCAAACCTTTCATATTCAACTCTAAGTGCTAACGATTCCAATACACTCACATCGAAGCCAACACCGTAAAGAACATCTGATCCCGAATCATTGAGTGACACTGCTGAAGATCCTGAACCACCCACAGCTGAAGCCGTAACCTGAAATTCACCATCCATATCCCAACGATTCACACCTACTTTGGCAAATGGCTTAATGGTATCAGTCAAGTTAGCCTGAAAAACTACAGCCGCACTCACAGAGGAAAGCTCTACTGGCGATAGATATTCTAAATCTATACCGCCACCACTTCCTGAACCACTGGAATTTATTTTACCGAGATCACTATACGAAAACTCAACAGCAATAGCTGGTGTAAACCGATAACCATAAAAAAACTTGTTACCACTACCTGATTCTGTTTTAGACGTTGAGGTAATGTCAATGCCTACAAGTTCTGCACTAGATGCTGCAGTATCTTCAAGCAAAGAGGTTTGACTATAATCGACCGTACCAAAAGTAACGCCGATGTAACTTTCACAATGTTTCTCCTTTGATATAAAAAACAATTCTTAATTAACAGCCCATTTAAAAGCGACCCTGTTTAAAACATAAAACTAGTGAAAGCAGTAAACCTAGAGGGAAGTGACTTTTGAATCCAATAAAAAATGAAGGGGATAACTATCTACTTCTATAACGACATGCTAACAACCAATTTGACATGTGGCGCGAATTAAATCATCAATATACGCAAAAATCAACTCCCCATTAATATTCAGCATGCATATAATCCGGCGCTAGGTTTTCAAAACGGGTATATTTACCCACAAAAGCCGCCCGGCAAGTACCCACCTCACCATTACGCTGCTTACCTATAATGAGCTCAGCAATACCTTTTTCAGGACTATCCTCGTTGTAATATTCATCCCGATAAATAAACAAAATAATATCCGCATCTTGCTCAATAGCACCTGATTCCCGCAAATCTGAGTTCATAGGTCGTTTATTGGGACGCTGTTCAACCCCTCGATTAAGCTGAGACAAGGCAATAACCGGGCAGTTGTATTCTTTAGCCATCGCTTTTAATAAACGGGAAATCTCGGAAATTTCCTGAGTACGCCCCTCACTCACGCCTGCTGTCTGCATCAATTGCAAGTAATCCACCATAATCAGTCCTGGGTTACCCTGTTCTCGCACCGTACGACGAATCCTGGCTCGCATGTCTTGGGGGGTTAATGCAGCGGTATCATCAATAAACAAAGGGGCACCTTTCATTTTTTGTACAGCAGATGAAAGCTTGGGCCAATCCTCTTCTGACAACTGACCATTACGAAGTTTGCTCTGATTAATACGTCCAACCGAAGACAGCATCCTCATAATCAATGATTCAGAGGGCATCTCCATACTAAAAACCAATACGGGTTGTTTTTGAGTAAAAATGGCTGACTCAACAAAATTAAGAGCCAAAGCCGTCTTACCCATAGAAGGTCGAGCTGCCAGAATAATTAGCTCTCCATTTTGCCAGCCCGAAGTACGTTGATCCAAATCGGTCAAACCGGTACTAAGACCTGTAATATCACTTTTAGAACGAAATAAGGTATCAATACGTTCAACAGTGTTTTTTAGCAGGCTTTCCATAGCTTCTAGCCCCCCCTCTTTAGGGCGTCCCTCTGCTACTTCCAGAATCCGCTTTTCCGCTAACTGTAATAAGTCATTGGCATCAAGCCCCGCAGAGTCATACCCTAGACGAGAAATTTCGTTGGCCACACTAATTAAACGACGGATGGTCGAATGCTCTCGCACAATATGAGCATAGGCAACAATATTGGCTGTACTAGGTGTGTTTTTAGCTAATTCTGATAGATATCCCATCCCACCAATACTGTCCAATTGGTCACGACCGGCAAGTTCTTCGGAAAGGGTAATAATATCGAAAGGCTGATCTACCTCTGATAAACGATTTATCGCATTAAATATTTGCCGGTGGCCTTCCTTAAAAAAATCTCCCTCCTGCAACACCTCAGCAACAGGATCATGTTGATGATTAGCCAACATAAGGCCACCCAATACAGCCTGCTCGGCTTCAGGAGAATGAGGCAAGGGCTGAACAGACGAAGCGACTATTTCATATTCAGTAGAAGGGATTTGATCAGTGGATAATAATTCCTGAGGATACATATAATTGTCTATTACCATCTTTTGGAATCAGAAGAGAAATACCGCCATTTTATTCTATAAGTGAACCATATGCAGCAGGCCATCATACAACAGGCATAAAAAAGGCACCACTATAAGACCAGGGTGCCTTTAGTCATCAGGATTATTGCTTCCAGTATCTTAACAACAACGTTGCCAAGGCATAAGAGACTACAATACTCTCCTTCTAGTACAAATAAACCATTACTCAGCAGTAATTGTGACTTTCACAACTTGAGTGACTTCGCTGTGAACCTGAATGCCGATATCATATTCGCCCACCTCACGTAAAGTACCCTCTGGCAGATGTATTTCAGATTTTGACACTCCAACACCAGCAGAAGTAATAGCATCAGCTAAGTCGCGAGCGCCAATAGAACCGAACAACTTACCTTCATCTCCTGCATTAGCTTGAATAGTAACCGCAAGCTCTGCCAATTTCGCCGCACGCACTTCCGCTTCTGCCTTATTGGTTGCTGCAGCTGCTTCAAGTTCTGCACGACGGTTTTCAAATTCCGCAACATTAGCTGCTGTTGCTGCTAGCGCTTTACCTTGAGGAATTAAATAGTTACGACCAAAGCCTGCTTTAACTGCGACTTTATCACCCATGCCACCTAATTTACCGACTCTCTCGAGTAGAATAACTTCCATCTCGCAACCCTCTTTCGTTGAATCATTTATCCCGAAATATTATTCGAAATCTTTTAGTACCCGGCACGTCAAAAATTGCCTTTTTCCACGTGCTGCTTCTCTGCTTTCGCAAAAAAATCTCAATTCTTAGAAACACCGTTTCTTATATCACATTATTAATCGTCTTCACCATCACTACTTTTTAGACAAACGATCACGAAAGTTCACCCAGACATCAATAAAACCAACACAAACCACAGCGGGCATAAACGCTATCGCCATAAAATAGTACAATATCAACCACAGCAAAGGTAAATGACGTGCTCTTGCTATGCTATGGGCTATAGCAAGAGCAACGAGTAATAACGGGAAGGCCAAAGTAGATGCCCACCACACATAACTGCCCCCTTGATAATACCCTAATAGACTGCCGACAAAACAAATGATAGAGGCCCCTAAACCCAACCGAAAGGAACAAAATTCCTCTCTAAACCCCCCGGGGTTAAAGGCTAAAGCCTGCAGCCATCGACCCAATAATAACCCTACGGTGGTATTAATAAGCAGTATACAAGCAACCAATCCCGAAATTTTTTCCGCACTGTCCAGTTTTGATACAGCAACCTGTTTGTGCAAAACTTCAATCATTCTGTCCATCGTTTCAGGAACAAACAAGGCAATAATGCCCGCAATACCTATCGAGACACACAGACCACATATTACGGTAAAGGGCAATGAAACCGTTGCTCGCAAAATAAGCGATAAAATATAGGCCAACAACAGTACTACTATTATAAGTATAGGAGCACCACCACCGAAAATGGTAGATAGTACTGCTGGAGCTAATGCCAGCAATAAAACCACTCCACCTTCATGCACACCTTTACGTAACGTGACTAGTGCAACAGCTATGGGGCCCAATAACGGAACAATGTACCCGAGTGCAGCGACTCCACCGGCTTGTGGGCGCCCACGCATAATAAATTCAGCTAGGGCGCGCATTATTGACTACTTGTCGTGACCATCCGTATAAGGAATTAATGCCAAAAAACGTGCGCGCTTAATTGCAGATGACAACTGACGCTGATATTTAGCTTTAGTGCCAGTAATACGACTGGGCACAATTTTACCTGTCTCAGTAATATATGCCTTCAGCGTATCTAAATCTTTATAATCGATTTGTTTAGTGCCTTCGGCGGTAAAACGACAAAACTTACGACGACGAAAAAAACGAGACATCTTATTCTTGCTCCTCTTGTACGCCGGCATCAGCGTTTTTAGATGCTACTGACTCTTGTGCAGTTTGTTGTTCTGGAGGTTTCCCAGAGCGTTCTTCGCGACGACTACGACGCTCACGGCCTTCCTTTTCCGCCTTCATGATAAGTGATTCTTCAATAATCGCCTCATCAGTACGAATAACCATATGGCGTAATACCGCATCGTTATAACGAAAAGCCGTGGTTAATTCTTCCAACACACGGTCACTACATTCAATATTCATTAGGATATAATGTGCTTTATGGACCTTATTGATGGAATACGCAAGGTGGCGGCGCCCCCAGTCCTCTAAACGGTGAACTTTGCCACCATCTTCATTGATTGTATTGGTATAGCGTTCAACCATACCACGAACCTGTTCACTTTGATCTGGGTGAACTAAGAATACTACTTCATAATGACGCATATATTTTCCTTACGGGTTAATACTTCTTTATCCAACTTTCAACCAATGCGGGAAAGCTAAATAAATGAAGCAAGGAATGGATGTTCCGAACTACACAGCAATTAGCCTATTAAAAATAGGGCGCGTACTGTAGAGCATTTAAACAAAAAACTCAATATATCAACCTCAAAAATATTCGCCCAACCGCAAATCAAATATAAGCTTCAAGCAAAAATACACCTATAGACTAACTTTTGGCATCTAATGGATTAACAATAAAGCGTAAAGTGTTCATCTCGCACTTAATGGGTTGTTACTATGAGTGAGTAGCCTGCCGACTAGACTAGAGTATACAAAGCAAGTTTAATGTGTTGCCTATCATCTCACCCTGCTCTACGATGAGCGCTTTGTGATGGGCCAAAGGTATTATATGCGTATAGCAATAGGCTGATGAGTGCTGGAAAAGTGTATGAATACAGCTTACCATCTTAGCGGTGGTCAAAAAACGGTTGGCTTTGATGCTAAGAAGCCGTATATTGAGCTGGAGAATAGTGGAGAAATAAATGCATTAGGTGCAAAATATGGGCGGGCGTCTTCGGACATCATCCAACCTCATGGACCTTAAGATAACAACATCGCTCAATAATGACTTAAAATATAGAGCGAGACTATAAAAACAACATTCAGAAAGTGAGAAGTAACATGAACAGTTTAAAAGACATCAAATGGTATGATACGGTCAAGACTAAAATGATCTCTTTACTCATTTTAACCATGATGGCAGTAATGGTTATTGCCGGTTTCTATTCGTTTAAATATATTCAAAAGCTTGAAACGGGCAAACTGACAACATTCGCTAACCTATCTGCAGACCGTTTATCCAAGAGTCTCGAAACTCCAATGTGGAATATTGACCGTGAACATGTCAGCGAGCTTTTAAATACTGAAATGGCAGAAAAAGTTATTGTTGGGCTCGTAGTCACAGATGAAGGGGATAAGGGTGTATTTTCATCTAAAACACGCGGCCCGTCAGGTGAAATCATTGATTCGGCGAGTCCTTTTGCTGATAGCGGAAATAAGCATATTATTCAAGTAAACCGCAGTATTACCCACGACAACAAGAATATTGGCTCTCTTGACGTCTACATTACTGATAAATATTTGGATGAAGAATTAGTAAACTTCGCATTCGCGGTGGTAATTGTCATCGCTATTCTGGCCTTAGCTATCTTCTTATTGATGAACATACTATTAAATCGTATTGTTATTAACCCACTATTAGAACTGGCAGACTCTGCTGACGCAATCAGTCGTGGAGAGCTTAACCAAGCATTTGATATTGGTTCAAAAGATGAAATCGGATACTTAGGTGAATCTTTTAAGAAAATGCAGATTAGCTTACGCATTGCCATGAACCGACTGTCAGAACCTTCAGAAACACCCGCTCCAACAGCCCCGGAAAGAAAATCAACATTCAGTATGCAAATTCTACAAGACTTTTTACAGGAAATCAGAGCTGCTGGTCGGATGCCGTCTCTAACTAGCATATTTAAGTTCGCTTCATCACGTAAAACAGTACCTGATGATTTAGTCTCTGTTGCATGGAAAGAATGGAACCACCAGCAGCAAGGTCAAAGTAGGTAGGTCCGAGTAACCCAGCCACGTCTTAACTATGCAATGCTAGTGAGATAACAACTGGTGGCTGGGTAGTGTCTAAAGGCACTAAGCGAGGATTGTTAATACTATGGTTTCAACCATTGGTCCAACAGCCTTATCCTCTCTGGTGTTCCCACATCCCACCATTGGCCTTGGTGTAAAATTGCCTCCAATTGTCTATTTTGAATAGCTTCATGAAAGACTTCTCTTAACGGAAAGGCTTGACGTCTACGAGGGTAATCCCGAACGATTGCCGGATTAAAAAGACCTATACCAGCAAACGTGTAGGTAGGTTGAGAAATATGTTTTTCTGTCACCAGTTTATCGCTTAATGAAAAGTCACCTTCAGGGTTATGTTCAGGGTTATGGACTAGCACCAACCGTCCCAACACCCGCGTTAAGGGCTGTTGCAATAGATTGTCAAACACAAAATCTGTCCAAACATCACCATTTACCAATAAAAATGGCTTATCTTCGAGTAAAGGTAACGCATGTAATAGAGCTCCTGCTGTTTCCAGTGGTTCTTGCTCTTGAGAGTAACGAATAGTGACCCCCCATTGTGCTCCCGAGCCTAAAGCTTGTTGAATTTTATCTCCAAGATAAGAGGTATTAATAACAATGTCAGTAATACCCGCTATTGCCAGCTTTTCAATATGGTAAACAATTAAGGACTTGCCCCCAACAGACAATAATGGTTTAGGCAGGGTATCCGTTAGAGGGCGCATTCTCTGACCCCGCCCAGCGGCAAGAATCATCGCTTTCATCATCAACTCCCGGCTAATTGATACGGTGTATACCAGGGCAGCTTTTCCACACGAGGTAATAACACTTCTTTAAACCATTGAGAAAATGCCTGCGTTTGAGGATAATTTTCTGCAACTTCGAGGCTATAACGTATCACCAAAGGCAGGTCTTGCAAATAACCATGCTTACCATCTCGCAAAGATAAACGGGTAAAAATACCCAAAACTTTGAGATGCCTCTGTAAACCTATGGTGTCAAACCACTGGATAAACTGCTCCTCGGAAACTTCCGCAATAATACCTCGTGCACAAGCCATATTCCGATACTTCAGGACCCAATGGCGCACCTGCTTTGGCGTCCAGCGAATATAGCAATCACGTAGTAAAGATGCCAGATCATAGGTGACAGGACCCCAAACAGCATCTTGAAAATCAATCACTCCAGATGGTTGCCCTTCTCTATACATTAGGTTACGTGAATGATAATCGCGGTGAACCAGAACTTGTGGTTGTGATATTGCTTGTTCGCTTAAGAATGCAAAGACACGATTTAATAACTGATTTTCCTGCTGAGATAATGAGTAACCGAGCAACTTCCCAATAAACCATTGACGTAGTAACTCCATCTCCTGAAGCAACAAGTCTCCTGTATACACGGACCACTTAAATATGGAATGTGGAATCTGTTGTAGATGAAGCAGAGTTTGCAAGGCATCACCATACAAAGATTCCACATTATTCACCGATATCTTATCGAATAAAGAAAACTCACCAAAATTTTCTATCAATAAATAATTCCGCTCCTGGTCACAAGCAAAAACTAAAGGGGCTGGAATATCTTGGCTACGTAAGAAATCCGACAAATCCGAAAAATACCCTGCAGATTCACTCGTACCATCCGTTTTAGGTGCCATCACTGCCAAAAGAGGGGGGGTAGAATTGACTCGGAAATACTGGCGAAAACCAGCATCCCCCGCCAGCGGGGAGAGGTACATTTGGGAAGCACAGCAAATTAAAGGGCTATCTTCTATTTGGGTACTAACCCATTGCTGTAGCGCTTGTTTATCTAATGACATATTAAGGCCCCCTAGCATTTTAAGGTCTCTAGCATTATTCACCGACTATTCAATGTCCATACATTTTATTCCTGCCCATTAGGTTAGATATGGTGAAATAGTTGTTTTTTTGTCAGTTACAGTGTCCCCTATAACCAATTTTACAGTAGAATTGCGCTCCTGGACTGAAAAAACAGTAAATAACACCGAATATAACAGTAATCCAATACGAAAATAGCGCCTACCTATGTCTTTTACTTTAATTTCTGCGTATAAGCATTATCAACTACTATTATTACGCAAAATCCCCTTAAACATAGTCCTTGGCCTACTAACACTACCCACACACGCTGCAGATTTCAAACAAACCCTGGATTGGGTGCCACTAGACCAATTAACCCAAGAACAGCGAGACCGTTTACCCTTAGGCAGCTGTGGGGCTTACATCTCTCCAGTATCTCACACTGATAACACACTTGACCTTGACGCTCCTATTCAAACCTCATCGAATAAAAGTGAAATTATTGATAAAAATGGCTCACAAGATGTTTCACTTATAGGTGATGTGATCGTTAATAAAGGCTATCGTCAGCTCACCGCAGACCAGGCCCTGTACAGTGAAGAGACTGGCACTATCATTATTGATGGAGAATTAACTATCAGAGAGCCAGACCTTTTGCTGATAGCCGATAAAGGTGTCATTAATCAACGACAAGATACCCTCATTATTGACAATGCGACTTACGTTATCCATTCGTCCAAAATACGTGGCAAAAGCAAGCAATTATCAAAAAATCAGCAGACAATACGCCTGAATGAGGGAGAATATACGCGGTGCACTCCTGGTAACAATGACTGGGTATTACGAGGCAGTCAGATTGTTATTAATACCAAAGCCAATCAAGGGGTTGCGACTAACGTTAGTCTGGTTGTTAAAGGTATTCCCGTATTTTACTGGCCTTACTTAAGATTCCCTGTGGGCGATTCACGTCAATCAGGCTTTTTATATCCAACCATTGAATCCAGTGATGGAGACTTCAACGTATCAGTACCTTACTATTTTAATCTAGCACCTAACTATGACTTATTATTTACGCCACACTTCCTGCATCATCACGGTGTATTATTTGAAGCCAATGCCAGACATCTAAGTCAACATTTTGAAACCGACATCAACCTTACTTATTTAAATGATGACAAAGGAATTCTAACAGACAGTGAAACAGCCCGTATTGACGATGGAACACCTTTAGCTAATGGCAGTATTCCCACAGAAGCCACCATCAATCCTTTTAAAGGGACGGACAGGTGGGCGGTTAATATTCATCAAAAAGGAGGTAAAGGAAAACGCTGGTCTACATTGGTAGATTATAATGAAGTCAGTGATAACGACTATCTGAAAGACTTCGATAGCTCCCGCTTAAATAGAAACAGCGACGTGAGTTTAAAACAGCAAATTAAAGTCGGATACGAATTTAACCACTGGAATCTTAAAATCAATAGCCAACAATTTCAAACGCTGGACGACACCATCACCAAGCCTTTTAAGGAACTACCAGAAATCACATTAAATGGGAACTACAACCGTGGTATTTGGAATGCTAGACTGGATAATGAATGGATTCGCTTTGATCATAGTGATGCAGATAACCCGGATAATACAACGTTGGTAGGCAACCGATTAAACCTGAAATATGCTTTGGAATTAGATCATGAGACTGACGCTATTTTTTTTCGTCCCCGAATACAGGCGCGCCACTTATCTTATAACCTCAATGAAAACAAATTGGATTCTGGAGCTAACAACACGCCATCGATTACCGTACCTCAGGCGGTTCTTGATACTGGTATATTTTTTGAGCGTGAGGGAGCAAGTTATACACAAACCTTTGAACCTCGCCTATATTATTTCTATAGCCCAAGCAAAAACCAGAGCAGTCTGACAGATACAAATAGGAATATTAATTTCGACACGTCCACTCGGACATTTAACTATAATCAGTTATTTAATGACACCCGATTTTCTGGTGGAGATCGTATTGATGATGCTAATCAAATATCCGTTGGTTTAACCACGCGCTTTACTGGTCAAAAGTCAGGGTTGGAATTATTTACTGCTAGTATTGGCAAGTCATTTTATTTGGAAGAGCGCCAAGTGACACTAAACGGAACGCCCGACTCAACCAACAACTCTCCTATAGCCGGCCAAATCAACGCGAATTTTACAGAAAATTGGAGTCTACATAACGATATTATTTATGATGACGACATTAACAAATTTACTAACACAGCCAGTGCATTAAGTTATCAAGGGAAGGACGGTAGTTTATTTAATCTACGTTACCGTTTTCTGCGTAGTCGTACTAACGCTACCGAAATAACCACAGATCAAATAGGAACCTCATTTATTCAACCCATAGTGAATAAACAATGGTATTTATTTGGTCATATAGAGTATGACTACAACAATGATCGAGAACTAGAACGCTTCTTTGGTATTGAGTATAATAGCTGCTGCTATAGAGTTCGATTGGCCCATACACGT
The DNA here is from genome assembly GCA_001723645.1 of Candidatus Endobugula sertula. Taxonomy (GTDB): domain Bacteria; phylum Pseudomonadota; class Gammaproteobacteria; order Pseudomonadales; family Cellvibrionaceae; genus Endobugula; species Endobugula sertula. Next base: position 18,911 of record MDLC01000021.1, on the reverse strand, counting down.
TTTATTGATGACGATCAGGTAGGTATATTGGCTAATGGCCAAAGAGGGGTAATCAATAGTGCTACCTATGACGAAGGTATCATATTGGAATTCCAGTTTTTGGGCTTAGGTAGTACAGGTAAACGATTCGAAAAATTGCTGGATAACACCATTGATGGTTACAAACATTGGAAAGCAACACATCGTTAATTTTCAACACTTTTTAATAAAAACCTATAAGATGTTCAATATTAATACATTAATCCGATCAAGCTGTTTTAAGTTCATTGTATTCAGCCTGATCCTATTGGTTAGCGTGCAGAGTCATGCTTATGAAAAAATTGACGAAATCATTGCCATCGTTGGTGATCATGTCATTTTTTCCAGTGACCTAAAACGCAAAATAAACCAAATCAAAGTGCGCTTGCGCGCGCAAGGCGAGCCTAACGACTTCAATGATAAAATATTAGGTGAACGTGTATTGGACAGTCTGATAGCGGCAAGGCTACAATTGAATTTAGCGGAAAAGAATCATATTATCGCCACTGATACCGAAATAGATACAGCACTTGTAAAAACTAAACGAGGTTTAGAAGCTCGGGGAGTTGCTTTTGAAGAATATCTCAGCTCCCAGGAATTAACGCTAAATGGGGCAAGAAAAGAACTTGAAGAAGAGTTGATTATAGAAAAAATTCAACAGGGAGTGATTAATCAACGAACCAGTGTGACAGAGAGAGAAATTGACAATTTTCTAGATTCTAAAGCGGGTAAAGAATGGCTAACTCCACGTTTTCATCTAGGACATATTTTACTAAAAGGGGATAACACCAAAACAGTACTTGCTCATGCAAAAAGGATTTACAAGGCTCTGCAAGAATCACCTCATCAATTTAAAAAGCTTGCTGAGCAGTATTCCCGTGGTCCTAGTGCCAGCAAAGGCGGAGACCTTGGAATGCAAAAAAAGAGCGATTTGCCAGAGCTATTTATACAAAAAATCCAAACACTTAAAGTAGGGGATATCACCCAGCCTTTTAAGAGTAATGCGGGTGTGCATATTTTACAATTATTCAACCGACAAGGTGCTGAACCTGTTTTTGTTAAACAATATAAAGTCAAACATATATTGGTCAAACCAACTGAGCTATTTTCAGAACAGGAGGTCATCGACGAAATTAACGTATTATATCAACGCCTGATCAGTGGAGAATCATTTCCAACTTTAGCTCAAGAGCATACAGATGATATTGCTTCAAAACTGAAAGGAGGCGACCTGGGTTGGTCAACCCTGCAGCAGTTTGTTCCTGAGTTTGCAAAAACAGTGGAAGACACACCAATCGGAACTATAAGTAAACCTTTCAAATCACCCTTTGGTTGGCACATATTAGTGGTCGAAGATCAGCGCATAGAAGATGTCTTTGAATCCGCAAAACGTAATCAAGTCACCAAAATTTTACAACGTCAACGCTTTAATGATGAGTTGCAAATTTGGCTACAAGAGCTTCGAGATAACACTTATGTGGACATACTCATTTGATTAAGCGTATTGCCTATACCATAGGCGAACCAGCAGGTATAGGTCCTGACCTTGCCATTCTGCTGGCACAACAAGCTGATACACAAAATAAAAATCAACAACTGGTCGCCATTGCCGACCCTGATTTAATGGCAGCTCGCGCCAAACAACTGGGTGTGCCTCTTAAACTAATAGACATTCATCTATCGGACGAACCGACACCATTAACCAGAGGACAGCTGGGTATTATTCCTATAAAGTCAGCATCCCCCACTCAAACGGGTCAGCTGAATAGCCATAATGCCCAGTATGTGCTTAATATCCTGGATCATGCCATTGATGCCTGTCAACGAGGTTATTGTCATGCGATGGTTACCGGGCCTGTACAAAAAAGTGTTATCAATGCTGCAGGCATTGCCTTTAGTGGGCATACAGAATACTTGGCAGTAAAAACACAGACTAAACGAGTCGTTATGATGCTGGCTACGCAGGGTTTAAGAGTTGCATTGGCAACAACACATATACCTCTTTCAAAAGTCGCTGAAGCCCTAACTCCTGAATCACTAACAGCAACGTTACAGATAATAAATACAGATCTACAAACGAAATTCGGCATCGATAGGCCGACTATTTTAGTCTGTGGTTTAAATCCACACGCGGGAGAAGATGGACATCTGGGAAGAGAAGAAATTGATATTATTTTACCGGCTTTGGACGCCCTAAAACAACAGGGCCTGAATTGTCAGGGCCCACTACCTGCCGACACACTCTTTACCCCTAAATATTTAGAGCATGCAGATATTGTGCTTGCCATGTACCACGACCAAGGACTACCTGTTTTAAAAGCCAAAGGATTTGGGGCCGCTGCCAACATTACGTTGGGCCTACCCATCATTCGTACCTCAGTAGATCATGGCACAGCATTAGACCTTGCAGGAACAGGAAACATTAACATCGGTAGTTTATCAACAGCCATCGATTATGCTCTTCAAATGCAAGCCTCAGAGATCAACCGTGTGTAAGCTTTCCCCCTTTAACCACAAAGCACGCAAGCGTTTTGGTCAAAACTTCCTCACAGATCAGGGGATTATTAACCGCATTGTATGCAGCGTAAATGCTAAGGTCACTGATAGATTAATAGAAATTGGTCCTGGACAAGGAGCAATCACTCAATATCTGGTAGAAGCCTGTCCACAATTACAAGTGATTGAATTGGATAAGGATTTAATTCCCATATTGCTCGCACAATTTGCCAAATATCCTGACTTTACCCTACATCAACATGATGCATTAACGTTTGACTTCTCCAGCCTAACCACGTCAGATACTAACCACTCGACACAGGCTCTGCGTATCGTGGGCAATCTCCCCTATAATATTTCAACGCCATTAATTTTTCATCTGCTCACTTATCGAGATCGTATTGCTGATATGCACTTCATGCTACAAAAAGAAGTGGTCAAACGTTTGACAGCAATGCCGGGAGAAAAGAACTATGGTCGTCTGAGCATAATGGTTCAATATTATTGTGAAGTAGAACATTTATTTGAAGTTCCACCAGAATGTTTCGTCCCCCCCCCTAAAGTAGACTCGGCTGTTGTTCGCTTACAACCTTATCACGTACTCCCCTATATCGCCAATGATGTTAAACATTTCAGTCACCTCGTCAATCTCACCTTCCAACAAAGACGAAAAACGCTACGTAATACTTTAAAACAGCTTATAGATATTGATACCATGGCAATGCTCCCTATAGATATGGGGTTGCGGCCAGAAAACCTTTCTGTTGCTGATTACGTCAACTTAAGTAACTTATTGATAGAAGTCACTCTATGAACGAATATACCTATAGCAGTGATGTCGCACTTGAAACTACTGTGTGAAGGGGCCTATACGATGCGAACTGAAGATGGAATAACCTTTAATGTATACTCCCCTGTTGCATTAGCTAGGCTACCGTCACTTCACTAATTTGTTTATGGCCACCTATGCAGTAGGCGATTTACAAGGTTGCCTAACACCGTTAAAACAACTATTAGATATGGTTGAATTTGATCCACGAGAGGATACCCTGTGGCTTACTGGCGATTTGATAAATCGTGGGCCAGAATCCTTGGAAACGCTACGGTTTCTCTATCAATCAAAGGACCATATTATTAGTGTTCTGGGCAACCACGACCTACATTTACTGGCCATCGATGCAGGCTATAGAACCCCCAGCCAATCAGATACGATTAATCCTATTTTAACTGCACCAGATAAGGCAGAATTGCTTTACTGGATACGCCACCGACCTTTCATACACCATGATTGTCAACTAAACTACACCATGGTACATGCAGGTATCCCACCCCAATGGAGTCTAGAAAAAGCACAAGAGAAAGCCCGCATAGTAGAGCAAGTATTACAGAGTGATCGACACTCAGTTTTTTTTGAAAATATGTACGGCGATAGCCCCAGTGGTTGGGAAGAAGGTCTGTCTATAACCGAAGGCTGGCGAGTCATCACCAACTATTTTACACGCATGCGTTTCTGCACAGAAAAAGGGCAATTAGAATTCGAAACCAAAACAGGAATAGAGTACACGCCCAAAGGTTATCTCCCCTGGTTTGCTCATAAGAAACGCAAAACGCGAAACAACAACATAATCTTTGGTCACTGGGCAGCGCTGGAAGGAAAAACCAATAGCGACAGATTATTTGCACTGGATACGGGTTATGTATGGGGTAAAGCAATGACAATGATAAGACTAGAGGATAGGGAGGTATTTTCAATAAGAGCTCAAGCAAACTAACCTAGTGGTTCGAAAACGTAGGAACCGTTTTCCTACAGTTGAACACAAAAAACCCGCTACGTAGCGGGCCTTATAAAACACCTGTTTTAACAATGATGTGTTAAACGTTATGTTTTTTTAGCAGAGCGGCCCGCAAAACGCTTATTAAAGCGATCAATACGACCACCAGCATCTGCCAACTTTTGCTTACCTGTATAAAAAGGGTGGCATGCTGAGCAAACATCAATATGAATGTCTTTAGCCAGAGTTGATGATGTCTTAATAACATTGCCACAACTACATGTTGCGGCCATTTCACCATAATTGGGATGGATATCTGCTTGCATAATGCGACTCTCTTTCTATCGTGCTATTGTTGCTCCGCCATCTGGTCACTTGCCAGATACGGTAGCGATAAACAGGCCTGACTGGTAGCCCCTATAGACCTACCTGAAGATCAAGGGCGGCCATACTACCAGAATTGATAACTAACACAAGCCTAAACGACTATATTTCATTCAGTGATTTCATTCAATGCCCGAATATAACACCTTATTAACTGTCGCCATACCTTCACCGTTACGACGACTTTTTGACTACCTCCCAAACCCGGATATGAATATTCAACAACTCAGGCCAGGGATGCGTTTATCTGTGCCCTTCGGGCACCAAAAAGCCGTTACTGGTATCTTAATCAAGGTTAGCACGCAAATGGTTGCCCCTGCCGCTAAAATGCGTGCGATACACGGTGTCATTGACGATATAGGATTAGACCAGGACATCTTATCACTTTGCCAGTGGTGTGCCAGTTATTATCATTATCCGTTAGGGGAGGTTTGCCATTTAGCACTACCCGTTCTGTTACGGAAAAATACGCCAGCACCACAACTACTGCAAACTGAGTCTTGGCAACTCACAAAAACAGGCAAACAACAAACCGCTGAGTCATTTGGCCGGGCTAAAAAACAATATGTTTTATGGCAACTAGTACAAAAATATCCATGCATTACACCAGACACATTAAAAACTGCTGGTATTTCACGCACTATTGTTAATACCTTGATCAACAAAGGCATTTTGGAAAAAATTACCATTGATTCCGCCTTGTTCAATAGTGTGCCTACACAACCGATCTCCACATCAACCATTGCCCTCAACCCAGAGCAACAGGAAGCCCTAAAACGCATTGATATCCAGCAATTCAATACTTACCTGCTCAATGGGGTCACTGGTAGTGGCAAAACGGAAATTTACCTCCAAACCATTGCCAAAGTGACTTCCACGGGGAAACAGGCATTACTCCTAGTTCCGGAAATTGGATTAACTCCTCAGACTCTGGAACGTTTTCAGCAACGCTTTAACATTCCAGTAGCTACCACGCATTCAGGTATGACAGATCGGCAACGTTTTAATATCTGGCTTGGTGCCAGGGCAGGACAAGCATCGATTATTATTGGTACTCGCTCAGCAATTTTCACCCCTCTGCCCAAGCTAGGGCTCATTATCATTGATGAAGAACACGATCTCTCTTATAAACAACAAGAAGGAGTACGTTACTCTGCTCGTGATATAGCCATTATTCGTGCGCAAAAGAATAACATCCCAATTATTCTGGGCAGTGCCACACCTTCTCTGGAAACGCTGCACAATGCACTAAACCAGCGCTTCATCCATCTACAACTAACAAAGCGAGCGACTGCAGCACACTTACCGGAAATCCGTTGCATCAACCAACAAGACGCCTCCTTATCCCCCGAAATTGTTCACACCATTAAAGAGACCCTGAATAAACAACAGCAGGTACTCGTCTTTATCAATCGTCGAGGTTACGCCCCGACACTGATTTGTCAGGAGTGCAACTGGTTAAGCCAATGTAACAACTGCGACTGTCGTATGACTGTGCATCAATTTCAGCAGCACAATCAGCATCTACATTGTCACCATTGCGATTGTAAAACAACAGTGCCATCACGGTGCCCCCATTGCCACAGTGCACACCTGCAACCTTTAGGGCAGGGAACACAACGTAGTGAGGAAGAATTAAAGCAATATTTTACCGTTCCTATATTACGAATCGATAAAGACAGTATGAGCCGTAAAGGAGAACTGAAATCCGCACTCTCTTTGGTTAATAGTGGACAAGCCTGTATTTTAGTAGGCACCCAAATGCTGGCCAAAGGTCACCATTTTGCTAATGTATCACTAGCCGTTATTCTCGGCTTCGACAATAGCTTTTTTAGTAGCGACTTCCGCGGGGCCGAACGTATGGGACAATTATTAACCCAGGTAGCGGGCAGGGCTGGGCGAGAAAAGTATCAAGGACGTGTGTTACTACATACCCAATTTGAGGGGCATCCTCATCTGCAAATACTCTTAAAACACGGGTATAACCACCTAGCACAACAATTATTAGCCGAACGCCAACATAACCACATGCCTCCTTACCAGTACATGGCACTCATACGTTGTCATGCACAACAATCAACAATTGCTATAGGGTTTTTACAACAAGCTCGATTATTAGCCCATAATATCTGTCCACCTACCCATCAAATACAGTATCTTGGACCCCTACCAGCAACTATTGAAAAGTGCAATAATCGTTATTATTATTATCTTCAAATTAAAACTAAAGAGCGCAAGCAACTACACTTCCTACTCACAGAACTGTGTTGGCAGTTGGAACAACAACGCCAAACTAAAGGTTTACACTGGCTAGTGGATGTAGATCCACAAGAAGTTTAAGCGCAGATTATACATTGGATGCAAACGCGAAAGAGATGCATAAGATATTGTTGGCAGAGAGCCATCCATAGAGTTAACAAATACATCATAAATTCATGTACAATTCGCCACTATTTCGACTTGCCACGAAAGCAAAAACAGACATAACACAACGACACTGATGACCCAGGACTTTGCAAAACGAAAATCACGCCTCCCCAAGCCTCGGCCAACAAAGAAAACGGTTCCCGAAAAAACCGCTAAAAAATCGGTAAAGCGAAAGAATACTCGCAAGGAACCCAATCCATCTAAAAAAGCTCCTGTCTGGGCCTGGCTACTCATTGGCTTATTCGTCGCTGCTTTTGCTATGTTTCTGGTCCATTTATCTAAACAAGCAACAACAGAAAAAACGACAGAGGTAAACACTGAAAGACCCACAAAAACAGCCCAGGAACAACAGTCGCAAGTGCGTTTCGATTTTTATAAAATATTAAGAGAACAAGAAATTGAGGTAGACACTAAAATCATTGGAGATACACTAGCAGGAAACGATTTCCATAATGTCTTACAAGCAGGTTCATTCAAAAAGTACATTGACGCTGACAAAAGACGGGCAAAATTGTTATTACTTAACTTACCCGCAAATATAGAAACCATAACCAATAACCAGCAACAAAAGTGGCATCGAGTTATTGTTGGTCCTTTTACTTCACGCGCAAAAGTAGCCAAAGCAAGAAGTATTCTGGCATCCCATCAAATCAATAGCTTATTGTTAAAAAGAAAGCCATAAACGCTCATTAATCACCGATTATTTTTAATTTCTTGTGTCAAGAAATGCGGATTCAACTCGCAAGTGCAACAGTGGGGTTGCCTAACAATACTTGATTAGGCGTTCTAGTACTAAGACATTTTTTTGATCGATTATTTAATGTGCCCATCATGGCTCCTATGGCATTCACTCGATCCTTAGAATGCTAATTGTGCAGCAAATTCCAGCATGACAATAAGTCAGCTAATATGTGCAGAAAACAGCCTAAGGGTAAAGCGACCACTCATCAATTGGTCACCAGATCAGCTAATACGACTTTCTGAGACCTATATTATGTTTACCAGTATTGTATTTTATAAAATCGACCCCACTTACTAGGGCTCTGAATCACTCATTTTAAAGAAGGTAATACTGTGACTACAATTGTTTCTGTACGTCGCAATGGCAAAGTAGCCATTGCTGGTGATGGGCAGGTATCCATGGGAAATACCATAATGAAGGGCAATGCCCATAAAGTTCGCCGTTTACATGACAACCAAGTGTTAGCGGGGTTCGCAGGCGGTACAGCTGATGCGTTTACCCTATTTGAGCGTTTTGAAGCAAAACTACAGGAATATAATGGTCAACTCACTCGGTCAGCCGTTGAACTGGCCAAAGAATGGCGTACAGACCGTGCTTTGCGCAGACTGGAAGCGCTATTAGCGGTTGCCAATAAAGAAGCCTCCTTAATTATCACTGGTAATGGAGATGTTATCCAACCCGAAAACAACTTGATTGCTATTGGTTCCGGAGGACCCTTTGCCCAATCTGCTGCCAGAGCACTGCTGGAAAATACCGAGCTGGGCCCAGAAGACATTACCCAAAAAGCGTTGACAATTGCGGGTGATATCTGTGTCTATACTAATCAACACCACATTATTGAAACGTTGGATGTGTAAATAATGTCTAAAATGACTCCCAAAGAAATTGTTCACGAACTCGACAGACATATTATCGGCCAAAAAGATGCTAAACGCGCAGTTGCCATTGCATTGCGTAATCGTTGGCGTCGAATGAAAGTCAGTGAAGATTTACGTTCTGAAATTACGCCTAAAAACATTTTAATGATTGGCCCTACGGGTGTCGGTAAAACAGAAATTGCCCGTCGCCTTGCTAAACTGGCCAACGCTCCCTTTATCAAAGTAGAGGCGACCAAATTTACGGAAGTTGGCTATGTAGGTCGGGAGGTTGATTCTATTATTCGTGATTTGGCAGATTGTTCGATTAAAATGTATCGCGAACAGGAAATGGCTAAAGTACGTCACCGTGCAGAAAACGCCGCCGAAGAGCAGATATTAGATGCTCTCCTACGCCCTGCAAGAGATACTGACGAAGAGCAGCAAACCAGTGATTCCAACACACGCCAATTATTTCGTAAAAAGCTGCGTGAAGGTAAACTCGACGATAAAGAGGTCGAAATTGAAATATCCTCCCCCAAAGTCGGCATCGAAATCATGGCTCCGCCGGGCATGGAAGATATGACCAGTCAGTTACAAAATATGTTTTCCAACATGTCTCCAGATAAAAAGAAAGCTGTTAAATTGCCAATAAAACAGGCTTTTAAGCAACTGTGTGATGATGAAGCAGCCAAATTAGTTAATGAAGAAGACCTGAAAACTACTGCTATCGAGGCCGCAGAACAAAACGGCATTGTATTTATTGATGAAATAGACAAGGTGGCTAAACGTGGAGAACATAGCGGTGGCGATGTATCCCGTGAAGGCGTACAACGCGATTTGCTACCACTCATTGAAGGCTGCACTGTCAGCACCAAACACGGTATGGTCAAAACCGATCATATCCTATTTATTACTTCAGGCGCCTTTCACGTCACCAAGCCTTCTGACTTAATTCCAGAATTACAAGGGCGTTTACCTATTCGTGTAGAATTATCTGCACTTTCTCCTGAGGACTTTGAACGTATTCTGACAGAACCTAATGCTTCATTAACAGAACAGCAAAAGGCCCTATTAGAAACCGAAGGTGTCTCCTTGGAATTTACAGACTCCGGTATCCGCCGTATTGCTGAAACTGCCTGGGAAGTGAATGAACGTACTGAAAATATTGGTGCCCGTCGCCTACACACGGTGATGGAACGATTGCTTGAGGAAGTTTCTTTTGAAAGTGGCTCCACGGGTGAGCGTATCCTGACCATTGATGAAGACTACGTCAATCAATCTCTCAGTGAATTGGCTAAGGATGAAGATCTCAGTCGTTTTATTTTATAAAAACCCAATGCTATAGCAAAAAATTTTCGTGATTAAGAACACTGCTCCAACCAAGGTTCATCTACACAAAAAATCTAAAATACTAAACATTGCTTTTGCTCATAAATCGTATCAACTGCCCGCAGAATTTCTGCGGGTACATTCTCCTTCTGCCGAAGCACAGGGGTATGATCAAGTAGTATTGGTCACAGGGAAAATGGATGTAGGCATTAAAGAACTTGAGCTTTCAGGCAATTACGGTATACGCATTACCTTTGATGATGGTCACGATACAGGTATTTTTACTTGGAATTATCTCGCTGACCTAGGAGAAAACCAGAAAGCACTTTGGGACACTTACTTAAAAAAATTGGAAGAAGAAAACCAAAGCCGAGACCCTCATACTCAACCATTATTTTTTACTCCACAATCACCTTAAACCGTAGGATACATCATCAGGGTCATGTTGAATGGTACGCGAGTACTTGTCTCTGAAACGGTTTTCTTTGCCTCGTATAGTAGAGTTTGCTGATTACAAAAAGATAGCGGATTCACTCGAAGTTTCACTATCACACATTGTGACCATTGGGGGTGCGATGGAAAGATAGGCCAGTGTTTCGAATTCATGTTTCGGAATTAATTTTAGTATTTAGCCAACAACTATATTAGAATATTCAGTGGTTTTTTTCACTCGGTATTTATAGTGGTTTTTGATGAAAAAATTGTAAATCATTGAGTGTTTACAAACGTTATTTTTTCAACGTTAACAGAAAAGCTGTAATATGAAACGAAATAAAACTCGAGTGATTAATGCTAGTGGCACTCCTTATGAAAGAAGTCATCAGCATGGAGAGCAATGTTGTGGTGACGTTCGACACTATACGGTTGGATTTCCTGAAAGCTTAGCCGTTCCGCTTACCGAAATCTAAGTGAACAGCGGCTCTCCTGCACTGTGGAGGCTCTCAATGAAGGAGTAGATTTACAGGCCCTTACCTATTACACCACGCCATATCCACCTTTCTATATCGATTTGTGTGGTACCTGCTTTTCGTGAATGAATATAAATATTTTACCATTAAAGAGGAATAAAAGAATGAGTGAAACTTTCACTATTATTAACAGTACCCTTGACATGGTTGAGGAGCTTGAAGCTGTGCAACGTGCTAGTTTTCCTACCATGACAGAGGAGGAGCTTATTACGGCTGAAAAATATGCGGCCCAAATAGAACGATTCCCCGAAGGGCAATTGGCACTTGTCACAGACTCAGGCAAGATTGTAGCCTCCTCCACAGATTTTCGCACAATTGCCGAGGCTATCAATTTTGACCATTATGAGCATCGCTACATCGAGGTATCAGATAACAACTGGCTGGGACATCATCAACCTGATGGAGATTGGCTTTATGGGGCGTGTATCGGAGTCATTCCCGATTATCGGCGGCGTGGCTTATCGACGATGTTATATAACGCTCGGCACAATTTGGTACGGCGATTTAACCTACGTGGACAAGTCACTGGAGGACTGCTGGCCGGTTATGGAGCCTACAAAAACAAGATGTCTGTTGAAGATTATGTCGACAAAGTGATTGCAGGGAAAATCTTTGACCCAACCGTCAGTATTCAACTCAAACTGGGCTTTACCATTTATGGCATCATTCAAGATTATGTTGATGATCCGGGTTGTGACAATAAAGCAGCTTTCATTGTTTGGAACAACCCAGACTATCAGCCTTAGCAGATGGGCAAATACCACTGCTCGTGCTTCTGAACGGGTGTGGTAGTTATTACCTTTAGTTTCCTCAAGCAATCGCTGACAATCAAATAGAAGTGATCAACCAACGTGGTGGTATACTGGAATGTTACCACCTGACAGCCCTGACCTGAACCACAGTGGGATCAAGCCAAGGTTCTCAGAAAGCCGTATCGCTATGATGTCGATGAGTTGTTCTCTCTACACATCAAAGGATGTCAATTTATCATTAAGTAGCTATATAAAGGGTTAGCTAAGGACGCGCAGGTAATATTTACACAATACGTTTTGGCCAATCAGACGATGGCTAAAAATTATTTAATGGCAAGTTAACGGTCGAGGTGCGTTTAAAAGTGGCAATAGTGATAAGAAGACACACAAAATTTGGCATCATCAATTCTGATACTCCTATAGATTATTGAAGGAAGGAAAGATCGACTGCTTTACTGTAGTCGTCTTTCGCTGGTGCAGCATCAGTAGCAAACATTTTACCCATAAGAGGTAACATCATCATCGCACGGCCACCTTCGCTAAAGTAGTCCCTTAACTGTTCATTGACAGAAGGGAATGTAAAACTATCCATTTGATATTTGGTTTTTTCAACCGTCATGCCTGCATCATTAGCGATAATATCAATTTTACTTTGGTCTTTAGCGAAGTTAGCATTTGCCTGATGCGTTACTTTAAGGAAAGTGCGTAGTGCTTCTGGTTTTTCTTGAGCAAATTTCTCAGTCACTGAAATAACATCGAAGCTCGTAATACCTACGGTCACTTTTTCTTCAGAGGTTAATATAGGAGAGCCCACTTTTTTCATCTTGGAAAGAGAATTCTCACCATAGGCACAAGCCATGGTCACAGTCCCATCAAATAAAGAGACTGCTGCGTCTGCTGGTTCCTGATCAACGACTGTCAACTTGTTTACATCTACACCCAAGTGTTGCATTGTCATACGGAAACCAAAATCTGCCGTCGTGCTCAATGGTACAGCAACTGACTTTCCTTCCAACTCACTGGCATTAGACTTAGTAATACCCGAATCTGTACGAATAATGCAATCGTCAGCAGCACTATAAGCAACAGCAATAGCGACCATTTTAATTGGAGCATTGGCATTAACTGCACTAACAAACGGTGTCAAACCCTGACTATAGGCAATATCAATATCACCAGCCAACATGGCTTCTGTCATTGCAGTACCACTACCAAAATTGATCCAATTTACTTTTTCACCTAATGCCTCATCATAGATTTTTTCCACTTTGGCGACTTGATTAGGTGTTGCCCATTCTAGGAAGTAAGCCACATTCACATCGGCAGTAGCTGATAGCGATAGAGTAAGAGTTGCCGTTAAGGCTGATGCGTATGTTATTGATTTCATTGGATCACCTATAGTTATTATTCATATTTCATATGATACTGATTGAGTAATAATACTCATGTTTGTATCTGTGCTTCGAAAAAAATACCTATATTATATTGAATTAAGTAAAACCAAAAACACTACGAGAGTATATTAGAATCCAGAATAATGGAACCGTTTTATGTAACAGTTTTAGCCTTGACGCTATTTGACCGTCATATCAATTCTGATACTTTTTATGCATGGTTAACGCGGGATGGACTACCTAAGGTACTTTCAATTAGGCATTGCTTTAGCAAAATGGTTTGCAACCCATTGGATTCAAAAACATGGTTGTCAATCAACCAGCCTCGTCAGCTACGACATGGACTACTTACATCGATTACTGCTAAATACTGTTGGAAATATCAACACCTTTAGGCACTCATTGCGCGTTTTGTCCTGTACATAGGATATTTAGGCAAAAATTGTGTCATAAGTCCTAGAATTTCTGGCACTTTAATCATTATAACAATTGACATCAAAGTACAGGAGTATACAATCTGCAACTGCTTGAAAGTACGCCTTATATTTATGCACAAAATTTCGATGTTATGTACATCCCCTATTGATGTTGATTGATAGGTTAGAGTCTCATTTTGTTTTTCATAAGTAATAGCAACACTTCTAGCTTCGCCGACCTTCGGGTCAATATTACTTTTGAAATACACTACATAAGGTGAACACTATGTCTACTACTACTGGTACCGTTAAGTGGTTTAATGAATCCAAAGGCTTCGGCTTTATTGAACAAGAGTCTGGTCCAGACGTTTTTGCGCATTTTAGTGCAATTGTGGGAACAGGGTTTAAAACCCTAACAGAAGGTCAAAAAGTTGAGTTTACGGTTACCCAGGGCCAAAAAGGCCCCCAAGCTGAAAATATTGTCGCTCTTTAATTTCTAAGTAAGGGCAAATAAAGGGGCAAGGCGAAAGTCTTGCCCTTTTGTTGTCAGTGGTAAACGGTTACATCACTATGCTTAATTTATTGTAATATGAGTGGTGGTGCAATCCCTTCCTGTAATAATATGACTCCTTGACAGTATTGCAGAAGCTTGTTTATTCCTAACGGGCTGTTTTTACTGAATTTGTAAATAGACGTCTGCTTTGAGTGCTGAATTGTGTTATTTGTGGTGCTTCTTATTGGGCATGGGCGACCTCTATTGGCCAGTTGGCTAATTTAATGGAATGTCTGCTATTACTGGGGCGAACCAAATAGCTCAAAACACACGTTCCGATCAATTCAGTGCTTATTGTTTACCAACCGCTGATATACTTGCGATATTTCAACCATTGTTTCCAACCTGACCAGACGCTTATCAATATTTAATGTGGAATCAGATAACTTTTCAACGCGTTCATTTAAGCACCTTACTTCATCTGTCAGTTTCAATGTATCAAGTAGTATACTTTTCCAATTAGACATTAGTGTTTTTTCTCTTCTAAACTTTTTAGAGTTTGAGCCACTTTTTTGTTAGCTCTCTGTGTTGATGAAATAGCTTCCTTTAATTGGTCGGCCACCAATGTCATTAAGTCATTGGAATTCACACTATAAACACCTTCTGGATCAAAGGCATCAATAGCTAAGCGAACAATTTCGGTTGCAGATGTCCCTTTTTCCTCAGCGAGCCTCTCTATTTTATTAACATTAGAACTCGAAACAAGAAATTGCTTACGAATGAGTTGTTGGGACATTATCACACCTCTATTGAAAGATACCCGCTGATTATTTAGTATACACATACACAACTGCATACACAATAACTTCTGTCCCACAAAATGGTTAATATCATCTCATTGCTATTTGAATGGTAAAGTGGTTACTGATTAACACTCGATGAGCACCTGTACCAGTGCTGAAGTTGGGTTCAAATTCACCAAAAGAGGGGTAAAACGCAACCAATAGTCTACAGCTGTTGATTGACAATGGTAATGACTACTTATTCTTGGATACCCCCCCTTTGTCTCTACACAATGAGTAAACGAAGGGGGTTATTAGTCATGGCAAACGCATCCGCAGGTTGCATGAATTCTGATTTGATTCCCTCTAAGTTGGTCAATCTGATAGCATATAGCTATTTAACCATACATTGACATAATTGATGTGTAGAGAAAGCAACTCATCGACATCACAGCGATACGGTTTTCTGATAGCCTTGGTTTGACCCAGTGATGTTCAATGGGGTTAGGTCAGGGCTACAAGGTGGAAGAAACTCCACGATGCAACTATGACCCATAGGTTGCTGTTTTTGGCTGAAACTGAATACGTGCCTCGTCGCGGGCTTTGGGAGGTTTGAACGTTTTTTTATAACGAATACCAAGGTGCTTTAGCTGTAAATTCATCGGCACTTTACTGTTAATTACCGTTATCAGTTGACGGATGTAAAGCCGCTGTTATAATTCCTGGCCTCTCCTGTCAGGTTTACCCAGTTGGCAGAATGAAAGTGAAAACGTTCAATGACGAGAATATGCCAGAGTGGTGAAATTGGTAGACACACGGGATTCAAAATCCTGCGCCCTTAAAAGCGTGCCGGTTCGAGTCCGGCCTCTGGTACCATCAACTTTTTACATCCCAAAAATCCCCCTAACACCTTGAATGGTAAGGATAAATCAGGTGTTCGGTACATGCCTTTTCGATCCCATGTGAGACGGTCGGTAAAGGTGAGTTTTAGCACTGTTCGCTTCTCCTCAAATCCTCCCAAAGCCCATAATTTATAGGGGGTTGCGAGATACTGCATAGCGGTTCGATACATCTCATCAAACGACTTGATAGGACGACCACAAATAGCAATTTTTTCCTCAATAACTCGCTGTTGATCTTCCAAGGAGATAACCCGTTTTTCCAATGCTTGCATAACAGATGGAGAGTCCACAGCCACAATCCTATCTAGTAATTTATCAATAGTGTTCGGCTTGTGCTCAATATATCCCGCATAAAGAGGGTTACTCAATATTTTATCAACGTGGCTATTACCAATTTTACCGCTGACCGTTTTAGGATATTGAGGTGTACTTTCCAGAAAGAATTTACACTCCCGTTTGGTCTAAAAACGACCAGAGGCAAACCCTTCCATCATTTCAGCGACAATAGAGGCCACAGGTTCATCACCCTACTTTATTGTTGAGGCGGCGTATCACCAAAACCTGTGACTTCAATAGGGGGGCGTTCAGGAAACTCTGCCACCAGTTTTAGTGACCCACCCATTGCTTCAATATAACGGCGTAACGTAGACAGCATTAAATCAGTTCGTTTTTCAAGCTTGGATAAATTACCTTGATCCATATCGAGTTCATCGGCAATTTGTTCTTGTGTGAACGCCATTGCCTTACGTAACTCCTGTAAAGCCATATACTCAGCGTCCAGTTCTTGGAAACCTTGCTGTATTATGTCTTGCCGTTCTTTGGATAGGTTGGCAATAAAATCATCTGTTGTACGTGCCATATCGTTAACCCTCCTACGGTTAATCCAGTCGCTAAAACGCTCATCGGCAGTTTTAATCAGCTTTTTATAAAAGCGATTTTGGCTGATACCTGACTTATCCCCTGCAACAAGCAATATGGCTTGTCGTTTTGGATCAAAGGCAACTCGCCAAACACCATTATCTGCCTTAAAGCGTAGTTCTTTCATATTGGAATGCTTTGAATTTTCCAGCGTATCAACATGAGGGCGGCCAAAGTTTGCTCCTTATTTCTTGAGCATTTGCGCCCGCATTAATAAGGCGTTCTGCATCTCATCAGAAAATGCTAAAAATTCCGCATCACATTCTTCATGTATGATTACTTTCCATTCCATATTTATAGTATGTACTTCATTACATATGTTGTCAATAACATAATTTTAAGAGGAATCACCGCTCTAAACCCCGATCTTTCGAGGTTTGGCGGTCTATCACACTAAACCTATCCCGCTTATGTTGTTGGATTTCACGATATTGCTGTATATCTTGGGTGATATGCTTTTGTCCCTGTTCCCTGTACGTATCAAGGCGCTGCATTCTGGCTTCTAAGACTTGGCGTTGCTCTAACTGGTTAAAGATGAGGCTGTCTTTTTCTTGCCTATCACGTTGTATTGGTTGATAGGTTTCTAGCTCATTCTGGCGTTTGATCTTGCCACGTTGCCCATTGAGGCGTTGCCATAGGCCGCGTAAGCCTTTGCTGTATCGCGCTTGACGGGCTTTGATTTCCTTGGGTTTCTTGCGTGGTTTCTAATTCCTCGCGCTGGTGTTTATGTTGTGAGGTCATGATTTCCAGCTTTGCGTTAAGCTGGTTCTGGCGGTCATGAATAACGGTATTTTGTTGCTCTTGCGCCTTTTGCAGGTTTGCCGCTATATCCTTTGCCATCTGTGCTTTGGCATCTACAAATGAGGGCAGCTTATCGGCTTCGTTGAGCTTGGCTTTTACGTCCTTGGCCTTGATGCCGACCTATTTAGAAACAGCGAAGGGTTCACCTTTAAAATCCACCGCTACAAATCCACGCCGATCTCCACGCGCCAAGATATAGCCATGCTCTTTTAAGGCAGCAGCAAAGGCGTTTTGTGTATCACTGGTTTTACAAGATAGAGCTGGTTTGGAAAAGTACGAGTACAGAAAATGGAAAGCTCAAAAGCTTCCCCCATTCTATTAGAAGCGATCTATGCACACAGAATGGATATTTTAAGCTGAAATCACACCTTCAGATCATTAATAAAAAACATTAGCAATTCTCAACTGCTAGACTCCCAACCAGAAGCCTTTTAGAATGCTCTTAACCGAGCCATTTATCGGTTATTATCATCTGTGCGAAAATGCCGCGAATTAAGCACTATAAGCAATTGATCTAACAGGAATTATCGAGTCCGGTCTCTGGCATCGAATAATTCAGGTTCGGTTAAAATATTAAAAAATGCATGTGCTGTACTTTTTGTTGCGTCATGTTTTAACGGGGGGTGTGTTGCAGGGTTTTCACTTTACCGTTAGCATTCATAGTAGCTATCTTTTGGTGGGGCCGGTTTGTTTGGCGACAGTGAGCTTATCATCAGGTCAAATGCTTATGCCTAAGGCCATGCCATTCACTGTGTCCCATTTTCGCCTTTGATTTTAATATGTAGAGTAATTAACTGGACTTTAACAATGTCAAAACACAATATTCTTAGTGAGCTGGGTATTGATCTAAACCAATTTAAAAAGGGCGATTTACCCGTATATTCACCTATTGATGGTAGTTTGTTAGGTGTATTGGAAGAAGATTCCGCTGTTCAAATAGAGCAAAAGATTGCTCGAGCACAAGGTGCTTTTTTAATATGGAGAGCAGTTCCTGCCCCTAAACGTGGTGAACTTATTCGGTTATTGGGTGAGGAATTAAGACAGCATAAGGAAGCCTTGGGTTATCTAGTCAGCTTGGAATGTGGAAAAATCTTGCAGGAAGGGCTTGGCGAAGTGCAGGAAATGATTGATATTTGTGACTTTGCTATTGGTTTATCTCGGCAGTTGTATGGCTTAACCATTAGCTCAGAGCGTCCTGGCCATAAAATGACTGAAACTTGGCACCCTCTGGGTGTGACCGGTGTGATTAGTGCATTTAATTTTCCTGTTGCTGTTTGGTCATGGAATTTTGCACTGGCTGTTGTGTGTGGCAACAGTGTTATTTGGAAACCTTCTGAAAAATCACCCATTACCGCATTGGCCTGTATGAATTTATTGGTAAAAGCTGCGTATTCCACTGAAGATGATCACCGCCAACGATTAAACATGATCGCTTTTTCTTCCTAAGCATTCAGAATGTT